>QCIG01000013.1 GCA_003216815.1 Prochlorococcus sp. AG-402-K14 | reverse complement strand
AATAATATAAAAAGAATTAATCTCTTAAAGACTCTTCTCCATGAATTCTCGATTGTGATAAATAAACTTGATTCAAAAAATGATCAAGAAAGATCATTTGAGCATAACTTAAAATCAATCACACCAGAATTACGTGCAAATACATTACGAAATCTCATAGGTTCATATGATCGTTTACTAAAAAATGGTGTTGAAGTTTCTATTTCAGATTTCCTAGTAAACAATTCAGAACTGGATATACTTGATGATGAACTACCCTCAATTGATTTAATAATCGATCCAATATTAAACAATAAGCCTATCCTCATAGACGGTCATTACATCTCAAGCGAAGAACCTAGAGCTTTTATACAATTAGAAATGCTTATACTAAATTGGATATTTAGAACATCTGAATTAGTTAGTGAAGAGATAATATCTTCATGTTCTGAATGGCCAGAATTACGCAAATACTTTTTAAATAAAGAATTAATTTCAACAAGAGAACTAGAACGCAAAAGGAATCAAATTAACGCAAAAAATCAAATTCAAAATATTTTCAAGAAGCCAGTAAGACTTTACGAAAGCAAGAGATTATATTATACCGTTAATAATAATACAGTAGAAAAGATTATCATTATGGAGCCCAGAGATGACGAATTAAGGAAATTAGATTGGTTGCAGAGACAAATAGCGTTTATCATTGAGTTAAGAGATGCTTTAGCCCCACAAATACAGGCAATAATTCAATACCTTGGTGATTTAATAGTCCTAATTCTTACTAAAGTAATTGGAAGATCTATAGGATTAGTAGGAAGAGGCATAGCTCAGGGGATGGGGAAAAACCTATCTAAGGGATAATTTATTTATTCATAAATATAGCTAGATTAGCTCTTAGACTTTAGAATTATAAAAATTAGTATTTTACTTTGATTTTATTTAGAGTATTCTCATCATTACTAATACTTTTAATTCTCTATGTAAATCCAGTATATTCTGCTAGAGATACTAATAGTTATGATGGAAATATATTCCCAATATATGCTGGAAATGGTTCATTAGTCCCTCCAGCCAGTACATTATCAGAATCATTAAAGAATAAAAGAACAAGTGTTTTAGTTTTCTATCTAGATGATAGTTCTACGAGTAAACAATTCGCCCCTGTAGTTTCAGGAATTAAATTATTATGGAGTTCATCTATTGATTTAATTCCTCTTGCAATTGATGAATTAGATAATGATGACAAGAAAACATTAACCGACCCAGGTTACTACTGGCATGGGAAAATACCTCAGGTAGTAATTCTTGATGGGCAAGGAAATGTTCTCTTAGACAAAGAAGGACAGATATCCTTTGATGAAATTAATAATGCGATAACAAAAGGAACAGGTCTTGAAAAACCTGATTTTGATCTAACAGTTAAAAGCTTTAATGAATATAATAGTGAACCTTCAAAAGATGGATATCTTAAACCTAGAGGTAGTTAACAATGTAAAAAGAAACTGAAAATACTAAATTAAATTATTAAATAACCTTAATCTAAATGTTATTAAGCATTCTTATTCTTACAATATTAACTTATTTCTTGATTGAATTAAGTCATAGTTTCCGTATAGATTCACCATTAATACTAAAACCAAAACAATTTAGAAAACAGCTATCAGGTGCAAAGCAAAAATATATTGCTTCGGTGGAAATATCAAACATAAATCAAAAGATGGAGGTTATGATTCCATTTTTCAATGTAAATCCTCAGCTAGTTGGTATTTCCAAAGATGAGTTAATAAGCATTGATACAAAAATAAAACCGCATCACCCAGAAGAAGAAATTGAAGAAAATGATTACTGGTCTGCATATATTTTAAAAAGTAAAAAATCTACATTTGTCAATATTGAGATTGAATTCGAAGTCAAGAAACCATCAATAGATAAATTCAAATGTTTATGGTTAGATATTGAATGGGGTAATTATGGACCATTCGGTTTCTTCACAAGATATGATGGATTCGTTTTACCCAATTATTCAAATCCACCTAAAGAAAAGTCCTCTAATAAAAATTCAGTAGAACCGATTAAAACACATATATTAGGTTCTTTAGATGATCCTTTATCTATATTAAAGTCATACATTCCTAAAGATTACTTACCTTCAGACATTCTTACAATTGGAGAATCACCTCTAGCAATTATGCAAGGAAAATATATAGATTTTAGGACTATCCATGTAAGTCCAATTGCTAGATTACTTTGCAAAGGGTTTCACCCAACAAGTAGTTTAGCCACAGCATGCGGGATGCAAACACTGATAAATATCACTGGTCCCTCACGTGTAATAATTTCCTGGATAATTGGTGGAATATTTAAATTTTTCGGAATTAGAGGTATGTTTTATCGCTTAGCAGGAGAACAAGCAAGATTAATTGACGATATTACTGGTACAACACCACCTTATGATAAAAGTATAGTTTTAGGACCTAAAGATACTAATTCATTTTGTATAAAAGCATCAGAACTACTAAAAGTTAATGTAGCTGTTGTAGATGTAAATGACCTAGGAAGAGTTAAAATTCTATCAACAAATAATATAAATCATACTGAAATAATAAAAAGAGCCTTAACATCAAATCCAGCAGGTAATGCCAACCAACTAACACCATTAGTACTTATCAGACAGGATGAAACTAGATATTGGTCACATGATAGTTAAAAATATAATAAAATAATTAAATGCAAAAAGATGAAGCTTTTCCTTCTGATCTGATAATTGAGCCACTTAAGCTCAAGCATTTATCAATGCTTAGAGCAGAAAAACATACTAAATACCTTGGAATATTTCAAATATTATTATGTAAGAAATGGTTTTCATCATTAGAATCAAGTCTTACTAACATTATTCCTACGCGTAACTCAACTTGTTTTGTAGCCATAGAAAGAAATAATATAATTGCATATTTGTTAGCAACACCAATTAATAGAAGAGGGTCCTGCTGGTCAATATCAGAGCCATCTTTTATAGGAGAATCAATTTCATATAGTCGCTATAACTTATTACAGAATTTATTAAGGAAGGTTCTCCACGAAAGTAATATCAATACTCAGAGTTTTTTAATTTCTATAAATACAAATGACAATCAAAATCTACCTGTAATAAGACAATCTGGGTTTCAACCTATTAGAATAGTGAAGTATTGGAAAAGAAAAGATGAATCCAAGTACATAAAGAATGAATATAAAGATAACTTTATTTGGGAAAAACTAAATGAAGAAAATAGCCAAAAAATATGGAGACTTGAACAATCTAGAGAGTCAATTCACTTTAGGTCAATTTTTGATAGGCAATGGCACGATATATATGAAAAAAGAAATATCTTTACTGGAGTTATTAAGTCTAGAGAAAATAATATTATGGCAGGTTTCATACCATCTATTTGTCCCCAGCATGAGTATTCATTAGAGCTAATAAGAGGGTTAGCATGGGATGAACGACTTGATCTATCTATTCCACAAAGAATCAATAATATAAAAACAGCTCAAAAGAAAATTTATATAGAAACAACAAGTGCAGACAATAAATTTAATGAAATCTTGACTGCAAATGACTGGGAAATTACGGAAGAGAGAGTTCTTCTTGGAAGAAGTATATGGAAAAGACAGAATGGATATAAATTAAAGTCAATAGAAACAGAACTTTTATCTAATCTTGTAGGCAATTTACAACAACAGCCTGAATTACCCACTACATTTCAAATTGACCAAAAATAAATGAATCAACCAAGACCTTGTTCAGTTTTAAGTCTTGATATTGGAAATAAAAGGATAGGTATCGCAGGTTGTGATCCTCTTGGAATATCAATAACTCATCTCCCTGCAATTTTTAGAAAAACTTTTGAAGAAGATCTTCAAAAGTTCCACAAGATATGCTCTAATCGAAAAGTTAAAGGTCTGGTTATTGGGAATCCTCTTGATATGCACGGCAAGGAAACTAATCAATCAAATCGATGTAAAAAATATGGGGCTAAATTAGCAACAAATTTAAACCTCCCTGTGGTTTTTATAAATGAACATTGTTCAACCATCGAGGCTGAAGAAAGATTCTCATTAAAAAGTGACAAAACTGGAAGAATTGATAGTGCAGCTGCCGCTATACTTTTACAACAATGGCTTATTGAGGGACCTAATCTTGATGACTCAAATTAAATTATGAATATGATGTAAAAACATAAACAAAATAAAACCAGATACTTACTAATTAAAAATCAACTATGTCAACAACAAATAAAAACGAGGAAGTACCAACACTTTTAGTGAGAGATTCTCAAGGTTCCGATCTCCTATGTTTTCTGGAACAAATAGTGCCTGTAGAAGGCAAAGAATATGCTCTCTTAACTCCTGTAGACACTCCAGTATCTTTGTTTCAATTGATTGATGATCAAGATCCCAAGCTAATAGAAACAATTGAAAAGAATGAGCCAATTCTTGAAGTAGCTGATGTTGTCCTTCAAGAACATGACCTTAGGCTCATACGCTCAGCTATAACCCTTACAGTTTCAGGTGAATTAGATGAACCTGAACCAGAAGAAATTGAAGAAGAAGACATTGATGATGAGTCAGAAACTTACGAGCTTCTTGTCAATTTTAGAGTTGATGATAATGAGTATGGTCTATACATACCGCTTGATCCTTTTTTTATAGTGGGAAAACTAGAGAATGGTGAAGTAAATCTTGTGGAAGGCGAAGAATTTGACAAGATACAATCAAAAATCGAAGCTGAACTTGAGGAGAGGTAATTATCAGAATAACTATCAAGGAATTACTTAAACCTCATTGGAAAGTAAACAATATAATTTCAAAAATCTCGATAAATGATTTATTATCGAAAGATATAAAAGCACTCATACTTGATGTTGATGGAACTTTAATTTCTGGAAATAATCCAGTCCTATCATGTAATATAGAAGATTGGATTTATAACTCAAAAAACCATTTTTATATATACCTATTCAGCAATAATCCCTCTAAGAAAAGAATCAAGCGAATTGCTGATCAATTAAATTTAGAATACACCTATTCGGGTGGAAAACCAAGTAAGAGGAAATTAAAGAAAATCCTAGATAGAATTGCTTTTCCCACAAATAACATCGCAATAATTGGAGATAGAGTTTTTACAGATGTTCTTGTGGGCAATAGATTAGGAATGTATACAATATTAGTAGATTCAGTAAATTCTTATGGAAAAAGAATTGAAAAAAATAACTTTCAGTCCATAGAAAGATACTTAGCAAATATTATAACTGGAGACCTTTTATGAAAACATGGGTAATCAAAATTGGTACCAGCCTTTTACGAGGAAGCGATAAATATACAACTTTTGATATCATTAATAATTATTGTTCATATATATCTAGAGCTCAAAGGAAAGGAGATAAAGTTATTTTAGTTTCTAGCGGGGCAGTAGGACTTGGATGCCATAAAATGAATTTCAAAGTAAGACCTAAAGAAATAATTTCCCTACAAGCATCTGCTGCGATAGGCCAACTTCACTTAATGGCCTTATATGAAAAGGCAATGAGCAAATTTGGATATAAGGTTGCACAAATATTATTAACTAGGTCAGAATTAGGATCAAGAAATAGTTATAAATCCGCCTCGCAAACATTAAAAAAATTAATTGAATGGGATGTTATTCCAATAGTAAATGAAAACGATATAATTTCAGATGAAGAATTAAAATATGGAGATAATGATACTTTATCTGCATTGGTTGCAACAGCAATATCTGCTGATCAACTAATCTTATTAACAGATATTGATCATCTCTATTCCTCGGATCCAAAAACTGATAGCAAAGCCACTCCAATCAAAGATATCAATAGTTCAAAGGAATTAAATAAATTAGAATTAATTAATCAACAAACAACTTGGGGAACTGGAGGAATAAAGACAAAACTAACTGCCGCAAAGATTGCGACAGAAAGCGGAATTAAAGTTCAATTAGCAGATGGGAGAGCTCCTGAAACATTAGGTGAATTGCTTGATGGTAAAAAAATAGGAACTATTTTTCACCCTCACCCTAACCCCATAGGAAATAGAAAAAGTTGGCTATCACATGCAATCAAGCCAGTAGGTGAAATACATTTAGACGATGGTGCAAGTGAAGCTATTAAGAACAAAGGCGCATCATTACTACTAGTCGGCGTGAAAAAAGTTAGTGGGAATTTCATTTCTAATCAACCTGTAAAAGTTATTAATACTGTAGGAGAAGAAATTGCTAAAGGAATTTGCTCAATGAGCAGTGATGCTATAAAGATAGGAATTACTTCAACATCTACAACAAATGGATCTCCACTTGTCATACATAGAGATGTTCTGGTTCTCACCAGTGAATAGCTAACTCAACAATAGTAATTATCACTTAATTAATTAAAACCAAATCATGCTATTCAATGAAATTGTCGAACACCTAAAAAAAGGACAATCAGGTGTAGTTGACTTTAAAATAAAAAATAATCCAATTATTCTTTCTGCAGCTTCTTTAGAAAAGGCAAAAAGAAATGATATAACTTTCCTAGATAATAATAGTCAGTTAAGTCTTAGGAATCTTATCAAAACCTCAGAAGCATATGCTCTCTTATTGCCTGCTAATGATAATTATATTGTCGAACTATCAAAGAAATTAGAAGTTGATTGGATCCTATTAAAAGATCCAAAGATTGCATTTGCTGAGACACTAGAATTTCTTTATCCATCAGAGATTGAAATAGAAGGTATTCATGAAAGTGCTGTAATTGGTGAAAATGTAAAAATTGGTCCTGGTGTTTCAATTGGAGCAAATGTGTTTATTGGAGATAATACAGAAATTGGAGCTGGGACAATTATTCATGCAGGAGTTGCTATCTATAAAAAAGTTACTATTGGTGCAAAAAATATTGTTCATGCAAATAGTGTTATTCATTCTGGATCTAAACTTGGAAACGAATGTGTAATTAACGCTAATGCCGTAATAGGTGGTGAGGGCTTTGGATTCGTACCTACTTCAAATGGATGGAAGAAAATGCCACAAGTGGGGATAGTTATTTTAAAAGACAAAGTAGAAATTGGTAGCGGGTCTACTGTTGATAGGCCTGCAGTAGGAGAAACAATAATTGGCGAAGATACAAAAATTGATAACTTAGTTCAAATTGGTCATGGAGTAACTATTGGCAAAGGTTGTGCTATTGCGGCCCAAGTAGGCATAGCTGGAGGAGTTAAGATTGGAAACGGAGTTATTCTTGCTGGGCAAGTAGGTGTAAGTAATAAAGTAATAGTCGGAGATAGAGTAATAGCCAGTTCAAAATCAGGAATCACATCAAATATCGATTCAGGTAAGGTTGTTAGTGGCTTCCCTGCAATACCAAATAAACTGTGGTTAAGATGCTCTGCTAATTTCAAAAAACTTCCTGATATTGCTAAAGCTATTCGTGAATTAGATCGCCGAAGTTTCAGGTAGGTTTTCCCTTGATTAATAAGAACACATGAAGTCTTACAAAATAACCCTTTTGCCAGGTGATGGGATTGGTCCAGAGATAACAAAAGTTACTCATAAGGTCCTTGAATTAATCTCAAAGAAATTTGATTTTGATCTAAAGTTTACTGAAATGCCTTTTGGTGGATCAGCAATAGAATCAAATGGCGTCCCTTTCCCTGACAAGACTCTTCAAGAATGTAAGGATTCTGATGCTGTTTTATTAGCCGCCATAGGGGATCCAAAGTATGACCAATTGCCTAGAGAAAAAAGACCTGAGACTGGTTTACTAAATCTAAGATCTTCTTTAGATCTTTTTGCTAATATACGTCCTGTAAAAATATTTCCATCCTTAACTAAGGCAAGCAGCCTGAAAGAAGAATTTATCAATAAAGTTGATTTAGTTGTAGTTAGAGAACTTACTAGCGGTATTTACTTTGGAGAACCAAAAGGAAGGATAAAAACCAAACAAGGAGAAAGAGCCTTTAATACAATGACATACACTTCTGAAGAAATTAAACGAATAGCAGAGATTGCCTTTAAATTGGCAAAACAAAGAAATAAAAAAGTTTGCTCTGTTGATAAAGCAAATGTTCTAGATGTAAGTCAATTATGGAGAGAGGAAACAATATTCGTATCTAATAATTTCAAAGAAATAGCGTTAACTCATCAATATGTAGATAATGCTGCAATGCAACTTGTTAGAGATCCAAGTCAATTTGATGTCATTCTTACAAGCAATTTATTTGGAGATATTCTTAGCGACATTGCAGCAATGCTTACAGGCTCAATTGGAATGTTACCTTCTGCATCATTAACAAAAGATGGGCCTGGTGTTTTTGAACCTGTTCATGGATCTGCTCCTGATATAGCTGGAAAAGATTTAGCTAATCCAATAGCGATGCTTTTATCAGCTGCAATGATGTTAAAAATTGCCCTTAATGAAAATGAAGCTGGAAATTATTTAGAAAATGCAATTAGTCAAATTTTAGATGCAGGTTACAGAACATCTGACTTGATGAGTAGTGGGACAGGTAAACAAGTTGGATGCGCTCAAATTGGAGAACTTTTGGCAGAAAAATTAAAATAATTAGTTCACAAATTAAAAAACTCTTTGAATAGTTTCCCTTTGATGGTCAGTCGACCTGTAAAAATAAAAAGTCAATACATAAGCGTCGATGTCAAAGCTTCATCCAGTAGTAGCCGTAACTGGTTCATCCGGAGCAGGAACAAGCACAGTTAAAAGAGCATTCGAGCACATATTTGCTCGTGAAAATATTGTTCCTGCTGTTGTTGAAGGTGATAGTTATCATCGTTTTGAAAGGATGCCTATGAAGAAGGCAATGTCTGAAGCGCTTTCAAGAGGAGAAAACTTTTCTCATTTCGGACCAGAGGCAAATTTATTTGATAAATTAGAAGAATTATTTAGTCAATATGGGAAAACAGGTGGAGGGCAAAAAAGATATTATTTGCATAGCAACGAAGAAGCATCGGAACACAATACTCGTCTTGGAACAAAATTAGATCCAGGTCAATTTACTCCTTGGGAAGATATTCCAACAGGAACAGACCTTTTGTTTTATGAGGGACTTCATGGTGGAGTAGTTGGAAAAGATTATGATGTCGCTTCATTCGCTGATTTACTTGTTGGTGTAGTACCAATTACTAATCTCGAATGGATCCAAAAAATTCATAGAGACAACGCAGAAAGAGGCTACTCAGCAGAAACGATAGTTGATACAATCTTAAGAAGAATGCCTGATTACATTAATCATATATGTCCTCAATTTAGCCGAACAGATATTAATTTCCAGAGAGTCCCAACAATAGATACTTCAAACCCATTTATTTGTAGAAATATTCCTACCCCAGACGAAAGTTTTGTGATAATTCATTTTAGAAAAGGTTCAAGAGAAAAATGGGGGATAGATTTCCAATATTTATTAGGAATGATACATGACTCATTCATGTCAAGTCCCACAAGTATTGTTGTAAATGGCGGAAAGATGGGCTTTGCTATGGAACTTATCCTTACACCCATCATTCATAAAATGATTGAAGAGAAAAAGGCAGCCGGTTAATATTAATAAATTTAAGATCATTAATTAATAATATAAATAGACAATTTTATAACTAATGGCATCTTCTATATTCTTTACTTTAATACTTTCATTTATTTTATTATCTATATCAAAAGAAGATTTAAAAACAATGCTAATAAGCGAAAATAAATTAAAAATATTTGCTTTATCGGGTTTTTTTTACTTGATATATTTAGGATTATCAACCGAAAAAATAAATAGCATGGACTTAATTATAAATAATTTTTTCTCAATGGTAATTATTTTTATTATAATGTACTCAATAGGTTATGTAAGTTATAAAATTTTAGGAATAAATTCATTAGGTATGGGTGATATAAAGCTATCTTCGATTAGCACAATATGGCTTGGTATTGAAATGAGTGTATTATCATTATGCATTTCATTTGTACTATCAGCTATATATAGTTTACATGGAAAAGTTACTAAGAAATTAATACCATTTAAACAGTATCCATTTGCACCATTTCTATCAATAGGGATATTTTGTTCGTGGATTATAGATAAGATTTAAACAATCCAATTCCCTATAAGGGACATAAGGTATTAAATTAAATTCAATCACAAGATAGCTGTGTCATTATTCGACTGGTTTGCTGATAGAAGGAAAGGCCAATTTGTTGGCAAAGTCACTCAGGAATCTGAAGAAAGTGATGGGCTTTGGGAAAAATGTCCAGAATGTGGACAAGTAGTTTATAGAAAAGATTTAATAGATAATTGCAGTGTTTGTAGTAATTGTGGACATCACAATCGAATAGACAGTAAAGAGAGAATAAGACTAATTACTGATCCAAATACATTTAAATCCATTAACAATCATTTAACGCCCATTGACCCTCTGGGTTTTAAAGATAGGCGTGCTTACGCAGACAGGCTAAGAGAAAGCCAAGCAAGTACTGGACTCAAAGATGGAGTAATAACAGGAACATGCGAAGTAAATTCTATTCCTATGGCATTAGCCGTGATGGATTTCAGATTTATGGGAGGCTCAATGGGATCTGTTGTAGGAGAAAAAATTACACGACTAATTGAACACTCAACCAAAGAAAAGTTGCCATTGCTAATTGTTTGCGCATCGGGTGGTGCTCGAATGCAAGAAGGGATGTTGAGCTTGATGCAAATGGCTAAGATTTCAGGAGCGCTTGAAAGACATAGAGATGCTGAATTGCTCTATATGCCATTACTTACCCATCCCACTACGGGAGGAGTTACTGCTAGTTTTGCCATGCTTGGAGATTTAATACTGGCGGAGCCCAAAGCTCTTATTGGATTTGCAGGGAGAAGAGTAATTGAACAAACACTGAGAGAGAAACTACCTGATAACTTCCAAACAGCAGAATATCTTCAAGATCATGGTTTCGTAGATACCATTGTCCCTAGAACAGAGCTTAAAGAAACATTGGCAAAGATACTTCGATTACATAAGACACAAGAAGTAAAGTTACAAACTAATGCATAAAATAAATCAAAAGATAAGGAATAAACTTGATTATCTTTTGAATATCTTAGTCCTAATATTAATAATTTTATTCAATAGGACAAACATAGTATATGCAGCCAATATTAATTGGGTTGAAGTAAGCAAAACGCCTGCAGGAATTCAATATTTAGATAGAGACAGTATTGATATCAAAGGAAAAAGAATAATAGAACTAACCACAAAATACTTAAAAATTGACTCTAATACTTCAAAAGAAATAGAGGAGAATATTTATATAATGAAAATCAATTGTTTGACTAATAAATTCAAAGATATTTCAGTTAATGGTAAAAAGAATTTAACCGCAAAATGGGAAGACCCTAATGGGGATAAACTATTAGATGATGTGATTTCAAAAAGCTGCAAAAATGTTTAAACTCATCAATTATTTAAAAGAATGATCAAGACAGATAATCCTCTTCGTATAGCAATTGCAGGATTAGGTTTCGGTGAAAGTGTTCATATTCCTGCATCATTGTCCAATAAGAATATTGAACTTGTAGGGTTGTGGCATCCTCGGCCAGAGAGGCTTAAAGAAGCCTGCGATAAGCACAATCTTCGTGCCTACGAGAACTGGGAGGATTTAGTCAATGATTCCAAAATAGATGGAATAATCATAGCTACTCCACCAGCTCCAAGATACGAGCTTGCACTAAAGGCAATTAAAGAAGGGAAACATCTTTTACTAGAAAAGCCAACTTGCTTAAGCTCTGAAGAGGTGAAAGAGCTTCAAAGAAATGCCCTCAAAAGAAATTTAAAAATAGCTGTCGATTACGAATATCGAGCGGTTCCTCTGTTCATGCAAGCAAAGCGAATAATTAACGACAAGAAACTAGATGAACCATATTTTGTAAAACTAGATTGGCTAATGAGTAGCAGAGCTAATCTAGATAGGCCATGGGATTGGTATTCAGAAGAGGCTTCTGGTGGAGGGGTATTGGGGGCGTTAGGTACCCATGCTTTTGACATGATTCATTGGCTAATTGGTCCAACTCATTCTTTAAGTGCAATAAATTCAACTTCAATCAAACAAAGAGTTTGTACAAAATCAAAAACCACTAAAGAAGTGACAAGTGAAGATGTAAGCATTTCTCAACTGCAAATAAAAAGCATTAATGACAATTTGATTCCAGTCCAAGTAAATCTCTCTGCAGTAACAAAACAAAGCAGGGGCTTTAGTCTAGAAATCTATGGGAGCAATGGAACTCTTATTCTTAGCAGCGACAACCAGAACGATTATGTCCACGGATTTGGGCTATGGTACTCAACTAAAGAAGAAGTTCTTAAAAATATTCAACCAGATTCAGATCTATCTTTTTCAAAAATTTGGACAGATGGACGAATTGCCCCAGTAGCAAGAATACAAAGCTGGTGGGCTCAAAGCATTAAAGACGGTACACCTGTGATTCCAGGCTTAGCTGAGGGATTCGCCAGCCAATTAGTTTGTGACAAGGTCAAAGAGTCAAACTCGACAGGAATGAAGCTTGAAATCAATTAAAGAAACTCACTAAAAAAATTTTAGGTGTAATAAGCAACAAAAAGGGCCTTTGATATGGAATAATCTTAAGGAAATTTTTGTTGCATAAATGGCACTCTCGTACTACGCAGAAGAACTAAAGAAAACAGCAAGTGCCATAGCCCAGCCAGGCAAAGGGATTCTTGCTGTTGATGAATCAACGAAAACAGTTGGTAAAAGACTTGCATCAATTGGTGTTGAGAACACTGAGGACAACAGAAAAGCTTACAGAGGTATGCTTTTCACCACAGAAGGTCTTGGAAACTTCATAAGTGGAGCGATTCTTTTCGAAGAAACTCTTTTCCAAAACCATCCAGATGGTGAGCCAATGGTTAAAAAGCTTGAGAAGCTAGGAATAATTCCAGGAATCAAGGTTGATAAAGGTCTAAGGCCATTAGCCGGTGGACATGATGTAGAAACTTTTTGTTCAGGTTTAGACGGTCTTGTTGAGAGAGCTGCTGATTATTACGAGCAAGGTGCAAGATTTGCCAAGTGGAGAGCCGTGCTTCAAATAACAGATGATGGTTGTCCTTCTAAACTTTCTATTAGAGAAAATGCTTGGGGTTTAGCAAGATATGCTAGATCAGTACAAGAATCTGGATTAGTTCCAATTATTGAACCAGAAATCCTAATGGATGGTTCACATTCAATTGAAAAAACAGCAGCAGTTCAGGAAGAAGTAATAAAAGAAGTTTATTTAGCTTGCCAGGTAAACGGAGTACTTCTAGAAGGAACTCTGCTAAAGCCATCCATGACAGTACAAGGTGCTGACAGCTCAACAAAAGCTGATCCTCAGCAAGTTGCTGAAATGACAATACGTACAATGGAACGTTGCGTACCAGCAAGTGTCCCTGGTATTACTTTCCTTTCAGGTGGCTTGAGTGAGGAGGCTGCATCAGTTTATTTAAATTTGATGAATAAGATTGATAGAAAGGCCAAGTGGAATGTTTCATTCTCATATGGTCGTGCTTTACAACATTCATGTCTAAAAGCATGGAAAGGATCAAACACTGCTGATGGACAAAAAGCACTTATAGCAAGAGCCCAAGCAAACTCTGAGGCATCAAAAGGGTTGTATGTCGCTGGTTCTCAGCCTTCTTCTGATGAACAATTATTTGTAGCTGGATACAAGTACTAAACTAAAAAAGCTAACAAAAAGCTGCTATCTCTCATTTTGATAGCAGCTTTTTTAATGCCTTAATTTATACATTCAAGAAAGAAGTGTACTGAGAATTAATTTGCCATCAATATTGCCTAAAGCTTCATCACAAGCTCTTTCAGGATGTGGCATCATCCCCAAAACATTCCCCTTTTTATTTGTAATTCCAGCAATATCATGAATGGATCCATTTGGATTATCTGCGTATCTAAGAGCAACCGAATCATCATCCTGCAATTTTTTCAAAACATCTTGACTACATTGATATCTCCCTTCTCCATGAGCGATAGGTAGTGAAATAGAATCATGTTTTTTATAATTTTTCATCCAAGATGATTTTGTGCTTTCAATAGATAAATTTGCCCTATCACAAATAAAATGTAGATTCTTATTTCTTGTCAAAGCTCCTTGCAAGAGACCAAGTTCAGTAAGTATTTGAAACCCATTGCAAATTCCAAGAACTTTTCCACCTTTATCAACAAAAGAGATTAAAGAATTTAAAACAGGTGCAAATCTTGCTATTGCTCCACAACGTAAATAATCTCCATAACTAAACCCTCCTGGAATGACAATTGCGTCATAACCATTTAAATCAGTAGTCTCATGCCATAGAAAGCTTGTAGAAATTCCAAGGCATCCTTCAGTAGCCCACCTGACGTCCCTATCGCAGTTCGATCCAGGAAAAACAATTATTCCAATATTCATTTTTCTAGTTTGTAAGTGTTTTCTGTTCGTCCTTAAATTCCAAAGTCCAGTCCTCAATTACAGGGTTTGCAAGCAATCGATCACTCATTAACTCAATCTTCGACCGAGCGTCCTCCTTATTTGCTGCTTCGATCTCAAGTTCTATAGATTTACCAATTCTTAGTTGAATAACTCCATCTATTCCTAATCTCTTGGTGGCTGACCTGGTAGCCTCTCCTGCCGGATCCAAAACAGAAGGTCTTAAATGAACAAAAACTCTTGCTTTAAATAAAGACACTTTAAAAAATCAATGGAATTTCTTACTAACTTTCATGGATAAACCAAGAAAGAAGGTTACAAAAATATTGTAGATAATATTTGATAAATTTCTAATTGATACTTTCTCCTTGTTCACTTATTAATCCTTTACCTAGGCATGTCAGACAAGTGTGATAACAATTTGGGCTAGATTTCATATAACCATTACCGCCACATTTATTGCAAGTCTTCATAATCAAAGTATTGGAAATACTCTGATCTTTATTTTTTTTGGTAGTGGAAACTGCTTGACTCACAACAAAAAGTCCGGTTAGAAACTATTAAAGAACTGGTTTAAGAGAATTATCTCCTAACTCTCAAAGAATCGCGGATAAAAACCAAAATACAACCTATTTTTAATATAAATATAATAATTTGAACCGATTAATTAAAAGGAAGATTCAAAAGCTTTTTCAACTCCGCCTTTCAGACTCAAAGAGACTAAATCAATCCCAGCCTGAGAAGGTTTCCAAGAATCATCATTTGCGATCTCAAACCATGAATTGAATCTAGAACCAACCATTTGGATCTGAAGAGGCAAAGCCTTACCTTCTATCCAGCATCGACCTTTTATTCGAAGAATTTGATATTCCGGAACAAGTTTTAAAAGTATTTCTTTCAATACATCTTGATCAATTGGGAATTCAAATCTTAAATGTTCACTTATTACATCAACATGGTCATGGTCATGGTCATGGTCATGGTCATGGTCATGGTCATGGTCATGGTCATTTTGATCTGATCGAGAAATATTGTTTTTTTCTTTGCAAAGACCGAGAATTACTGAAGGTTCAATTTTCCCATTAGCTATTGGCAAAATATTAGTAATGGAATTCCCTTGCTTTTTCACCTCATCCCTAACCAATGAAAACCCTTTTGCAGAGAGCAAATCAGACCTACTAATCAAAACGAGATCAGCAGAGATTAATTGGTCTCTAAAAAGCTCCTTTATTGGAGTTAAATGATCAATACTATTATCATTTATTATTTGTTCATCAATACTTTTCAAATCACCCACTGGACTTCCGTTTGAAAGAGCATATCCATCAACTAAAGTTACGACACCATTAATAAAAACCTTACTTCTTATTGCAGGCCAATTAAGAGCTTGCAGTAAAGGCCTTGGCAAAGCAAGACCACTGGTTTCAATAATAATTCCATCAAGCTGATTTGATCTAAGGAGTAAAGATTCCATTGCAGGTAGGAAGTCCTCTTGAACAGTGCAACATAAACAGCCATTATTTAATTCAACTATTCTTTCATCTACTTCATCATCAGGACAGAAACCACAGTTTTTAAGAAGGCCTCCATCTAAGCCTACTTTTCCAAATTCATTAACAACTACAGCTAGACGTTGATGACCTTCACTTAAAAGATGTCTCAAGAGTGTTGTTTTGCCAGAGCCTAAGAATCCTGTAACTACCGTAACTGGCAAACGACTATTACTCATCTTAATTTTTGTTCAACAAGTCAACAACCAAGACTATAGCTTGTATCTTCCTCGGTCTTAGAATTTGTTCCGGAAGCCATAGAACATAGTTCTTTTTGTTGTATTCGACTTATCACCGCATCTGTAAAGTCAGCTCCTTCAATAAGAGCATCTGTGAAGGTACTTTCCATCAATAATGCACCATTGAAGTCGACATCCCTTAAATCAGCTCCTTCAAAATCAGTTGCATAGGCCAATGAGTCATTTAGTTGCGCACCATGCAAATCTGCTCCATTCAATTTACTATTATTAAAAACTGCTCCTGTAAGGTTTGATTCACTGAAATTTATTCCCTTCAGATCTAGTTTTACGAAATCATTTCCACTTAAATCCTGGCTAGACATATCTTGGGAAATATTGAGTTCTTCTTGATTGCGAATCTCAGCAGGCGTTCTAGCGAACACGCTTTGAGAAGGGAATATAAAAACAAAGATAAGTAATACAGCAATAAAAATCGCTTTAAAATCAGAGATGAAAGAAGTTTTTTTGTTCATTGGAGCTTAAAAGGACTTTTAACAGGTAATTTAATTATTCACGTTATGGCAAATAAGGCCAAGAATGAATCATGTCAATGAGCTTAAGAGTAATAGTTCCTCCGCACCCACTCATATCACATTGGTTAACTATTTTAAGGAACCCTACTACCCCAGAAATCCTTTATGCAACAGGCCTAGAACAACTTGGCACCTGGCTCACTTATGAAGCACTGAGAGATTGGATCCCTAGTAAAAAAGAACAGATCACTACTTCAACAGGAACAACTGAATGCTCAATTATTGATCCAAATATTCCTATTTTGGCAATTCCTTATTTGCCTGCAGGTCTTGAGCTCTTTAGAGGTGCTAGAAATTTAATTCCTAATTCAAATTTGTGTATTGGCGGACTACCTAAAGAAATAGAGGAAAATGCAGGAATTATTTTTTACATAGATCAAATAACAACCGGTAAACATCTTTTAAAAGATTTAAATCATCTTAAAGATAAAAAAATTGATGCAAGAAGGATAAGAGTGATTACAACATTAGCCGCTAATCAAGGACTTAAAGAAATCGGCGAAAATATTCAAGATTTGAATATTTATTGTGCTTGTATAGATCCTGAATTAATATCAGAAAGTGAACTATCACCAGGTATTGGTGATCCATCATTACGTATCAAAACCAGAGTCACCTCATCGGACTAGCATTTAAAGAAGTTATTCAAAGTTATGAGCCAATACCGAGATTCAAATTCAGGAAGTTTGGCATCATTAATTAGTGGTGCCGTACTTGGAGCTGCAGGTCTAGCTTGGTGGTTACTTTCTGAAGCCGAGAAAAGGCAAGAGACTAGAAAGCAAAAAGCAATGCTTTATGCACCAAGGATTCAAGATGGCTCTGAGGCAACTGAATTAGAATCAAATACTCTAGGGAATCAAAGCAACGAGCACCTTGAACAACGTGTTGAACAGCTTAATTCGGCTATAGCAGACGTGCGTAAACAATTAGAAGACCTGGGATCTTCAAATTAATTCTAATTTCCAAAAAATTAAATAGAAATCTAATGCTTAGATCAAATGCGATAACACAAGGTATTCAACGCTCACCGAACAGAGCAATGCTGAGAGCTGTAGGCTTTGATGATAATGACTTTAATAAGCCAATCATTGGAATAGCTAATGGTCACAGCACAATAACCCCTTGCAATATGGGATTAATGGATCTGGCTAATAGAGCCGAGGCCGCTTTAAAAGAGGCTGGTGCAATGCCTCAAACATTCGGGACCATAACTGTTAGTGACGGCATATCTATGGGAACAGAAGGGATGAAATATTCATTAGTTTCAAGAGAAGTTATTGCAGACGCAATTGAAACGGCTTGCAATGCTCAAAGCATGGATGGTGTTTTAGCAATAGGAGGATGCGACAAAAACATGCCCGGCGCAATGTTATCCATGGCAAGAATGAATATACCTTCAATTTTTGTTTATGGAGGAACAATTAAGCCTGGGAAATTAGACGGCTGCGACTTAACTGTAGTTAGTTCTTTTGAAGCTGTAGGTCAATTAGCAAGTGGAAAAATCGACGAAGAACGTTTAATAGCAGTAGAAAAAAATGCTATCCCTGGGCCAGGTAGTTGTGGTGGCATGTTCACTGCAAACACAATGTCTGCGGCAATTGAAACAATGGGTTTTAGTTTGCCATTTAGTTCAACAATGGCAGCTGTAGATGATGAAAAAGCAGAGAGCGCGGCTAAAAGTGCTCAGGTGCTTGTCAATGCAGTTAAGAACAACATCAGACCATTAGATTTACTCACAAAAAAAGCCTTTGAGAATGCAATCAGTGTCATAATGGCTGTTGGTGGCTCAACAAATTCTGTCCTTCACCTACTCGCAATAGCGAGGACTGCAGGAATTGATTTAACAATTGATGACTTCGAGCGTATAAGACAAACTGTTCCTGTAATTTGCGACCTCAAGCCAAGCGGTAAATACGTAACTGTAGACCTACATCAAGCTGGGGGGATTCCTCAAGTAATGAAATTACTCCTCGATGCAGGAATGCTTCATGGAGAATGCAAAACTATTGAAGGTAAAACAATTAATGAAGTTCTTAGAAATATCCCCTCAAAGCCCAAAGAAAATCAAGATGTTATCAGAGCAATATCAAACCCTATTTATAAGAAAGGACATCTAGCCATTCTCAAAGGAAATTTAGCTAGTGAAGGAAGTGTCGCAAAAATAAGTGGTGTCAAAACTCCTGTCTTAACAGGGCCTGCGAGGGTTTTCGAGAGTGAGGAAGAATGCTTAGCTGCAATTCTAGACAATAAAGTCAAAGCTGGAGATGTAGTAGTCGTAAGATATGAAGGGCCTGTAGGAGGACCAGGGATGAGAGAAATGCTGTCTCCAACTTCAGCAATTGTAGGTCAAGGGTTGGGAGAGAAAGTTGCACTAATTACTGACGGCCGATTTAGTGGCGGATCATATGGATTAGTTGTCGGCCACGTTGCTCCAGAAGCAGCAGTTGGAGGAACAATTGGATTAGTAGAGGAAGGAGACAGTATTACTGTTGACGCTAATAAATTGTTAATTCAGTTAAATGTTGAAGACCTAGAACTAGCTAGAAGGAGAGAGAATTGGAAGAGACCAAAGCCTAGATATAAGACTGGTATTCTTGGAAAGTATTCCAGATTAGTAAGTTCATCAAGCCAAGGAGCTACAACTGATCAAATATAGTTCAGTTTAATGAAGCCTTAAAAACCGTCCTAAGCCTTCTTGCAAGAGACTCAAAAAGTTTTCCATATGAAGGCGTTTCGCATTGAACACCAGAAGAGCTATCCATCCAAACAGCATGCTTCCCTTGCCATAATATTGGCCTATCAATTAAAGATTTCCAAGATATAGTCATATTCACCTCATTCCCACTTTTATACACTTCAAGTTCAATATCCATAGATTCTTCTCTTTCGCCGTCTATATTTCTACATTGAATTTTAAAAATCAAGTCATCAAGCTCATTATCATCATCTAATTGATTTTCTAAAAAAACAGAATGAACATATGGCTTCATACAAAGATCTGCAGCTTTGGCGACTTCAGCTATCAAGCTATCTTTCGAATCAGGAGTATGCACTAATTGACTTAATTAAGACTTTGATAGGACCAGCAAAAAATCCTGAGTTCATTTTGCCTGGCTGACCAAATTTTGAATGTAATAATTGAAATCTATTGATACATGTGGGATCAAAACCAAGAGGTAGCCGAACAGGCTTTGCTCTACGAGCCGGTTCCAAATCTTTGAAAGGTATTTTAATTCTAGTAACTCCTTTTTTCTTTGTAGGTATTGATGCAACCCAGCGAATATCACCATTTAAAAGATTTGATAGTGATAAAGGTTTCTTTTCACAAGCAATCGCAAATTTCAATGTTCTCCCTTCACCTTCTACGTCAAGAATTAATCCGGAATATTTTGAAAGATCAAAAGGCTTTTCAAAGATGGGAGATCGGCAACTAACAAATCCACCCCCTTCTTCTACTAAGTTACCCTCAAGAAATAAGCCTTTCTCTGAGGAACGACAAGTTGCAAGACTTGATCCGCCCATAATTGTGTCATTCAGAGATTTCCAATCTGAAAATTCTGACCCTTGTATGAGAGGAGTTATTGAAATTTCTGTCGGTGCTGAATCAGGAATCAAGTAAGAAGTACTGCTCTACTCATACAATAATCTAACTAGGAAGATGGGTAAGCATCTTTATCAGTCAAGATAATAATTTCAGAATTTGGTGAAACTAATTTTGCGGGTGTTCGCTCCCATGATTCTGATTGATCAAGTAGACGTTTAAGAGCCGTTTGCTTAGCAGATCCACTGATTAGAAAAAGCACATTATCTGCTGAACTGAGCAATTTACTGGTAAAGGTAATTCTTTTATGACCTTTACCTTCGCCAACAGTTATTAGGCTATCTCTTTCAAATAATGCATCCGAACCAGGGAAGAGGGAGGCTGTGTGCCCATCATCTCCCAATCCCAATAAAATCAAATCAAATTTTGGTGGATCCCCATCCAAATTATTTTTCAAAATTTTGTCATAATCTTTAGCACTATCCTCTGGCGATGCTAATTCAACAGTTGAAACACTAAAAAAGGATGCCTCTAGAGAAGGGTTACCTTCTTTAAGCAATGAATTATTCAATAAAAAGCAATTACTGTCTTGCGATTCATTGTCAACCCATCTTTCATCTCCAAGGAACAAATCGACGTTTGTCCATTCAAGATTTTTTTTGCCTAATAAAGAATAAGCAGCCTTAGGAGTAGATCCACCACAAAGAGCAATTTTAGCTCTAGCTTTATTTTTCAATGTTGACTCAATAATCTGAGCAATTAAATCAGAGGCAGCAAGCGCTAGAGAGTTCTTATCTTCTGAAATTTGGATTTCATATTTTGTCATTTATATCAATCGATCCAGTCAGTGTGGAATGAACCATCTTTGTCTACTCTCTCATATGTATGAGAGCCAAAACAGTCTCTCATAGCCTGTACTAAATTTTGAGGAAGTCTTGATGACCTAAGACTATTTAAGTAATCAAGAGTGCTACTTAGACATGGAACAGGAATTCCGGCATTAGCAGCAGAAGAAACGACTTGGGTAAGGGCAGAAAGACGATTATTCACCTGATCGGTAAACCAATTATCTAGAATAAGATTAGTCAACTTCGGTTCTTTCTTAAATGCATCTTGTATACGACTCAGAAGAGTAGACCTTATTATGCAACCACCCTTCCAAATTTGAGCAATGGACGGCATATCAAGATCGTAATCATATTCATCAGAAGCAAGCCTTAAAATATCCATGCCCTGCGCATAGCTAGCTATTGTAGCCAATACAACGGCATCCATAAGCAAAGGCATGCCATCTGTAGGCTTTCCGAAATCAACAAAGGAAGGCTTATTTCCTTTCAAAATTGTTTCTGCAAAATTTCGTTGATCTTTCATCGAACTCATAACCCTTCCATTCAAAGACGCATAGATAGTTGGAACAGAAGCCCCAAGTTCAAGCGCACTTACAACTGTCCATAAGCCTGTTCCTTTTTGACCCGCTTTATCCATTATCTTTTCAACAAGATCGGAACTGTCTTCAGGATCCTTAACACGTAAACATGCCTCTGTAATTTCAACGAGATAGGAGGAAAGTTCTTCGGTTTTATTCCAATAGCCCATAACAGATGCCATCTCATCACCACTCATTCCACAAACTCTCTTCATCAAGTCATAAGCCTCAGCCAAGATTTGCTCTATACCATATTCAATTCCATTGTGAACGGTTTTAACAAAATGCCCGGACCCCCCTGGGCCGATATAAGTGACACAAGGTCCATCTTCGACCTGGGCTGCCATTTTGTTCAACAAACTCTCTATTGCATCGTAAGAAGTCTTTGTACCACCAGGCATCATACTAGGCCCCTCCAATGCACCCTTGGCTCCACCTGATACACCCATTCCAATGTATCCAAAACTCTTACTCTCAAGTTCTTTGACTCTTCTTTCTGTATCCAAAAATTGGGCATTTCCACCATCGATGAGCAAGTCACCTTCCTCCAGGAAAGGTGAAATTTGATTAATAACTGCATCAGTAGCGGCTCCAGCTTTAACCATCATTAATACTCTTCTTGGACGCTCCAGCTTTGATACGAATTCTTGAAGATCCTTTGCTCCTTGAATTGATTTATTTAATCCTCTGCCTAAAAGAAAATCTTCGGTTTTTTGATAAGTACGGTTATAGACCACACTAGAAAAGCCATTGCGCTCTGCATTAAGAACAAGGTTCTCTCCCATTACTCCAAGACCGACTAATCCAAAATGTGCCTTGGTCATTAAGTTAATAAGTTTCTACTTGAGCTAGTGTGACGACTGTGGAATCATTTCGCTGCATTAAATATCTCAATGTCAGGAATGAAGGATTCTTTCAATAAATATTTGATAATAAAATCTTATAAAAACTAGGCTTATTAAATTTCTAAAACATTAAATAAAAATCAAATAATAGTTCCATCAGGAATTGTGGCATTTTTGACGATGACAACTATTCCATTACGAATATAAAAACCTTGATCTGCTCGATCAGCCTCCTCGACATTGTCTTTATTGACTATCGTCACATTGTCACCTATTCGAGCATTTTTATCGAGAATCGCCCTTTTAACTGTTGTTCCTTGTCCAACACCTAATGGGATACCCCCTCCATTTCTTAGAGCTATTCTCTCTTCATAAGATTCGTAAAAATCAGATCCCATAACTAGGGTTTCGTTTAGAACAACGTCACTTTCAATCCGACTCCTAACCCCTAATACACAATGATGAATGCTACAAGATTTAAGTATTGATCCCTCGGAAACTATTGAATCAGTTATTTGTGTATCTACAATTTTTGAAGGGGGCAGATATCTAGGCCTTGTATAAATTGGAAACTTTTCATCATAGAAACTGAATGGAGGTGTTGGTTGCTGAGTCAAAGCTAAATTTGATTCAAAAAATGCACCAATTGTTCCTATATCCTCCCAGTAATCATTGAAAACATAACTTTTTAGCTTGTCTCCTCTGCCTAAAGCTTCAGGAATGATTTCTTTTCCAAAATCTGTATAGGAGGGGAATTTATTTAATAAGTCAAAAAGTGTTGAACGACTAAAAACATATATACCCATAGAAGCTAAATATGGTTTTTCATTAGCCTCACTTGCTTCCAATCCAAACCTTGAAGTATCCACAGCCATTGCTTTCAAAGAATCACCAGTTGGTTTTTCACGAAATTCTTTAATGTTCCCAGATTCATCTGTGCGCATCAAACCAAAAGCTTCAGCTTGAGCTGAATCAACAGGCAAAGCTGCAACTGTTAAGTCTGCTCCAGTTTTCCTATGCTGTTCAACAAATAAGCTGTAATCCATTCTATAAAGCTGGTCTCCTGAGAGAATCAAATATTCATCAACATCCCACTCCTGAAAAAGCCATTGATATTTTCTAACTGCATCGGCAGTTCCCTCAAACCAAGATGGTGTTTCAGGTGTTTGCTGAGCAGCTAAAACCTCAACAAAACCTTGTCCAAAAGGGCCGCTGAGATTATAAGTTTGCGCAATATGCCTGTTAAGAGACGCACTATTGAATTGAGTAAGGACATACATTTTACTGATGTCTGAATTTATGCAATTACTTATAGGAATATCTATCAATCGATATTTACCTGCCAAAGGAACAGCAGGTTTTGCCCTCATTTTTGTTAATGGATACAAGCGTGATCCTTTTCCACCGCCAAGAATAATGGCAAGTACTCTCTTCATGAAGGCACTATCAATCAACTATTTGGTGCAAACTTACTGGATAGAGTGCACATTAATCCAGAAGAAAGTGATATGTAGTAAGAATTTCTGAAGTAAATAATAATATCAACTGTTTTTGGGCTTGTTCAACGAACTCGACACATCAAGATCAAAGAGTTTTTCAATCACATCAAGTGAATCTCTACGTTCATTCCTTGATTGAGGTGCTCTTAATTTTGTTACTGGAGTATGAAGTATTTTATTAATGATGCCTTTGCTTAGTGCCTCAACCACCTTTCGTTCTCTTGCCGAGAAATCAGGTCCCATTCTGCTTAAAGCCTTCTGAAGCTCCTCTTTCCTAATTGACTCCAAACCAGACCGAAGGCAATTAATAGTAGGAACGGCCGCTAAACTATCCCACCATTCCAAGAAGACACGACACTCTTCTTCAATCAAACCTTCAGCTTCTAATGCAAGTTTTTGACGTGCTTCTTGGTTTCTTGAAACCACTTCTTGAAGATCATCAACATCATGAGATTCAATTCCAGAAATAGATTTTGCATCAGAAGAAATATTTCGTGGGACTCCAATATCAATAAGTCTTAGCAATGGTTTCCTATTGATTTTCATCAATTTTTGAGCATCAATAATTGGCTCATTAGCTGCTGTACTTGTAAAGACAAGAGTACTCATTGAAAGACAGCTATCAAGCTCATCAATTAATCGACAATCAATCTGAATATCTGGAAAAGCAGAAGAAAGGTCCTCAGCTCTTTTTTTTGTTCTATTTAAAAGAGTCAATGAGCAACATCCCTTTGATTGAAGATGCTGAAGCAACAAACGGCTCATTCGTCCTGCTCCAACAACTGCCACCTTTTCAGTTTCTAAAGTCATTAATTGATCTTTTCCATGCGCTTGTCCAAGTTTTAGCTGAGCAAGTTCAACTGCAGCAGAACTTATTGAAACTGCGCCACTTCCGAGATTTGTCTCACTTCTTACTCGTTTACCAGTACTAACTGCCTGAGTTAAAAGTCTATTTAATATGGGCCCTAAACTTTGATGGTCTTGGCCAAGCCGTACCATTTTTTTTACCTGAGAAAGAATCTGTCCTTCTCCTAAAACCAAACTATCCAAACCACCAGAAACCCTCATCACATGAGAAACAGCTTTCTCTTGAACAAAATCAAATAAATGGGGAAATAAGATATCTCTTTCAAGATCAGAATATTCTAGAAGAAAAGATTTAATTGCTTCTATTCCTAATTGCGGGTCTTTAACTAAGCTATAAATTTCAAGTCTATTACAAGTACTCAATATGGATACTTCTAAAATTTGATCAATTTTTTTTAAACTAGTAAAAGATTTTTCAACATGTTCCTCTGGGATACTTAGCTTTTCACGCACTTCGACAGGGGCCGTGCGATGGCTAAGACCGACGACAGCAATATGCATAAATAGCCCCTTACCTCATTTACTTAAATCTCACTTCAAAGAGATGCTTTGAGCATCATCTTTGATGTGAACTGTATTAGTAAATCTTGCTGTTTGATCTAGCGTACTAATCACAAGACTACTAGTTCTGGTGCAATCTTTTTCAAATTTAACACCATCAAAAAGCAATCCATCAGTGATTCCACTCCCAGCAAAAACTACATTTTCTCCTGAGGCTAGTTCATTAGCTTCGTAGATCTTGTCAATATCAGTTATGCCCATTTCATTCAATCTTTTAATATTTCCCTCTTTTGTATAGTCTGCCCATTCTGATGTTTGGGCTATTGCAGGGTCATAAACAAGTTGTCCTTGAAAATGGCCTCCAAGTGCCCTCATTGCAGCAGCTGAAATAACACCCTCGGGAGCAGCGCCAATACCCATCAAACAATGTGTTCCAGTACCTTCAAAGCCGCACGCAATTGCAGCTTGAACATCTCCATCTGAAATGGGCTGAATCCTGGCACCAGTAGATCTAATTTCAGACACTAAATTTTTATGCCTAGCTCTATCCATAACAACAATAGTTAAATCACTGATTGCAATACCAAGGCAATCACTCAAGATTTTTATATTTTCTGTAGGAGTTTTTCTTATATCAACTTTGCCCTTAGCTGCGGGAGGTGCAGCTAATTTATTCATATAAAAATCTGGAGCATTAAATAAGCCACCCCTATCTGAAGCTGCCAAAACAGCCATCGATCCTCGTTGGCTGTTAGCACATAAATTTGTTCCTTCACAAGGATCTACTGCAAAATCAACTCCAGGTCCTGTACCTGATCCAACTTCCTCTCCGATATAAAGCATTGGAGCTTCATCTCTTTCTCCTTCTCCAATAACGATCCTTCCTTGCATCTCAATAGTTCCCATTCTTTTTCGCATTGCCTCTACGGCAGCCGCATCAGCCTCATCTTTTTGACCCAAACCAGTCAGTTGAGCAGATGCAATTGCAGCTTGCTCAACTACTTCAAGAATTTCTTGGACAAGAGTACGATCCACTTTTTGCAGCTAGGTAAAGAAATTTACGCCATATGGCAGACAATATTGTAAGTAATTAAGGGCAGTGAAAAATGCCCAGAAAAAAGTACTCACAAAAAACTTATTATCTGTTGATAAGCGATATTTACTGTATCAGTGCAAGGACACACTAGAACTTATGACCATGAATTAATAGAATCTTTGCCATAAGACAAAAAACAATGATCCAATCCATTTCATCCGCAATTTTTTCTGAACACCGCCCAGTTCAAATAATCCCTTCGGTTTTACCTGCAGACTGGGCAAATATGGGCAAGTGCGTAAAAGACCTGGAGTTAGCTGGTGTGGACAGAATTCAATTTGATGTAATGGATGGAAACTTTGTTCCAAATCTCACCTTCGGACCAGAAATGATCTCCGCATGCCGAAAATACTGCAATGTTCCATTTGAGACTCAGCTAATGGTTAGCCAATATAACTGTGAAACCATGCTTGAGGGATATGTAGAAGCAAGTAAGGGTCCAAATGGAGAGCCAGGGGTCGTAATTGCTCACGCTGAAGCGAATATCCACCTTCATCGCATTCTTGGAAAGATTCGTCAGCTAGGAGGTTCTCCATCTGTAGCACTAAACCCTCATACTCCAATGGAAATGGTGAAAGATGTACTAGATATGGTTGATCACGTACTAGTAATGACTGTTAACCCTGGATTTGGTGGGCAAGCATACATACCAACAATGCTCAACAAAATTACTCAATTAAGAAAAATAATTTTAGAAAATGGATACAACATAGATATAGAAGTTGATGGGGGAATAAAAGCAGATTGGTCATTATCTCAATGCTGCGCAGCTGGAGCAAACTGCTTCATAGCAGGGAGTGGTATGTTTGCTTATCCAACACTTAAAGAAGGATGTGATGCTCTAAGGAAAGTTGCCATTGATGCACAAAACGGAAAAATTATAGAAAAATAATTTATTGGAATATTAATTACTAGGCTTCAAAGAACCAACCATAACTATGCAAACCAACCCCTAAAAGATTAACCCCAATATAACAAACAATAATAACAAAAAAGCCTGCCATTGCAAGCAATGCAGGCTTTTTACCTTGCCATCCCCTTGTCAGCCTAGTATGCAAATAAGCAGCATAAATCAACCAACATATTAAAGCCCATGTTTCTTTAGGATCCCAACTCCACCAACTTCCCCAAGCCTCATTAGCCCAAACAGCACCACTAATAAGACCAACGGTAAGAAGCAAAAATCCAGCTGTTATTGATCTGTAGCTTAAAGAATCAAGTTGCTCAGCATTTGTAAATTCAACTGGTTTTATTAAATTTAAGTTCTCGTATTTATTTTGAAGATATAATTCAGAACTTTGCCTAAATTCACCTGATCCAAAAGAACTATTACGAATATTGAATTGTTTTTTCCAATCAACAATCAAGACACCAAAAGACAAAATTGAACCTACAAGCAATGCGGCGTAAGAGCACATAATTACACTCACATGCATTATCAACCAACTAGAACGAAGTGCTGGAACTAAAGGCGCAGATGATTGCAGATTCTCCGGCAAAACGAAGCTAGCAAAACCTATTGAAAGCAATGAAATAGGAGTCGCCACTGCAGAAACGAGAGATGAACTCCATGCCCTTTCGATAAAAAGTTGGGTTAAAGTAGTGCCCCAAGTTAAAAAGCAAAGTGATTCATAAAGATTGCTAATTGGGAAATGTCCTGATTGCAACCATCTAAGGATCAATTGGCTAGTTAGAACAAGATTGGCAATTGCAACTAAAAATCTAACTTTTGATGAATTTCTACTACCAACAACTGACCAAAAGGAAATAGGTAATGCAATCAATAAAGATAAAAAGGCAATAAATCCAAGAAGGACAACAGGATCAAAAGAAAAAAATTTTAAGAAGAAATTAACCATTAATTTTTAGATCATTTAAAAATTAGAAAAATCAAATCATTTACTTGCCTGCTTTAACAAAAACCCTCCACCTAATATAGACAAAAAGACAGGAGACCAAGCAGCAAAGAAAGGATTTAATATGCCCTTGACTCCAAGAGAACTAAAACTAAAACTCAAAATGTAATAGATAAGTATCAAAATAATACTTAATCCGAAGCTTTGACTTCTACCTCCTCCTTTTTTTTGCATTACCCCAAAGCTACAACCGATTAAAGCAAAAACTGAACAAGCAATTGGTAAAGTGAATTTTTCTTGAATTCTTACCTTCATTCTTCTTGCTTCTTTGATATTTCCACTACTTTGATATAACTCCATAGCCCTAGTTGCTTCCCCCAGGTTCATATCATTCGCATCTTTTGGAAGTTGTGCAATATTCGTAAGTTCAGTACCTAATGGATATAAAAAACTCAAGAATTTAGTTCTTGTGTTACTTCCATTAGGACTTAGTGTCAAAATATCTCCATCAAAAAATTCCCAATTTTTTTTATCATTGTTCCAAATTCCTTTTTTTGCCTTAAGCATTTGAGTAAAACCTAATTTTGAGAAATCAATTACTGTTACATCCAACATCTCACCATCAACAAACTTCCAAGCATAAAAAAGATGAGTAACTCCTCTTTTTTTATAATTTGAGTAAGGATCTAAAATCTCTCCTTTCTTAGAAAAAATAATATCTTCACCTTTTTCATTTGCAAAAGACCTTCCTAAGGTATTAGTTAATACAATCTCTGCATTTTTATTTGTAAGAGGAACAATATTATTATTAAAAATAAAAGTCATATATGACATAAAAATTGATAAGATTAAGCCTGGTAAAATTATTCTATAAATAGATACACCAATACTCTTAAGAGCCTTTATTTCACTATTTTCATTAAGACTTCCATAAGCAAGTAATGTGGAGAGCAACATTGCCATAGGAAAAGAAATAACAACAAAGCTAGGTAACTTTAACAATAGAATCTGAATAGCTACTGAGATAGGAAGTCCAATCTCAACTATTTTTCTGATAAGATCAAAAATAACTCCTACAGAAAGTGAAACAACGGTAAAAGCAGCAATTGAAAAAAACAAAGGTGGTAGCAACTCGAGAAATATCCATCTATCTAATAAAGGAATAATTTTCCACTTTCTTTCAATTAACTTTTGGAATCTAGAGAAGAAATAAATATTATTAAACATATCTAATTATTCAAACAAATTGCCAAGATAATGCTGTTTAACAGCATTATTTTTAGTAAGTTGATCAGATGACCCATAGGCAAGAATTTCACCTTGATTAAGAATATAAGCACGATTTGTTATAGCCAATGTAGCTCTAACATTATGATCAGTAATTAATATTCCAATATTTTTACTTTTTAATTTTCTAATTAAATTCTGTAAGTCATTAATTGCAATAGGATCAATCCCTGCAAAAGGCTCATCTAAGAGTAAATATTTTGGACCGATGCTTCCAACAGCTAGTGCTCTTGCTACTTCACATCTTCGTCTTTCTCCACCTGAAAGCTGATGACCAAAACGATCAAGGAAAGAAACCAAATTAAATTCCTCGATCAATTCTTCACGCCTTTTCCTACATAAAGATCTAGATAAATTAGATTGAGAGAGCGCAATATCCAAATTCTCAACGACTGTAAGACTTCTGAAAATACTTGGTTCTTGAGCTAAATAACCAATACCTAATTGGACCCTTTTTGTCATCGAAAAGTTTTTAATACAATTCCCGTCTAAGAAAATATTTCCTTGGTTTGGCTTAAGCAAGCCCACAATCATATTAAAAGTACTAGTCTTCCCCGCGCCATTGGGCCCCAAAAGACCAACGACTTCACCAGGATTAACATTCAAAGTCACGTTTTTTAAAATAGTTCTATTGGATATGGTTAGTTCCAAACTCTCAGTAAGTAGAGTCATTTCAATAAAACCTATCAGGGAAAAGCTTATACATATAATTATCTAATAATAAATTATACCCAACATATACAAATTTAATCAATAATCCGCTCAACCCAATACAAATAAAACATCTCTGAATCATGAAAAGAATTCTCAAATTTGGAATCTGCAATCACACTAAATTTATCAAAGTTAATAGATTCACCCGGCTCCAAATTCTTAATAGATGATCCATTGCTTAAAAGTAATAATAATTTATTCACTTTAGGGAATTCATCTAAATAAACTTGAACTTCGTCAAGTGTTTTACTTCTATCTAAAGTAACCCTTTTAGCCCACTGAGCATAGCTTCCAAATCCTTTCAACTCAGGCAAATAAAATTCTCTATCAAGATATCCAGATACAGTCGCAACTTCAACATCTCTTGTCGCAAATATAGGAAAATCTTGCCAGCCTTTACTCTGAATATACTGAGCAGTTTCCTTACCACTGGAATATGGTAAAAGAAAATCATTTAAGGCCATATGAACACCAACAACCATATGTATCGTCAAACAAATAGTGAAGAGATTAGGAAAATAAAATAAATTTCCTTCAGTAAAGAAATTTTGATAATTTGAAGAGGTAACTTGCTGATCTTTTTTATACAAAGATAACCAGACAGATGAAATAATCAAAAGAAAGTAATAACCATAGTGCCTTGATCCATCGCCCAAAAATAAAAAATAATTAAATAAGAATAAAAAAATCATGCCGCTTGAAAAAAATATTAATGAAGATCGATAATATTTAATGAATGAAATGGTACTGACTAATAAAATCAAAGCAATCAAGGCACATATACCTAAATCAATAAACCTGCTTGAATTAGGAATTATGAGGACATATCCTCCAAAAATCTGACCTATTACTTTAAGAAAATGACGAATATCTATAAAGGTAGATAATAATTTAACAGAGTCTCTAACCTGCAGAAGACTAAATGCTCCAAAACATAGTAATGAGAATGAAATAAAAATACTCAGAATAAAATCATAAATCCAATTTTTATTACTCAAGTAATTTTTTCTTTGATTAGGATTAAAAAACCAATCAAAGATAAGCGTCACACAAATCGCGAAAGCCAATGACCAGGATAAGGCTTGTGTGTTAGCCAAAAGTCCTACACACAAAGCAAATGGTATATATGTTTTACTTTTTAAAGGATAAATAGCACAGAAAATAAATATTATTAATTCTGCAATTACGTAATGACGACAAACAAAGTAATATTCCCAAAAAGGAAAATATCCAAATGTAAATAAAGCTTTAGTAGTTAGATTAAAAGGACTATATTTCCAGAAAATCAAAATAGCAGAACTACCCAAAAACCAATGCATCAATTGCATACTTATAGGAGTTCCAGTAATATTTTTAGAAAAATAAATTAGTAATGACCAAAGGACAGGATGGCCAGAGGGTGCATTGTTTTTCCATAAATCTATCAAGTTATCACTTTGCCAAGCGACAAGCCATCCTTGCATCTCATCTCTCCAAAGAGCATGATTAAATGCAGCAAACAAACCTATGCTTATAAATAAAATAGGTAATAATATTTCATAAAAACGTTGATAAGGCACATTTATTTGATTAATTCTTTTAATTTCCATTATGATTTAGATGAAATTTCGATCTATATGATTTGAATTATTCAAAATTTTACTTTTAATTTGTACACACAGTTAAAATAAAACAAGAAAAACTTAACAAGAAAAATAATGTGGAATCAAATCTCATTCAGTTCCATGTTTTAAGAGGCTAAACAAACTTTGTCAAAGGAAACATAGAACCGGCAAACTGCAGCCAGAGAGCTCCTTTCCAATTTGTAAGAGTTCCAATCTCTTGGTAATACATATACAAAGTCCTGCAATATCCAATCCTAAATTAGCCAATTGAAATTTTTTTAATCTACCTAAAGCTTCTCCGTAAAGAATCGTAGCCCCATTAATGTTGCTATTTTCTAAATGAACTTGTGCAACAGCGACTTGCAATATCCCTTGTAATAATTGTCTTTCAGGTCCACCAGTTTCATGCCATATTTCTTCGAAAACATCATGAGATTTATACCATTGACAAGAATTAAATAACTTCATTCCTATTTCAAAACGAGAGTCATTGGTGAACAGATCATCTTGTTTATCTATAAAAGTCATTATTTTTTAATATTTTTCCTTGCATTAATTTTTCTGAGCCTTATGGATTCTGGGGTAACTTCCAACATCTCTCCTGGTCCGATGTATTCAAGAGCTCTCTCTAAAGTCATTTCAATTGGAGATTGCAATTGATCCAATTCATCTGCACCAGCTGAACGCATGTTGGTAAGTTGTTTAGCCTTACAAATATTTAATTCAAGATCTTGTGGGCGATTGTTTTCCCCAATAATCATTCCTTTATAAACCTTAGCCCCAGGAGTAATAAAAAACTGTCCGCGATCTTCAGCATTTTTCAAGGAATAAAATGTAGCAACGCCCTCTTCAAATGAAATAAGTACTCCATTTCTCCTTTGTTCAAAATCACCTACTGATGGCCTGTATTCAAAAAAAGAATGACTCATAATACCTTCACCTCTTGTTGCACGAATAAATTCACCCCTAAATCCAATTAAGCCTCTTGATGGGATAAGAAATTCAAGTTGAGTTCGATTATCAGTGCCAGTTTCCATGTTTTGCATTTCACCTTTTCTTACACCTAAGCTCTCAATACAAGCTCCGACAGAAGCCTCTGGGACATCAAGAACGAGGGTCTCAACAGGCTCGCATTTGATTTCATCAATGGTCCTAAAAATAACTTGTGGTTGAGATACTTGAAATTCATACCCTTCTCTTCGCATTGTCTCTATAAGAATTCCTAGATGCAACTCACCTCTTCCACTAACAGAAAAACGGTCAGGAGAATCTGTATCTTCGACTCTTAATGCAACATTCGTAAGAAGTTCTTTATTTAAACGATCCTTCAACTGTCGACTGGTGACAAATTTTCCCTCTTTCCCTGCGAATGGTGAATCATTTACCACAAAAGTCATCTGCAATGTGGGCTCATCAACCTTGATTAGAGGTAACGGTTTTGGTTCATCAGGACAGGCTACCGTTTCGCCAATAGAAACATCATCGAATCCAGCCAGAGCAACTATATCTCCAGCATTTGCTTCGTCAATTTCAATTCTTTTTAAACCTTTAAATCCTAATAATTTATTTATTCTTCCTTTTTTTAAACTCCCATCTTCCTTTATCAAACTAGCCCTTTGGCCATTTTTAATAACACCATTATGAACTCTTCCAATAATAATCGTCCCTAAAAAATCCGAGTAATCAAGTGTAGTGACTTGTAATTGCAAAGGCTTTTTCTCATCACCAACTGGAGGAGGAACTTGCCTTATAATTGCATCAAATAAAGGTTTCATATTATCACTTTCACTTTTTACTTCAGTTTTGGCAAAACCACCTAATCCACTGCCAAATAAATATGGGAAATCACATTGATCATCATCAGCTCCAAGCTCTAAAAATAGATCTAAGACTTTATCTACAGCAGTTTCAGGTTCTACCCTTGCTCGGTCAATTTTATTTACAAAAACGATAGGTCTTAAACCTTGCTCTAAAGCTTTTTTTAGAACGAAACGAGTTTGAGGCATTGGACCCTCGTTAGCATCAACGACAAGAAGACATCCATCCACCATTCCCAAGACCCTCTCGACTTCACCTCCAAAATCAGCGTGTCCTGGAGTGTCAACAATATTAATGCGGGTATCATTATATGTAACTGCAGTATTTTTAGAAAGAATCGTTATACCCCTTTCTCTTTCCAAATCATTTGAATCCATTACACAAGTTGGGACTTCTTCATTATCCCGAAAAGTACCAGATTGATTTAGAAGAGCATCAACTAAAGTTGTCTTCCCATGGTCAACATGAGCAATGATTGCAATATTTCTAATGGCTTGTATATCAAAACTCATGATTTAAAAAAATTTAAAATTTTTTTGCTAATAGAAACTTCAAGAATATCTCACCATGAATACATTCAGCTGTTTTAAATGCCAATAAAAATATCGAATAGAAAAGTAGAAATAAAAAATTATGAAGTCAAAATTATTTGAACTTTGTAATTTTATTAGCAGCTTCAAATTTCCTCAAAGCATTAACAGTACCTTCGAATCTCCAATGCCAAGGCTCATATGTTACTCCTTGTTTGTTATTGGGTGGAAAAGAAAGAACGAAATGATATTTAGAGGCAAACCTCTTCATCCATCTAAAAGCTGGCGTTTGTTCAAATTCAACCTCAAAATGAGTATTTGGATAATTTCCATCACCGACATCTATTGCATATCCTGTGCTGTGTTCAGAGTAACCAGGAGGAGCTGAGTCTCTTGATCTCTCAACTGCAGTTTGATTTCGAATGGATTTATTTTCATAAAAGATTTCTCTTTGCAAGTTAATTGATCTATATCCACTTAATAATTGTAGAGAAATGCCTCTTTGGGCAGCCATGAATTGCATTTCCTTAAAATTCTCATAGATATCTTTATGTACGTAAATACCTGGAGAAAAAAGAATTAACTCGTCTTTTGAAGCCTCAGGATAAGGAAGATGGCCCAATAAACTTTTTTTTTCATTTCTCTCAGTGGAGCTAATCGAGTTATCTGAAAAATTTGTTTTTTGTAAAATTGATTTATTAGCTATCAATGTTAATAACACACCAAGCCCAAGGAATAGAAGTCCTGTACGCAAAAAAGATTTGGCAGTAATGGTTTTGATGGGATTAATCCTTTTCGCCAGCGGGATCTCATCTTGATAATTCATACGATCTACTTATGGTCAAGACAGTTGGAATTCACAAAAATGATGTTTCGATAGTAACGAGTATCTCCAATCTTTATACTTTCTAAGTGATAAGGATGTAAGTTTTATATATAGAGAACTAAATTTTTCATCCAAAGATGTTAAGAGTTGCTGTTATTGGTGGTGGTCCAAGTGGATCATGCACTGCAGAAATTTTAGCTAAAGCGGGAATTAAAACTTGGATTTTCGAGAGAAAACTTGATAATGCTAAACCATGTGGAGGTGCGATTCCATTGTGTATGGTTTCTGAATTTGATCTTCCCGAATCAATTATTGATAGAAAAGTAAGGAATATGAAAATGATATCCCCTTCAAATAGAGAAGTAGACATTATTTTGGATGACATTTATCCAGGAAGCGACAAAGAATATATAGGTATGTTGAGACGAGAAGTAATGGATTCATTTATGAGAAATCGTGCTGCAGAACTAGGGGCAACATTAGTTAATGGATTAGTATCAAAAATAGAAACCGGGACTAATAAACAAGGTCCATATACACTTCATTACACTGAAGTAATTAATGACCAATCTGAAGAAAAAAGCAAGAAACTTGAGGTTGATTTAATTGTTGGAGCTGATGGTGCGACTAGCAGAGTTGCCAAGGTAATGGACGCTGGAGATTACAATTATGCAGTTGCAATACAAGAGAGGATAAAGCTTCCTAAAGAAGAGATGAAGTATTACGAAGACAGGGCAGAAATGTATGTAGGGACAGATGTTTCACCAGATTTCTATGGTTGGGTATTTCCAAAATATGACCACGTTGCTGCAGGCACTGGAACCATGAAACAAAATGGTGGTTTAATAAAAAGCCTCCAAATTGGTGTCAGGGAAAGAGCAAAAAAAAGGCTAGTAAATGGTGAAGTAATCAAAGTAGAAGCACATCCAATTCCTGAACATCCAAGGCCAAGAAGAGTAGTAGGGAGAATGGCCTTAGTTGGGGATGCCGCTGGTTATGTAACCAAAAGCTCAGGAGAAGGAATTTATTTTGCTGCCAAGAGTGGAAGGATGTGTGCCGAGCAGATTGTCGAATCAAGTCAAAATGGAAAAATAATACCTACAGAAAATGATCTCAAGAAATATTTAAAGAAATGGGATAAAAAATATGGAACAACATATACAGTTTTAGATATTCTCCAAAGAATTTTTTACACAAGTGATGGAGCTAGAGAAGCTTTCGTAGAGATGTGTGGTGATATGGATGTTCAAAGACTTACATTTGATAGCTACCTATACAAAACAGTAGTTGCTATGAAGCCTCTACAACAATTAAAACTAACCCTATTAACAATTGGTTCCGTTTTAAGAGGTAAAGCATTAGCACCAAGCACATACAAGCCAGTTCCAAGTGCAGTTAGAGATGACAAAGAAGTTAATAAAATGTTAGCCGTAAGTTCAATCAAAGGGGGCATAAAGACCACAAAGAAGTAAAGTTAATTCAAATATATGAATTAGCCAAGTTTACTGAAATCTGCAATAATCAAAGATTGATTTCTAAGTATTGATAATAGATTAAGCCTGTTATTCCTAAGATTAATATTATCTGACATAACCATTACACTTTCTTCTCCATCAAAAAAGTTTGATAAAATCTCAGCACTTGAGACAAGTCCATCAGCTAATAACTTATACTTAATACGATCACCCTTTATGGCTAGAGGCATTAATTTCTCCAAAACATTAAACATTTTAAGCTCACAATCCTTTTCAAATAAAGACTTATCAACAACAATCAAGGGATCTATAACATCGATAGTGATAGAACTTTTGGCAGCGAGCTTAGATGCTCTAGTCACCACAGCTTGCAACAAGTTAAGTGTATTATTTTCTCTCATATTTACTAATAATGAAGCACGAAAATCAACATCTGTAGGATCGTCTAACAATATTGATGTTGGAGTTGTATCTCCTGCAATTGACTGAATAATATCAAAGTCGATCTGTTTCTCGTCTAATAAACTAATAATTCTTAGACGAAAGAATTCTTTTATCTCTTTGGCAAGACTTACTATATCAAAAGATATCAAAGGAAATAATTGCTTCCAATATATTAAAGAATCATCAATTATTTCATTAATATTTAATTGCCAATCTTTATTCCACAAAATTAATAATATACCATTCGCGGCCCTTCTTAAAGCATATGGATCAGATGAACCAGTTGGTCTTTCACCCTTTATGAAAATGCTAAAAAGCAACTCAAAGCGTTCAGCCAATGAAACAGCATTACCAAGATTGTTTGATGGAATGGAGTCAGTAGATCCTTTGGGTTTGTAATGCTCCAACACCCCAAGGCATACATCTCTTGATTCTCCCTCATAAAGTAAGTATTTAGATCCAATAATTCCCTGCAATTCTGGAAATTCATCCACCATGTTGCTAACTAAATCATGTTTAGAAAAATGTGCAACTTTAACAGATTGATCAATATCCGCTTGATCAAATTTAAGTTTTGTTGTCAATAATTTAGTAAGCCATTTAATACGAGATACACGATCATATAAAGTACCTAATCCCTCCGCAAAAGTTACATCTTTTAATTTATCAATACGAGTAGAACTGTTGATTAATAAATCTGATTTTATAAAAAACGAAGCATCAGAAAACCTTGCCTTTAGAACTTTCTCATTCCCTGAAATGATATTCTCTTTGGCTGAAGGTAATCCATTACTAATACAGAAAAAGCATGGAAGTAAAATATTTCTTGAATGAAGTGATAATGGATCAGATTCAACATTTAATTTGTATAAAGGAATGTACCTTTGATGAACCTTCATTACAGTAGCCAAGACCTCAGGGGGCAAGTCCAGGAAAGAGTCATCAAAACTCCCCTTCACAAGCAAAGGAGACTCCACTAAATCTGTAAGTTCCTTTAAAAGTGGAGCAGTCAAATCTGGGCTACAATTATTATTAATTTTGTGATTAACAACTAAATCATTAATCATTGAAAGGCGACTATGTCTGTCAACAATTACTCCAACATTTTGCAATTGATCAAAAAACGTTGTCGCATTATCAATTGAAAATGCTGATCCATGCAACCTATGGGGTCTTGAGATATTTCCAATCTCTACTTCAGGATCGCATCCGGAAATTTTAAAAGATAAAACTTCTGAATCCAGCAAAGAAACAATCCAACGAATGGGTCTCGAAAAGCGAAAATCACCTTCACCCCATCTCATAAACCTTCTTCCTTGGATTTTGCTTATCCACACAGGCAAGTATTCAGATAACAAACTTACAACTGGCTTGCCTTTCTCAATTAATTTGGCGAAAACAAATGATCCTTTTGATGTTTCTCTAGTCTCTAATTCATCAGGAGTGACATTGTATCTTTTAGCGAAACCAATTGCTGCTTTTGTAGGCTTTCCATCATGAAAAGCTTGAGCGACAGGAGGGCCTTTTCGATCTTCAATATTATCTTCAGCAAAAGGAGCAATCCCTTCAATCATTAATACAATTCTTCTAGGAGTAGTTGTAACTCTTATGTCACTAAATTTTACTTGAGAAGAATTCAAGTCATCTTTCACACTTAAATGAAGCTGGGCAATAACAGATTCAGCCATATCAGCTGGAAGCTCCTCTGTGCCAATTTCTAAAAGGTAAGTAGACAAAAAAGTTCCTTATATTCTTAGCAAGATTAGATCTAAACTTGAATAACTTCTACATTCTGTGTCCTAGAAAAAATTTAACACAAAATAAAAACAACCTTCGTCAGGGATGATTTCATTTGAACAATTAGACACCAACAAACATAGGAAATGATACAGTGTAGGTACCGGTGTAGGTACCATTTGCCTAAGATTATACAAATACCAGGAAGATCAGGGTTTTACCTCAGGGTTGCCGTACCAAGAGGTAAGTTAAGGGATGCTTTTGGAACATGTGATGTCGTAAAAAAAATTGGTAACACCAGAAAAGAAGCTGAGAAAAACATAAGCTCAGCAGAAATAGCTATTCAACAAAAATTTGACGAAAAGTTAAAAGAAGAAGAGGCAAAGAATATCAACAAATCATTGCCAAAAGGCATAAGAGTCGAAGCAATAAAAAATACTAATTTAGAAGAATCTCCAAAAAACATAAAAAAAGACCTAAAAAATGCTGGATTTAGCAATGCAGCTATTGAAGCTCTGATGAATTTTGAGGAAAAAGAAAACACAAATGATGCTGAAGTAGAGAAAACTGTTCCTTCACCTTGCATAGCCAATAAATCCCCTCGAGCTAAATTTGAACAATTCAAAGCAGATAGTAATTACTTAAATGAACCACTACAAAGTGAATTAATAAACACAAGCGATCACTTTACAAATGATGCGGTTCAACTATTAAAATTTCATGGTAGTTATCAACAAGATGATCGCGAGCATAGAAAGAAAGGTGGAACAGGTAAAGATTGGCAAATGATGCTGAGGCTTAGGAATCCAGCCGGGTTGGTCCCAGGTCCACTTTTCGTTGCATTAGATGAGCTCTCAGATCGATTAGGCAACCAAACGCTTAGAGCGACAACTCGTCAATGCTTTCAAATGCATGGAATCAAGAAACAAAATCTGAAAGAAGTTATTGGGACAATAGTTAAATCTATGGGATCAACCCTAGCAGCATGTGGAGATATCAATAGGAATGTTATGGCCCCAGCAGCACCATACGAAAAAGGTTCTTACCCTGCTGCTAGAAAATTAGCAAATGATATAGCAGATGTTTTATCACCTAAAAAAGCAGAAATAACTTATCTAGATTTATGGGTTGATGGTGCGCTCAAATACGCAATAAAACCATCTTCAGATGTCAAAAAGAATAGAAAAAAACAGCTAAATCCAGGTATTTTCAGTGGGGACAATAAAGAACCTTTATATGGCTCGACCTACTTACCAAGAAAATTCAAATGCGCGACAACAGTCCCAGGAGATAATTCTGTAGATATTCTAACTCATGACATAGGGTTAGTAACATTTACGAACAGAAAAGGAGCTTTAGAAGGATGCAATGTCTACGTGGGAGGAGGCATGGGTAGGACACATAACCTAGATACTACATTTGCAAGAATAGCAGATCCAATTGGTTATGTAGAAGGAGAGGATATACTAGAACTTGTTCAATCTATACTTGCTCTTCAAAGAGATTATGGTGACAGAAAAACTAGAAGACATTCAAGGCTTAAATATGTTTTACATGATATGGGTGTTGATTGGTTTAAGAAACAGTTAATGACTAAATATTTTACTAAAAGCATTAAGAAACTAAAGGACGAAGGCGAGACAAAGCTTGAAGATTATTTAGGCTGGCATCAACAATCCGACAAATTATGGTTTGTTGGCCTACCACTATTATCAGGTAGACTTTCAGGAAAAGTAAAGAAAGAACTTAGAATTATAGTTGAAAAATATGCATTAGATGTACGTTTAACTCCCAACCAAGATTTATTATTGTGCAACATCGGTAATTACCAAAAAAACAGCATAAACAATGCTTTAATCAAAATAGGTTTCTCAGATCCAGGTAATCCTGCGCCCCTGGCTAGGCATGCCATGGCTTGCCCAGCACTTCCATTATGTGGACTTGCAATGACAGAAGCAGAGAGGTTTTTACCCGAACTTTTAAACCGTATAAACAATCAATTAAAAAGCCTAGATATCAATAAATCAATTTTAATTAGAATTACAGGCTGTCCAAATGGATGTGCTCGTCCATACATGGCAGAACTAGCGCTAGTTGGAAGTGGTTTAAATCAATACCAATTATGGCTGGGTGGCAGCACAACTTTAAAAAGGTTAGCAAGGCCATATCTACAAAAAATGCCTATCAATGAATTAGAGAAAACATTAGAGCCTTTATTTCTTAACTGGAAAGATAACAAGAAGTCTTCAAGTCTTGGAGATCATGTAACGAAGCTGGGGTATGAGAGCGTGATGTCTTTACTTACATCAAATGTCGATCCATAAATAGCATTACCTCTCTTACTTAACCAAGACCATAACTGATCTCCATAACTAAAATGCCACCACTCGTTTGGATGTTGAACGAACCCAGCCTCTTCCATAACTGAGGACAAAAGAAATCTTCTATTGTGAAAAACATGATATTTTGAATAAGGCATCCTTAAAGAATCTTGTTCATAAAAGTTAGGACGAGACTTATCCCCTATAAAATCTATTTCTCCCCCAAGATCCAACGGTTGACCATTTATATCAGCAAGAGTCAAGTCAATAGCGGCACCAGTGCTATGTGGAGGCGGGGTAGAAGGATTGGATGATGGTTTAGCCCAAAACATACCAACCTCTTCTATTATTTCAGTGACAATTCCATTTAAAGAATGATCATTAATATCAATCCCCCTGTTCTTACAAGTTTCATGAATGGTGTAATCAAACATGAATTTTTGAACAGGAATAGGTCTCCAAGCATCAAACAAAGCCAACTTCAAATCTGGATTTCTCTCTGTAAGATGTTTCTGCGCTTCTATTAATCTTTTTAAAACACTTTTACGCAAAACCCATGGGTCTGCTCCATTTAGATATGGTGCCCCTAACGACATATAAGGGTGAGGTGTTAATCGAAATATTGATTGTGGAATAGTAATTAAGGGTTCATGACATTCATTTATTTTTATATTATTCCAAGGTTTAAATTTCATAATTGAAAGCAAATATGAGTATCAATTTTTAACCTTATAAAAATATCTTTGTTAATTCTATCCTTAAAAATTCATAGATCAATACTTTTTTGACGTCAAAAAAATTAATTTAATTTATTCCCAATTTTTAGTTTATCCCACTGTTCTTTAATTGAAATGCGAAGGTTTGAGTTCCTCTTTAGTTGAGGATCAGACTTTAAGATAGATCGAGCCTCTTCCCTTGCAAGTTCAAGTATATCACCATCATCGGCTAATGATGCCAAAGCAAAATCAGGCAAGCCTGATTGCTTGGTACCTAAAACTTGTCCAGGGCCACGAAAACGCAAATCAATTTCAGAAATTTCAAATCCATCGTTGGACTTCACCAAAACTTCCAATCTTTGTCGAGATAATTTGTTTTTATTTTGATGGCTTAAAAGGCAGTAAGATTTGGAGGCTCCTCTTCCAACACGGCCCCTTAATTGATGTAATTGAGCCAGTCCAAAACGGTCAGAATCCTCTATTAGCATCACACTAGCATTTGGCACATCTACACCTACTTCTATAACCGTCGTAGAAACAAGTATATCAATTTTTTTATAAAGAAAATTCTGTATGACCTCTTGTTTTTCAGGACTCTTCATTTTGCCATGAAGTAATTCAACAGTAAATTCTGAAAATATTTCAGTAGACAATTGATGGTGTACGTCAACAGCCGCACTAAGTTCTAGTTTCTCAGACTCTTCAATCAAAGGTAGTACAACATAGATTTGATGACCTTTATAAATTTCACTCCTGATTAAATCATATGCATATTCTTTATCTTTAGGTGAAATGAGCTGAGTAGTAATAGGAGTTCGACCAGGTGGTAGCTCATCTAGCTGACTAACATCAAGATCACCATGCAAAGTAAGTGCCAAAGTTCTTGGAATGGGAGTAGCCGTCATCGTTAGCAAATGAGGTTGTAAACCTTTATTCAAAAGTTTATTCCTCTGTTTAACGCCAAAACGATGTTGTTCATCTACAACGACTAGCCCAAGGCGTTCAAAGACAACTGGGTCTTCAAATAATGAATGAGTCCCTACAAGTATTTTTGTAGAACCATTTATTAAATCAGTAAGAATTTGTTTACGACGGGACTTTGGCGTAGAACCAGTCAATAGATCTACATTCAATTCAAGCTGAGGGATCCATTTTCTTAGCGTTTGATAGTGTTGTGTGGCGAGCACCTCAGTTGGAGCCATAAAAGCACCCTGCCATCCTGATTGAACTGCAGTGAGAAGAGCTGAAATAGCAATAACAGTTTTCCCACTACCAACATCTCCTTGCAATAAACGAGACATAGGTTCAGCCTTGACTATGTCGGATTCAATTTCCCTCAAAACTCTTTTTTGAGCATCTGTAAGAGAGAACGGGAGAAAACTTAAAAATTTCCCAACCAGACTATTACTATTTTGCTGAATACTTAATTGAGGAGAATTGCATTTCTTATGTAAGTCGCGTCTTAAAAGAAGACTCAACTGTAATAATAGAAACTCTTCGAAAACAATTCTTCTTTTAGCTTTAGCTAAAGTTTTTGAATTCTCAGGATTATGAATATGAAAAAATGCTTCTTTCTTAGCAGGCAAATCTAATCTTTTTAGAATATCTGTAGGAATTGAATCATCAATATCAGATGTTAAATGAAGAATTGATTGTATTAGATCTCTAAATTTGTCAGCAGTAATTCCTTCAGTTAAAGAATATATAGGAAGTATTTGCCCAATAGTTCTAGATTTCAAATAACTATTAGGACTATCAATGATTTCTATTAAAGGATCATTTATTGATTTACCATATTTACTTTCCTTAACTAATCCGCTTACCGCAACTGTTGCACCAACTGGATACAAACTTTGTTGAGATTTTATATATGCAATACTACTAGTACGACGACCTGCGAAAAATCTAGTAACTTTAATTCCCCCTGTTTTGTCTTTAATAAATAACTCAAGAATCGAAAGATTTGGATTTTTGGGACTTTTAAATGAGTTGCAACGTCTAATTTTTGCTAAGATTGTTACGTTTTGTCCTGCTTGAGTATTAGCAATTGTTTTCAACGCAGTGTAATCGACATAATCACGAGGGAAATAATATATAAGATCACGAATTGTTAAAAGACCCAACCCAGATAATCTTTCGGCTTGTTTTGGGCCAACACCTTTAATAGATAAAATGGAACTTGCTAAATTTAATGAATCTGAAAAAGAACTTTTATTAAATAAATTAAGGCCATCTGATTTCCTGATCTTTAAATTTAATGTTCTTTTAGCATCTCTCTCTTCTTCATATTTATATAAATTATGAAGGAACTGTCTTGTCTGAACAATTGTTCTACGTCTATGATTAATAGACATAGATGGATAGTTTTCGAAATCCAATACTAATTGATTAACTTTACAAAGTTCACTTTCAGGGACAACTAAAGAAGGGCACTTTGATAAATAACTACTTACAAAAGTAGAAAATTTATTTGTTCTTCCTTGCATATTCGTAAACCCGTGATCAACTTCAACTGTTAATGCTTGTTGCAAAGATCGAATCCAAGTAAGTAGTTCGCCTGAATTCCTCTCAGGAGTAGCTATTAAATCATTACTGCTTATATTTTTGTTGTATCCTTCCACCATTCTTTATTGACCTCTTCTACTAATGAGCGACCTTGCCAGTATCGTTGTTGTTTAATCATACCCAAAAGTACATTTTGATAATGTTTAATATGAGTTTTGCTCTTTCTTAGTCTAGGATTATCAAATTCCATATCCCAGGGTGTAATTAATAGACAATCAACATCTACTCCCCCAGAGCTCAATGAACTATTTGTTGGTAATTTTAAAGTAAGAATATTGGACATAGATTTAGATGATATTAATTGTCCTGCCAAAGCAGCATCTAAAATATTAATTGGAACAAGTGTATTTACTAATCCTGATTTTAAAAGTTCAGTATTAATCGAATGTGAAAGATCACGTAATCTTCGAACCAAAGCAGTATCAATAGAGATCACCCATTCATACAAACCAACTGGAGATTCAGGCATTAATCGATTATTATTCTGATCTTCATAAGAGTTATATATATTAGATGAATCTTCTTGTTTTGTATCTAAATCACTTGATCTAGAGTCATCATCCGAAGCAAATATTGACTGTAAGATTTCAATATCATCACTTCTTAAATGAAAAGGATCTGACTTTTTTTCTTTTTCTTTTTCTTTTTCTTTTATTGACTCGTATCCAGTATCAATAACGTTAACAAGGGAATCATTTTCGGATGTTGAACTTTTGAAGAAAGTTTCTTTATCATCTATTGAATATGGAGCTTTTAATTCTCCATTCCATCCTTCCTTTATTGAAGAGTTATCCAATGGCGGAATAGAACTTATATTAATAGAATTCACATCATTGAATGACTCAGATCTCTCAGAATTCTTTTTCATCTTGAGAGCTTTTGCTATATCATCTTTAGCATTATTTAATTGACGAAAATTTTCTTCGTCAATTTTCTTAGCTAATTCATTTAAATGCTCAATTGTTATAAGAGAAATATTATCAGCAACTAATTTATCAATTTTCAACTGAAATTTTTTTCTAGATGTAACTGTTGAAAATCCAAAATCATCTCCAACTCTATCAGTAATAAGAGAGAATAATGTCGTCCTTATAACTTGAGGAAGAATATTTCTTACTTCCTCCAGATAAAAAGAATTTACTCTATATAAGTTAGAAGATATATTATTACATTTTTCTTTAAGCAAACTTAATTGCTCTAAAGGATCAAAATTAGAATCCAATAAATACTTTTTATTAGACAAAATCAATCCGAAGTCATAGATGCAACCTCTTCTGCAAAATCAGTTCCTTTAACCTCAATTCCTTCTCCAAGGGTATATCTAGTAAATCTACGAACTCTTACATTCTCTCCTATTTTACCAGCGACTTGCTTTACAAGCTCTTCTACATTTATTGAGCTATCTTTTATGAATGGCTGCTCTAGAAGAGCCATTTCTTTTAATCTTTTTCCGATTCTTCCTTCAACAATTTTAGCTTTTATTTGATCAGGCTTGCCTGAAAGATCATCTCTTCCCATCTCTATTTCTTTCTCCTTAATTGCAATTGCTTCTGGAATTAGGTCAACGCTTACATATTCAACATTTGGACAAGCCGCAACTTGCATCGACAAATCTCTCAAGAGGCCTTGAAACAAATCGCCTCTGGCAACAAAGTCAGTCTCACAGTTCAACTCTAAAAGGACACCTACACGAGATCCCGTATGTATATAACTCCCAACAGCACCTTCAGCCGCTACTCTTCCCGATTTCTTTTCAGCACTTGCTATGCCTTTTTGCCTTAACCACTCAATAGACTTTTCCATGTCGCCCTTATTTTCAACTAGAGCTTTTTTGCAGTCCATCATTCCTGCAGAAGTCTTGTCTCGCAATTCTTTAACGAGTTTTGCTGTTATTTCCGGCATTGTATTTAGATTTAGTAAGGAATAGGTAAATAAATTAAGTTAAGAATTCTTTGTAAGTATGCTAATTAATCATTAGTGCCATGTCTTCCTTCATTGATAGCATCAGCTAATCTACCCAGTACAAGTTGAACAGATCGGACAGCATCATCATTGCATGGGATAGGAATTTCACAAAGATCTGGATCACAATTGGTATCGAGCATTGATACCAATGGAATATCAAGTTTTCTTGCCTCTAAAACGGCATTTGTCTCTCGCCTTTGATCTACCAAAACGACAACATCAGGTAAACGTCTCATCCCTTTTAGTCCACCCAGATATTTTTGTAATCTTTCTAATTCCCTACGCAAGACGGCTCCTTCCTTCTTGGGGCGCATTGCAATAGCACCACTAGATTCCATTCTTTCAAGATCTTTTAATCGATCAATTCTTGCTTTCATGGTTGTCCAATTTGTAAGCATACCTCCTAACCATCTTTGATTAACATAGGAGGCTCCGCATCGGGTAGCTTCTTGAGCAACAACTTCAGATGCTTGTTTTTTTGTACCTACAAAGAGAAATCTTTTCCCGCTTCTTGCTGCTCCTCTAGTCCATTTATATGCACTGTTCATACAAACAGCGGTTTTGACTAAGTCAATAATATGGACTCCATTACGAGCTGAATAGATGTAACGAGACATCTTAGGATTCCATCTTCTAGTCTGATGCCCAAAGTGAGCGCCAGCTTCCATCATCTCTGAGAGAGAAACTACAGCCATGTTTTTTTGTGGGTTCCGGGTTCGCCTCCACCTAACAGGGATAACTTAAATAATGATTAAAAAATCAAGATTCATTTATCACCCGAAACAGTCAGGTGTGCGGTTTTAATTTACAGTACTAATGTAACAAACCATGGCTCATCAAAGTCCTATTAATGATGCTTCTCTAAAAATTTGTCTCACCCCAATCAAATTAAGAGGAAGTCTAAGCAATTCCATCGCTACTCCAGATTGACCATTTTTGATTAAAAATGCTAAAAGAGGTCTAAGTGTCTTTATGTTTATAAGACCTCCTAAAGTTAAAAGTTCCCAAAGGCAGCGATGAAAAAATGTGTATTGAATAATAAATTTGACCCTCAAAGTTGGATGCTTACGATAAAAAACTAACCCCATTTTTGCTCTCTCTTTTTCAATCCGAATCAAATTAGGAATTTGATCAAGAGACAATGCTGGATGCCAATGGTATCCAATAGCTTTTGGACATTTAATAAGCTTAACCCCCATATTTCTTAACCTTTCTCCTAATTCCAGGTCTTCCCAACCGTACAATCGAAAAGATGTATCAAAAAGGCCTGCTTTTTCTAGAACCTTTTTATCAATAGCAACATTTCCAGTAGCAAAATAAGCCCAAGACAAATCTTGGAGTTTAAAGGGTTCAGAATTTGGACTAAGAAAATTAGAAGTATTAATTACAGAACCATAAGTAAAGCATTTTCTATTACCAAGTCTCTTCCATGCTCTCATTAATGAATTAACGTGATTACAAATAAAAAACTTATCAACTACCAGATCACTATCAATAAAAATAATTAAATCACCTTGTGACTTATCTACACCAAGATTTCTTCCAAGAGCAGGACCTCCATGGGATTGTTCAAAAAGTCTTAAATGAGGAAAAGAGCTAATATTCTTGTTTAACCAATCAACAGTTCCATCAGTTGAGCCATCATCAACAATTACTATTTCGTAATCAGAAATTTCATCAATTAAAATTTGATTTTCTAATGCATCCAGACACTTTTTGAGTATCGGAAGCCTGTTGTAAGTTGGTATAACAACACTTAATAACATCTTAAATTAAAAACAAAATCAAAGATTTTTGTTGTAACACTTTCAATTAAAGCAATTAAAAGAATATTCTTATTGATGTGAATAAAAATTGTTAATCAGCTGCTCCACCATTATTTGCTGTGCCAGTAACACCATTACCTGCCCCTTCACCCCTTCCATCATTGCGAAGCTTACGTTTCTTAAATTTTCTGGCATAAGCTCGATTTCTCTCTTGCTTTTCTTTCTTAAGGTTTCGTCTTTTAGACATGCTAAATCCCCACAAATTTTTAATATATAACCAATTTACTAAACAGAGGGCAATAATTGGCCATCTTCCATTCGCAAAAGACGATCTGCTACATCCAATATTCTCGGATCATGAGTAACCATCAAGACTGAACAGGATTGTTCTAAAGCTAGTTTTTTTAACAAATCAACAATCTCTCTACCAGTTGAACTATCTAATGCCGATGTTGGTTCATCAGCTAATAACAATTTTGGTCTTGCAGCTAAAGCACGTGCAATAGCAACCCTCTGCTTTTGACCACCAGATAAATCATGCGGAAGCTTAGACATGTGATCTTCTAATCCAACAGCTCTAAGCCATTCACGAGACTGTGCTCGTCGAGCCTTATATGAAAACCCATTTAAGAGGTCAGCACCCATTTGAACATTTTGTTCGGCGGTAAGACATCTCAAAAGATTATGCCCCTGAAAAATCATGCCAATATTTTTTCTAAGTTTCTGCCTAGTTTTCCTGCTTGCTCCATAAAGCTGTTTTCCAAATACTTTAAGTTCTCCATTTTGAACTTTACGCAGTGCTCCAATCAAAGTTAGAAGAGTGGTTTTTCCACAACCTGATGGTCCAGTAAGTAAAACAACCTCACCAGGGAAAATTTCCATAGAAATAGACTGAAGAACATGTCTTTTCATTTCTCCATGCCCAAACCAATGATTCAAATCAACAATTTTTAAAGTATTATTATTTATATTATTCATAAGTTTATATAATTTTAAATATCAGATTTATACGTCAAAATATCTCAGCAGGATCAGCATCTGCTAATTTTTTCATAGCTGCTAAGGCAGAACCCATACACATAAAAAGTATCAAGCAAAATATAATTAAAGCTCTACTAAAACTCATCTCAACAGGTAATTTAGTTGATGATCTAACTAAGGAATATAAAGCTTGTCCTGAAATATATGCAGGAATATATCCCATAATTGACAAAATAAATCCCTCTCTAGCAACCACTCCTAAAAGACTTCTTAAATTATATCCCATTGCCATCAGGGTGGCATATTCTGGTAAATGATCACTAACATCACTATAAAGAATCTGATAAACTATTACACATCCAACAATAAATCCCATTGCAGCCCCTAAAGTAAAAATAAAGCCAATCGATGTACTACTTTTCCAATAATTCTTCTCAAAATCTATAAAAGAATTTAAAGACATAACCTTAACATCACTGGGTAAGCTTAAATCCAAAGAGCGAACCACTTTTGCAGTATCAGCACCTTTCTTTAATCTAACTAAACCAATTTCAATGCTACCTTGAGGATTCCCCGGTGATAATTCTAAATAAGTTTCTCTACTAGTGATTAAATTACCATCTGCGCCAAAAGAAGGGCCCAAGCTAACTATCCCAGAAACTCTTACTCTTTTTCCTCCAACTTCAGTTTCGACAATACGACCATTTTTAAACCATGAAGAAATTGGACCAAATTCATCTCTGGATAGATCATCAAACAAAACCCTGCCTTTATTTTTTAGCGTTTCTGCCTTTATTTGGAAATCAGAATCAATCAAAAGTGGCTTACTTGGCTCAAAACCTAAGGCAAGAATAGATCTGGTTGATAAATTTTCTGGGTTTCTCCAAAGCAAAAAATTCCAATTAACTGCCGTTGTCCCAATAACATCTTTATGGGCCATTGCTTGAATTAATCTTCTGCGCGGAAAGCCACTCATACTTATTGAACTTTTTGAACGTGGACTAATTAAGACCAAATCTGCGTTAAATAACTTATGGACAGTAACACTTGCGTCGAATAAACCATCTCTAAAACCTAATTGCATAAACATCAAAATCCCGGCAAAAGCTATTCCAGCAATAGCCACTAATATCCTAAGAGGTTGCCTAGTAAGCAAAAGCCAAGCAAGTGGTATTTTTCTTTTCTCAAAAAAGTTTTTTAGCTTCACTATCGCTGAAAACGTGCAATGACTTTCATACCAGTTAAATAAGAAACCTTTTGAGCTGAAACATTATCAAGTTTGACTCTAACTTCAACGACTCTTGAATCAGCATCACCAGTAGGGTCGGTTGAAAGCACTCGTCTTTGTCTAACTTGTGGGCTAATCAAACTTACTTCACCTCTTAAAGAACCGTTAAATCCGCCATTCTCACTAATCAAATCTACAACCTGACCAATTTCAACTCTATCAATATCAGATTCATACACTTCAATAAGTGCTTCCATTAAGTGATTAGCACCAACTTTAAGGACACCGGAAGAACTAGGTTTTTCACCTTCACGAGCAAGAATTTGAAGAACAATCCCATCAATCGGACTTTTCAATTGTGTTTGTTCTAGGTCAAAGTTAATTGCAGCAATAGCTGACTTAAGCTTTGACTTCCTCAACTCTAAAATAATCAGATCATCTTTCATTTTTTCCAAAATAACTAATGAAACTGCATATTTGTCTACAAGCTTTTGATATCTATTAATTTCCCTTCTCTGAATTCTAATTTCATTAATTAAAATATTGAAATTAGCCACCTCAACTGCTAATTCAGCTTCAAGTTTAGGACGATTATCAAAAACGGCTAAGATTTGATCCTTAAAGATATTATCACCTTCGTTAACTAATAGTTTAGATAATCTTGGTGTCCCTCCCCTCGCACT
>QCIG01000012.1 GCA_003216815.1 Prochlorococcus sp. AG-402-K14 | reverse complement strand
ATCTAAATGCATTAACTCAAGCTTTAAAAAAAGCAGAATCTTTAAAAGAATTAATTGAATTTTATTCAAATTCTCCTCTAAAAAAACTAAAAGATGGAAGCTCTAGCATTTAGATTGTTTAAAACAACTAGTTGAAGAAGTGTCATTTTCAAAAAAATTAAAACAGTTTTTCACTTCTAAGCCGAAAAACAATAACTGGGATGGGCTTATAGAAGCCTACAAACCATGGTTGCCGGTAACAAAAAAAACACCAATAATCACCTTAAAAGAAGGTGCAACTCCTCTTATAGAAATAAAATCTATTGCTAATCGAATTGGAAAAGGAGTAAAAGTATATGCCAAATATGACGGACTAAATCCAACTGGGTCATTTAAAGATAGGGGAATGACTATGGCCATAAGTAAAGCTAAGGAGGATGGCTGTGAAGCGGTAATTTGCGCTAGTACAGGGAATACGTCAGCATCTGCTGCAGCGTATGCAAAAAGAGGAGGAATGAGAGCCTTTGTTGTTATTCCAGACGGTTATGTAGCTCAGGGGAAACTAGCTCAAGCCTTAGTTTACGGAGCAGAAATATTAGCTATCAAAGGTAATTTTGATAAGGCTTTAGATATTGTTAGAGAGTTATCTAATAAATATCCAATAACTCTTGTTAATTCAGTAAATCCTTATAGATTGCAAGGACAAAAAACGGCAGCTTTTGAAATAATAGAAAATCTTGGAAATGCCCCAGATTGGTTATGTATTCCAATGGGAAATGCAGGCAATATAACTGCTTACTGGATGGGTTTTGAAGAATATTTTTATGCAAATAAATCTAAACAGCTTCCAAGAATGATGGGTTTTCAAGCGAGCGGTTCTGCCCCTTTAGTTGAAGGGAAAAGTATTAGCAATCCAGAAACAATTGCTACTGCAATAAGAATTGGAAACCCCGTTAACAAAGAAAAAGCACTTTTAGCCAGAGAATCAAGCAAAGGTAAATTTTCATCAGTAACAGATTTAGAAATAATTAATGCATACAAAATTCTTGGTAAAGAAGAAGGAATTTTTTGCGAACCAGCTAGCGCAGCTTCTGTTGCTGGTTTATTAAAGCTTAAAAATGATGTACCAAAAAACTCAACTATTGTCTGTGTTCTTACAGGGAATGGTCTAAAGGATCCTGATTGTGCAATCAATAATAATGATTCGATTTTTCATACGGATGTTGAGCCTGATATGAATTCAATAATCAAAAAAATGGGCTTTTAAAAACATAAGATTATCCAATCAAAAAACTGTCTGTTAAATCAGGTCTTTTCTTCTTGTTTTTATTGTGGAAAAATCTCAAAAAACAACAAAAAAATATTGATGTTTTTTCCACAACTTAAAATAGCAGTGGATAAAGCTTTTTTTATCCACGGATAAAGCTTTTTTTCCACAAAAAAAATCTCAAATATTCCTGTCAAGCATTGATTTTTTTGGAAAAACCACAAAAACCACAAGAACTACTACTACTAATTCAATTTCAATTAAAAAAGAAAAGAAGAACAGGAGAAAAAAAATTTCGTTTTTTTTAACGGTATTGCCTTTTTGAAATAGCTATGAAATTCTTATATCAATGGATTTTTATTTAGAGATAACTGGATGAAATTAAATTGTTCTCAAACTGAATTGAATTCTGCTCTTCAATTAGTTAGCAGAGCAGTTTCAAATCGACCGACCCATCCCGTATTAGCTAATGTTTTATTAGCGGCTGATGAAGTTACAGGGAAACTTCGTCTTACTGGCTTTGATTTAAGTTTAGGAATTCAAACTTCAATATCTGCTTCTATAGAAAATAGTGGTGCTATTACTTTACCAGCTAAATTATTTGGTGAAATTGTTTCTAAATTATCTAATGATTCTCCATTAAGTTTAACTTCTGACGACGTTAGCCAACAAGTTGAGTTAACAAGTAAAAGTGGTACTTATCAAGTTAAAGGAATGCTTGCTGATGATTTTCCTGATTTACCTTTAGTTGAGAACGGAACTTCAATTCAATTGAATCCTTTATCTTTATCAAGTGCTATTAAGTCAACTTTATTCGCAAGTAGTACTGATGATGCTAAACAATTACTTACTGGAGTTAATTTAACTTTTGATGATTTAGGTCTTGAATCTGCAGCAACGGATGGTCATAGATTAGCTATTTTAAATTTGAATAATGTATTATGTCAATCACAAGATAAGAATTCTTCTACTAGTATTGATAAATTTTCTATTACTTTACCTTCAAAATCTTTAAGAGAAGTAGATAAATTTTTAAATACTTGTGATGTTAGCAAGCCAATTAATTTTTTTATAGATAAAGGACAAGTAGTCTTTATATCTGTAGACGAAATTATAACAATTAGAGCCTTAGAAGGTTCTTATCCAAATTATTCTCAATTGTTACCTGATCATTTTACAAATGTATTAGAATTTGATAGGAAAGAATTTATTTCTTCATTAGAAAGAATCGCTGTTTTAGCAGATCAACATAATAATGTTATTAAAATTTCTATTCAAAGCTCCGAAAATATAATGAAAATAACTACAGATGCTCAAGATATAGGAAATGGTTTTGAATCATTACCAGCTTCCTTTAAAGGTGAATCATTTCAAATTGCTTTCAATGTAAGATACTTACTAGATGGACTTAAAGTAATAGATTCTAATCTTATTAAATTAAGTTGTAATGCTCCTACAACACCAGCAGTTTTTTCCCCTATTAATAGTGATGTTAATTTTACTTATCTTGTTATGCCTATACAAATTAGAAATTAATTTTGAACTTACCAAATCAATTATTATTTAGTGACTTATTAAAACATAATGTTCGTTGTGATACTGGAATTGACCATGGTCCAATTATTATTCCTTGGATGCATCCTCCTGCGCACAGAATATTAGGATTCATAAGTCGTCCTTCTAATTTCAGACTTGAAAGAGATGTTTGGAGACTAGATCAATTAAAAGGTTTCAATAAAGAAGAAGTTTATGTCAAAGGTAATTCTTCAATTTCTGATAACCAAACTTTAGAACGTTTTCCTACTCTAATGAATGCTAATCTCTTTAATAGAAGGGGAGAAAAATTAGGATTGATAGCTGATTTTCTTTTTGACACCAAAAAAGGCAATATTAAGTATTATTTGGTTAGTCGTTCAAATCCATTAATACCTGGATCAAGCCGATGGCGTTTACCTTTATCTAAAATAATGGATAAACAACCCGGTTCTATTTCTTGTGATATTGATACTTTTGAAGATTTACTAATACAAACAGCGAGTCTTAGAGAAGAGTTTCTTAATAAGAGCAGAAAATGGAAAACTCAATTTCAAGACTTGACTTATCAAGCTTCTGACAGGCTTGAGGGATGGATTGACGATCAGATTAATGAGAATGAAATTAATGATAGAGATGATATTGCCTCTGAAAATACCGATTCATATGATGATTGGATAGATAATTTTGATATGGATAGTTCTGAAGAATTTAATACAATGAATCAGCGTCAGAAAAAAAAAGGTTTAAGAAATGAAAGTGATCTTGATCCATGGATTTAATTAATGACAAGTTTTTTTGAAAATAAAAATTTTAATCAATTAATAAATTCATCAAAATTTTTTGTTGAATATGATGTTTTAGCTTCGTTGCAACAAGAAGGTTTAAAAAAAGCTGATTTTTTAGAGATTTGTAGAAGATTAGATCGAGCACCAAATCGCAATGAATTAGGAATGTTTGGTGTAATGTGGTCGGAACATTGTTGTTATCGTAACTCTAGGCCATTATTAAAGAAATTTCCTGTAACAGGACCAAGAATTCTTGTTGGTCCTGGTGAAAATGCTGGAGTTGTAGATATTGGTTTAGGACAAAAGTTAGTCTTTAAAATAGAAAGTCATAACCATCCTTCTGCTGTAGAACCTTTTCAAGGAGCCGCAACCGGAGTTGGTGGAATATTGAGGGATATATTTACTATGGGAGCGAGGCCTATAGCTTTATTAAATGCTCTAAGATTTGGTCCTTTGGATGATGAAAAAAATATCAGTTTATTAGAAGGGGTTGTTGCAGGAATTTCTCATTATGGAAACTGTGTAGGAGTTCCCACTGTTGGAGGAGAAGTTGGTTTTGATGATAGTTATGCAGGTAATCCTTTAGTTAATGCAATGGCTTTGGGCTTGATGGAAATAGATGAAATAGTTTGTTCAGGGGCTAGTGGAATAGATTTTCCAGTTTTATATGTCGGAAATACAACGGGTAGAGATGGAATGGGAGGAGCAAGTTTTGCTAGTTCTGAACTTTCAAAAACTTCGATAGATGATAGACCTGCTGTTCAAGTTGGAGATCCTTTTCTTGAGAAAGGATTAATAGAAGCTTGTTTAGAAGCATTTAAAACAGGAGATGTAATTGCCGCTCAGGATATGGGAGCTGCGGGCCTTACTTGTAGTTGTTCGGAAATGGCTTCCAAAGGTGAAGTAGGCATTGAATTGAATCTTGATCATGTTCCAGCCAGAGAAAAGGGAATGACTGCATATGAATTTTTATTATCTGAATCACAAGAAAGAATGTTATTCGTTGTGAAACCAGGTTCAGAAAAAAAAATGAGACAGCTGTTTATGAAATGGGGATTATATGTTGAAGTGGTAGGAAAAGTTTTAAAAGAAAAAGTTGTTAGAGTTATACATAAAGGAGAAGTTGTAGCAGATATACCTGCATCTGCACTCGCGGATGATACTCCTATAGAAGATCATATTTTAATAGATACAATTCCTAAATATTTACAAGAACATTGGCAATGGAAAGAACATTTATTACCTAAACATTTAGATGATGGAATTATTAAAATAGAAAATAATTTATTTATGAGCTGGAATAATGTTTTGCTAGATTTATTAGCAAATCCTTCAATAGCTTCAAAAAATTGGGTATATAAACAATATGATTATCAAGTGCAATCTAATACAGTTATTTCCCCTGGAGAAGCAGATGCAGCTGTTATTCGAATTCGTCCTCAAAACGAATTTCATAAAAAATTAAATCAAGATAGAGGAATCGCTTCCGTAGTCGATTGTAATGATAGATGGGTTTATTTAGACCCTGAACGCGGAAGTATGTCTGCTGTGGTAGAAGCAGCTAGAAATTTAAGTTGTGTTGGAGCAGAACCAATAGCAATTACTAATAATTTAAATTTTTCTTCTCCTGAAAAACAAGTGGGTTTTTGGCAATTATCAATGTCATGTGAAGGAATCAAAAATGCTTGTGAAGTATTAAATACTCCTGTCACAGGAGGAAATGTTTCTTTATACAATGATACAAAATTATCAGATAACACGGTTATACCAATACATCCCACACCTGTAATTGGTATGGTTGGGTTAATAGATAACTTAAACACTGTTTGTAAAAAATCTTGGCTTAATACAGGTGATCAAATATGGATGATTGGATTACCTTTGGAAACAAATGAAAGGCTAGATAATAGAATTTCACTAGCTGCTTCATCATTTTTAGAGTATATTCATGGTCTAAAAACTGGTAGGCCACCAGAAGTAGATTTACATTTAGAAAAAGATGTCCATTTATTTTTAAGAAAAATAATAGAAAAAGGTATTATTAATTCAGCTCATGATTTAGGAGATGGAGGCTTAGCAGTAGCTATAGCTGAATGTTGCATTTCTTCGGGATATGGAGCAAATATTACGTTACCTTCAAGTAAATGTAGATTAGATCGTATTCTTTTTGCCGAGGGTGGCTCAAGAGTTTTAATCAGTTGTTCAGAAGTTCAAAGTTTAGAATTAAAAAAATATTATAAACATATAACTTTAGCAGACTCTAAAGGTTTTTCTATATCTCATTTAGGCAATGTAAATAATCAAAAAAAATTATTCGTATATCAATCGAATAATTTGATCATTGATTTAGATATTTTATCATTAAAAGATATATATAAAAATACTATATATAAAAAAATATCTAAATAAAATCGCCAATGATTTATAATTTTAAAACTAAAAAAAAATTATTTAACGAGGAAATATAAATATGTGTGGAATCGTAGGAGTTGTTTCAACTGATCAATGTAACCAAATGATTTATGACAGTTTGCTGTTGCTGCAGCATAGAGGTCAAGATTCGACTGGCATAGCAACTATGGATGGCAGTGTTTTTCATATCAATAAATCTAAAGGTCAAGTTCGTGAAGCTTATAGAACAAGAGATATGAGAGGTTTAATAGGAACAACTGGATTAGGACATGTCAGATATGCCACTAAAGGAGCTGCGCATCGAGAAGAAGAAGCACAACCTTTTTATGTAAACGCTCCTTATGGGATTATTCTTGTTCATAATGGAAATTTAACTAATACTAGAGAGTTAGAAAAAGATCTCTTTAAGGTTGATAGAAGGCATACAAACACTTCAAGTGATACTGAAATGTTATTGAATGTTTTAGCAACAGAATTGAATGGAGCAATACAAGGTAAAGATATCAGTCCAGAGGATCTTTTTAATTCTGTTAAAAGGCTTCATGGGAGAGTGGAGGGATCCTATGCTTCAATTGCGTTAATTGCTGGTCATGGTCTTTTAGCTTTTAGAGATCCCTTTGGAATACGTCCATTAGTTATTGGAAAAAGAATCTTAGAAAATAATAAGCCTGAGTGGGTTGTAGCTAGTGAGTCATTAGTTATTGAAAATAATGATTATCAAATTGTCAGAGATGTTGAACCTGGGGAGGCGATTTTTATTAGCTCTGATGGACAATTTTTCTCTCAACAATGCTCAGATAATCCTCAACTATTGCCTTGTTCATTTGAATATGTTTATTTAGCCAGACCTGATTCAATTATGAATGGTATTTCTGTTTACGAGTCAAGATTAAGAATGGGAGATTTATTGGCAGAAACTATAAAAAAACAAATTTCTCTAGGAGATATAGATGTTGTGATGCCAATACCTGACTCATCTAGGCCAGCTGCTATGCAAGTAGCAAGACAGTTAGGAATTGAATATAGGGAAGGATTTTTTAAGAATCGTTATGTTGGTAGAACATTCATTATGCCTGGTCAATCTCTAAGAAAACGTTCCGTGCGACAAAAGTTAAATGCAATGAGTACGGAATTTAATAATAAAAATGTTTTGATAGTTGATGATTCAGTTGTTCGGGGGACAACATCTCAGCAAATCGTTCAAATGGCAAGAACTGCCGGGGCTAATAAAGTTACTTTTACATCTGCTGCTCCACCAATCAGATATCCACATGTTTATGGAATTAATATGCCAAGTAGAAATGAATTGATAGCTTATAATAGAAATATAAAAGAAATAGAAGATACTTTACTTATCGATAAAATGATATATCAGGAAGTAGATGATCTTACAAACGCAATTACTAAAGATACTAAAATTAAGCAATTAGATTTGTCTTGTTTTACAGGAAACTATGTGACTGGAACAGTAACAGAGGAATATTTATCATGGATTGAAAAAACATCTTTATCTTAATTATTTTCTGGTAATATTATTGAAAAAATAGATTTAATATATTCATCTTTATTTAATATTATATTAAACTTTGTTTCTTTTTTGTATGGATTTAAATTAATTTGATCTGTTTCAAGTTTTTCATATCTTTCTTGATTGGTTTTGAGATAAACATATTTATTATTAATAAAACAACTTATTAATCTATCTTTAGTCATTTTAGTATCTTTAAAATTAATCCCCATAAATCCTAACTCACCTTTTTTTGATGTTTTTATTTCCTTTGAATTATATTTCAAGAAAGAATTTTTACTTGTTATTAAAATCAAATCTTTATTTTGTTTTTCATTAATATTTAAAACTTCAATAATATTTTCATTTGGAAATAATTTTATGACACTTGTACCTTGAGCTAATTTTCCCATAGAAGGAAAGTCATCTTTTGTTATTTTAAGTTTAATAATTCTTCCTATATCACTTATTATTAATAGATAGCTATTTTCTTCACAAAGAAGACATGATTTAAGTTTAATATTTTTTTTCAATTTTAAAATAGTTGTTGATCTATTAGACATATCGCTTATTTCATTAATTGAAACTCTTTTAAACTTTCCATCACTACTTATTAATCCTAAACTTATATCTTTTTTTTCTGCTAAGGGTATTAAATTAATGATTTTATCATTTTCTAAACCAGCAGGTAAAAATTCTTCTAGTCGTCCAGGTTTTTGTCCAGCAAATTCCCATTTTATAAGTCCTATTTTTCCTGATTCACTTATGGCTAATATTTTTGGCTCATCTTTTATTGGCCATATTAGTTTTGTTGGTATAAAATTTGTTTTTTCTTGATTAACTTCTTTTAACTTTAATTTTTTTATTGTAATTGAAGGGATAATTTTTATTTCATTATTTGATTGTATAACGATCTCAGAATCTATTGATAATTGCTTTAAAGCATTGATTCTTTGGAGTTCTTTGTTTGGTCGTTGATTTGCTATTCTTTCAGCAATTAAAGCATCTCCACCTTCTATTAGTTTTGTTCTTCTAGTGCTACCAAATCTTTTTTTAAGATTTTTTAATTCTTTAATCATAACTTTCATCAAATTTTCTCTATTATTAATAATTGATTCCAGCTCATCTCTTTCAAGTCTTAAATCTTTTATCTCATTTTTTAGTGATGATTTTTCTAGACCTGTGATTTTTTTTAAAGGCATTCCTAAAATTCCATCTGCTTGTTTTTCATTTATTTTTAAAAAGTTAATTAAATGACTTTTAGCTTCAGCGGTATCTTTAGATTTTTCTATTAAATTGATAATTTCTCTAAGATTATTAATTGCTTCAATTAGAGCCTCAACTATTTCTTGTCTAGTTTTTATTTTTTTTAATAAATAATTGCTTCTAAGTAAAATTGTGTTTTCTCTAAATTCTAGGAAATTATCTAATAATTTTCTTAATGTAAGTTGAACTGGTTGACCATCAACTAAAGCAAGTAAAATTGCACCAAAATTGCTTTGTAATGAAGTTTTTTGATATAAAAATTCAAGAATCTTTTCTGGATCTGAATCCCTTTTGATTTCTACAAGAATTCTCATTCCATCGCGATCACTTTCATCTCTAATATCTGCAATACCAGAAATTTTTCCGTTGTTTACCAGATCAGCTAATTTTTCAATCCAATTAGCTTTGTTTAATTGATATGGCAATTCAGTAATAACAATCCCGCTTCTTTTGTGTTTTCCTTTTCCAGGATAAATTTCCTCAATATGAGCTATGCCTCTCATTGTTATACTTCCTCTTCCTTTTGTATAAGTTTCTTTTATTCCATTACTAATTAAAATTTCGCCTCCTGTTGGAAAGTCAGGTCCAGGGATTATGTCTAATAAATTTTCTTCGTTTAAGGAAGGTTTTTTTGTTATTGCTATTAAAGCATCTACTACTTCGTTTAAATTATGAGGAGGAATACTTGTTGCCATTCCAACAGCAATCCCTGCACTTCCATTTAAAAGTAAAAAAGGTAATTGCGCTGGCAAGACATTAGGTTCTTGTTGGGATCCATCAAAATTTGGAGAGAAATCAACTGTTTCTTGATCTATTTCTCTTAAAATTGCATCGTTAGATATTGGAGCTAATCGAGTTTCTGTATATCTCATGGCTGCTGGAGGATCATCATCAATTGATCCAAAGTTTCCATGACCATCAAGAATTGGATATCGTGAACTAAAAATTTGCACTTGTCTTACAAGCGCGTCATAAACAGCTTGATCCCCATGTGGGTGGTATTTGCCAAGCACATCTCCTACAACACGTGCACATTTTCTATAAGGTCTGTCCGGAGTCAGTCCTAACTCGTGCATTGCGAAGAGAATTCTTCTTTGTACTGGTTTCAAGCCATCTCTAGCGTCTGGCAATGCTCTTCCTACGATTACGCTCATTGCGTATTCGAGGTAAGAGCGCTGCATTTCTTGATGCAACGATATTGGTTTCAGGCGTTCCTTGGCCATCTTTGAATATGTAAGAGGCCTAAATTTCTTTATTTAGGCTACTAACTAATTTATTAAAAACCAGTTTTTTGTTAAACATTAATTCATTGACTTTTTTCTTTAGCTTCTCTAACTACTTTTTTCATTTTTTTGGTTTTAAAAAGAAGTTGTGCTGATTTCTGTAATTTCTCTCCCCATAATTGTTTTGCTTGATAGTCTCTTGAAACATATTTTGGATTAGATTTTAAAGCTTTTTCTGCTAGGCTCATTGATTCATCAGATTTATTATCTGTAGAAAATAATACAATTGCTAGAGCTAACATTGGTTCTGCATCATTGCTAATTTCAAGAGCTAATTTTAATTTTGATATAGCTTCTTTTATATTATTTAATTCATATAAAATTAGTCCTTCATTATTAATTGATTGCCAAAATTTTGAATTTATTTGTGATGATTTTCTAAATGCAACTATTGCTGATTTATAATTTTTTAGCATTATTTCTGCATTACCAAGTTGGAAATAGCCTTTTTCACTATTTTTATTAATTAATAAACCTTTTTTTATTGAATTTCTAGCTTTTTTGGGATCATTTAAATCCATATATATAGAAGCTTTCGTGAAATATATATTTTGCTCTTTTGGTTTTAATTTTAGTGCTTGATTTAACGATGACAATGCTTCATCTTTTTGATCTGATCTGATCTGCGCTTCTGCAAGACTCAACCAAAGATCACTTTCTTGAGGATTTAAGTTTACTGCTAGTTTTAATAGTTTAATAGCTTCTTTGTTTTGATCTAATTGAATTAGCTGAATAGCTGTTTTACCAATTTTTATTGATGTTGATTGCAATTCTTGTTGACTTGGTTCATTAATTTTTGGAACAAAAGCACTTGATTTTCTAGGTATAATAGAATTTTCTACTAAACTTATACAAAGTAAAAGTGTATAAACTCCTTGTTTTATTTTTTTCATATTTAAATATTATTTGATATTGAATTTATATTTCTACGCCACATCCAAGGCTTAATTCGCTTCAAAGCTGAACTACTTAAATTTTCTTTCCACTTACTATCACTCCAAGATAATGCATCATATTTAGATAGATTTAATATCCATTCAGATGGCTGGAGGTCGGGTTCTATTGCATTTGGTATGTTTTTATGATTCCATGGACAAACTTCTTGGCAAATATCGCAACCTGCAATCCAATTCCCCATATTATTAATAATATTTTTAGGTAGCTCTTTTTCTCTATTTTCTAGGGTGTGATACGCTAAACATTTGTTTGAGTTGATCGTAAAGGGTTCTTCTATTGCTTTAGTTGGACAGGCTTCAATACATTTTTCACATTCACCACAAATAGGTTTTGATGGTTTGTCAGCTTCTAATTTTTCAGTAGACAGAAGGTGACCTAAAAACATCCATGAGCCAATTTTAGAGTTAATTATATTGCTATGTTTTCCAATCCATCCAATTCCAGCTTCTTCAGCCCATGCCTTATCTAAAAATGCGCTTGTATCTATACAAATTTTCCATTTAGAATTCGGTCTCTCTTGTTCTAAAAATAGAGCAATTCTTTTTAATTTTTTTTCTATTATTTTATGATAATCTTTTCCCCATCCGTATCTTGCGATTGAGATATCTTTAGGTGCATTTTCTGTATCTATATAGTAATTAAGTCCTACGGCAAGCACACTTTGCACTCCTTTTAGCATATGCTCTATATTTTTTCTTCTTGGATTTTTCATCCAATCCATTTTGGCTTGATGCCCAGCCTGTAACCATCTTTCTAATGAAGCAGTTCGAAGCTTAAGTCTTGAGGATCCTGGAACTTTTGCAATCCCAACTGCATCAAATCCTTCTGCAAAAGCTTTTTCTTTAATTTTTTTTGTAAGATCAATAGATTTTTTTAAGTTCACAGTTAGTTGTTCATAAGTAGTTTTTGTAACTTTAATTACAAGGTTCTTAAGTCAATTTTTTCTGGTTTTGGTGATCCAAACGCTTTCTTTTAATGTTTTATTTCTATTAATAGCTTAAATTATTTAATTAATGCACTGATTTTGGTTAGATTATATACATATACACTTTTCGGACTCTCTGTCTTTGGTGCAGTCTTCTCCAAAGCAAGACCTGACTCTTGCCTCAAGGCTTCAGCAGGATCTAAAAAATGACCTGATAGCTGGTCTTTTGGTAGTTATTCCCTTAGCTACCACTATTTGGTTGTCTACAATTGTCAGCCGCTTTGTTCTGGCAATATTGACTTCAATACCAAAGCAATTAAATCCTTTCATTACTCTTAATCCTTTATTGCAAGATTTAATCAATCTTGCGTTAGGTCTAACTGTACCTTTGCTGGGGATTTTATTAATTGGCCTCATGGCCAGAAATTTTGTAGGCAGATGGTTGCTTGAGTTTGGAGAGGGAACTCTTTCTCGTATACCTCTTGCAGGATCAGTGTATAAAACCCTGAAACAACTTTTAGAAACTTTTCTTAGAGACAACTCTACTAGGTTTCGAAGAGTTGTCTTAGTTGAATATCCGCGTGAAGGTTTATTCAGTGTAGGCTTTGTTACTGGTATTGTTGGACCATCTCTGCAAACTGAACCTGATAAACCTTTATTAAGTGTTTTTATACCTACAGCACCAAATCCTACAACTGGTTGGTATACCCTTGTTCCAGAAGGTTCAGTAAAAGATTTAGATATATCTGTTGAAGATGCATTTAGAACAATTATTTCTGCTGGAATAGTAAATCCTGATGATAGAAATAACTCTACCAATACTTCTTTTTCTAGTTTGTTTTCTCAGTTAAGAGCTTCATCTTCGTAAAGCATTTTATAATTATAATTATGCAATTAAAATCAATTTCTAGAGAATTAGCGCTCTTACTTTTAGGACAAATCAAAAAAAATGATATTAATAAAATTACAATTGAAAGTTTACTCAGTAAAGCGATAGAATCTTTAACTCAACATTGGAGAGAGCAATTAGATTTTTGTGCCTTAAAATTAGAAAAGGCTAATCAGGAATTATTGGATAGTGAATTGCAAGAAGATGCTGGATTATTAGAAAAATCTCGTAATCATCTGAAAATTAGTTTGATTGATTCAGAAAATATACTAAATAGCTTATCAGAAAGTATAGAATTACCAAGACTTTTAGTACTTTTTGATCAGAGTGAAGTACGGCAATTAGCTCTAAAGCATGTTCATTTAGTGATTGATCAAAAAGATAAGATAGATAATAAACTTGATTCTGTTATGGAGGGTTGGAGACTAAAAAGATTGCCTAGAATTGATAGAGATATTTTAAGATTAGCTGTGGTTGATTTGGTTAATTTTAATACTCCAATAGCTGTTACTTGTAATGAAGCTGTAAACCTTGCAAATCGTTATAGTGATGAGCAAGGACGCAGAATGATTAATGGAGTTTTAAGGAAACTTCAAAATTCTACTTTCAAATTTAATTAGAAATGACAGACGATTTATTTCAGGATTACAAAAATCCTCCTAACAATAAGAAAAATGATACCTCTTCATCTTTTAAGGATGAATCTTTAGATTGGGCGAAACAAGCTTATTTGCAATTAAAGCAAAAGCAAAATGAGGCGAAAGAAATTAAAGAAAAAGAAATATTAAGCAAAAATAATATAGATAATACTATTAAAAATACTCAAAAGAAAGACTTCAAATCGAATATCATAGTTGATAATAAACCTTTAGTTAATAAAGAATTAAAGGAAGAAGATGAGCCTAAATTAGGAGATTTTGATGATACTTTTACTTGGTCAGCTGAAGTTTTAGCTGCACAAGGGAAAAAAATAGATCAATTTTCGTTAGATGAAATTGATTGGCTTAGTAGGTTAAAACAGGGTCTAGAAAAAACTCGTAAAGGTTTTGTTACCGATTTATTAGATAAATTAGGTGATGATCCACTTACTCCAGAAGTTCTGGATGATCTCGAAACTCTCTTACTTAAAGCAGATGCCGGAGTTTCAGCTACTGATCAAATCTTGGAGTCATTAAGAAGCAAGTTAAATGAAGAAGTGGTTGATGCTTCGGAGGGTTTGCGTTTTTTAAAAGAACAATTAGTTAATATCTTAGAAAAACCAATAAAAGATAGTGGTATTGAATTACTTGCTCCACAAAAAGGTTCTTTAAACATATGGATGTTAGTTGGTGTTAATGGAGTTGGTAAGACAACAACCCTTGGTAAATTGGCCAGTGTTGCAAAAAGAAGTGGTTTTTCTGCAATTATTGCTGCTGCAGATACTTTTAGAGCAGCAGCAGTTCAACAAGTAAAAGTATGGGGTCAGAGAACTCAGGTAGAAGTTATTGCGAATGAATCTAAGAATGCAGACCCTGCATCAGTAGTATTTGATGCTATTGGTGCATGTAAATCAAAAAATATTGATTTATTATTGGTCGATACTGCTGGAAGATTGCAAACAAAAAATAATTTAATGGAAGAGTTAAAAAAAATTAGAAAAATTATTGAGAAACTTGCCCCTCAAGCAAATGTTGAATCACTATTAGTCCTTGATTCTAGTCAAGGACAAAATGGACTTAAGCAGGCATTAGCTTTTGCTAATTCAGCTGACTTAACTGGAGTAATTCTTACAAAACTTGATGGATCTTCAAGAGGAGGTGTTGCTATGGCTGTTGCATCAGAAGCTAAACTTCCTGTCAGATTTATCGGAGCTGGGGAGCAAATTAGAGACTTAAGGCCATTTAATAGCTTCGAATTTATAGAGGCACTTTTAACTAATCGATGAAATTTAGAAATTTTTTGTAATTGTTGCTAAATTTTAATTTCTTATAGCTGAAGACTGGTGAATAAAAATTCTCCAATTTCAGGACATAAATATCTACAATCAAAGAACTCATTTTCAAATGCTGCTTCAAAGTCTTTAACAGATTTGATTAATAGTCTTTGTGAAGAGCAAATTGTAAATCAAGATTTATTGCTTTCCTTAAGCTTTGCTTTGCGAAGTTTTACTAATTTACAGCGTTTTCTTGAACTAATTCCGCTTCTTGTTACTCAATTGGTTGGGATTAATGGGGCATTGTTAATACCTTTTCAAGACAATGGAACTCTTTGGCGTGAACAATTGCAAATGGTTCCTATGGATGAAGATTCAGAACTATTTAAAGAATTATTTCTTCTTGAGGAAGGAATGCAAACTGGGTTTGGCATGCAAGAAAAGAATATTGTAATGTTAGATCGTTTGGTTAAAAGACATTTTGATTCTTCGAATGTAATTGCTACCTCAATAGTTTCACGAGGCCGACAAAGAGGCCGTTTGTATGCATTTGATAAAAAAGAGATTGATTTTGGAAGTAATATCCATCGAAAACATATTCAATTAGTTGCTGATTTAACTGGAGTAGCAATAGAAAATGATGTTATATTTCAGGTCATACGTAATCATGAAAAAGTCGATAGACAGATAAGTATTGGCGCTGAAATTCAATCACAATTGTTGCCTGATCAATGTCCAATCATAGAAGGTGTTCACTTAGCTGCTTGCTGTAGACCTGCTTTTCAAGTTGGTGGTGATTATTACGATTTCATGCCGACTCGTCCAGATTTGACTGATATAGCTAAAGCCAGTGGGCGTTGGGCGTTTGTAATTGGGGATGTTATGGGTAAAGGTGTACCTGCTGGTTTATTAATGACTATGTTGCGCGGGATGCTTAGAGCGGAAGTTTTAAGTGGATTACCTCCTCATTGTATTTTGCATGACTTAAATCAATTAGCTCTTGAAGATTTGACTCAATCACATCGTTTTGTCACTTTGTTTTATTCAGATTTTGATCCAAGATCGAGAAAATTACGTTTTGCTAATGCAGCACATAATCCTCCTTTGCTGTGGAGTGCTCAGTCAAAATCTATAAATAGACTTGATGCACCAGGTTTATTGATTGGTCTTCAACCTGAAGCTGAATATAGTTGTGGAGAGATAATTCTTCAGCCAGGCGATGTTCTTCTTTACTACACTGATGGAGTTACAGAGGCCCCGGGTATATCAGGTGAACGTTTTGACGAAAATCGTTTAATAACTTTTTTAGATAGATTTGCAAGGGAAGGGTTAGATGCTCAACAAATACTAGATAAACTTTTTCAAAGATTGGATAGTTTTGTAGGAGTGAGTGATCATCACCTTGAAGATGATGCATCAATGGTGGTTTTAAAAGTCAATGAAGAATTAACGCTTCCTGAATTAACTTAGTAAATCTCCTGACAATTGCTAATACTCTTGCTTTATTTGTATTAGTAATTTGGAAAAAGCATTGAGTAAAACGTGGAGCGATAGATTTGATAAAGGATTAAATCCTTTCATAGAAAAATTTAATGCTTCAATCGAGTTTGATTTTTGCCTATTAGAAGAAGATTTGGATGGATCAATTGCTCATGCACGAATGCTGGGAAATCAAAGGATTATCTCTAAGGAAGAAGCCATTAAATTAGAGAATGGTCTTGAACAGATCAGAAAGCTGGCAGCTTCTGGGATGTTTCAACCTGTTATTTCAGATGAAGATGTTCATTTTGCAGTAGAAAAAAAATTAATAGATTTAGTAGGCCCGGTCGGAAAAAAACTTCATACAGGTCGTAGTCGTAATGATCAAGTTGGCACAGATTTCAGATTATGGTTGAGAAAACGGATTGATGAAATTGATATGGATTTAGAGCGTTTTCAAGTATCTCTTTTTGTATTAGCTGAGCAAAATCTTAATACACTTATTCCTGGTTATACGCATTTACAAAGAGCGCAACCTTTGTCTTTAGCGCATCACTTATTGGCGTATGTTGAGATGGCACAAAGAGATAGAAATAGATTAAAAGATGTAAGAAAACGAGTGAATATTTCACCATTAGGTGCAGCAGCCTTGGCTGGAACGTCTATTTCTATAAACAGAAAAATGACTTCTTCAGAATTGCATTTTCAAGATATATATTCCAATAGTTTAGATGCTGTAAGTGATCGCGATTTTGTCGTAGAATTTTTAGGAGCCGCATCGTTGATAATGGCTCATTTAAGTAGATTATCCGAAGAAGTCATTTTGTGGGCATCTGAAGAATTTGCATTTATTCAATTAACAGATCGATGTGCTACTGGTAGTAGCCTTATGCCTCAAAAGAAGAATCCTGATGTTCCAGAATTAGTTCGAGGCAAGTCAGGGAGAGTCTTCGGACATTTACAAGCAATGCTAACGATGATAAAAGGATTGCCTTTGGCTTACAACAAAGATTTTCAGGAAGATAAAGAAGCTATTTTCGATAGTGTGAAAACAGTTAAGGATTCATTATTAGCAATATCAATTTTGTTTGAAGAAGGCCTGATTTTTAGAAAAGAAAAACTTAATCATGCTGTTTCATCAGACTTCTCGAATGCGACTGATGTTGCTGATTATTTAGTGGCCAAGGAAATACCATTTAGAGAGGCTTATCAATTAGTTGGGAGAATTGTTAAGACCTCTATGGAGCAGGGAATTTTATTAAAAGATATTCCTTTGGAGAGATGGAAAACATTTCATAAATCTTTTGAAGAAGATATTTTTGAAAAGCTTTTGCCTTCAAGTGTGGTTGAGTCTCGTTTGAGTGCTGGTGGAACTGGATTTGAGAGAGTTCAGGAACAGCTTCTTTTGTGGCGAGAAAAATTATTTAAGTAAAATAATTGTTTTCAATCTATTTGAGGGCTTTCAGTATTAAAGTGTTTATTGATGACTCATTTTAGAGTTATTAATTTTGGCTATTCCAAGCCAATTAGTTACATTTTATTTTCAGTCCAATTTTCAAGTGAGTATTTTTGTCGGCAACTTACCCTTCCGCGCTGAGCAGGAAGATGTCATTGAATTGTTTTCTCCCTTTGGGGAGGTGGCAAATTGTTCTTTACCTTTAGAACGAGATACAGGACGCAAAAGAGGTTTTGCTTTTGTTGAGATGGCTGATGAAGCAGTTGAAGCTTCAGCAATTGAATCTTTACAAGGCGCTGAGCTTATGGGTCGTCCTTTAAGAATTAATAAGGCCGAACCTAGAGGTAGTGCTCCCAGGAGAGGCGGTGGCGGTTACGGCGGTGGCGGCCAAGGTGGCGGCTATGGCGGTGGCGGTTATGGCGGTGGCGGCCAAAATGATCAATCAGCTCAAGATAGACCTTCTGGAGCTAAAGGTTGGGAAGATCGTAGTCATGGCAATGCTTCACAAGATTCTAACGGCTTTGATCAAGGTCGCAGTAGAAGAAGAAGAGGTGCTTCACCTGAAGGCGGAGATGACTCTACTGCAGATTATGGTGGTGCAGAATCCTAAAGATTGTGTTGCTTTTTTAGTGCCCAGCATCTTCAAGTTGCTGGGCTATTTTTTTTAAAATAGAAATATCAGCTTTTTTATTTTGACATTTTTCGCTTAATTCTTGTCTTAATATTTTTGCATTGGGAATGTTTTCTATTAGATTTATAATGTGTTTAGATATATGCCAAAGACGTCCGTCATTTTCTAAATGTTTCTCAGCAAAAGGAATAATTTTTTTAATTATTGTTGATCTAGATAAATACTTTTCTTTTTGTCCGTAAATCATTGAATCAATTTTTGTCCAAATATATGGATGCGAGTATGCAGCTCTACCAACCATAGCTCCATCAAATGTTTTAAGAGTTTGAATACACTCTTTTATTGTATTTATACCGCCATTGAGTTCAATAATTAATCCTGGTCTTTTGTTTTTTAATTTTTGAACTCTTTCATATTCAAGTGGTGGAATTGTCCGATTTTCTTTTGGGTTTAATCCATTTAGCCAAGCTTTTCTTGCATGGACTATAAATCGGTCAGCTCCTGCAATTGAACAATTATCAACAAATTGCATGAGGTATTCGTCACTATCAAGGTTATCAATACCAAGCCTATGTTTCACAGTAATTGGAATTTTGCATGAATTTTTCATTGCCTCTATACATTTAGCCACTATTTGTGGTTTTCCCATCAAGCAAGCCCCAAAATTTCCTGATTTAACTTTTGGACTTGGGCATCCAACATTCAAATTAATTTCGTCATATCCCCAATCTTCTGCCATTTGTGCTGCCTCAGCTAAAAGCTTTGGATTATCTCCTCCGAGTTGTATGGCAATAGGGTGTTCAATTTCATCAAAATCTAATAATTTGCTTCTATTTTTGCTGTAATGGAGTGCCTGAGCAACAATCATTTCTGTGTATAGAAGTGATTTTTTTGTGATTTGACGCATTAGGACACGAAAATGCCTATCCGTGCAATCCATCATTGGAGCAATACTTAATCGATAGTTTGCTATTTCATTGGCTTTGAAAGATTTGGAAATCATTTTTTATCAATTAATTTTTTCAACTTTTAAGGAGTAAATTTTATTAGTATTGATCGAATCGAAAAACTTCTTTGAAACGCAGATTTTTAATGTTTGGGTTCTTTCATAGCCTTTTTGGTTTTATTATCAAGCCAAAAACTGCTTTTGCTGTTTCAAAACCTATGTATGATTATAAAACTATAACGGATGCAGAATGGAAAAATCGTTTACCTGAAGACGCTTTTACCGTTTTACGCAAGGAAGGAACTGAGAGGCCATTTTCAAGTCCCTTGAATGATGAAAAAAGGAAAGGAATTTTTAGATGTGCAGGATGTGGGCTTGATTTATTTTCTTCAAAAACAAAGTTTGATAGTGGAACAGGTTGGCCAAGTTTTTTTGACCACTTACCTAATGCAATCGAGACAAAGACAGACTTTAAATTAATTGTTCCTAGAACTGAATATCATTGTCGACGTTGTGGTGGGCATCAAGGGCATGTTTTTAATGATGGTCCAAGGCCCACTGGCAAAAGGTATTGCAATAATGGAGTTGCCCTTGTGTTTCAAGCCGATTCATAAATATTTTCTTTCTAGCTAAATAGGTGTGGGCTTCCGTAGCTTGTACAAACAACCCTTTGCTATCAACATGTATTAATAGCTAATCAAACTATATGAATTCAGACGTTCCCTCCTCGGAAAATGAATTATCTCAGGATGGTTCATCAGAAAATGATTCCAATGAAAACTCTGTAATTTCTAGTACAAGTAATGAATCATCCAATCAAGTTGAGCTTTGTGATAATCCCGCAGTGGGGACTCAATTGAAGAATGATTCTGTAGATATAGAAACCGATCAATCTTCAACTAGCTCTGATCAAAATATTAAAGTTCCTGATACTGAAGCAAGATTACAGCAATTAGAAAAAGAGCATGAAACACTAAATAGCCAATATATGAGAATAGCTGCTGATTTTGATAATTTTCGAAAGCGTCAGTCGCGTGATCAGGATGATCTAAAAATTCAACTCACTTGCACTACGCTTAGTGAAATACTTCCGGTTGTGGATAATTTTGAAAGAGCAAGACAGCAATTAAATCCTGAGGGTGAAGAAGCTCAAGCATTACATCGAAGTTACCAGGGACTATATAAGCAATTAGTTGAAGTTCTTAAGCAATTAGGTGTCGCTCCAATGCGTGTTGTTGATCAGGCTTTCGATCCTTCTTTGCATGAAGCGGTTATGCGAGAGCCCAGTGATGAAAAGGCTGAAGACATTGTGATTGAAGAATTACAGAGGGGCTATCACTTGAATGGTCGTGTTCTAAGACATGCTTTGGTCAAAGTTTCTATGGGACCAGGACCGAAAGCTGGGAATGAAGAGATTTCTGATGAGAGTGCTTCTCATGAAGTACAAAGCGAATCTTCAGATGGTTCAACTAAAGATGAGAATTAAGTACATGGTTATCGAAACGGAAGTGAATTTGTTTAAATGGACTAATGGCTGATTTTTACGAACTATTGGGTGTTAGCAGAGATGCTGATGCTGACACTTTAAAAAGAGCTTATAGGCAGCAAGCTCGGAAATATCACCCTGACGTTAATAAGGAAGCAGGTGCAGAGGATAAGTTTAAAGAAATAGGTAAAGCATATGAAGTTTTAAGCGATTCTCAAAAGCGAGCTCGCTATGACCAATTTGGAGAAGCTGGCTTAGGCGGGGCCGCAGGCATGCCAGATATGGGAGACATGGGAGGCTTTGCAGATTTGTTTGAAACCTTCTTTAATGGCTTTGGTGGTTCAGGGTCACCAGGAGGCTCTCGTCCTCAAAGGCGAGGACCTCAGCAGGGAGATGATTTACGGTACGATCTTACGATTGATTTTGATAAAGCTATTTTTGGACAAGAAAAAGAGATTACGGTTCCTCATTTAGAAACTTGTGATGTTTGCAGAGGAACTGGTGCCAAGAAAGGTACTGGTCCTGTTACTTGTCCTACATGTGGTGGAGCAGGTCAAGTAAGAAGAGCTACGCGTACACCTTTTGGAAGTTTTACCCAAGTCGCTGAATGCCCAAATTGTGCAGGCACTGGACAAGTTATTAAGGATCCTTGTAATTCTTGTGGAGGGAAAGGGGTCAAACAAGTAAGAAAAAAATTAAAAATTAATATTCCTGCGGGGGTTGATAGCGGAACACGATTAAGAGTTTCAGGAGAGGGTAATGCTGGATTAAAGGGCGGTCCATCTGGAGATCTATATGTTTTCTTAAAAGTTAAAAATAATGCTAATTTGAAGAGAGATGGATTGACTATTTTATCTGAGATCAATATTAGTTATCTTCAGGCAATTTTAGGAGATACTATTGAAATAGATACTGTAGATGGTCCAACTAAATTACAAATTCCAGTAGGAACTCAACCTAATTCTATTTTGAACTTAGAAAATAAAGGAGTGCCGAAATTAGGTAATCCTGTTGCTAGAGGAAATCATCAAGTCTCAGTGAAGATAAAATTACCTACAAAATTATCGGATTCTGAAAGAAATTTATTAGAAGAATTAGCTGGACATTACTCTGCACGTGGACCTCAACACCATCATCATAAGAGTGGCTTATTTAGTAAGCTGTTTCGCAATAAATAGTGGAGAAAAATATACTAATTGATCATTATCTAGACCTGTGCGGCCTTTCTTGCCCAGTCAATTTTGTTAAATGTTGTTTAGCATTGGAAAATTTATCTTTAAATCAAGTTTTAAAAGTAGATTTAGATATAGGTGAGTCTGAGACTAGTGTTATAAATGGTTTACAAGAAAAGGGTTATAAAGTAAAAATATTGAATAAAGATTCAATAAAAGTGACTTTGATAATATCGAGTGAACAAAAATAAATTTAAGAATTTAAAAGGTACTGTTGTCGCACTTAAGGCTAATTTTTTAATAGTAGAGATTGATTTTGAGGACAATAAACAAGATTTATTAGATAATGTTTCTGAAAATATTAGACTTCTATGTACACGAAGAAGTAAGTTAGAGTATCAAGGTCTATTTATAGATGTAGGTGATTCAGTTTATGTTGAGTCTATAGATTATAAGAATAAACGAGCTGTAATTTATAAAGTTGAACCTCGAAAAAGTTTTTTAAAACGTCCTGCTGTGGCAAATGTAACATCAGTTTCTATTTGCATCTCAGTGGATGAGCCTTTATTTGATATGAAGCAAGTCAGCCGTTTTTTATTAACGGCTGAGTGTGCAAACATTCAACCTTTGATAATTTTAACCAAAATAGATTTAATTACAAAGAATGATTTGATTTTATATATAAATAAATTAAAATCTTGGGGTTATGATTGTGTACCTGTATCTATACAGAATTCGTATGGAATTGATTCATTAATAGAACGATTTACAAAAACAAAATTAACCGTACTTGCTGGTCCGTCTGGAGTAGGAAAGACAAGTTTAATTAATCATTTAATCCCAACCATATCACTACCTACTTCAGCTGTTTCAAAAAAATTAAAGAGAGGCACACATACGACTAGACATGTCGAACTTTTTTCGCTTGAAAATGGATCACTTCTTGCGGATACGCCAGGGTTTAATCGTCCAGAAATAGTATGTGAGCCCTCTGATTTGGCTTCTTTATTTCCTGAGTTTCGAACTCAGTTAATAAAGTCACAATGCAAGTTCCGTAATTGTTTGCATAGAGATGAGCCTGGTTGTGTACTTAATAAAGATCTTGAAAGATATTCTTTTTATCGTGAAAAACTTGATGAAATGATTAATTCTCCTCTCCCATACCTGGGAGATTGAGTTTGAATCCACCAGTTAAATCTTCCATCCGCTCTTTCATCGTTGAAGTTGAGATTTCGTGGGCTGATTTCATTGCATCAAGTATTGCTTCTTCAATCATTGCTTTTTCTTCAGAAAGCAGTGTCGTGTTAATTTCTACGCGCAAAGGCTTTTGATTTCCAGACATCCATATCTTTGCGCGATTGTCACTATTTGTCCCTTCTATTTCCATCACCTCTAGCTCTTCTTGAAGCTTTTGAGCGTTCTGCTGAATTTGTTGTGCTTTTTTAAAAGCTTCAGTTAGTTGTCCAAAATTTGGTAATCCGAATCCAGCCATGAGATTTTCCTATTGTCAATAATTTTAGGGTTTAAATTTCAAAGCCACATTGTTTTACTTCTGTTTCTAACAAGATTCCATATGAATCAAAAACTTGTTTTTGGATATGTTTAATCAGTTCCCGCACATCATAAGATGAAGCTTTGTTTGCATTAATAATAAAATTTGAATGAATTTTAGATATTTCAGCTCCACCAAACCTAAATCCTTTTAAACCAACTGCCTCAATTAATTTTGCAGCTTTTAAAGGTTCAGGATTACGGAAAACACTTCCGCAGCTTTGGTATTTATATGGTTGAGTTTTTAATCGATGCTTAAAGTTATTTTTTGTAATTTGACGAATTTTTGATTCAGAATGGCCAGATTCCAGTTTGAGTCTTGCAGATACTACAATTAATTTTTCATCTTGAAGAAGACTGTATCTATACCCAAAATTGAGATCAGTTGCTTTGATAATTTTGTATTCACCATTCAAAGATACTGTCGTAATACTCTCGAGATAGTCTGATATGCAATGTCCTTGTGCGCCTGCATTCATCACTACTGCTCCACCAATAGTTCCTGGTATTCCCACTGCCCATTCGAGTCCATGTAGTCCATTCGATGCAGCTTTTCTGGCTAAAGTTGGAAGCATCTCCCCGCTAAGCACTTCAATAATCCCAGTGTTTTTATCAATTTGAATTCCTTTAAGTTCTCGCATACAAAGGCTTAAACCTTTAATTCCCTTGTCATTTATTAAAAGATTTGAACCAGCACCAATAATATTGCAGGGAATTTTTTTCTTATTTAACCAAGTAATTAAAAATTGTATTTCTTTATGATTTTTCGGTGTAGCAATCCATTCTGCAGGACCGCCTATTCTCCAAGTTGTGAAATTTGCTAAGGATATATTTTTTTCTAATTGGATTGAATTCATTTATTAAGCAGCTAAATCATTGCTAATTGGTTTATTATTAATTACTTCTAAAAATAAATTTGCAAATATCATATTAATATCTCCAGCTCCCATAACTAAAACCAAGTCTTTTTCCATTGTTTTTTCTTGTATTAGTTTTATGAGCTCTTGATTGTTATTTGGAGTATATGTTTCTAGATTAGGTTTTATTTTTTTTAATTCATATGCAATCGAGTTATGAGTTATTCCTTTGATTTTATCTTCTCCAGCAGAGTAAATTGGAGTAATAAATACTAAATCAGATTGACTTAGACTTTTTGCAAATTCTTTCTTAAATTTTTGAGTTCTACTAAATCTATGTGGTTGGAATATTGTTACTAATCTATTAGGTGAAATTTCTGAAATGTTATTTTTGGTCTTAATTATAGTAGATGCCATAGATATTGACGCATTAATTTCACTAGGATGGTGAGCATAATCTTCAATTAATAATCTGTTTTTCCATAATCCTTTGTAGTCAAATCTTCTTGAGGGAAGCTTTAAATGATCAATTCCTTGTTTTATATTTTCAAAAAGAATACCAGCGGTTCTACATGCTGCAATAGCAGCTATAGCATTACTTAAATTATGTATTCCAGGAATAGGAACTTTTATTAAATCAATAAATTTTTCTTTTTCATAATATTCTGCAATAATTTGACAACCATTAGATTCTTTTGGAATTAGTGCAAAATCTATATTCTGAGTTTCTTTTATTGAGAACCATTTAGAAGCTTCTATATTATTTTTAAGATTTTCACAGTCAGAATTTGCAATTATGCATTTACAATTTTTGGAAAATTGTTTCATAGTATCTATGACATTTTCTAGATTTTTGTAATGATCAACATGTTCAAGCTCTATATTTGTTATTACTCCAATACTTGGATTGAATTGAACTAATGATCCATCTGATTCATCTGCTTCTGCAACTAAAAGTTCACTATTGCTAATGTTGTAATTTTTTTTGTAAAGTGGAACTATTCCGCCAATTACAGCATTAGGATCTTCTTCGGAAATGGAAAGAATTGTTGTTATGTAAGTACTCGTTGTTGTTTTACCATGTGAGCCTGATATTACTATTGATTTCTTTTCATCTATTAATAGCTTTAGTATTTCAGACCGATGCTTGATTAGTAAGTTATATTTTTTTGCTTTTTTTAATTCTTGATTGTCTTCACGTATTGCAGAGCTTGTGATGACTAAAATATTTTTTCCATGAGATTTATAAAGTTCTTCTATATTCAATTTATCTTGCTCTTCAAAAATTCTAATATTGTTCGCTTTTAATTCTTTTAAAATAGAACTTTTTTTTTGGTCCGAACCCGATATAAAATATCCATTTTTAGCAAAAATCATTGCTAAAGCAGACATACCAATGCCTCCAATACCAATAAAGTGGATATGAGGCGGTAAGTGTCGTGACTTCTTCAATTTTGCTCAAGTGTCGATTGAAAGATAACTCTTCATCTCTCCAAAGGCACATTTTCTAAAGAATTAGCAAGTTTTTCTACTTTTTATGTCCTTAACGCTTCAATTATTTTTCAAAATGCGCAGAAAATGATCATCGTTCTGTATGATCAGCGGCCAGTAGCTTATCCGGTTTAACCGTTTTTGAAATGACTTTGCGTGTTGCGATTAATGGATTCGGAAGAATTGGACGCAATTTTATGCGTTGTTGGCTTAGCAGGGGTGCAAATACAAATATTGAGGTGGTCGGTATTAACGTCACTTCTGATCCAAAAACATGTGCCCACTTACTCAAGTATGACTCTATTCTCGGTGCAATAAGCAACGCGGAAATTTCACATACAGATGACACATTTCAAATTAACGGTAAAACCATTAAATGCTATTCAGATAGAAACCCTTTAAATCTACCTTGGAAAGAGTGGGGCATTGATCTAGTTATTGAGTCAACAGGTGTATTTAATACAGATGTTGGAGCGAGTAAGCATTTACAAGTAGGGGCTAAGAAGGTCATTCTTACTGCACCTGGTAAGGGTGACGGCGTTGGTACCTTTGTTGTTGGTGTTAATGCCGATCAATACTCTCATGATGATTTTGATATTCTCAGCAATGCAAGTTGCACAACTAATTGTTTAGCTCCAATCGTAAAAGTTTTAGATCAAAAGTTAGGAATAAATAAAGGTTTAATGACCACAATTCATAGTTATACCGGTGATCAAAGAATCTTGGATAATGCTCATCGTGATTTACGCCGTGCAAGGGCTGCAGCAATGAATTTGGTTCCCACTTCTACTGGAGCGGCAAAAGCTGTGGCGCTTGTTTATCCAGAAATGAAAGGGAAACTTACTGGTATTGCCATGAGAGTTCCTACTCCAAATGTATCTGCAGTTGACTTGGTATTTGAATCAAGTCGTAACACTAGTGCAGAAGAGGTAAATGCATTATTAAAAACCGCTTCAGAGGGGGAAATGAAAGGAATCATAAAATATGGAGATCTGCCTCTTGTCTCTACTGATTACGCTGGAACTAATGAATCCACCATTGTTGATGAAGCTTTAACAATGTGTATAGATGACAATATGGTCAAAGTTTTAGCTTGGTATGACAATGAATGGGGTTATAGCCAAAGGGTTGTTGATTTGGCAGAAATTGTTGCTCAAAAGTGGAAATAATATTCAAATAAACAAAATAGTTAAAAATGTCTGTATAGAACTGATGAGTTCATATTAATTTCTTCTAAGTTGTCCCAGAAAATATTTGGTTCACCTTTTTGAATAAAACCAATGATTTTAGCAAGTTTATATTCTTGAGATAGAGCTTCAGCCCATTGTTTTGGCAAACAAAGCACTAATTGATAATCTTCACCTCCATTTAGACACCACTCGTTCCAATTGGAATGTTTAGGCCAGTCTGGATCTTTAGGAAGAGAAGCTCTATCTATAATTGCCTGACAATTACTGCTTGTGCAAATACCTCTAATTGATTCAAGAAGTCCATCGCTACTGTCTGTTCCTGCTGCTCTCCAGCTGGTTCCTTCAGGTTTAGTCGCTTTGAGTGCTCTGAGTGCTTTGATGGCCGGGTACGGTCGCTTGTGAGCTTGTATTGCTCTTTCAATAAGTTGAGAATTTAACTGAACTTCACTTGGTAATTTTTCTGATTTTAATAGTGCTAAGCCTAATTTGCTCAATCCATGGGATCCTGTGCTAACTAGGTAATCTCCTGGTATTGCATGACCTCTGTGAAGCCTAGGTTCATTTTTTTCACCAATTGCCGTAATTGATATTATTTTTATTGCTCCGCTTGAGCAATCTCCACCAATGATTTCTCCTCCAAACTCTTGAATTGCTTGGTTCATTCCTTCATATAGGCTTTCTACCCATTTCAAATTTGTGTTAGGTGGTAAAACCAATCCAACACTAAAAGAAGTCATTTTTTCCGAACCACTGCAAATAAGATCAGAAACATTTGTGCTAATGGATTTCCAGCCAATATCTTGAGCATTGGATATTTTTTCTGAAAAGTGAATTTCTTCGACAAGTAAATCAGTATTAATAAGTAAATCTTTTTTTATTGATTTGATTTCGGCAACATCATCATCTATTTGCCCTGAGCGCATAAATTTTTTTAAGCGATTGAGAAGTTTTATTTCTCCAATATCTTTAATTGTAGGTATCACTTTATTTACAAAAATTAAGCTTTGAGTTTTAGATTTTCTGAACCATTTAATACCTTAATCGCAATAATTTTATCGTCTACACTTAATTTATTTAATATTTCTGAACCTTCTATTACGTATCCAAAAGCTGCGTTCCTTCCATCAATAAGATTCCGTCCAGCTGGATTTAATTCAGCTTCATATAAGAAGAAGAAAAACTGAGACGAACCATCGTTTAAATCCGAATCAGAGTGAGCCCAGCCAAGAGTTCCTAAAGTTGCAAATGGAAGAACTGGTGTTTCAGTATAAAGACCTAGATCCTCAAAAGTTTGTCCATAAAGTGTATCTTCAGAATTGGGACTTCTAATTTCTAATGGAACTGTTCTCATGTTATTACTATCAGGATCTATGTATCCAATTTCTTCTCCTTTAGGATCACCTGTTTGGAGAATAAAAAATTCTTCAGCTCGGTTAATTGGTAACCCATCATAAAAACCTTTCAATGACAGATCTATAAAAGCTCCAGCAGTTAAAGGCGCATTATATCCATCAATAATGGCATTCATTTTTCCTTTAGTTGTTTTTATTTCTACATTTGCTCTGCCTAAAAGTCTTGGTAAATTATCATATTCGTTAGGTATTGTATATGGAAACTTATTAGTAATTAAAAGAGACTCTAAATCATCAATTTTCTTTAAACTTTTACGTCTGACGTCAAGAAACATGACTTTATTTTTTTCATTCGCTATTTGTCCTAATTGATCAAGATCTTCTTTCAAATTCGAAAGTAGATTAACTGCTTTTTCTTTATTTTCTTCTGGTATGGAGTCAAGAATTTGATTTTTTCTATTACTCACTAAGAATTGACTTCTTGAGGTGGCTTTGCTTACTGCTGACCATCTACTCCCGCGAAGATCATCGCTTGTATCCTCAAGTTTGTTTTGTAATTCACGTAATTCTTTTTGGTCTATCGGTAAAGAATTTCTTAAGATTGCATATGGATCTTTTAGTCGATTACCATTAGGAAGCCCTGCAATAGCTGGTTCAATCCATGGAGAGCTTAAAGAAAATAGGATTGTTATCAAGGCAAGAATGCAAATCTTTTTTGCCATGTGAGTTCTATGTTTTGCATGACTTTCGCACAGACTTATGATCGATTGGTATCTTTTGTGTGAATGATTTCAAGTAACGACTTTCGCACTGGCACGACGATCGAGTTAGACGGTGCAGTTTGGCGTGTTATTGAATTTCTACATGTCAAGCCTGGTAAAGGTTCTGCGTTCGTCAGGACTAAATTAAAAGCGGTTGTGAGTGGAAGTGTTGTTGAAAAGACTTTTAGAGCTGGGGAAATGGTGCCCCAAGCCCTTCTAGAGAAATCTAAGTTGCAACATACATATATGGATGGTGATGATTTTGTTTTTATGGACATGAGTTCTTATGAAGAAACGCGCTTAACTGCTAAACAAATCGGGGAAAGTAAGAAATATCTAAAGGAGGGGATGGAGGTTAATGTAGTGTCTTGGAATGAAAAACCTCTTGAAGTTGAATTGCCCAACTCAGTTGTTTTAGAAATAAAAGAAACTGATCCTGGGGTAAAAGGTGACACTGCTACAGGAGGTACAAAGCCTGCAATCTTAGAAACAGGAGCTCAAGTAATGGTCCCTCTATTTATTTCAATTGGTGAGAAAATTCGAGTAGATACTCGAAATGACAGTTATCTAGGCCGAGAAACACAATGACTATGAATCTTGATCACGAAGAGCTTCATCGCTTGTTGGCAACTTTAGCTGAAAGCGATATACAAGAGTTTCGACTTGAGGGGGAAGATTTTTGCTTAGAAGTCAAACGTAATCTTGGTACTTCTTCAGATTCTTTCTCTTCTCCAAAGAAAATTACAACAGAAGAGATTGACCCACCATTACCTCAGCGCAAAATTGAGGCCTCTGCAGCACCAAGTACTCCTCCCCCCTCAGTCCCTGGATCACGCTCTGATTTAGTTGAAGTCACTGCTCCTATGGTTGGTACCTTTTATCGCGCGCCAGGTCCAGAAGAGCCTCCTTTCGTAGACATTGGATCGAGAATCAGTGTTGGTCAAGCTGTTTGTATTCTTGAGGCAATGAAATTAATGAACGAATTAGAGTCAGAGGTGAGTGGTGAAGTAGTTGAAATTCTGGTTGAGAATGGAACACCTGTTGAGTTTGGTCAAGTTTTAATGTTATTAAAACCTGTGTAAAAGCTTTTATTTAATTAGAAAGAATCCAGGCATTATTAATTGCAGCAATCATGCTTGTTTCTCTAGCTTTAAACTCACCAGCAATATCAAGAGCAGTGCCATGATCAGGTGATGTCCTTATAAAAGGGAGTCCAACAGTTGTATTCACAGCTTCGTCAAAGGCAATCAGCTTTACTGGTATAAGTCCTTGATCGTGATATAAAGCTAGTATTCCATCAGGTGCATTATTTCCTTTTGAGTCGCCATTCCAAGTCTCTGCTGCTGAAATCCAACAGGTATCAGGAGGGATAGGTCCATTAAGTTTGATATCTGGATTATTTAATCTCCATTCATTTAATATTGGAATAATTATGCTCTGTTCTTCTATTCCAATTGTTCCTTCTTCTCCTGCATGTGGATTTAGGCCGGCTATGTGTATCAATGGCCTGTCTTTGAACTTACGGCAGAAATTCAATAAGGCATCTAATTTGTATTGAATTAATTCTTTTGTTAATTTCTTATTTATTTGTTCAAGAGGTATATGTGTTGTCGCTAGTAAAGTATTAAATCTCCATCCATTATTTGGTGATATTGCTGTAAAAAGCATAGATGTTTTTTTATTAGTTAATTTACCCAATAATTCAGTTTGTCCTGCAAATTTATGACCAGCTTTATGCCATGCGATTTTTGAAATAGGAGCTGTTACTAGTGCATTTGCTTTTCCTTCTAAAATTAAATTAGTTGCATCGTGAAGCCATTTAAAGCTTGCAGATCCTGTATGTTTGTTTACTATTCCTGGAATAACTTTTTTCTCTAATGGGATATCAATAATATCTAATGTCTTTGGATCAGGAATATTATTTATTCCATGATCAATTAACTGTGAATAAGTTTCATAAATGTTATTTTTGCATCCAACAAGTAAAGGATTTATATTCTCATTTAAGCGATTAGAGCCAAGAGCTTTTAATGTGATTTCAGTTCCTATCCCTGCAGGGTCACCTAATGAAATAACAACAGTACTTTTTTTATTGCTTGGCGTTTTAAATTTTGTCATGTTGTGATGTGATGTGGTTTTAATTTTTTTAGCCTAAGCAAAGGTTTCACTAATGTCTTACTTGTAATGAATTGGGGTAAGTTTTTTTGTATATTGGTTTACTTCAATAGACTCTAATTATCCATTAAATTTATATGAGTTTTGTAAAGGAAATCTCATAATAGTTTTTTGTAAAAATAAAGATTATTAATTCATTGTAATTGAGAGAAACAATTTTTTAAGCCAGATCTGAAGTCAGGATAAATCAGCGAATATCCAAGCTTTTTACATAATAAATGATTATCAACTTTTCTATTTTCCTGCCAAAAAGATAGTGCCATTGGACTCATTGTTTTTTGTGCTATTTCAAAAGGTATTGTTGAAGGAAGAGATTTTTTCGCTAATTTAGCTGCTAAAGTAATCACTTTAAGATTATTTGTTGGTAAGTTATCAGCTAAATTCACTACAGATGGATTATTACCTTGCGAATATAAATTAATTAAAAATAAGACAGCTCCAGCAATATCATCCACATGAATTCTTGAAAAAACTTGCCCAGGTTTGTCAATCATTTTGGTGGTTCCATTTAAAAGGCTTTCAAATGCAGATCTTCCTGGCCCATAAATACCTGGCAATCTCAGTATTTGTATCGGAAGCTTTGTTGCTAACCATTCTTTTTCACAAGATAATCTACGAATACTTCTCTCTTGTTGAGGGTTGGGAGTAGTGTTTTCATCTACCCATGCTCCTTTTTTGTCTCCATATACACCCGTAGTGGATAGGTAGCCAACCCACTTTAAATTTTTTACATTCAATAATTGAGTCTTCAGCTTACGTAGCACTGGATCTTTGCCATTCATTAAAGGAGGGATGCAACTTAAGACATGCGTTGCTCCCTCGAAAATGTCATTAGACAATTCCTCATCGTTATTAAATACAAAATCAGCTCCCTTACTATCTTTTTTTCTTCTACTACATAAAACTTTTACCCCAAGACGTCTGCCTACACTTGCGATTCTTTGGCCACTATATCCCCCTCCAAATATGATTAATTTTGATTTAGATGGCATAGGATCCAATCGCTTGACAATATCCTCAATCATTAGTACAAATGTATTACGTTGATTATTTAGCAATGATTGCTTCTTATTTAAAGCCTAGTCTTAATTCCATAAATGGTGTCAGGAGATTAAGGAACGATAAAAGATTATTTGAGCAAAAGAAAAATCAAATTTTGATAAAACCTTTGCTAGCTTCAATTTGCTTTCTTCTTTGTATCGCTTTTGTGCCTGAGAGGCCAACTAATCTAGCTTCAATATGCGAAAAATATAACTCCCCTGTCGCTTGTCAAGTTTGGTAAAACTTTAAGCTGCTTGCCAAGAATACTCTTTGTTTAATTTGGTGGTTGATGTCTCAAGATTTGCATTCTGTTTGGGTTGTGCCCATTTTAGAAGTCTCAATGCTAAACGTATGTCTCCTTCCGTCCACGCTCGTATAGCCATTGAACGTCTTGGGTCATAAAAATATTGCTTTCTATACCATTCAAAAGCATCATTGTCTGTTTTGCTGCCATTACAGGAAAGGCAGGCAGGTACACAATTGTCGGTGATACTTAACCCTCCTTTGCTGCGAGGTAAAACATGGTCAATTGATTCTGAATTTTTTCCACAATAGATACATCTTTGACCCGTGAATTGATGCAAGGATTTGCGCCATCTTCGGTCACGCAGCTTTGGGCAGAGATCTTCTAAGAAAACCGCATCCCTATTGTGCATACGAAAGATTTAACTATTGCAATTCTGCCTTGCTGGAGTCATAAGTCAATGTATCGAAAATTGCATTTTTAGATTTTTTAATTTTTTATTAATGAATATTTGCCTTCGATTGTTATATTAAAATTCATTTTATTAAATCAATAATCATAACGATCTATAAGTTTCCCTTTCGGAATTTTTTCTGTATTCTTTTCAGGGGAACTTACTTCATTTTGTAATTCTTTATTATTATTCAAATCTATTGAAGCTGAGTCATCCGTATATAAATCGCCTAAATAATTAATGCAATTTTCATATTTTGCAGGATCTTGAACTACTTCTTCAACAATAAATGAGGCAGCTTGCTTAGGTGAAGTTTTAAACAACCCTTGCTTTTTATTTTTTATAAATTCATAGGCTGCTTGCCAGCTTGGTTCATGAGTATTGCCACCATTTCTCATGAAGCAATATATATCTGCACCGTTTGTGACTGCTGCGTTAGTTTTTAATCCGAAAGTACTACTGCAAACTATCGAAATTATTGAAATAGGTAAGAAGTTTCGCTTTATTCCAAATGCCATGATTTTAATAGAATTATCGATTTTAAATTATCTATTTTTTTTTCCTCTGTCTAGCTTTAGTTGGCATTAGTAGTTCTTTTTTATTACCTACTTTTCTGGATTTTTTGCTGGATAAAAAATCAATTTTGAATGTAGATGATTTAAATTTGCTTACTTATGATCTCCCTTTCATTTTCAATATGACTAAAATAACGATCTTTTGATATAGTGATTTGACAAAATTTTTTGTATTTACAAATTTAATAATGAATGCACTACAAGTAAAGAAACAAGCCTTTTTAAAAGAGGCTGGTTGTTTTTTTAAAAATGCTTCTGAGCATGCTGATGATGGTGATTTGCAATTATGTGCTGGTTTAATTTTGAAAGCACTTGATAAAGAGAGAAAAGCTCTAACTGTTGGCCCCCAAGTGCTCCATTTAATTAAAACTAGATAATTATTCGTTATTTAGAACTGAAATTGTTTTTGCAATGCCTTGTCCGGTTGGTGCTTTTAGTTTTTCCATTTTATCTAGAGTGCTTTCCAAAGCAGATATAACACTAATGATATCTCTATCATTTACAAACCCTAAGTGGCCAATTCTAAAGATTTTTCCTTTTAAGTGATCTTGACCTCCAGCAAGGAGAATGTCGAAGTCATTTTTCATTGATTTTCTGATTTCTTCAGCATCTATATTCTCAGGTTGAATAGCTGTTATAGCTGGGCTTCCAAAACTTTCTTTAGTAAATAAGTTTAAACCCATTGCTTTTATTCCTTCTTGTGTTGCTTTTTGATGACGCGCATGACGTCTAAAAATATTATTTAACCCTTCTTTTTTCATCATTTTTAGTGAAGCTTCTAAGCCAAAATATAAATTTATTGCAGGAGTGAATGGATTACTATTTTTATTTACGGTCTTTAAATATTGTTTTAAATCTAAATAAAATTTAGGTAGATCTGATAGAGCATTTGCATCCCATGCTCTTTTGCTCATAGCAACAAAACTAAGACCTGGTGGAATCATATAACCTTTTTGAGAGCCTGAAGCTATGACATCAATTCCCCATTCATCCATGGGAATATTACATGCACCAATACTTGTTACACAATCAACAATGCTAATAGCTTCACCATGATTTTTGATCTCATTATTAATTGCTTTCAGGTCATTTAGCACTCCTGTTGAGGTCTCTGAGTGAGTTAAAATAACTGCTTTAATTTTTTTATTTTTATCTTCTTCGAGAACTCTTTTAAATTGATTTGGATCAAGAGGCTGTCCCCAATCAGCTTTGATAACTTTTACATCTAGTCCATATGCTTTTGCAACCTTTACCCATCTTTCACCGAATTTTCCATTCTCACCGCAGATGACTTGATCACCTTTGCTTAATGTATTTATTATTCCTGCTTCCATTGCAGCTGTCCCACTTCCTGTAATCGTTAGTACATCTGAGGTCGTTTGATGAAGCCATTTCAGTTGCTCAGTAGTTTTTTCAACAATTTCCTGAAAATCTCCACTTCTATGACCTATGGGGTGTTTACTCATGCAACTCAAAACATTTTCTGGTACCGGTGTTGGTCCAGGAATCATTAGATTGAGCTTGTCCTGCATTTACTTATTTAAATCTAGATTATTATTATTTTAAAAAATTATTTAGGGAATTTCTTCTATCGTCAGCTCTTCGAATGATTTGAATGAATTTACTCTTCCAGTTTGGGTAGTTGCAGCTGCAAAGGCTGCAACAAATATCTTAATTGGCAATCAATTCAAAGATACTGAGAGAATTGATTTACCCAATAAAGATGAGTCAATTACTGTACCTGTTGCTTCATCTGCATTACTAGAAAATGGTAAAAGATCTTTAGCAGTCAGTTATTGTCAGTCAGGTTTATCTCTTGACGTAACAAGAGGATTAGAAATTTGGGCTTATATACAATTAAATAAAATTACTACTCATTCTGTAAAGGCAGTTGAAAATGGCTTTCCTGATTGGCTTGATTTTCAAGCTGGTTATGGAGTTGGTAAATTTGAATCATCTGGACAGCCTTGTATCTCACAGTTTACGCGTGATTTGCTTTGCTTAAATCTTTATCCTTTGTTGCCTAAAGGTTATTCAATCAAAGTAGAAATTGTTTTACCCCAAGGGAAAGATCGTGCTTTAAAGACAAGTAATAAAGCTTTTGGAGTTGTAGATGGATTATCTCTTATTGGGACACAAGCTGAGGTTCAAATTAGTTCCTCTCCTGAGCAGTTAAAAAATTGCAAAAAGATTTTGGAACGTAAATGCTCTGAATCAACATTTGATGGATGTTTGACTTTTGTGATTGGTGAAAATGGAATGGATTTAGCATTGCAATTTGGATGTTCAGCTAATCAAATTGTTAAAACGGGTAATTGGCTGGGCCCTCTTTTAGTGGCAGCTTCGCAAAATGGCGTGAAGAAACTTTTATTGTTTGGCTATCATGGAAAATTAATAAAACTATCTGGCGGTATTTTTCATACACATCATCATCTTGCAGATGGAAGAATTGAAATACTTACTTCACTTGCGGTCAAAGAAGGTATTTCTTTTGATTTGATTAAGTTAATAAGTCAGTCAACTTCTGTCGAAAATGCTTTATTAGCCCTTGAGTCAAATCACCCAGATGATGTTGCTTTGATTTGGGGAAGGATGGCCAACGAAATTGAAATTAAAAGTTTGAGTTACGTCAATCGATATTTGACTTCATCGATGGAAATCGGATCTGTTTTATTTGATCGTAAACGACAAATTCGATGGGCTGGATTTCAGGGTTTACAACAAATTAAATCTTTAGGGTTAATTCTTAAGTGATAGGCATATTTCAATGCTCTTAATTAGTCTATTTGATATGAATGCTTTATCAGGATTTATCAAGTTGATATGACTTCAATTATTTCAGACGAAAAACGTAATCCAGCAATCGTCATTCTCGACTTTGGGTCTCAATATTCAGAACTAATTGCTCGAAGGGTAAGGGAGACCGAGGTCTATTCATTAGTTATGAGTTACACAACGTCTGCTGATCAATTGAGGGTACTCCAGCCCAAAGGAATCATCTTAAGCGGAGGACCTGGGTCAGTTTATGAAGAGGGTGCTCCATATTGTGATCCAGAAATTTTTAATTTAGGTGTTCCAGTTCTTGGTGTTTGTTATGGAATGCAATTAATGGTTCATCAGTTAGGTGGTTCTGTTAAGCCTGCAACTGGAAAAGCCGAATATGGAAAAGCTCCTTTATTAGTTGATGATCCAACAGCTTTATTAACCAGTGTTTTGAGTGGGTCTACGATGTGGATGAGTCATGGAGATTCAGTTCAAGAATTACCAAAGGGCTTCGTCAGATTAGCTCATACTTCTAATACTTCAGAAGCAGCTATTGCTTGGCATGAGAAGAGGTTTTATGGAGTGCAATTTCATCCTGAAGTGGTTCATTCCACTCAGGGAATGATTTTAATAAGAAATTTTGTGTATCATATTTGTTCATGTGAGCCAGATTGGACAACAAATTTATTCATTGATGAGGCAGTTTCTCAAGTACAGCAACAGGTAGGAGATAAAAAAGTTTTATTAGCTCTCTCGGGTGGTGTTGACTCATCAACACTTGCATTTTTATTGAATAAAGCAATAGGCCCTCAATTGACTTGTATGTTTATTGATCAAGGTTTTATGAGAAAAGGTGAGCCGGAATTTCTTATGTCTTTTTTCGATAAAAAGTTTAATATAAATGTTGAATACATCAATGCTAGAGAAAGATTTATTTCAAAATTGCAAGGAGTCACAGATCCTGAGCAAAAGCGTAAAATTATAGGGAAAGAATTTATTAGGGTTTTCGAGGAGGAAAGTCTTCGTCTAGGCCCTTTTGATTACTTGGCTCAAGGGACACTTTATCCAGATGTTATTGAAAGTGCTGGAACAAATATTGATCCAAAAACAGGGGAACGAATAGCGGTTAAAATTAAAAGTCATCATAATGTAGGTGGGTTACCAAAAGATTTACAATTTAAATTGGTAGAGCCCTTGAGACGTTTATTTAAAGATGAAGTACGAAAAGTTGGTAAATCATTAGGATTACCCGATGAGATTGTCCGAAGACATCCATTTCCAGGTCCAGGATTGGCTATAAGGATTTTAGGGGAAGTGAATCATGAAAAATTAAATTGTTTGAGGGATGCTGATTTAATTGTCAGAGAAGAGGTCAATAATGCTGGTTTGTATCATGACATTTGGCAAGCTTTCGCTGTTTTGCTGCCTGTATATTCAGTTGGCGTGATGGGAGATCAGAGAACCTATGCATGGCCTATAGTTCTTCGTTGTGTTTCAAGTGAAGATGGAATGACTGCTGATTGGTCTCGTTTGCCATATGAAGTTTTAGAGAAAATTTCTAATCGTATAGTCAATGAAGTTGGCGGTGTTAATCGAGTTGTTTTCGATATAACAAGCAAACCCCCAGGAACTATTGAGTGGGAGTAGCGAGAACGTCTACTTTCCAGTGATAACTTGATTTACATGGTTTCACGTAGGTTTCACGTGAGAAGATTAATAGCGATATAATTAGGGTTTTGATGGGTCGCTTTCACGTAGGTTTCACGTGGCACACTTTTACCGTCTCCATGGAGAAATCGTAGAAAGATAGTTTTCTCTACACTTGGGAGTCTTTTTTTGATTTCTAAGAACTTGTTGTTTATGTATGATTTCTCTACAACAAACACACTCTATGAATCAACCAAATCCAGTCATGTCAGTAAATAGTGCTTTGTTTTCTGCGGACTCTGCAAACCCAAGTAGTGCTTCATATCGTGTTTCAGCACCACTATTTAATTGACCTAACCAATAGTTCAATCCATCTGGATCAGCATCTCTGCCTAAGACGTTTTTATAGAGAGTATTTACAAAGGTTTCATCAGTGACATTGCTACCATATCGTTCAGCGAATTCACCAGAACCTAAAAATGAAGAAGCAACAACTCTGATGGTGTTTGCTCCAGAACTGAACTGATTAATCCAATACTCCAATCCATCAGGATCAGGTAAACGTTTAAATGATGCGTTATATAGGCGGAACATACGTCCAGAATCAGTATTCAATCCAGTCACTAGATCAAACGTTCCTTTAATATCAACAATGGCACTGATGTCTTTAAAGGAACTGGTTGTTGCTTCTCCTGTAAAGGTCAATAACGGAAGACCAGTGATGTCGTCATAACCAGAATCAGTTTTGATTTGATAGACACCATTACCTTTGTTATAGAACTTGTAATCACTAAATTCACCGCTATAAGTTTTCACTACGTCTACTTTGGATTCTTCTACGGTTTGATCGGAGAACTGAATGTATTCGATATTTTTGAGAGTATCAGTGCCGTCGGTTGTTCCTGTTGTTCGTTGATCAGCGATTTCTAGTGTGTCTGTGCCACGTGTAAAGGAATAACTGGAGAAGTTGCCAGTAAAAGCAATGGTATCGATCCCTTGTCCTCCATCGATTGAATCATTACTACTAGTACTTTCTAGATTGTCATTACGGGATGTGCCTGAAATTGTTGCTATAAATTCTACTTCGATATCATTAACTAACAGCGTGAATGCTTCTGAGTAATTATTTCCATGACTATCAGTTGATTGGATTCGGATTGCGTAAGAAGATTTTGTTTCGTAATCAGGAGAAGTTTTGATTTTTAAAGATGTTCCATTAATAGAAAATAAACTGTTATCTGTATCACCAGATCCACTTGCTAAAGAATACGTATGATTATCATTTGAAGTTGAATCTGAACTTGAAAGATTTGCAATTATTGAATTATCAGAAATATTTTCATTGAAACTTGATTTTGATAATTGTATATCTGTTGGTGCTGGATCTAAAATCAGTATTTGATCCGAAAATTCTAGTGTTTCAATCGAGGTAACTTCGTCAGTACCATCATTACTTATATTATCTATAATTTTGTATTTATTATCATCTATTTTACTTACAGTATAATAACTCTTTGGACCTGAAAGTATAAATTTATCTGATCCATCTCCACCATTTATTATATCGTCTCCACTTCTACCTTTGATTACATCATTTCCTCCAAATGTATTAATTATATCGTCTCCTAAACCCCCAATATAGTTTTCATTAGTATTGTCTCCATCTAATAATATTCCAAATCCAAGATCACCATATATTGCTTGATCTAGTTTCGTTATTGTGAACCTATTTTGTTCATAAAGTCTATACCCTTTAGTTGATCCCATTAAATCATATATTTCTCCATTATTTTCTTCATATAAAAAATGAGTCTTGTTATCTACAACTTCTATGTATCCATTATTGATTGATACTGCTGCTTCCCCTGTGAAATAATCGGTACCATTGATTTCTTGTATTAAATTAGTAAAAGTTGTATTGTCTGGATGAACTCCCATTCCATGTCCAGTTTCATGAAGAAATAAACTAAAATAATCATGAGTATTTGAAGGAACTGCTGAATCTAGTTCGGCGATAGGATTTTCATCTATAAAAACTTCATAAGTATAATTATATAATTTAGTAGAAGAATATGGACTGGGGAAAATAAAAGAACCTATGTCATAATCTAAATTATAAAGAGTGTCATCCCAACCGGTTACTCCTGTATATCGATCAATACCAGTTGTGATTTCATATAATGCTTCATCAGTGTTTCCATATCCACCAAATCCTCGATCTGTCCAATTATTTTTTGGATCAGTTGCATCCCAATTTGATGGAGGATTTTCTTCGTATTTAACAACAAAATCAATGGTTCCTTTCCATTTGAATTTGCTCGATATATATTCAATTCCTTTGACTGAATTCAAATATATTCCACTATAAAGAGAAGATGTTTGGTCAAGACCAACAATATTAAAGGTATATTTATTCCCATTAGAATCAGTGATTACTGGTTTTGTTGGCGTGGAAAATGTATTTTTGCTGACTTCTAATGTTGGAGTCTGATTTATTTCGATAATTGTCGCAAGATTAGTTTCGAAACCTTTTGACTCGCTGCAAATAAAACACATTATTAAGTGACTTTATTTTTTTATTATATAGCAATTCTATGTTGTATAGATTTTGCTTGAAATGGTTTCTCTACAAAACCAAAATATTTTTATATTTGTGAAGTAGTCAAATCTCCGTTTTCCAAACCCAGAACTGAGATATACCTGCAAGGGTATTTGGATGTTTTGCTTCAAACTTTGCCTATTTTTGTAAGTTGTTATTAGGAAGCGATGTCTTTATATCTATCAGTTTGAGTAAGGATTTCAATCGCAGGTTTCAGCATATTTGCGTAGTTTTTCCATCCACCAATTGACTTTGAATTAATTGGGGAACGGACTTGAACACTACTTGCTGTTGAAACTGAGCGTGGATTCAGATGTGGTTCTAGATATGAATCGCTCCATTCCCAACCTAACCAAGAGAGCAAAGATTGAATTTGTTGATTAGGATTGCTTACTAATAAATCATAATTTATGTCGTATATTTTTGATCTAAATCTCTTCTTATATTCTGTCATTATTGCCTCTTGATCTAAATAAACTTTTGCGCAATCTACTAAGGATGAGGAATATTCATTTCCTTTAGAAAAATGTGTTCGGTAAATTGAAAGAATATTATCCAAAGGATGGCGAAAACAATGAATAATTTTTGCGTTTGGTATATGCCTAGCAATAATACCTGCGTATTGGTAGTTATATAACCATTTGTTAGTTGTGAGACTAAAATCCGTCTTATTATTTATTTTTCCCTCATATAGTTTGCCAAGATTTGTATCTTGTTTAGACTTCTTACACTCTATGAATAATTCCTCTAGAATATTAATTTCGCCTAGATCATATACATCATTGCGCATACTAAGAATTGATTCTAATAATGTAGAACCACTTCTAGGCATTCCTACAATAAAAATACTATCAGATGAGTTTCTGTTTTCTTTTTTATTAATTTCTTGTTTATCACATTCAATAAGCAATACTTTAGATTGATTGATTAAACTATATGCTTTAGATGGGTTAAGATTAAGGTTTAATTGATTCGCCAATGTTAGAAATTTAGAACTGTCTTCGTATTTTTTTTCCTTATGAAGAATATTTGCTCTTGCGAAGTAAATATTAACCAAATCTTGTTGTGATTTGTTTTTTAATATACTGTCAGAAAAAAGTTGTTCCTTCCATATTATATTTTTATTAGAATATTGAAGAGTCGATAGATAAAAATATGCCATTGCGAAATCAGGATTGATTTCAATTGCTTTACGAGTAGATAATTCTGCTTCTTGTAAGTTTCCAAGATCTTTCAATATGATTCCCAGATTGAAATGCGCCTCTGCGTAATTAGGATTAAGCGAAATCAGGATTGATTTCAATTGCTTTACGAGTAGATAATTCTGCTTCTTGTAAGTTTCCAAGATCTTTCAATATGATTCCCAGATTGAAATGCGCTTCTGCGTAATTAGGATTAAGTTCAATTGCTTTACGAGTAGATAATTCTGCTTCTTGTGATTTGCCTAGATCACTCAATATATTTCCCAGATTGGAATGCGCCATTGCAAAATCAGGATTAAGTTCAATTGCTTTACGAGTAGATAATTCTGCTTCTTGTAATTTGCCTAGATCACTCAATATATTTCCCAGATTGTAATGCGCTTCTGTGAAATCAGGATTAAGTTCAATTGCTTTGCGAGTAGATAATTCTGCTTCTTTTAAATTTTTGAGATCTTTTAAAATTGTTCCATAATTAGAAAACACTCTGTAATCTTTGAATCCTTGATTGATGAAATATTGATAATATTTTGTTGCTTCTGAAATGTTTCCTTGTGAGTGAAACTTAAATGCTTGATTGATTATTTGTTCTTTAGAGGGTTTATTAGTCTTAATAGTAAGATTTTCTTGGTCTCCTTTGAAAGGAAATGTAACTGGGAATGTTTTTACCTCAGTAATTTTTTTCTTTCCTTCTTCTTCTGGACTAGAACTATCCATCTTCCCTTGTCTTTTCTCTCTTTTGGTTTTTCCGATTTTACTACTAATTTCAATCCTTATTAATTCTTTATGAAATCATTTATCACTTATTAGAACGAGAATAATAAGTAGGTCTGTATATTATTTCTCTACAAAAGCATCATTGAGTATATTTTTCCTTGTAATCCATCGGCATGACAGGGTTTCACGTGCCATATGCAAAGTAGAAACCCGTTGGTATGACTGGTGTTTGAGGGTGCTGTTTTGCGATTGACTATTGAGTGGGAGTAGCGGAAACGTCTACTTCCCAGTGATAACTTGATTTATATGGTTTCACGTAGGTTTTACGTGGCACACTTTTACCGTCTCTATGTAGAAATCGTGGAAAGATTCTTTTCTCTACAAAAGCAAATATTTTACTCTGGAAGTTGTCAATTCTCCTTTTTAGAACTCCAGAACTGCTACATTCCTGCGAAGGTATTGGGATGTTTTTCTTCAAATTTTCCCAGTTCTGTAAGTTAATTTGTTTCTTATCTTCGGGGAAATGCTTCCTATAAAGAGGGATGAAATTTTTGTATTGGAGGTTTGCTCGGAGTAAAGTCCCTGTTCAAATTCTGGAAAAATTTGGGTCCTTTTATTTGTTCATTAGTAATTTTACTTACAGTTTGATCTCCTATCTTTTGCGCATATGCGATCCAGTTTCTCATTATAAGAAAGTAATTTAAATTAAATCCTTCTATACTTTTGCTCCATTTACCCCAATTTTTGTTCCCTTGATCTACTTCTTTTTCAATAGTTCTCCAGTTCACATTGTAATTCATTGGTTGATCACCAGAAGTGCTTATCTCTTTGTATTTCGGGAACTCAAGTGGATACTCAGAACATCCTCTTTTTACTTTTGACATTAAATCAATTCTAATATTATTCTGAATATGAACATTTAACTTTTTAGATATTGCTAATGCTTCAGTTAGACTTAAACAATATATCAGTCCTTTATAAAATCCTGAGATATTAGTACGGAGTTCAATAATAGATTTTCTAGTATTATTATTTTTAAGTTTTAACTGATTGAAAACTAAAAATAGTTTAATTAATTCAATTATTGAACCTACTTCAACTTGAACCTTATAACACCCAAAGCAAAATTCAGGAATTACTTTATGTGTATTGAATATTAGTTTGTGCCTCTTACAATTTAAATTCACTTCATTTCTTTTATATATTTGTGAGAAATCTGTTTTTAAGTTTAAATTATATTTTTTATAAATTTCAAGTCCATCTTGATAAATTCTTATCGCTTCATTATCAGTTATAAGAAAATTCTCTTTATGAAAAAGATTTATTTCTTTGAATTCTTCATTTATCATATACAACAAGTCTGATTCAATATTTTTTGGTTTGTATATAGTTAGTAAATTTATTAAGTTATTCTTAATAGATTCATTTTTAGGATTTAATTCCAATGCTTTATGTAGTGATTTTTCTGCTTCTTCTAATTTTCTATAATCAATTAATATATTTCCTAGATTAGAATACGCCTCTGCGTAATCAGGTTGAATTTCAATTGCTTTGCGATATGACATTTCTGATTCTTTTAATTTACCAAGATCATTCAATATATTTCCCAGATTGTAATGCGCTTCTACGTAATCTGGTTTAATTTCAATTGCTTTGCGATATGACAATTCTGCTTCTTCTAATTTGCCAAGATCTTTTAATATGTTTCCCAAATTGTAATGTAAAACTGCCAGATTAGGATTCAGGTTAATGGCATTGCGAGTAGATACTTCTGCCTCTTTTAATTTGCCAAGATCTTTTAAAATTGTTCCATAATTAGAAAACACTCTGTAATCTTTGAATCCTTGATTGATGAAATATTGATAATATTTTGTTGCTTCTGAAATGTTTCCTTGTGAGTGAAACTTAAATGCTTGATTAATTATTTGTTCTTTAGAAGGTTTAGAAGGAGTGTTAGTAGTAAGAGTTATATTTTTTTTGATTTCTCCTAAAGAAAATGGAACTGGGAATGTTTTCACCTCAGGAATTTTTTTCTTTTCTTCTCCTTCTTGACTAGAACTATCCATCTTCTCTTATCCTTTTCTCTTGTGATTTTCCGATTTTACTATTAATTTCAATCCTTATTAATTCTTTTTGAAATCATTTACCATTTATAGAGCGAGAATAAAAAGTAGGTCTGTATATTATTGCTCTACGTAGAGAGCAGGTGACAAGGTGACAGAAGCATATTTGGTGACTTCTCTACAAAAACATCATTGAGTATATTTTTCCTTATAATCCATTGGCACGACTGGGTTTTACGTGGGTTTTACGTGCTATATGTAAAGATGAAACCCGTTGGTATGACTGGGGTTTAGGGGTGCTCTTTTGCAAAGGACTATTGAGTGGGAGTAGCGGGAACGTCTACTTTCCAGTGATAACGTGATTTATATTGTTTCACGTAGGTTTCTCATGAGAAGAATGATGCCGATATAATTAGGGTTTTGATAGATCGCTTTCATGTATTTTTTACGTGGCATGTTTTTATCGTCTCCAAGGAGAAATCGTAGAAAGATGGTTTTCTTTACAAAATCAACTATTTTTATGCTCTGGAAGTAGTTAAATCTTCGTTTTACAAACCCAGAACTGATACATTGCTTTTAAAGTGTTGGGATAATTTTCTTCAAACTTTTCCGAGTTTTTAAGTTGGTTTATTTTTTATCTTTTGGGAAAGAGTTCTTATGAATCTTGATTTTCAATTTATTTATTCGGCAAAAATATACCAATCATCTACTCTTGAAATATTAGTTGATTTTCTTGTATAACCTTTATTCATTAAAAGATCATAGATTTTCTCTCGAATAGGAGAGAAATTGTGTTCACAAGTAATCACTCTGAATTTATACTTATCAAAATCAAAAGCCTTTAATATCTCATATTCACTGCCTTCAGTATCTATAGATAAATAATCTATAGTTTTTGGTGCTTGATATTTCTCTAACAAATCAAATAATGAAATTGTTTGAACTTTATATTTTTTTGTTTCTTTAATATATTCCTTATTAGCTTTACAAAAATCATCTATTGAAGCCGTTTGTTTTCTTGTAGAGGGCTCATTAAACAACAGTTCATCATCCGAGGATTTCCATACGCATTTAGTTTCTATATTTACTGATCGATTTTCTTGTAGTTTGTTATGCCAGTAAATCGCTGGTTCAGCTAGGATTCCGTCCCAATTAAAAAAGTTTTCTAATAAATAAGAATTAGAATTATTCAAACCATCACAAGAACCAAATTCTACGAAAAAACCATTTTTTTTAAAATTCAACTCACTTAGAGCAAATAAATCTTGCCTAAATTGTGATTTCGAGAGCTTGATATTTTTGAGATAATCTACTTTGAATTTAGAATCAATATTTTCTATTAAACTTATATCAATACCTTTCTTTTCTAGATATTCTCCTTCTTGTGATTTGCCAAGATTTTTTAATATATTTCCAAGGTTTAAATAAGCATTTACGAAGTTAGGCTTTAGTTCAATTGCTTTGCGATATGAAAATTCTGCGTCTTGTAATTTTCCAAGATCTTTCAAAATGATACCCATATTATAATGAGCATTTGCGAAGTTAGGTTTTAGTTTAATTGCTTTTTGGTATGACAATTTTGCGTCTTGTAATTTTCCAAGTTGTTTCAAGATGATTCCATAATTGGAGAACACTCTGTGATCTTTAAATCCTTGATTTATGAAGTGTTGATAATACTTAGCTGCTTCTGAAATATTTCCTTGTGAATGAAAGTGGAATGCTTGTTTAATTATTTCTTCTTTAGAAGGTTTAGATGGAGAATTAGTAGAAATATAAATATTCTCTTTACTTTCTGTTAAAGCGAATGGAACTGGGAATGTATTTACTTTAGTGACTTTATTCTTTTTCTCCTGTTTCTTCGGTCTGTCCACTTTCCTTTTGGACTCTAAATCTCCAGTCATATTACTATTAATTCAAATTTGACTTCTCATATTATTTCTATGTAGAAAACATAGGACAAGGGGGATAAAATTATCGGATGGAAACAGGATGTAATATGATTTACGTAATCTCTATATGAATGTCTAAAACGGAAATATAAAAGGGCAAAAATGTCTCCTACACGTTTCCCATACGTTTCCCACGAGAATTGAGAGAAAATTAGTTGAGTGAGTAACAGGGATTACAAGGAATAGTTGGGCTAGAAACTATTGAGTGAGGGTAGCGGGAACGTCTACTTTCCAGTGATAACTTGATTTTTATGGTTTCACGTAGGTTTCACGTGGCACATTTTTACCGTCTTCATGGAGAAATCGTAGAAAGATGGTTTTCTCTACAAAATCAACTATTTTCATCCTCTTTAAGTAACTAAATCTACGTTTTGCAAACCCAGAACTGATACATCGCTCTGAAAGTGTTGGTATGTTTTTCTTCAAATTTTGCCCAGTTTTGTAAGTTTGTTTGCTTTTTATCTTCTGGGAAATAGTTTTGATAAAGAGATTTAACAGGTTGTTGAAGTAAGAATCCAAGAAATTCTAATTCATTAGATTGGAGAGTTTCTTGCAGTTCGTGAATTGTGAATCTATGTTCTTGGGTGTGGAAGCAAAGATCCCGGCATTCGGACATCGTATAAAAATCACCCCAATTACTAAGATTACTTATTTGTTTGATTTTGCTAGAAAAAACATCCTCTCGAAAACGTTTTATGTCCTCATTATTTGCTTCAAAATTGTTAGTAGTTATATAATCTCTTGCTTTAACTATGTCTTTTCTTGCTAATTCACTATATAGACCGAGTTTGAGACATCCATTAGGTTTTAAAATACCTAATAATGCTTTCAAACCTTTCAAGGGATCTTCCATATGATGTAAAACTCCTGAACATAAAATAATATCAAATTTTTCCTCTAATAAATTAACTTCTAATATATCCATTTGAATAAGTTGAACATTATCAATCTTAAGTTCATTTATTTTTCTTTGAGCATAAGAAAGACTAGATAAACTTAAATCTATGCCTGTCACTTGAGCATTTTGATATCTTTGTGATTGTAAAATCTGTTGACCAGTTCCACATCCAGCAACTAGAATTTTTAATTGTTTTTTATTTAAACTTAGATTTCTGTAATTAGGGTATATTTCATCATTAATTGCTTTATTAATAGAAAACTTTTTCTCTTTGAAAGGATTGCCATCTCTCCATCTAGGATATGGATTTTTTTCATATTGAGATTTTACTTTTTTTGAAATATGATTTTTTATTGTACCTAATTTTTTTATATTTTTAGATAATTCAATTTCTTTTAGAGGTTCAGATATTTGTAATATCATTAGTTCTTTAAAATAACTTTTAGACGAATTAAATGATTTTAAAGATGGTATTTGATCAAGCAGATTATATAATGGAAAATAACAAGATAAAATTGAAATATTTTTTTCATTTAATTTACCATCTATACATCTAGTAATTATTTTATTAATAGATGTCTTTTCTTCTTGACTGCATGAGTAAATATATTCATTCAGAAAGCATTGCTCTCCTAATGCAATAATAAATCTTAATTGCGAGCAACCTATTCCTTTTTTATTTTCTGAAATGCTACCGCATATATACTTTCTTGTTTTTGTTAGGATTTTTTCCAATCTAATACCTTTAAAAGGTATCTTTCTAAGTGCATTGATTATAGTTTTATTATTGAAGAATATTGTTAATGAATCTTCTTTAAAGAAAGAAGATTCAAATCGTTGTAGATTTTCAATTATTTCATTGCTATATAAAAAATGAAATAATTTAGATAATTCTTTATGTGGAAAATTATTTTTATCTAATAATAGATTTAATATTTCTTTTAACTTGGATTGATTAAATTTAGAAAGATCTAAGGATTTTAGAAGTTTAATAATTAAATGATAAATATTTGAATTGGTTGGATCTATTTCTATTACTTTAAGGTAAGAATTTAATGCATCTTGTGATTTACCAAGATCTCTTAATATGGTTCCAAGATTTGAATGAGCATCTGCAAAATGAGGATTCAGTTCAATTGCTTTGCGAGTAGAAAATTCTGCGTCCTGTAATTTGCCAAGATTTTTTAATATGACTCCATAATTAGAAAAAACTCTGTGATCCTTTAATCCTTGATTTATGAGATTTTGATAAAGTTGTCCTGCTTCTGAAATGTTTCCTTGTGAATGGAAACCAAATGCTTCCTTAATTATTTGTTCTTGAGAAGGAGTGTTAGTGGCAATAGAAATATTCTCTTTTATTTCTCCTAAAGCAAATGGAACTGGTAATGTTTTCACCTCAGTAATTTTTTTCTTTTCTTCTCCTTCTTGACTAGAACTATCCATCTTATCCTCTCTTTTCTTTTCTCTCTTTTTGGTTCTTCCGATTTTACTATTAATTTCAATCCTTATTAATTCTTTTTGAAATCATTTACCACTTATAGAGCGAGAATAAAAGTAGGTCTGTATATTATTTCTCTACGTAGAGAGCAGGTGACAAGGTGATAGAAGCATATTTGGTGACTTCTCTACAAAAACATCATTGAGTATATTTTTCCTTGTAATCCATTGGTAAAACTGGGTTTTACTTAGGTTTTACGTGAGAGGTCTGATGAGGAGATAACTAGGGTTTTGAAGTGTCAGTTTTACGTGCGTTTTACGTGGCACACTTTTACCGTCTCCATGGAGAAATCGTAGGAAGATGGTTTTCTCTACAAAATCAACTATTTTTATGCTCTTGAAGTATTTAAATCTACGTTTTGCAAACCCAGAACTGATACATCGCTCTGAAAGCGTTGATATGTTTTTCTTCAAATTTTGCCCAGTTTTGTAAATTGGTTTATTTTGTATCTTTCGTGAGAGAGTTCTTATGAATCTTGATTTTCAATTTACTTATTCGGCAAAAACATACCAATCATCCACTCTTGAAATATGAGTTGATTTTCTTGTATAACCTTTATTCATTAAAAGATCATAGATTTTCTCTCGAATAGGAGAGAAATTATGTTCACAAGTAATTACCCTAAATTTATACTTATCAAAATCAAATGCCTTTAATATCTCATATTCACTGCCTTCTGTATCTATAGATAAATAATCTATAGTTTTTGGTGCTTGGTATTTCTCTAACAAATCAAATAATGAAATTGTTTGAACTTTATATTTATTCGCTTCCATAGAATATTCTTTATTTTCATCAGAAAAAATAGTGATTGAAGCCATTCCTTTATTGGAGACAGGTTCGTTAAATAAAATTTCTTGCCCAGATGATTTCCATACACATTTAGTTTCTATATTTACTGATCGATTTTCTTGTAGTTTGTTATGCCAGTAAATCGCTGGTTCAGCTAGGATTCCGTCCCAATCAAAATGTTTTTCTAATAAATAAGAATTAGAACCAACAACACCATCGCAAGATCCGAATTCTACGAAAAAACCATTTTTTTTAAAATGTAACTGACTTAAAGCAAATAAATCTTGCCTAAATTGTGATTTTGAAAGGCTTAAGTTTTTTAAGCAATTTTTTTTATATTTAGTATCAATATTTTGGATGAAGTCCATATCAATTCTACTCTTATTCTCTATCCTGCTCAGATTTAAATGCGCCTCAGCGAAATCAGGCTTAATTTCAATTGCTTTGCGGTACGAAAATTCTGCGTCTTGTATGTTGCCGAGATCTATCAATATGGTTCCTAGATTGGAATAGGCCTCAGCGAAATCAGGCTTAATTTCAATTGCTTTGCGGTACGATAATTCTGCGTCTTGTAGTTTTCCAAGTCTTTTTAATCCGATTCCCAGATTGTAATGCGCCTCAGCGAAATCAGGCTTAATTTCAATTGCTTTGCGGTACGATAATTCTGCGTCTTGTAGTTTTCCATGATCTTTTAAAACCACTCCAAGATTGAGATGCGCCTCTGCGAAATCAGGCTTAAGTTCAATCGCTTTGCGAGTAGATAATTCTGCTTCTTTTAACTTTCCAAGATCTTTCAATGTGTTTCCCAGATTGTAATGCGCCTCTGCGTAATCAGGATTAATTTCAATTGCTTTGCGGTAAGATAATTCTGCTTCTTTTAACTTTCCAAGATCTCTTAAAATTCCTCCATAATTTGAAAAAACTCTGTGATCTTTGAATCCTTGATTTATGAAATATTGATAATATTTTGTTGCTTCTAAAATGTTTCTTTGTGAGTGAAACTTAAATGCTTGATTGATTATTTGTTCTTTAGATGGTGTAGAAGGAGTATTAATAGTACGATTTTCTTGATTTTTTTTTAAAGGAAATGGAACTGGGAATGTTTGTACCTCAGTAATTTTTATCTTTCTTTCTTCTTCTTGACTAGAACTATCCATCTTCTCTTATCTTTTCTCTTTTGGTTTTTCCTATTTTACTACTAATTTCAATCCTTATAAATTCTTTCTGAAATCATTTATCATTTATAGAGTGAGAATAATAAGTAGATTTGTATTTGATTTCTCTACAAAAGCATTATTGAGTATATTTTTCCTTGCTATCCATTGGCACGACTGGATTTGACGTGGGTTTCACGTGCTATCTTCAAAGAAAAGACCCGTTGGTATGACTGGGGTTTAGGGACTCTCCTTTGCGATTGACTATTGCATGGGAGTAGCGGAAACGTCTACTTTCTAGTGATAATTTGATTTATATGGTTGCACCTAGGTTTTTACATGAGAAGAATGATTGTGATATAAGTAGGGTTTTGATGGGTCGCTGTCACGTGGGTTTTGTATAGGACATTTTTACCGTCTCTATAGAGAATTGTAGAATGATGATTTTCTCTACAAAATCAAATACTTTTATGCTCTGGAAGTAGTGAAATTTTCGTTTTACAAACCGAGAACTGATACATTGCTTTTAAAGTGTTGGTTTTTTTTTCCTCAAACTTTTCCCAGTTTTGTAAGTTGGTTTATTTTTTATCTATTGGGAGAGAGTTCTTATGACTTGATTTTCAATTTATTTATTCGGCAAAAACATACCAATCATCTACTTTCGAACATAATTGTTTATGCTTTAAATACTAATATTGAGAGACATATAATAAGATTATATAAATATTTTTAAAATAAATATTTGTTCTTCATTTCGAGAATTTGATCTTCGTTAAAAAAATGATTCACATAAGGTAATGCAAGTAATTTAGTAACAGTATCTTTGTCAAACTTAGTATTCCTTAGAGCATTTTGGTAATTAACTCTTTTATTCTTGCGTGTATTTAGACTTTTATTTAATCCTTTACATTGAACCAAGTAATTTATTATTTTATCGATTGAGTCAAGGCGATATAAGTAAATCTTAGTATTTTGATATTGAAATATTGAAAAACCATTAATTTTATCAAATGGTTTTTGCAGCATACTGTGCCCTAGATATTCATTGATGATTTGAACAGTTTCACTTGGGAGATGTTTTCTAATTTCTTCTCTATTAATATTGTGAGCAATATTTTTAATTTCTTCCTCAGAGGAAGAGGGAAATAATTCTGATTGTAAACTCATAGTCCAAGAGATTGGATCTCTTACACCAAAATATATATTAAGTGTATTATTATTTGCAGTAGCTCTAAATTTTAGTAAATCAATAATACTAATATTATACTTCTTTAAAGGTAATGAAAGCTGACAATATTTTCTTATATTGTAATCATTATGCAAATGGAGACAATTAATTCCTGATTCACGTAAAGAATTAAATATCAATGATGTACCAGCCTTTGGAGGACTTAGAACCCAGTGATTAATAGTATTAAATTGATATAAGAATCCAATTGATGTATACCAACACTTTGGAAGCATAGAATCATTACTAATTAATCTTTGGATCCTTTGACTTTTATTCAGACTTATTGCTTCTTTTTGAATTTTCTTTGAAGTTTTTGAATTTGTTAATTCATTTAATAATTCTTCTAACTCTAAGTAAGCTTTATAATAGTCAGGTTTAATTTTAATAGCTTTACGAAGAGATTTTTCTGCTTGTTTAGCTTGATTTTTATCAATAAAAATTTTAGACAAAATGAAATGTGATTGATATGAATTGGGATTAAGTTCTATTGCTTTTTTAATAGATATTTCTGCCTCTAGTAACTTTTTAAGATCAAAAAATATGAGGCTTAGATTTGTATGTGCATCTGCGAAATCTGGTTTTAATTCAATTGCTTTATTTAGGGCAAGCTCTGCTTCTTTTAATCTGCCAAAATCTCTCAATATATTGCCCAGATTGTAATACGCCTCTGCTAACTTAGGATTAAGCTCAATTGCTTTGCGTAGAGAAAATTCTGCTTCTTTTAATCTGCCAAGATCTCTCAATATATTTCCCAGATTGGAATGCGCTTCTGCGTAATTAGGATTAAGTGCAATTGCTTTGTGTTGAGATAATTCTGCCTCTTGTAATTTGCCCAGACCTTTTAATATGACACTAAAATTAGAAAAAACCCTGTGATCATTGCACCCTTGAGCTATGATCTGTTGATAATATTTTGAGGCTTCTGAAATATTACCTTCTGAATGAAACTTTAATGCTTGATCTATAATTTGTTCTTTAGAAGAAACATGAGTAGTAATACTGATTTTTTCTTTGATTTTTTGTAAAACAAATGGAACTGGAAATATTTTGACTTCAGGGATCTTTTTGTTTCTTTGCTCTTGTTTATCCGATTTCATTAATTGTTCTTTTCTCTCTTTTGATTGCAACTATTTTACTACTAACTTTCATTCTTATTCTTGTTAACTTTGTCAGCAGTCATTCCGAAACTTCTAAATTGACTCTAACAGTAAATCTTTATATTGTTTCTTTACGTAGAGAACATAGGACAAGGGGATAAAATCACGGAATGGATATATGACGTAACATGATTGACGTAATCTCTATATCAATGTCTAAAAAGGAAATATCATAGTATCAATATATCTTCTACTTGTTTGACACGAGAATTGAGGTGAAATTAGTTGAGTGAAAGATAGGGATCATAATTAATATTTGGGCAGGAACTATTGAGTAGGAATGGTTATCACTATTAAAATGTAGTTATAAAGTTGAAATATTACTTGTATGTTTTTGTTTTTAGTTGAAGTGATACTCTCTCCATGACTTCATTCCAATTACGACGATCTTTTTGTCGGAATAACTTCATTGATGGATACCAAAATGTAGTGTCCCCTTCCAGTCCCCAAGTCCAAAACGGTATATCTTTTAATAGTAGCCAAACTGTTTTTCCCATTCCTCCTGCTAAATGAGCAATTGAAGTATCACTAGTAATTATCAAATCACAATTCTCAATGATGGCAGCATTTTCAAGAAAATCCCATGTCTCATCAATTTTTGGTTGGCATTTAACAAACTTATTTTTAAATGAGCACTGATCTAATTGCTCTGAACCAAATCCTCTTTGTAGAGAAAGCATTGTGATTTTACTATGCTCAGGCAGGATTGAAAATATTTCTAGAGGTATTGATCGTCCTTGATGCTGCTTTTCCATTTCTGGATTTCCTTGCCAATTAATACCAACTATTGGTCTTTTTTCTTTCGAGAGTATATTTTTCCATTTCTTTGTTAATGCATCTGTGGAATAGATATATGGCTCTGTAATGATTGGATTCTTTGGGTTTACCTGTAAATATTTAGGTACAGATAATAGTGGTATCCATTTTCCTTCCGATACGGCATCTACTTGAGTTGGAGTCAATGGATTGGGATCAATACCTGATGCTTTGATCAATGTATGTAGTTTTTCCTGAGAAGAAAATGAAACATTGAAACCTTTAGTTCTCAGATAAGGAATATAACGCATAAATTGAAGCGTATCCCCTAAACCTTGTTCACTAACGACTAAAAGATTTTCTTCTTTTGTAAAATCAATACCATCGATCTTTCTAATAGTTGGATTTCCATGTATTGATAGATGCTTTTTCTTTTTTAATCTAAATTCATAATTTTCTAACCCAAATTGATAATCACCTTTTAAAAGCTCTAAATATGAAAGATTGAATAAAGCCTCTGCGAAATCAGGTTTCAGTTCAATCGCTTTCCGAAGAATTGATTCTGATTCTTTTAATTTTCCAAGATCTAGCAATATGTTTCCCAGATTAGAATGAGCTTCTGCGAAATCAGGTTTCAGTTCAATTGCTTTGCGAGTTGACAATTCTGCATCTTGTAAGTTGTCAAGAGTTTTCAATATGCTTCCTAGATTTGAATATGCCTCTGCGAAATCAGGTTTCAGTTCAATCGCTTTGCGAGTCGATAATTCTGCATCTTGTAATTGTCCAAGATCACTCAATATGATTCCCAGATTGTAATATGCCTCTGCGTAATCAGGTTTGAGTTCAATTGCTTTGCGTTGTGATAATTCTGCGTCTTGTAATTTTTCAAGATCTTTCAAAATGATTCCCAGATTGGAATGAGCCTCTGCGTAATCAGGTTTCAGTTCAATTGCTTTGCGGTATGACAATTCTGCGTCTTGTAATTGTCCAAGATCTTTTAATATGATTCCCAGATTGTAATTAGCCTCTGCGTAATCAGGTTTGATTTCAATTGCTTTATGAGTCGATAATTCTGCATCTTGTAATTTATCAAGATCTTTTAATATGATTCCCCGATTGTAATGTGCCTCTGCGAAATTAGGTTTCAGTTCAATCGCTTTGCGAGTAGATAATTCTGCATCTTGTAATTGTCCAAGATCACTCAATATGACTCCTAGATTGTAATGTGCTTCGGCGTAATCAGGTTTGAGT
>QCIG01000011.1 GCA_003216815.1 Prochlorococcus sp. AG-402-K14 | reverse complement strand
ACTAAATGTTCAATTGATCCTCCAGGATTCCCAATTAAACTTTGTGCCGTAAACCAGCCTATCTCCGTACCAGCATTATCAATATCAATTGCTTTATTTGAAAGATATCCATACAGATCCTCCGATTCTTTAACTAATCCAGTTTGCTGATCAGTCGTTTGAACCCAATCCCATGCCGACTTAGAAGAGATATCACCACTATTAAATAGACCATTTTGATCATATCCAAAAGTACCTAGAAATATTTGACGATTAGCATCCGTAATTGACTCATCACCAGATAAATATTCTGTATTCTGACTTTGTACAATGCAATTCTCGCTAAGTTCAAACTTAACATTGGCTACCGTTACAACCTTATCATCATCAAAATACTCAAAAACTTTCTGACTTTGCGGTGTGCCAAGTCCATAAACAACATCTTCCTCAAAAACAAGTCCATCTAGAACCCAAGATTTCACCACTTTTCACACAATAAGACTATTGAATACCATAGCGCTAGAAAGTATAGAATATCTAGTTTAATTCAATTAGTACTTTATTTGTATCTTTTATCAAAATCACTAAATGAGGGATTGTACTTTAGTAAACCCCCTATTTTCTTCAAGGTTTCAATCAAACATTTTAAGTACGCTAAGCTATATCAACAGAAAAAGAATTGCGTCTTGCATAAGATTCAGCAACCTAAACCTTTATCGAAACTAGAATCTCCATATTCATAGAAACACAACTCATTTACCCCCATACGCCGCTAATGTTATCTATCCTTTCACCCAAGAATAGAACATCTAGTCTTTGTATATAATATAAACTTGTTGATTTAAGAGAGAGAAAAACCTCAGTGTCGACAATTGATTTAAGGAAAGGATCTGAAGAATATTTAGGAAGAAATGCTTCTGGAACTTGGGTTTATAGCTCAGGTGTAGAGATGGAAAATAATAATCCGAATCTTCTAGAATTAGATAATTTTGATGCTATAAAATACTATCGATCTAGAGACAAAAAAGAATTTAGATTTACAGAAGAAGACTACTATGGTGTTTTTTATGATGTTACTTTTACTGGTGAGAATCTAGTCTTTACAGACGAATGGAGTCCTAATAAATATCCTGCAATTAACCTTTTACCAACAAGTGGAACATGTAATTCCATCAAAATAATCGCAGGTAAGTTTGAGATAGATATATCTAATATAAATTGGAACCTCGCAGATAGTCTCAGCTTAGTTGATATTAATAGACTATTTGTTAAAGACTCAGACATAATATATGGAAGCTCATACGACGACACGATTTTTAGCATGGGTGGATCAGATGTGATCCATGCAAGTAATGGTTCAGATAGTATCGATGGAGGAACAGGAGAAGATAGTGTTATCTACGATGGAAGTTATTCAGATTATTCCTTCACTAAAAACGGATCCACTTTAAAAGTAGTTGATACAAGATCAGGGAAAAGTAATGCAACTGATACCCTCACATCAATTGAGACATTAGATTTCGCAGACAGGAAATCAGTAAAGACAAGTAGTATTTCTAGTTCTAGTTCTAGTTCTAGTTCAGGCGATTATGTAAGCGTGACTTTCCCCTTCACTGGGAACATGACTGATGAGGAAGTAATGAAATTAATACACCCATTGAATTTAGAACCCTATAGAAAAGCAAGAAGTAAAAATTTCAGTGGAGAATCTGATAATGAATCAATTCAATCCGGGATGGGACATGATTTGATTTATGGAAATGGAGGTAATGATATTATTTATAGTCGCTCAGGTAAAGATATACTTATTGGAGGTGATGGTAATGATGATCTCTATGGAGAAGAAGGTAATGATAGTTTCTTTGGAAATAAAGGAGATGACAAACTAGATGGAGGAGCAGGTGAGGACATCGCTCATTTCTCAGGAAACTTTAAAGATTACACGTTCACAAAAAACGGATCGACAATAAAGGTAATAGATAATCGCACAGGGAATAGCGAGGGGACTGACTCTCTAACCAATATTGAAAGCATAAGCTTTGCAAATACTGACCTTACAATTAGTCAAATAGAAAATTATATAGCTACTGGATATATTCCTTGGTTTGACAAAATCAATCAAGATCCTTTAATTGCAAAAACCATAGTAAACGAAGATAAAATCTTAAAAAGAAGTAATAGCACTGATTACATTTTCAAAAAGCTAAACCAAAAATTCTATGTAGAAGGAGATGGAACTGGGAGAAGAGATGAGATAACTGGAATGTCAAGCATAGTATTTCAGGATAAATATTTTGATTTCGAAAAAGACGTTAAAGGTGTTTTTGATCAAGTCACAGGGTTAAACACAGACTCAGGTGAAATGTTCCGCCTCTATAACGCTGCATTCGCTCGCTTTCCTGATGCTGATGGATTGAAGTACTGGATTGATCAATTCAGTTCTGGAAAAAACACTAGACGTGTAGTTGCTCAATCATTTTTAGGTTCTGCAGAATTCACTGAGAAGTATGGAAGCAATGTAAGTGATGAGACATACGTGAATAATCTTTATAAGAATGTGCTTGGAAGAGACGCTGACACCGAAGGACTCAACTATTGGGTGGGAAACCTTAGTAGTGGACTTGAAACGCGCTATGAAGCGCTCCTAGGATTTGCAGAGTCAGCAGAGAACAAAGCGCTCTTTACCGACATGACAGGATTTGGTTAACCACTTAGATATCCAACACAAATATCTTCACTCTCATTATTCATAGAACCACCACTCATTTACCCCCATACGGCGCTTGAATTTAGCTATCTAGAGAGAAAGCAGATCTATCTCCCTAAATAGATCCAACTATGTGCGTATTAAGTGGTAGCATTGCGGTAGCATGTAAAACAAGCAGCCTCAAATCCCTTTCATATCCACTAATCTCAGGTTACGTTGTATAATCGGCATTAATATAAACGTAAGGAAATGACCGTATTTTGCAAATCAGAATTCATCTCAACAGTAGTCCTAATTCGCTTCTCTTAACAGAAATCTTATTTCCTTTTGGAGTTAAGAAAACCTTCTCCATTATTTTGCCATCCCTTACAACGATTTGTATTGTTTGTCCTGAGAATCTACCTCGTGTCCAATCAATATTTTCTTGATAAGAGTTAGCTCCTTGTTTAGTAGACGTTTTAGAGAAGATAGATGTTGTACTTTTTGATTTTATTTTCCTTTCAACCGATGCTGTAGATTTTGCGATCAAATCATTAAGGCTTGAACGAACGAGTTCTATTTCAGGTACTTCTCTATGAAACCTTGAGGTTACCTTCCGATGGATTAGCTCATATTTCGATTCAAATTGTTTGGCAACTTGATGATATTTTGATTCAATTTTCTTTTGCTTATCCTTCAGATACGTAGCCACAGGCATCTTCAATGTATTCTACTAAGCTTGTTTATCGTATATGTGAATACAAAACCAGATAATAAATACTTATAGAAACACTATTAAACATTAATCAAAAACATACACATATCCCTATCACTCTGCGTCTTTTAGCTAGCTTGCCCTCTTTGGAAGATGACTGGGATAAAACCTTTGAAAGAGAAGTCAAACTACATTCAACAGTCAGCTAAACGAAACTAAAACAACAATGTCAAAACTGACTAGCTGAGTTTGATGCAATGAAGCTTTTTTTATATTCAATCTTATTGATGATCGTTCGGTATTCCGCTCTCGAACACTCAACACAATGATTAAAATTGATTTTTCTATAAAGTCATGAATTCTGGTGCTGAACGTTTTAATGGTTTGATGGCGATGATAGGCATCGTTGCTGGAATAGGCGCTTATGCAACAACTGGTCAATTCATCCCAGGTATTTTCTAGAAATAATTAAAAAAAAATCAGTGAATAGACTTTAAAAATCTACTAACTGATTTGTTAATCAACCCAATATTTGAGTTGCTAATCAAGAAATGATTTAGCCTTGATTAGTATCTTGGGAATCTCCTAATGCGGGCGCATTTATTCCGTCATAGTCAGGTCCAACCATAACTCCAACGATTGCAAACAAAGCAATAAAAGCAATTCCTACAATTGGAGCTGTGGGAGCGGGGGTTGATAACAAACCACCAAAAATCAAATGACTCATATCAGTAAAGTTGGGAATTATGTTTTAGCGACTTAACTTTCTGACTGTGATTCGTTTGGAAAGTTTTACTTTTTTATTTAACTTTTGTTCCTTGCCTATTCAGCTCATACAATCGATAATATTTAATTCTTTCCTATTCAAATCTTGAGTATTTAATAAGATTGTGTTTTCTAGTGAATTGTCAAACCCAAGACGAATAGGGGTCAAACCAACCTAGATAAACGTTGCAATAACAGAATGCTTATACCTAGGTCATGTAGGAGCAAACATCAACAATCACATAGATTGGGATGTTCACCAGTAGCACAATAGTGATCATGGAATGAAGTATTTTCACAAGTACGCCTCTCTGGAACCCCTGGACCCATCGTAAATCCTTTTGGTAAGGATCCAAAACCTCCACCATGATTAGTGCATGCGGTTAGCAATGCTGCTAACGATAGAAAAAATAAATTACGCAACAGTGTCGAAGATCGTTCAAGTTATATAAACATCTCTCCAAGCCTTCGGCCACAAGTTAACTCATCGGCATAAATAAGTAGTCGGGAGCAACATAATTCACTCCAATTAGGATGACTGCTGTACTAGAAAGCCATAGTGTTTTGACTACTGGCGCGGTCTTAAACCACTTTGTACGAAATATTTAAACATTGTTCAAATATTTCTTAGATGCCAAGAGATCGACAATAGAAGCGAAGGTTCGGTTTTAAGTAGACGATCATGTCTTAATCGATCTCTTAAAAATACGTATTTAATTTCTAAAGTCAAAAAGCCTCTCCCTTGAAAAAAAAGGAGAGGCTAAAGAAAGATTGTAAATTAACTCCTAGACAATTCCAGGAACAATCCAACCCGTGAATCCGTAGTTAATGACTGCAGCGAAGAAACCCATCATGGCTAAACGGCCATTCATTTGCTCTGCTGTTTTCCAGTAATTCTTTTCTTTATTCATTACACAAAACCTGGAATGATTTGACCTGTTGTTAGGTATGCGCCAATAAGGGCTAAGCAGCCAACAGAGGCAGCCAGACCATTGAGTCGTTCAGCAAACACTTTGCCTTCTTCTACTCCTGGTGTTTTAGTGATTTGACTTTTCATTAAACGAAACCTGGGATGATTTGACCTGTTGTTGCATAGGCACCGACTAGAGCGATGCAACCAAATAATGCAGCATAGCCATTAAGTCTTTCTGCAGTTACCTTTTCAGGATCAATGTTTCTGTTGTTGTTGTTTTGAGTAGTCATTAAACGACACCTGGAATAAGTTGACCGGTTGTTAGGTAGATACCTGTTAGCAAAACGAAGGCCATCATGGCTGGTCTGCCGATGCTTCTTTCTAGAATTGTTTTGTTAGATGGTTGCATGATTAAATGTTTTAGAAGATTCCAGGAATGATTTGGTGGGTTATTGAGTAGACACCGAGTAGAGCGATCATACCGAGCATTGCCCAGCGTCCGTTCGTTTTCTCGGCGTCTTCTGGTTTGAACTTCTCAACTACGTTGACGTAGTTGCCAGATGCTGAAGGTAATTCAGCAGTCAAAAGATTCCAGGAATGATTTGACCAGTTGTGAAGTAAGAAACGAGAAGACTAAAAAAGCCAATCATCGCCCAACGACCATTTGTCTTTTCTGCTGCTTCTGGATAACTTGTGTAATCCTCGACAAGCTGGGGCTGTGTTTCACGGCCAAAGATGTTTTGCTTGCCGTACTCAGTGATTACCTGAGAAGAAGAAGAAGAAGAAGTCATTACTGAAAATAATTTATGTAAAGAAATGTAAAGCATCGACTTTCTAGGGTAAAGATTCGGTCCGGTACGGCTTCTTCTAATCCTTGATAGATATAAACCTCAAACACCAATGACAGAAACTAATTAGAGAGATCTTTATTCAATGATTAGATCCACTGATGATCCTGATAAGTATAAATAGCCCAAACACGAGTGTGTTTACCCATCCTTGATATTTTTTTTACGAGTTAGATTCCGTTGGTCAAGAAATCACTTTTCATGCGTCCTGAACCTGATGATATACAAATACTTATAAACAAGTACAGGACTATGGATATTCAAGAATTAGAAGCAAGTATCAACGACTGGGAAGGAAAGAATGATTGCTCTATTCAACAAGAAAACCTTACTATTGCAAAAAACGAACTCGATCTTAAATACCAAGAGAGACAAGAACAAATAGAACTTTTAACTAAATCACTTACTTCTTCATCAAGAATAGGTAGATGGATTTCAAGTTTTAAAGCAGTTATCAGCCAATTTGTAGATTTCAAGAGTTAAAAGCTATAAAAGTTTTAATTGAGCCGGGAAAAGATCGCTCAAATATACGGAGTAAGTCCTACTAGTGGAAGGAGATAGTCTATGGCTTAAAAAGATCTCTTTATTCTTCCCTTTTCCACTCTCTGTACCACTGGCGATCATCAAGCCATCTAATTAGAGGCCAATTAATGAGTATGGATACAATCAGAACTAAATAAGTAGAAAATCTTCCTGAATTAATAGCGAATAGAAGAGTCGGAGGTAAAGACATAATTGCCGCTGTAAGACAAGCTCTTCTAGCGGACATCTTTGTTCTCATAACTAGATCCTATCGTTCTTTGGTCCTACAACTATTCGGCGATGAAGTAATTGAATATCTTTTTTAATTAGTTTCCTTAGATAGCGTAAACATATAGTCTTCCCATTCGTCATAGTCGTGATTGCATAACGATCTTATAGCCTGATTCTTTAAACGATCTTCGTAATTATTGGCTTCGTGAAGAGAGTCAAACCTTGACCCATCAAAAGCTTCGTAGATAGTAATTTCTTTGACCACATTTTTAAATCACCCTTCTCATCTATAGATAAATAATCGATTAAAGACAAGGCTCAGGTAAGACCTGAAAAGAAAAAATACCAAATAAAAACGATTGCATTTAAACCCAAGGTAACTGAAATTCCAATGATCTTAAATTTTGTTCCTACATCATCTGAATCAGAATTTAATTTAATATCCGCCATAAGAGACTTTTCTTTTTGCTTTCACTTTATGAGAAAAGGCATCGTTAAGTAGACCTTTAACAAAAGAAATTATTTCCCTAACTAAGTCCCCAATCCTTGTAACTCGGGGAAAGTCATTCCATCTCCATCATTATCGTCATCATCAAAACCAGAAATCAATACCCATATACCACCCAGGGCAAGCAAACCCGCTGAACAAATAATAATTAATTGGCTAAGCATTAGTAAAATTAAAATCAATTTCTAACTGAGTAGAAGTATTAGAAAGTGGTTCAACCCCCCAGAGTTCACCACGCTCACAGGCTTCGACAATTGATTCGTAAAAATCAGGGATGTAAATTGACATTTTTTTTAATTGATTCGATCTTCTATTAGTTTCTTTTCACAATCAATATCACCTTCAGCACAAATCACCTCGGCTTTGTTGGTAGATGAATTGCAGCCCATAGCATTAATAGGCAATGTACCAATCGTGGAGTAAAGAGTTGCAGATGAAAGGAGTAATAACGGAATTAATTTCTTCATTGATTTGTATCGAATATATATATGATCAGAGAATCAAATGAGTTTCGTGAGATTCAATCGTTCGGTTAACTATAAACATAAGACGATTATAGAATTCTTTTACCCATTGATTCCCTATCTGCATATGAAAGCTGTTTCACATCTTCCGGAATTGGAAATACAAAATGATTAAATGTATTTAGTTTTCTTGTCCTACTCGTGTCTAGATAAGTAAGGATAAATGAAAATGAATCTGAATAATATTAGTTAAACTTGTTATGACTAACTAGGTTCTGCTGTAGACATTTGAACAATTGAGGCTGAGCTAATTACTATCAGGATCCCGAGCAAAAATTTACGTGATATGGAGTAAACACTATTACTAAATAAATTCCAACTTAGGCAGATTTAATGATCGAAGGTTGTAGTGCAAGTACTACTTTCTATTAGGGGGTTCAACACATCTAAAGAACCTCAGAATACCCTAAAACATAGGTGTAAAAGGGAAATTTTCATGAAATTGTTTACCCCTTTCAGCATCCCTAAACCAGAGATGACTGAACTTTGCCGTATACAAAAAGCAGCAAAGAAAAAAGCAAACAATCATTTTAAATTGTTTTAGCTATCCACATGAAGTCAACTACTTTCTACCTCTCATTCTTTAGTCGTAGACCATTAGAAATGAGTTTGTTTTTTATCTATTGCGGAGCTTTAGCATGCTTCGTTAGCTCAATTGGTCACTACTAATAAAATCCAATGAACTCTTCTAATGATTTATTTCAAAAACCACTAGCGATGACTTTCGCTTTTGTTGTTTGTAATTTTTTAGCTGACTCTCTAATTGGTAACTTTGTATGAAAATTCCAACTATCAGCTTAAAAAGGACTCTTGAAATAACAATGAATGATGCTTCAAAGAGACTAATGGAACTTGATGGGCTTGATAAAAAAGCTCTTAAAGAAGAATACAAAGAATGGATTCAAGCAAGTGAGGGTAGTAAAGACCAGCCACACGTTCTTTATGCCACCCAGATAAATATTGAACAACTGTAGATTTTAAACAAATAATAATCATGCGAGCAATATCAAAATTGATAGAAGTTCTTAAACATACCCCTAAATCAAATCAGATCGTAGAGCTCATTAAATTAGCTGAAAGCGAATCCTCTGTAGACATAACAAAGCAAATTGATCTGCTCACAGGTGTATGGGAACTTAGATGGAGTACTTCTAACTCACCTCTTTTAAATTATTCACCGCTATTAGATAACTTACAGATACTTGAGCCAAAGAGAAGTAGAGGACTAAATTTATTAAGACCACAAGGTTTTGCAGGAAAGCTATTTTCTACTAACATTCTTGCTAGCTTAGAAATTATTGATCAGAAACGTATAAACGTTAGCTTTAAAAAAGCAGGAATAATAGGTCCAAAGTTACTAGATAAAAAGATTAGTTTCCTATCAGAAATAAAAAAGACTCAAAAAGGTTGGCTAGATACAACTGTATTATCTCCCGACTTACGTATATGCAAAGGTTACAAGGGTACAACTTTTGCTTTGTTAAAAAGAAATGATTTATCACTTACTGAGTTTTTTAATGCTTAGCCTTTGTCGTGTTAAGCGTATAAATTTGTCGTACAAGCCTCAATCAAAAAGCATGCAGATGCTTTAGAACATAATTGTCATCATTTATATCATTATGACTTCAATTCCTACTTATGATTTTCCATCATTCTCTCCAATCCTAGTGGTAGGTTTTTTAGGGATCGCTGTATCTCTTTACACACTTTATACAGTTAACAAGGCTTATTACAACTCACCTTTTCGAGGTGAAGCGTGACTTATTTTAATCGAATCACTCTGGAAGAAGTATTAGAGGAAGACCTGTTTTTTGATTACAACGAGTATTCAAATATTCTAGAAGACTCTGATTGGAAACAAGCATAGTCTTCTAGAATAGATTACCAATTTTCGGGATATCATCTGAAGGAGAAGGTCTCAGCATTGGAAGATGTATGTATTTGGCTTGTCTAATAGCCTCTACTTATAACGTATATTTTGTTACTTAAATAATCAATTCCGGTCTTAAGTTTTCTATAAACAAAAGACTCCGTCATGAACTCTGTTCTAACAAATTCGACAATTTTCAAGCTGAATAAAGGCTCCAAGATCGCTATTACGTTGACATCATCAATATTCTTTCTGTTTGGATTAAGTCAAACACCAATAATTAAGAGTTATCTTGCAAATGTTTTTTCATGCTCTGGTTAATAGTCAAAAACTAAAAGTGCAAATTTGCGAGAAGTCTCTTTAGGGGCATCAAGCCCCTTTTCTCACTCCTAAAGTAACTCAAAAATCGATCACTCACACTTCTATTTAAATTACTCGATTATTTATGTAATGGGAAAGACAACCATGACATATTTCAATCGAATCGCTTTGGAAGAAGTCTTAGAAGAGGATATTTTCTTTGATTATCATGAGTATTCAAATCTTCTAGAAGACTCTTAGTGGTAAAAGTAACTTAAATTCTTAAAAAACCTATCAAAAAATTTTCAGTATTTTGGAAAAAAATTAATAGATTTCACTTCTCGTTCTTCAAGTATTGAATAAGAGTTTGTAGTTCTTTAATTCGTAGTTCAGCAGCTTTAATTCTTTCTTGTGTTGTCATTTCTTACCCCTGCATCATGTAAATAAGAAACCCTATAAAAATGGCTAGCTTTCCAACAACAAAAAGAGGACTATACTTTTTAACTTTTGATTCATTAAATCTTTCTTGAAATGAAGTGATCATTATGCAAGTACTGAAGAACCAATTTCGAAAGCCCCGGCAAACAAAAGTATTGCTGGGAGATTCAAAAGAATCAACAATTTAGCAGCAGTAAATTTAGTTATTGGGTGCATAGCAAATAAGGTTTCTAGTTTTTTATGTGAAGACCTAAGTAATATAGAAGTTAGTTCTTGTTTCTCATAGGTCGGTCGATGTAGGGCTAACCAGTTCGGGTTATTTTTACCTATTAGGTTGTTTGAAAAGTTACTGCAATAAATACTTAGGTTATACAAATCTCCTAAAGGGCTTTTGTCAATATTCTGAGATTTTTTCATCAATGATTAAACTCGCAATTTTTTTCAAGACGATGTCCTACTACTTTTGACCTTTCTCAAACTAAGAAGAAGGATACAGTTTTGACACTCTCTTAGCTCGTCTTGCATGTTCTCTTCGCTTGAATTTTTGATTAGTCATTCTGATAAATACAAAACCTGGAACGATCCATAATGATGCGATCAGGAAAGTCATCAAGACTTGATTATGAAAGATATTTTCGAATAAATTCATCGCAAACTAATTTAGTTCCTTAGTTATGATGCTCGCGCCTAAATAAGATAATCGTGATAATGAGTTTGTACGGATAGCTAATCCGATTAATTTCGCGTTTATTGAGCAATCTTTGGAATAATCAGTCAAACCAAACTCCAACTTAATTTTCTTTAGAATTAGCTGCTATTGCTAAATCTATATATTAATCAGGAAAGGTTTAAGGTTTTACCAAGCTTCTTTCTCATAAAATTAAATTATTGAGGCCTTTTTTTGGAGCTTTTTCATGTTTTTCTATACCCTATAGAAAATTAATTAAATAAATATGAGCTCAGCAAAAAGAGAGCAACAGATCAGAACAGGTGTAAACACAAGAGTCATTCATCATAAAGAAAATTTTTCTGAAGAGACAGGCTCAATAATGCCTCCTATCTTTCCAACATCAACTTTCGTTCACGGCAATGAAGGTGGTTTTGACTACACACGTTCAGGGAATCCAAATTTTCGAATTCTTGAATCAGTCTTATCTGATCTAGAGGAATGCCAATTTGCAACTGTATTTAGTTCAGGAGTCGCTGCAATTACAGCAATAGTTTCCTCTTTAAAGGCTGGAGACTTAATCCTTTGTGAGGAGAACCTATACGGGTGTACGGTTAGATTATTTGAGCAAGTTTTTAATCGTTTTGGATTAAAAACTTTATGGATAGATTTTACTAAGGCTAATTTTCAAGAAGTCATATCAAATAACAAACCAGCAATGATATGGATCGAAAGTCCCACCAACCCACTCCTTAAGATTATTGATATTGAAGAAATTTGTAATTTCTCAAATAAAATGAATATTCCTGTTGTCGTAGACAATACTTTTGCAACCCCACTATTGCAAAGACCTCTTAATTATGGAGCGACATTATCCGTAACCAGCACTACCAAATACATCAATGGCCACTCAGATGCACTTGGAGGTGCTGTTTGTACTGAAAGTGCTGAATGGAAAAAAAAGCTAAATTTCGCCCAAAAAGCTCTTGGTTTAAACCCATCTCCTTTTGATTGCTGGCTTATTACACGAGGAGTAAAAACTCTTCCACTTCGTTTAGAAAGGCAAATCAAAAATGCATCTAAAATAGCTAATCAGCTAGCCGAGACCCCAGTAATAAAATCAGTTCGATATCCGTTTAGAAACGATCATCCACAATGTAAATTAGCAAAAAGACAAATGGCTTTAGGAGGAGCAATTGTTACTGCCACTATTAATGCCAATCAAGTCCAAACTTATTCATTCTGTAAAAGTCTACGTTTATTCAAAATGGCAGAAAGTCTCGGAGGAATTGAAAGCCTTGTTTGTCACCCAGCAACAATGACACATGCCTCAGTTCCCAAAGAAACAAAATTAAAGATTGGAATTACAGATTCACTTATTCGCTTTTCTGTCGGATGTGAAGATATTGAAGACTTAAGTGCTGATTTAAATCAAGCATTGGAAATCATCTCTTGACTGAAAGAAATTTACTAACTGATCCTTGCTGGGATGCCAAAGACTTGGGCGAGCCTCTCCCTAGCCGCCCACATGCAGTATCTGTTGCTTTACCAAGATGGACAGATGTAATCGCGTACGAAGAGAAAGTTCCAGCCTGTATTAATTCATTAAAAGCAATTTATCCTAGATTCGGGTTTAATCCTTTTGTTGCTGAGGTAGCTCGCAAATCATTGGCGATTCATGGGGAGCCAGATCAAAGTAGTTGGCCTTATCCAAATGTCGCTTCCGCTTTAAGTGCACAAAAACATTGTCATCGAAATAATTCTGAGTGTTTTTCAAAAATAGAAGATTATCTTGGAACTTCTTGTTTATTTGTTGATCAAAGAAGTACTCCTTCAGCAAAAGCATTTTGGCAACACACCGGTCTTGGGTTATCGTCACGTGAGGCGGCAATCGCTCTTGGGAAAGAGAAAAAGCCATCTACTTCAAATGGTCATTGCGCTCGAGTTAAGCTCCTGAATCGTTTAGCAAATATTTATGAGTGTGACTCTAATTTAATTCAACTACATCGTTCAGGAATGGCTGCCTTAACGACTACCCTATCTGCGATAAAACGTATAAAGGGAAATAGTTCGATACTTCAAATAGGATTTCCATATGTTGATGTACTTAAACTGCCTCAGATCATTTTCCAAGGAAGCGATCTCATCATTAAAACAAAAGCAAGTCATATCAAAGAAGAGCTTGATAAACAACAACCAGCCGCGATAATTATTGAAATACCAAGCAACCCCTTATTGCAATGTGTTGACCTTATATCCATTTCAAAACTAGCTAAAGATAAAAATATCCCTGTAATTGTTGATGATACTATCGGCTCGTCTATAAATGTTCATTTAACTCCCTTCGCAGATGTGATTTTTAGTTCACTTACAAAAAGTTTTGCTGGAAGAGGAGATATTCTTGCTGGAAGTACGGTCATAAGCCCTTATTCAAAATGGAAAAAAGAATTGACTGAGACAATTCCTAAAGTTGCATTATCGTCGCTATCTGATTCAGATGCTATTCAGTTAGAGATCACCAGTCGAGACGTAAAAGATCGCTTGAAAAGATTAAATACATCTTGCTTAAAGCTTAAAGAAAAATTAGAACTAAAGAAAGAAATTTCAAAGGTTTTACATCCTCAGGAGTGTAAGAATTTCAATTCACTATTAAAAAAAGGAGGAGGTTATGGATGTCTCCTGTCGTTTGAACTTAGAGGAGGAATTGAAGAATCTAAGAGAGTATATGATTCTTTGAGAGTTAGCAAAGGACCTAGCTTAGGTACAAATTTTACATTGGTATGTCCTTACGTTCAGTTGGCTCATTTTAATGAATTGAAATGGGCTGAAAGTTGTGGAGTCTCGGAACATTTATTAAGAGTCTCTGTAGGGCTGGAAAATGAAGATGAATTATGGGAGAGATTCAATTCAGCAATAGAAAAAAAATAAAAAAAACACTAATAAAAATTATCTAAATAACCATTTATCAAGATTTTTATATAGATTTAGATTAATAGTTAATCAAAGTCATTAAAAAATGTCCAGAATCTATGAAGACAATAGTTTTGCTATTGGTCATACACCATTGGTAAAACTAAATTCGATCACCAAGAATGCGAAAGCTACAGTCCTTGCAAAAATAGAAGGCCGTAACCCCGCCTATAGTGTCAAATGTAGAATTGGCGCGAATATGATCTGGGATGCAGAAAAGAAAGGTTTACTTGACAAAAATAAAGTCATTATTGAACCAACATCTGGAAATACGGGAATAGCCCTTGCCTATACAGCCGCTGCTCGAGGTTATAAGCTAATCCTCACAATGCCTGAGTCCATGTCAATTGAACGTCGAAGAATGATGGCTGTCCTTGGTGCTGAATTAATCCTAACTGAAGCCGCTAAAGGCATGCCTGGTGCTATCGCAAAAGCTAAGGAAATAGCAGATAGTGATCCTCAAAAATACTTCATGCCAGGACAATTTGACAATCCAGCCAATCCCGAAATACATTTCAAAACAACCGGTCCTGAGATTTGGAATGACACCGATGGTCAAATTGATGTTTTAGTTTCAGGAGTTGGAACAGGTGGAACTATAACAGGTGTTTCTCGTTATATAAAGCAAGAAAAAAATCATTCAATCTTATCTGTTGCTGTAGAGCCAACACATAGTCCAGTTATCACGCAAACTCTAAACGGAGAAGAAATTAAACCTGGTCCTCACAAAATCCAAGGCATTGGAGCGGGATTTATTCCTAAGAATCTTGACTTGTCAGTAGTCGATCAAGTTGAACAAGTCTCAAATGATGAGTCTATCGCGATGGCATTACGATTAGCACAAGAAGAAGGTTTACTAGTTGGCATCTCATGCGGTGCAGCTGCAGCTGTAGCCGTAAGACTAGCCGAGAAAGAAGAATTCTCAGGGAAGACAATCGTTGTTGTACTACCTGACCTTGCAGAAAGATACATATCATCAATAATGTTTGAGAATGTTCCTACAGGGGTTGTCACAGAAGCATCATTAGCCTAAATCTTTTTGTTTTTATACAACTGAACCCGGTGTGATTAACATCGCATCTCCATAAGAGAAAAATCGATACTTGTTGGTAATTGCATTTTCATAAAGTTTCAACATACGCTCTCTACCAATAAGAGCACTTACTAAAAGTAATAGGGAACTTTTTGGAAGATGAAAATTAGTAAGTAGTCCATCGATAACGCAAAACTCAAACCCTGGCTTAATTACCAAATTCACTTTGCCCTCAAATGACTTTAAAGTACCCATACCTGATAAATAAGCCGCCTCAAGAGCTCTTACGCTTGTAGTGCCAACAGCAAAGACTTTCCCCCCATCTTTCTTGCACTTAATAATCGCTCTTGTGGCCTCTTCCGTTACTTCTACCCACTCACTATGTAAATGAAGTTGAGATAGATCTTCTTTTTCTAATGGTCTAAAAGTTCCAAGGCCAACATGCAAAGTAATTTGTGCAATCTTGATACCCCTGATCTTTAAATTTTCTATTAGTTCATCACTTAAATGTAACCCTGCTGTGGGAGCAGCTATGGCTCCTGGCTTCGAAGCAAATCGAGTTTGGTATTTTTCTTCATGAGAACTAGATTTATCGTTATTTATATAAGGAGGCAATGGGACTTCACCACATAAATCAAGTAAATTTGCCATTTCCATTCTACTAGTAAACTCATTAGGGAATTGAATAATTCTTCCGCCTGTACTCTCATCTTTATCAATAACCTTTAACAGTAAAGAATGATCATGAGAGGTATCCAACCATAATTGATCACCACTTCGCATACGTCTAGCCGGGCGCCCTAAACAAAGCCATTGACCATTTCCCCTTGGTTCCATTAACAATAATTCACCTAGGCCTCCTCCTGATAATCGGACTTTTAATCTTGCCTTAAGCACACGAGTATTATTAACAACCAAGAGATCACCTTTCTTTAAGATGTCCTTCAAGTCCCATATCTTTGCATGTTTAAGATTTAAAGGCTCATCTAACTCATCATTAACAATCATCAATTTCGCATCATGTCTAGGCTCAGTAGGTGATTGAGCAATTAAATCATTAGGCAAATCATAGTTGTATGAACTTAAAAGATTATCTTTTTGATCTATCACATCAAATCAGATTAAAGGAAGGGAAATCACTTTTGGTTCAACTATTTAAACTCAAGAGGAGAGGCTGTAAGGATTTTTTTCAATTAAATAAGACAAATCCTTAAGGAATAGTGCTCCATCAGCACCGTAGATCACTCTATGATCAGCGGTGAGATTTACTTGCATCTGTTTTTTGATTGAAATCGAACCATCTTTAGAAGCAACAACTTTAGATAAGGAAGCTCCTACAGCTAGAATTGCTCCTGTCCCAGGGGGCAGAATTGCATCAAATCTATCCACGCCAAACATGCCTAGATTAGAGAGTGTAAATGTACCGCTGCTATATTCTTGGGGTTCTAATTGCTTGTTTCTGGCACGTTTAACAAGGTCCGCCCATTGAAGAGATAAATCAGCGAGACTAGTTTCATCAGCTTTTTGTAGCACTGGAGTTATCAACCCGCCATCCTCCATTGCAACTGCAACGGCTACATTTATTTGAGAAGGATAGGCAATCCCCTCTGAGCTAAAAGCTGCATTCACCTGAGGATGCCTAGCAAGAGTTAAACCAACTGCTTTAGCGAGCAACGCTGTCATGGTTACTCCATTAGGTTTCACTTGTTGATAAAAAGAATCCAGCTCATCTGTAAGAATTGAATATCCGACTCTAAAGCAAGGAGTATTTAAGCTTTCCTCCATATTCCTATTTACAGCTTGTTGAAGAGTATTGAATGCAATTGTTTCACCTCTTGATCCAAAACTTTTCCCTGCGGAAGGTGGCTTATCAGTATCAACAGATTTTTTTTCTTTGAGAGGCATGTCAGACACAATTCTCGCTGGAGCATTACTTTCAGCGATCCAAGGAATGCTTATAGGTTGGCCTTTAGCACTTTGCACATCCTCAGCTTGTATCCGTCCATGAGGTCCTGATCCCCTAACAGTTGCCAAGTCGACTCCCATTTGAGAAGCAAGTTTTTTAGCTCTAGGAGAAGCGACAATCCGACCGTCGTTTAAAAACTGTTCATTATTCACAGAGTAATCAGGAACAGGAGGTGTCTGTTTGATGGCTGTTGCTTGAGAAGAATCAACAGAGGCTTGTTTTTTTTGAGTTTGAGAGGATGGACTTTCTTTATCTTGATTAGCTGCCGCTTGAGGAAGAGTAGAAGGCGCATTAGCCTGAGCAGAAGCAATTTCATCCGCTGTCTCAACAATCAATCCAATTGTCTCTCCAACAGGCGCAGAACTACCAGCAGGCATCACAATCGAGGCAAGAAAACCATCATGGAAAGACTCAACATCCATATCAGCTTTATCTGACTCAACAACCAAAACAGATTCACCTCTTTCAACCTTATCTCCAGGATTTTTCAGCCACTCCACTATTTTGCCCTCGGTCATTGTTGAACTTAAAGCAGGCATAAAGATGTCATGAGTGGCCATGATTTGTTCCTATTTCCTTTATGGAGAGAGTTTGTAGCAAGGCTTCAGAATTTCTATCAAGAAGCTTTGCAAGTATCAATACATACCAATGTTAGTTCTACATGAGTGTCCTTACAACGATAGTTTTTTTTATGTGGATTTCTTCTTATTATCAAAAAAAAATTTCTTAGATACTTTTAGTTCTACCGAATATCAGTCTTGATTAATCGCCTCTACGATGCCATCTCTAACTAAAATACTCATACTCATTTTACTTACTAAATTATCACCAACATTTAAATCACATAAACTGTCAATTTGTCCTTGCTCAACAATTTGTTCCATCTCTAAGTCTCGCACTTGAGATTGCTGTAAAAGAAGATTTCTTTTTTGTTCTTCAAATTCTGATCTCTTTGAAGCAACTTGATTCTGAACTTGAGCTACTTGCTCTTGAACTCTTGGATCAAGCGGGTTTGAGCTCTGACTTCGGATCCCATCAACTATCTGTTGTCCTTCTTTTTCTAATTCGCCAAGTTGCTGATCGATTGTTGATATTCCATTACTTAATTCTCGCTCAGCTTCCTCTTTCCATGAAGGAGTTACAACTGCTCTTACAGTTATTGAGCGTTTTATGGAAATTGAATTCACCTGATCAATAAATTATGAATCAATCGTTAGGCTCTCAGTAAAAGATAGTATTGGTCAATTTAATTGGCCAAACAAACAAATTACAAATCATATATTTTTTTTATAAGTAGGAAATCACGTTGAATAATTTTTTCACGTTTTTGCTTAAGAGTTTGCGTTAACAAGCCATTATCTATTGTAAATGGCTCTACTAAAGCAATTGAGAAAAGTCTCTCTTCTCTTCGAGATCCAGGTCGTTTTGCTAGAACTTTATTCAATGCCAATCTAAGAATTTGTCTTAATTCACGATTTTCCGGACAGATTCCCAAAAGAACATTTGAATTTAACCCTTGATCAGCAAGCCATCCTTTTAGATAATCAATTCTTGGCACAATCAAAGCAGAAAGTTGTTTTTGATCTTGCCCCAATAAAAAAGCCTGATCAATCAATTGGCTCGAAATCAAAGCTTCCTCTAGAGGAGCAGGCTCAATATTTTCTCCACTACTTAGCACTATCGTGTCCTTCGCTCTCCCAGTCAAAATCAAAGATCCATCAGCAAGTAACATCCCTAAATCTCCAGTATTAAACCAGCCATGAGGATCTAAAACCTTCTTTGAATCTGATTGTTTCCCCAAATAACCAGACATTATTTGAGGCCCACGAGCGAGAACCAAACCTTTCTGACGGAGCTTTTTTATTTGAAATGTGTCTGGATCTACAATCTTTATCTCAGTCTCTGGCAAAGGTTGTCCCGAACCTCCTCGTATGTTTCTCCAAGGTCTTCTGCATGTCAGAACCGGACTCGTTTCAGTTAAACCATAACCGACCAATAGTTCAACACCTAAGGCTTCAAAAAAAGAATCAATATACGGAGCAATTGCTCCGCCTCCACTAATTGGGAATCTCAATCTTCCTCCACAAATTTTGATGAGAATTTTTGGCCACAAATATAAAGAAGAAATTCTATGAATTGGAAATCGTAAAAGTATCTCGATAAAAGATTTTATTTTATCTAAATTAGAAACACTATCAATCGTTAGAAAATTAAGTTTTCTTCGTGCCAATTTATATGCCTTACTATTAGAAATCGCACTTTTCACCAAGGTCTTACGAATCCCTGGCATTTTTTCAACAGCATCATCAAAACTTAACTTTATTGACTCCCAAAGCCTTGGTACAGTTGCCATTACTATTGGCCTAACCCTTGGCAAGTCTTCCTTAAGGTATCTGATAGATGTGTAAGTTTGAGTACAACCACAAGAAAAAAAATAATATTCAGCACTACGTTCATATGAATGCCATATTGGTAAAACACTTAATACTGGTGCCCCTGGAGAAGGATTTGCCACGCAAGCAAGAGATCTAACTTGATGCAACAAATTAGAGTGTGTTAATGGAACACCTTTGGGCTTACCTGTAGTTCCAGAGGTATATAGAATAGTTGCGATTTTTGTTTGTCTTCTTTCAATTCTATTTTCCAGTTTATTTACATTTACTTTATTCAATCCTCGCTCCAAAAAACTCTCCCATTCAAAGACTCCTTCAGAAGCTTTACCTTCGAGTTGAATAACAAATTTCAACTTGTTTATTTGCGTCTCATCAAGAGAGAGTCTCTCCCAGACATCAGAATTTTGAACTATTAATCCAACTGCATTTGAATCATCAAGAATATATCTAAGTTCACTTGGTGGAGCAGTCGCACCCCGAACCGAGTTTGATGCTCCTATTCTCATAAGGCCTTGATCAGCAATCAGCCATCTGGGACTATTTTCTGCAAAAAGAGCGACAACATCATCAGTTTCGACTCCCATTTGAGCAAAAGCATTTGCTGCAATAGAAATATTTTCTGCAAGTTCTTTATAAGTAAATCTTTCAGGATGAAAAGTATGCGGTGAATCAACTGCTAAGACATCACCTAACTGAACTTTTAAGTGTTCCCAAATTTCATCAACTTGAGTCAATGTCTCAAGGTGAGATCTTCTATTTATTACTTTTTCCTCTTGTCTACTTGGGATCCAACAAGCTAAAGCATTTTCAGAAGCCAATATATTTTTTTGTGAGTTAGTCTTTGTCATAGCAATAAAAGATAATTTTTGATTATTTTTAGCAATGCTTAATTTAAATATTTTCCCAGTTCAATTTAAATCTTCTTCTAACAGTTTCCCTTAAAAGAGGCTTAACGTCACAGACTTTGATGCCAGGTATCCAATCACTCAATTTTCCTAATTTCACATTATTCAGTCCACAAGGAATTATCTTCTCAAAACCAATAAGATCACAATTTACATTTAGTGAAAATCCATGTTGAGTCACCCATCTCTTGCATCCAATGCCTATTGAACCAACCTTTTTATCTTCACACCATACTCCTGTTAAGCCATCTACTCTAGTTCCCTCTATTCCTAGCAAATCAAGAACATCAATCAGTATTTGTTCCAATTCTCTCAAATACCAAGATAAATCTTTCTTATGAAGACCTAAATCAAGCACTAGGTATCCAACAATCTGTCCAGGCATGTGATGAGTAACCTCACCTCCTCTTTCAATCCTAAAAACGGGCAAGGGAGATTTATTTTCATCAAATAATAAATTTTTCATATCACTGCCTCTACCTATGGTGTAGCAAGAAAAATGTTCAAGAAACCATACTGCTTGTGATGAAAACGGTTTCTCGATAAGGCTTTTCTGAATATTTTTCTGCCAACCTAAAGCAGTCTCAAATGGCACAATATTTTTAGGTTCAAAAAGAAAAGCCGAAGAAAATTGTGCAAGTTGAGGGGTTAGATCTAAGTTGCTATTAGGCCCTGATTCAGGCGAAACAGAATGAAGCTTCTTATTCATGGACGCAATCTTGAATTAACTCAATCACTTCGTGATTACACCAAAACAAAAATTGATAAAGCAACTCACAATTTCCAAGAGATAGTGAAGGAAGCTGACGTTCACCTTTCAGTCGCAAGAAATCCTCGTGTGCCTCAACAATCTGCGGAGGTGACTGTTTTTGCAAACGGAACTGTGATAAGAGCGCAAGAAAGAAGTGAAAATCTTTATGCAAGTATCGACTTAGTAGCAAATAAACTTGCACGACAATTACGCAAATATAAAGAGCGTCATAATAATCATCATTCCCATAATAATAAATCATCGAAATCAATCAAAACCGAAGAAACTCAAAATCACGCCTCCTCAGACAATCAACTCATTGAGGGCAAGGAACCTCATCTTCCTAGCCCAGGGATAAGACGCAAATATTTTGAAATGACACCGATGAGCATTGAAACAGCCAGAGCACAATTAGATCTAATTGATCATGACTTTTATTTGTTTAGAGAGGAAAAAGGATCAGCGTTGCGAGTGATATATAAGAGAAATCACGGAGGCTATGGCGTGATCCAAGAAAAAATTTAGTTCCAGTCACATGAGCCAAAAAAATTTAGAAGAAGCTAATGAAAATATTTCTAAAGTAATTTATCAAGCAATCTTAAATCCTCATTTAGATAAAGAAATGCTTGTTCAATTTTGTGAGGGATCCAAGCAAAATGGCTTTGCAGGTTTATGTACCTGTCTTTCTCATCTTTCAATTGCTCGTGAAAGGTTAGGGAGCAAAAGTTGCACAAAATTAATATCTGTAATTGCATTCCCTTTTGGTTTCATCCCGACTTATAACAAGCTCAAAGAAGCCGAATATGCAATTGAGTCAGGAGCAGAGGAATTAGATATTGTTCCAAATTATTTTGCATTAAAAGAAGGAAATATAGAACTTTTTGCTGAAGAAATAAATCAACTAAGTGAACTAGGTATTCCAGTAAGAGTAATAATTGATGGAGATATACTCTTAACCTCATCAAAACTTTCCTTAGCAATAAATGCTTCCATTGATGCAGGCGCAACTGGAATTCAAATTGGGAATGGTTTCGGACCAAGCATAACAAAAATGCAAGTTCAAGAGGTCTCTAAAATGATTAAAAATCGTTGTTCAATAAAAGCTGTTGGAGGTATAAAAACTTTTGATCAAGCAATAGATATGATTGAAGCAGGATCTACATATATTGGTACAAGTTTTGGGTTTGAAATCACCCAAGCACAAAAGAATAAGGAGTAATGAGTTTACCTCAAAGATTGAAAGGACTATCTTTAAAAGTTGGACCTCTTGGAGAAAATGACAGGCTTTTAACAATACTTACTGAAGAAAATGGAGTATGTCGTCTTGCAATACCAGGAGCAAGAAAACCCAAAAGTAAACTTGGAGCGACATCTCCTTTTAACTTTTTAGACTTGCAGATAGTTGGGAAAAGAAATCTTAAGCGCGTTACACAAATAAAGATTTTAAAGAGTTATGGGAATCTGGGGAAGCATATCGAAACTCTTTCAGCAGCTCAAGCAATTTCAGAGCTAATAATGATTATGGTTGGGAGTGAAGACCCGGAAAAAGATTTACTTAGAATGGTATTAACCCATTTAAATAGACTAGACGATTTACATAAAACAGAATTTGATTCATTGCAAGCTTTGGCAATAAGTGTTCAATCATGTATTCATTTATTAGACCTAGGAGGATATTGTTTACCACTTCAAAACTGTTGTCAATCTGGCTCCAAGCTTATACCTCCCATTGGAGAGTGGAGCTGGAAATGCAGCTTTATCCCTGAAGATGGTTTTGTTATTGGAAATATTCCAAATGCAAACATTGAGCTGAATCCATCTGAACTAGCTTTACTTCAAAGACTGTTGCTTGATAACGTCCCTTTTCATAGTAATGGGAAATTATTAGGTCCTAAAAATGTCTGGTTAAAATTACTGAAAATTGTTGAAGTTTGGATCGAAACTCATTTACAAAGAAGAATTACATCTCTTCAAATGATGAGAGAAGTACTAATTAGTGATAATCTAAATACTAAGTAGGACGATAGATTTGAATAAAATTGTTATAAAAAAACCTTGTTTATAAATTATTTAATTATTAATAATAGTTGGATAAGAAATATCGGTTGAGCTGCTAGTTTGAAATACCGGTTATTTTTAGAGTTTGACCCATATCGCCTGGCTAGGCAAAAAAACACCTTTTTGCGGGAACGTCTGCTATGGACTAAGCACTACTGAGGAGCTTAGAGAAAGAGGACATCACATAAGTTTTATTCACTTTGATAACCCTCTTAGAGAAGGAAATAATAAAACTTCGCTACTTGCAAATGATCCCGATGTAAGCCTTCCTTATTTGATTAAATCTCAGGTTTATACAATACCTTCTTTAAGTGCTCAAAGAGAGCTTAGAGAATCACTCTCAAGACTGAAACCTGACTTGGTCCACGCAAGTCTAACTCTTTCTCCATTAGATTTTCGACTACCTGAACTTTGCCATCAACTTGATTTACCTCTAATCGCTACTTTTCATCCGGCTTTTGATTCAAAGCTCAGAAATCTTACAGCCAATACACAGCAACTTACCTACCAACTTTATGCACCATCATTAGCTAAGTATGACAAAGTTATTGTTTTTTCAGATATGCAAGCAGAAGTACTCGCAAAACTTGGAGTCAAAGAAAATCGACTTGATGTAATACCTAATGGAATTGATATTAAAAAATGGAAACCCCTTAATTCAGATAAGTCACTAAACAAACTTCATCTTGAAATCAGAAAGAAACTTGGTTATGAAAGAATTTTTATCTATATGGGGAGAATAGCTTCTGAAAAGAATGTTGAGGCTTTACTACGTGCATGGAGATTTGTTCAACCAAAAGGATGTCGACTAGTAATAGTAGGAGATGGACCACTAAGGCCTACACTTGAAAATAATTCAATCTTTAATAAGGAAGATAATGTAATTTGGTGGGGATACGAAGCGGATCAAAATAAAAGAGTAGCTCTTCTTCAAATGGCGGAGGTTTTTTTACTTCCAAGCCTTGTAGAAGGATTATCAATTGCCTTACTAGAAGCCATGGCCACTGGAACAGCATGCGTAGCGACAGATGCAGGAGCAGATGGAGAAGTGCTTGAAAATGGTGCTGGAATAATATTAAATACTGAGGGAGTCACTTCTCAATTAAGGACCCTTTTACCTGTTTTACGTGATCAACCAGTACTTACAAAGGAATTAGGTAGACGTGCACGTTTAAGAGTAGAAGAAAAATATACTCTTCAACAAAATATTGACTCACTTGAAAATCTATATGCAAACGTTCTTAGTTCATCCAACTCTAAACCTCTTCAGCCAATTGACGACTCTTCTGAGCTGCCAAGACAACTGCTTCAATTAAAGCAGATCTCAAGCCCGCAAGTTCAAGGTGTCGAAGAGCACTGATTGTTGTCCCTGCAGGAGAAGCGACCATATCTTTAAGCTCGGCAGGATGCAAACCCTTTTCTCGTAGTAGCGAAGCAGTACCTGAAAGGGTTTTATAAGCCAATTGATTAGATAAATAGCGTGGCAATCCTGCTGCAACAGCACCATCAGCCATGGCTTCAACCACTAAAGCTATATATGCAGGCCCTGAGGAAGTTAAAGCTAAAAATGAATCAAGTTGCTTCTCCGGTAACTCAAAAATTTCACTTATTGGTTCAAAAATCTTTCTAACTGCAATCTTTTGACTCGAAGTTATATTATCTTCCCAAGCCAAGCCAGTAAGCCCCTCTAAAACAAGAGAGGGGGTATTGGGAACAGCTCTTACACATATGTGTCCTGGAAAAGCCTGCTTAAGACTTTTCAATGTTATTCCAGCTAAAACTGAGATCAATAATGGCTTAGGGAACTGCTCGCTTGATCTAAATGTTGATACAGATTCTTTAATTGTGCCAAATTGTTGAGGCTTGACAGCCAGTAATTTCAGAGGAGCACTCCATGCTTCTCTAGACAAAGCATCTTCACTAGATAAGACTCTTACTCCTCCAGGAAGACCCCTCAATGCAGAAGCAATACTCGAGGTACGACCAACAATTCCAACCACATTTTCAGGCTTATATATCCCTCTTTCAAAAAGAGGTGAAATAATAGCTTTGGCCATATGGCCAAAGCCAATAATCCCAATAGAGATTTCCAAACTATTTAATCTTTCAAAGAGCTGAAGCTACTGTCTCCCCCCATGCAGGCTCTGGAGCAGGAGATGACTCCTTAGGAATTAAATCTGTTGCTTTACTGGTCATGCTTGAAGGAGAAACTTCCTCCTGAAAAGAGTTAGTTACAGTTACGCAAGAAGGCGCAAAAAGGAAAATACTTTCTCCAACTCTTTCCTGATGTCCATCGATTGCAAAAGTTCCGCCTGCGACAAAATCAACAGCTCTTTGGGCCTGATCAGGTTCCATCATTGTGAGATTCAAAATAACAGTTTTACGCTCACGCAAAGCCTGAATCACTCGTGGCATTTCATCAAAACTTCGGGGCTCCATTAAACTTACTTCAGAATCATTTGTTGAAATTCCAGGCATACCAATGACATTTGAGGAAGGGAAGCCATTCCTGCCATCAAAAGGATTGGAGTTAGAGATTGTTGCCATTTCTCCATTTCCTCCTTTAGTGGCTCTATTGAAATTTTCAAAGTCATCGCTTGTTTCGTAATCGAGCTCATCAAAATCACTATCTAAGAAGTCATCACCAGCGACAACAGCACGAAGACGGGAAATAAGCGACACCAGTTAATCCTCTCGGGATGATTTGTTAAAAAGTTGGATAAACCAACAAGCGATACATCTTCAACAAAATGAAGAATGAACCATATACTTAAATAACGTTCCTTATCTCAAGGAGCAAGCTTTTTTATTAGTTTTTTCATATCTTCGAGTATTTACCTAAGTCTGACGTTTCCCAAACAGAAGAGAGCCTAAACGTAACCATGTAGAACCCTCTTCTACAGCTTCTAGCCAATCGTTACTCATCCCCATTGAACAATCCTTTAATCCTAAATAGTTTGCAAGATTTCTACACTCACAAAACAAATCTTTTTTTTGATTCGAATTAAAAGCTATTGGTGGAATTGTCATGAGGCCAATTAAATTAATGTTCTTAAGAGAAACGATCTGGGGCCAACTTTTCAAAAGATCTTGCTTGATAAATCCCCCTTTTTTGGGGTCCTCTGTCAATTTTACTTGTAAGAATATATTCGGAGTTTTTTGTTCCTCTTGGGAAATTCTAGAGATTCTCTCAATTAAAGATAAAGAATCAACCGAATGAATAAAATCAAATTCCCTAACAACTCCTCTAACTTTATTTTTCTGCAATGTGCCAACGAAATGCCATCGAAGTTGAGTTAAATCATTAAGGTCATTTATTTTTGGAATAGCCTCTTGTAAACGACTTTCTCCAAAATCCAACTGGCCATAGCCAAAAAATTTACGTATAGACTCTTGATGATGCCCCTTGCTGACTGCAAGTAAACTCACCCCTAAAGGTAATGAATCTTTTAAGTTCTTAAATTCATTAAAGAGAATCAAAATCTAACTAAATAAAAGTTTGATTAAATAATTCCTGCCAAACGGCCAAATCCGAAGATTTCTCTCTCTTACATTTAGATAAATGCATTTCTGCATAATGGCGAGCATCCATGTATGGAATAACTTCAAACCCTGCACCCCGTGGCTGCAAAGTAACTAAAAAGAAAATCTTCTGTGCATACAAAGTTGCATATACGTCTCTACCATTACTTGCTGGAGAAACTAGATATAGCATCCCAAAAGTTGGATGATTTAGATAGCGCTCAGCGGTCAAATCTTAATTTCTTTAATTAAGACGTACCATACAGACAACGCAAGATAATAGCTATCAAAAGCAAAAGAATTGAACCTAAATTAATCCACAAATATCTAGAATTAATAACAATCAAGGGTCGTAGTTTATCCGATGAGAACCAAAGCCCCTCTCTTAACATTAAAGAATCTGCTCCCTGTTCTGCCCGCAGCAAAATATTGGAAAACAATCTTTCCCCTAGAGAGATAAACAAACCTAATGTGGTTTTCAGTCCTAATTTTCTAAAATTGATGGCTCGAACACCAATTGATCTAAAGAGATTTTGGAGCTCTTCTTGAACTAATGGTAAAAATCTTAATGCCAAAAGGAGTTGAAATGACAATTTTTCCAAGGGAAATCCCAATAGAGTTAAAGGAGCAAAAAACCACCTTATTGCCCACACGAGATCTTCAGGAGGAGTTGTAATTAACATCAAATTCACACTGTGAATAACTGTAAAAATCAAAGTCGAAGTTTTAATACCTAATTCTGCAGAGCGACGATCGACTATCAAAGGGCCTAATGAAATTCCTCCTAAATTAAATGGCCCCAGCCTGAAAACCTCCCATGATCGACTTAAAACTAGTGCTCCAGGAATTTCATCAGGTGATCTAATAGTTAACTCACTTGTTATTTCACTTGCAGGTAATACAATCGATAACAATCCAATAATCAAACACAGCACAAATAAAAATACTAAAGATCGCCACCAAATACGTAGAGGTAAAAAACTAAAAAATGTAATCAATAGAAGAACACAAGCTGTTGAAATTCTCCATATGGAATTTGACAATATTGGCGTTAACAAAAACAAAAGAATCCAAGAGAGTTTAATTCGAGGATCAATAACTCGAAGCCAGCTAGATTTACCAGAGACATATTGACCTATTGGGATATTTTTTATCCAGTCCATAAATAATTACTATTTCAAGAATCTTTCTGCTGGCGTGCCAAATCTTTTTCAACCTCACGTTGCTGCTTCCCTCTCCAAAATAATTTAATAGGAGTTCCATCAAAGCCTAGGCCCTCTCTAATTTGCCTCTCCATATATCTACGATATGTTTCACCAAACAATTTAGGTTCATTTACAAAAAGAGTAAAGCTTGGAGGATTAATAGCTACTTGAGTACCGTAATAAAGGCGCCCTTGTTTTCCCCCTCTCGTGGTAGGAGGACTTCTCCATTTTAAGGCTTCAGCAAGTACTTCATTAACAACTGATGTACTAACCCTTCTTCTATTCTGATCAACTGCCAAAGTTGCTAAAGCAAAAATACCTTCTACTCTTTGACCTGTCAGCGCTGAGGTAAATATCATTTCAGCCCAATCAAGAAAATATAGTTTTGAGCGAATATCTTTTCCCATTGCAGACATTGTATGACTATCTTTTTCTACAGCATCCCATTTATTGACAACTATTAAACATGCTCTGCCTTCCTGCTCAATTCTACCTGCGAGCCTTTGATCTTGTTCTGTCACCCCATCTAAAGCATCTATAACCAAAACACAAACGTCACTTCTTTCTATTGCCTTAAAGCTACGATTAATACCAAAGAACTCTGGCCCATAATTAACGCTTCTACGTCTACGAATTCCCGCAGTATCGACTAATTTCCATTGCTTACCCTGATGAGTTATTCGAGTATCAATAGCATCTCGAGTCGTGCCCCTGATCGAACTAACAATTGCTCTAGTCTCTCCACAAATAGAGTTAAGAAGACTTGATTTACCTACATTTGGTCTCCCAATAATTGCCAATTGAATCTCAGTATCACCAGCCTCATCTAAATCTTTAGAGGGGAACAAAGTGACCACATGATCCAGGAGATCACCTGTCCCAACACCATGTATAGCAGAGATTGGGTATGGCTCACCAAGGCCAAGCTTCCAAAAATCAGCGGCCATTGCCAACCCTTGCTCAGGAGACTCACATTTATTAACTACTACTATTGTATGACAGGAATGTGGTCTTAAAAATTCGGCGATCGATTCATCAGCTGTAGTCACTCCTTCCTGGCCATCAACAATTACTAATGCAACCACAGCTTCTTCAAGAGCAAGACTTGCTTGCTCTCTTATGTCAGGAAGAAACTCACTATCATCATCAAAAACTAAGCCACCAGTATCTACGACTTTAAAATCTCTATCCCTCCAAAATCCTTCTTGATAAGTTCGATCTCTAGTTACCCCTGGTTCATCATGAACAATGGCTTGTCTACTTTGACATAAGCGATTTACCAATGTCGATTTCCCAACATTTGGGCGCCCAATGATTGCGACTATTGGTAACGCCAATCTTCTCTACCTTTCATAAGATTATTTAACCTTTATAGGTCAAAATTGAGATTAATTCTTCATACTACAAGTATTAGCAAAGAGTTGGAATCCAACATGAGGTTTAAGAATCAAGATCAGGCATCCCTTAAAAGATTAACCTTAAAAAAAAGGGATTCATTAAATAACCAGTCATCATTTATGGCAATCCTTTTAATCTCTATAGCTGTATTGCAAGTACCAATTTCCTTAAAGGCCACCTTCAGCATTGCTCGGTTATTTTCAGAAGCCAACAAGACTAATGAAACTTTGTTTATATGCAATGACTGAATTAAACCCAAAATCAGTCTGAAGATGAGAGTATTACCTCCAATTTTCTTATCAGGCAATGGAACATCTAGGTCTTTGGAGTGCCCAATTATTCAGTCCCCACTTGCAGGCGTCAGCGATCAAATATTCAGACACTTTGTCCGTAGATGGTCTCCAAAAGCTTTACTTTTTACCGAAATGGTTAATGCTAAAAGTCTTGAATTGGGTCACGGAGAGGAAAAGGTAATTGAGCTTTCAAGAGAAAGTGGACCAATAGGTGTTCAACTTTTTGACCATCGGCCAGATTCAATGATTGATGCTGCAATCAAAGCAGAATCATTAGGCGCTTTCCTTGTAGATATAAATATGGGTTGCCCAGTAAAAAAAATTGCTAGAAAAGGTGGTGGAAGTGCTCTACTCAAAGAACCCGAACTTGCTCAAACAATTGTCAAAAAGGTTTCTAAAGCCATATCAATTCCATTAACAGTAAAGATAAGGTTAGGATGGTGTGAGACTACCAGTGATCCAATCTCTTTTGCTCTAGGATTACAAGAAGCTGGAGCGCAACTAATAACTGTCCATGGACGGACGAAAAAACAAGGCTTTTCCGGAATTGCAAACTGGGAAGCTATTTCAAAAATCAAACAGTCATTAGATATCCCTGTCATCGCTAATGGTGATATAAAAAACTCTCAAGATGCTCTTAAATGTCTTGAAATCACAAATGCAGATGGCTTAATGATAGGGAGGGCAAGTATGGGTGCGCCATGGCTGGTTGGGCAAATTGATGACGAGATTAACAATCAAAAAGTTTTCATAACACCTGACGCCAAAATGAAAGTTAGTTTGTCTTTGGAGCACCTCAAGTTACTTGTTTCAAAAAAAGGAAGTCATGGACTATTAATTGCTAGAAAACATATGAACTGGACTTGTAGAGGTTTTCAAGGTTCCTCTGCACTTAGACATAAATTAGTTAGAGCAAATACTCCAAAGGACGCAATAAAATTACTCGAAGAAGAACTTACTAAATTAAGCTAAGGAATTACGGCATTATCAAAGGCCAATTTTGTCGAATCAATAGTAAAGAAAAGTATGGCCTACTTTCAGAGGATAAATCAGATGCACTCACAATTTGTTCGCCTGAACAGCCTACCCTTTCAGCGAAGATAGAACGTTCTAGTAGTTTAAGTTCTTTAAGCAAAGGTTGGACCCACGTCCACTTTCTACCAAGCTTAAGCAAAACAACTACCCTTTTTTTTAAAGCTGCTTCAGTTAAAATAACCTTTAGTTGCTCAGGCGAGTCTGGCACAGGCATTATAAGCAATTGCTCTTCTTGAAAAGCAATTGGCAATCTACTTTTAGCAGCAGCAGCAGAAAAAGATGTAACACCTGGAATTAAGTTAACTACACAATCTGGATGATATTTTTCTAATTCCTTCGAAAGATATGAACCTGTGGAAAAGAGTGAGATGTCTCCTTGAGAAAGGAAAACGACTCTTTCACCTTTCTCAACCATCTTAATTAATTCATTACCAGCAATTCTCCAAGCGCTTTTTAAAATATTTCTATCCTCAACCATAGGGAAAAACAATGGCAATTTCTTTTTATCTTTAGTTATCCATTTTGAAGCAATTTGTTCAGCAAGGCTCTCTCCTCCACTAATAGAGACAGGATAAGAAACAACTGTTGATTCTTGAATGGCTTCAACTGCTGCCAAAGTTAACAAAGATGGATCTCCTGGACCTACGCCAGTAATAGTCAAAGATTTCATTTAATTTGGTAACTTCGGCCTAATCAAAAAAAATCAACTATGCATCCTTGCTTCAGGATGCATTTCCAATAAAGCATCAGATTCAACTCTAGCTAATGCTTCTAATCTTGTTGTTATAGTATTTCTATCAAAACGTTCATCGGCCAACTTCCAATAAATTCCAAAATGCCTAGCCTCACTTTTTAACAAGTCGGCGTATAAATTGCGAAGCTCAACATCAGGAGAGTGTACCGACAATAATCTCATTCGCTCATGACTTCTTGCCTCAATAAGTCCTGCAACTAAAAAGCTATCCAACATTCGTCTTGGTTCATCTTTACAAATATTTTTAGCCAAAATTGATCCATAAGGAGGCGAAGCTAATTTTTGAAGTTTATGTCCACGTGCATTCAAAATAGACAAAACCCTCTCAAAATGTTCAAGTTCCTCTCTTGCTAAGGGGCTTAAGACCTCTGAAAGGCCAGGTTCACTTACATAGCGAAACATTAGTTGAAGCGCTACTCCGGCGGCCTTTCGTTCACAATGTGCATGGTCTAAAAGTATTTCTTTTGGATTAGAAATTGCAAGGTTAATCCAATCTTCACTTGTTTTATTTATTAGCCAGCGAATCTTTGGTTGAGCAACAACTTGAGAGTATGAATTATCCATATGGTTCTTCAGACTAGCTTTAAATAAGAAACCATTCCGCGTAAGGCAAGTTCATAACTAATTGGCCCAAACCCGCAAACCAAACCCACTGCTTTATCAGAAAGGAATGATTTATGGCGAAATTCTTCTCTAGAATAAATATTACTTAAATGTACTTCCACATAAGGAATAGCAACTCCTAACAAAGCATCTCTAAGAGCAATTGATGTATGAGTATAAGCACCTGCATTAATTAAAATCCCGTCAATCGAACCAACACTTTTTTGAATGCAATCAATCATTTCGCCCTCTGAATTACTCTGAAAGAATTTGAGCTTTGCATGAATTTCACTAGCTAAAATCACTAATTCTTCTTGTATGTCCTTTAAGGTTTTGGAGCCATATATTGACGGCTCCCTTTTACCAACAAGATTCAAATTAGGTCCATTAATTAACAAAAGATCCATATGCCTATCAAATTAAATATCTGTAATGATCGTATCTATTTCCTCCTAAAAGGACCAACAAAATCCAGAAAAGTGGCACCCTTTACTGTTAATGTCATTGAGTGGATCGGGTCGGTGCCCGAGTGGTTAATGGGGGCGGACTGTAAATCCGCTGGCTACGCCTACGTTGGTTCAAATCCAACCCGGCCCATCTTTCCACAAGCCCTTGTAGCTCAGCGGTAGAGCACTCCCTTGGTAAGGGAGAGGTCTCGGGTTCAAGTCCCGACGAGGGCATCGTCGGAGGGACATCAAAGAGATTCAACCGCAGTCAAGAGACCGCAAGAGGTCTCTTTTTTAATGCCAATGCTTGCAAATAAAAGGATTCTCCCGTCGATAGATCAAAAGGAACAATTAGGAACCATCAGCATATCCCAAAAAATCAAAAACAAATGTTCCCGATTTCTAACAATTTTAAATAAAAGAAGGAGGTGAGATTTTTGTCGCCCCCTTTTAGTACTTCACTCCATACCTACGGAAGTGCGTTGAATCCAAAGAATTTTTTTGCATAGTAAAATAAATACAACCAGGAGCAAAAACACCAGAGTATTTTCACAACATTACGGATATTAATAATCACTTGTTGATTGATATTGTACTTATCTAAGGAGCATTATCTTTTGTCTTAATAGCAAAGAGAGTAAAAAGAAAATCCCTTGAAAACTAATAAATATTAATTCTTACTAACTTTTCGAAAGCGTACAAAAGGTGAAACTTGCTCTCTATTCAGGTGGGTTGAGGTGACTCCTTAGCGTAAATGACATATCCCCTATTAATATCGAATAGAGTGCTATGAATCTTGATTTGGTTCTACTCCTATTAATTTCACTGCAACTTGCTTTGTAAAATAAGAGATTGCCAAAACTTCATAAGTGAAATTATTATTAGAGCAAAATTCATTGAGTGCTTTATATTCATCTTGCTCCCAATTTTTACTATTAATAAACTCATCAAATATTAAAATTGTATCCTTATCTATTACAGTTTTTGAATAATTTAAAGCACACAGAGTAGAAGAATATAGATCAGCATCAAAATTAATCAGTGATGCGATTGGTCTAGGTTTCGAATAAAAAATTGGAAGTGTTTCTTCAAATTTACCTGCTATAAATGTTCCACCATCAATTTTAGGAATGATCCCATCTGCCGAATAGGATCCTTTTTTCTCATTATGCCAATCTTCTGGTAGTCCCTCAAAAGTATCAAATCCATAACCTTTTTTGAAAGTATTAATTAGATACTTAAAGGATTCTCCTCTCCAAACGCCAAACTCATAGAAAGGGCGATCTTTTTTACTTTGGTTAATAATACTGTCAAAAAAACCACATCTATGAAAAAACAATTTTGGTTGTTTAGGTAATGTTGAAACCCATTTAAAAGAACGCATAAAATGATGGTCTTTGTGAGGAGATTTCATTAAATGTTCAAATAATGTTTGATCACCTTGATATAATTTTAGAGCACTTAGAGTAAGTTTTGCCTTTAAATAATTCTCATCCATATTTAAGCATAGATTAATCCTTTCTATTGCTTCCTCAATAGTATTTGCTAATCCAACTAAATTCCAAGCAGCATCTGCATAATCAGATTTCATTTCTATTGCCTTACGAGTATAAAATTCTGCTTCTTTCAAGTTACCGAGATCTCTCAAAGTTCTTCCCAGGTTTAAATATGACATTACCAAATCAGGTTTCAATTCAATTGCTTTTCTATATACAAATTCTGCTTCTTTCAACTTGCCAATATCGTGCAATATGATGCCCAGGTTGTAATACGCTTCTGCGTAATCAGGTTTAAATTCAATTGCTTTTCTATATACAAATTCTGCTTCTTTCAACTTACCAAGATCTCTTAAAATTGTTCCATAGTTAGAAAAAACGCCTGGTTCATTGCACCCTTGACTTATTATCTGTTTATAATATTTTGTTGCTTCTGAGATATCACCTTGTACATGCAAATTGTATGCCTGTTTCATTAATTTTTCTTTAAAGAACTTAGTCTCCTTATTGCTTTTCTTTTTGGATTTATACTTCTCTCCAAAACCTTTCATCTTTAAAACTTTCAAGATTTTTGCTAGTTTTATAATACTATTTTCTCTTGAAAATAAGTCATAAATTGATTCTTTTGATAGAAAATATTTAATGGGTATACATCACTGATTCTGAACTAATGTATTCCAGAGACAACTATCTGCTCGTCAAACCAACTCTTCCCTTATCCCCAAACAAGGAAACAGATGGAGGAAACTTCTTATTTTTAATTGTTCTACGAATTGTCATTCCTGGCGAACCCGTGAGAGATTTAACATCATCCCAGAAAAGAAAATAGTTGTGCAAATCTGCACAAGCACTTGATTTAGTGTACATAATAAATTTACTTATTAGTTTTCAGTTATTAAATTAATCAATACTTAAAAGAAGTACTTTCTCTAACTGCAATACATATATTATACCATAAAATGCAGCCATAACATGCCTTTGCTGGTTGCTTTTTCATATACTTAAGGTGATAAATGGAAGAAAAAGTTCCAGTTTTGTTCCAGTTATGAACTAAAAATCCAGATATGTTCTCTCAACAGCAATCAGGGACTACACAACTACAATCAACTCAATGACCGACGAGGGCACTAAGACCCTCTACCAAGAGCACCTAAGTAGAGAAAAGAGACCTCAATGGGTCTCTTTTTTAATGCCAATGATTAAATAATTTTTTCTAATGACTAGCATCAATTCTCATAATCAAAACAGGTGCGCAAAAACTCACGATATAATCTTTTCTTCTTTATGTTTATTTCATATTTCATATTTTGCTATGTCTCCTGAAGCAGAAAAGTTTAATGGTTGGGCAGCAATGCTTGGCTTCGTTGCAGCCTTTGGTGCATATGCAACAACAGGACAAATCATTCCTGGAATTTTCTAAGTAAAGTTCAATCCATTTAAGCCCATCAACAATTTTTTCAAAATCTGTTGAAAAAATCTAACAAAAGTTCTTAACGGTCTGGTTAAGAACTTTTTTTTTGATTTTTTCAAACAAAGATAAATAAAATAAAACAAAAAAAATTATTGCAATTGGATAGTCACCGCAAGAACTTAGTAATTTATGCTGTTGAATTCATTCTCGTAGCTCGATTAGACAAAAGATATCAGAACTTTTATTCCATCACTCTGTTCTGAATCGAAAGGGAAGATGTTCAACATCATGCAGGTGTGGATTCATTTCCATAATTCAAAGGAGATCTAGTCATGCATGTCACACGAACTTTCAGATCAAATGGATCAAATACTATGTAATCTTTATTCCTATGGTTTTCTGTTCTCTTGATTTCACTTGGGACACTCCCTCATATAATTCCTGATTACTTTCAATTGAAATGAAATATTGATACGAAAAATGACTCTTGATCTTCCTAAATTGGTCTAACAAAAAACACAAAAAAGCCGCCTAAGCTATAGGCGGCTTTTTTTGAGGATCAGCTAGCAAGTGTTTCCTTGTTTCCACTGCTGGAGGATCCCAACTCCTCACAATTTAAACTTATACAAATTCAAAGGGTAAAGGATTAATAGCAGTAAAGTTTGTCAACTGTCACAGTTCATAGGTTTAAAAAAAATTCCACCAACTGGCCCTAAAAAAAGACAAAATATCTTATGTAACACATTGAACATCATTTAAAAAAGAATATGTATATAATATTTTTGTAGCAACAGCTACTTAAAACGTTCAACTCATCAATAGATGAGCCGCAGTCTGACTCAAGCCAAGGAACGGGGACTTGAGCATATTTCGGAGACGGAAAATGTCTTTAACCTACAGAGGCCTTAAGTACAACCAGCACAAAGCTGTTGTAGAAAAACAACATGTACAACTTACCTATCGTGGCAAGTCATACCAAAGTTAATGTCTTCTATGAATTTTAAAAGCTCTTCATAAAGAGCTTTTTTTTTCATAAATTTCAAATAAAGAAACTATTTAATAATGTTTGATCTATTATTTAAATATATATTGATAATTGCTAATGTAAGTATTATTAAAAAAGAAATTACAAACATGAAAAGATAATTTCCTGATATCATATCTAGCTCTCCATTTAATATTTTTTGTAAGAAATTTTTCAAGCCAATATCTTTAATTTTCCCTGCTGCAAAACCACTTGCAACAAAAGGGGAATCTGAAATCACAATACTAAAAATCAAAGCTGGCATAAACTTTCTCCACGTTATTTTTGTTAAACCAATGGCATAGCAAACAAAATCAAAGAAACCTGACATTAATAGGGCTATCATAAGAAAATAATTCTTTTCTAAATAATCTTGGCTAATACTCTCAACTCGTCTCATTTGTCTTGACCCTAAAAGACTACTAATGAAATCTCTACCTAAGTTTCTCGCCAGCAAAAATGATATCGAACAAGATAGAAAATCCGCACAAGATATAATAAATAAGCCCTGGCTAAATCCGAAATAAAAGCCTGCAGCGACTGAAAATATTGTGCCAGGCAACACTGGTATGATAATGCTTATGGATCTTAATAAAAAAAGTAAGAATATTAATATTAAACTAAAAAACCTATTTGCATCTAATTCATCTACAACTTTATAGAATAAATCTCTAATTAAATTAAAATCAAAATAGATCAAACTAATACTTAAAATAAGAATTAAGATAGCCAATATCATTAACCTAAAAACTTTTCTACTTCTTAGCTTATTAGCCATAAAATATTACTTTCAATTAAGTTATAAATTAACCATAAAATTATACTATGAGATCATTTAGGAAATTGATGTAAAAATAACTAATTCTGTTCAAATTTTAGGCTACACATTGAATTAGCCTCTGAAAGAGGCATTTCTCCATAGTTCCATTTCTCATATACGCATGTATAAAAAGGTTCATTTGAACTAGTTAAATCATTTTTTTGGTCTATTAATTCTCTAAGATATTTAGCCTTTGCTCTAAGGTACTCTTTTTTATAGAGCCAATACATTATTTCGGCAACAGTAATAAAAGCCAAAGAGAAAACAAATACAACTATCAAATAACTAATCAATCTATTAATAGTATGGGATTAACATTTTATGACTAATATCCAACAAACGTAACTCGTAGATAATACTCATAATAGATTTTTTTTTGAATTCAAGAAATGATTATTACAAACGTAATTTATTCTCAATAGTTTTATTAAACATTAGGAGAAACCATATTGCTGCTTTTTTTTTAATTATGTAGAACAAAGAAATGAGTGAAACTACTTATAAGGCTATCTTCATACGGTCGTAAACTCGATAGATAATTTATTTTGCTATAAGGTAAAAAATTGGAAAGAGCATTGTCATTAGAAAACTTCGAACTTGATCAATTACAAGACTTAGTCTTATCAGGCAAAACAAGAAATGAAAAATGGAGAAGGAAACAACTTGATGCCCTCTCAACTTTATTAGAGAACCATCAACAAGAAATCTTAAATGCTTTGAGCGAAGATTTAAGAAAACCTCCCACAGAAGCACTCTTTGAAATTATTGCTATTAAACAAGAAATAAAACTCGCAAAGAAAAATTTATCGAACTGGATGCAGATACAACCAATAAATGTTCCTTTCTCTCTAAGACCTGGCCAAGCATTTGTCCAACCAGATCCTTTAGGCTGCATCCTAATTATTGGGCCATGGAATTATCCTTTTTCGCTTACTCTTCAACCACTTGTTGGAGCTTTAGCCGCTGGAAACACTGCTGTTCTCAAGCCATCAGAGCATGCTCCTAATGTATCAAATCTAATTAAAAGACTTATAAATAAATATTTTGAACAAAATGTCACGCAAGTAATTGAAGGTGATGGGATTACTGCTGCTCATTTAATGACTCACAACTTTGATCACGTCTTTTTTACTGGTGGAGAAAATATAGGGAAAAAAGTAATGGAAGCTGCATCAAAAAGCCTTACTCCAATAACTTTAGAGCTTGGGGGTAAAAGCCCCGCTATTGTTATCAATGGTGCAAATCTAGAAGTTACGGCTAAAAGAATTATATGGGGTAAAAGTCTAAACGCTGGTCAAACTTGTATCGCTCCAGATCATTTACTTGTAGAACAAGAACTTTTTAATTCTTTAATTTCTCATTTAAAAAAATCAATTAACGATTTTTATAGTCATGCCCCATTAGATTCAAAACATCTAGGAAGCATTATTAATCAAAGCCAGTTTAATAGATTAAATAATTTTCTAAAACAAGCTAAACATAATAATCAAATAATATATGGAGGAGAATGTAATGAATCAGAAAAAAGAATTAGTCCTACGCTTATCAAAATCGAAAATCGAAATGACCCATTAATGAGAGAAGAGCTATTTGGTCCTTTGCTACCAATTTTGTGTATTAAAAATCTCGACGAGGCAATTTCAGATTTGAAATCATTACCTAAACCTCTTGCTCTATATCTTTTTGGAGGGACGAAGAAAGACCAAGAAAAAATACTTTCAAGGACGTCCTCGGGAGGTGTTTGCTTCAATGATGTTGTCTTACAAGCAGGTATTCCAAATCTTCCATTTGGAGGCGTAGGCTCTAGCGGCATGGGGAAATACCACGGCAAAACAGGTTTTGATAACTTTAGTCATTACAAATCAATCCTAAAAAGACCTTTTTGGCTAGATCTAAATTTCCGCTACCCTCCATATAATTTAGATTTATCTTTACTTAAAAAATTAATAGGATAATATATATTTAAGGCCTATATATAAGTCCTTAATTCAAGATAGACATGGTCAAAAAGAGCACCGCAATTCGCTGTTTTTTTTATATTAAGAGTATAGTTTTTTGCCTATCAATTTTAACCTCTCAAGTCAATGCCGAGACAGAGATAATTGCAAAAGATGGTGATACACTTATCAAGTTGTCTAAGCAATACGGGATTCCACTAAAGGATTTAATGCATAAAAATAATTTCAATGATGCGAATAGAATATTAAAAGGTAAAGCAATAATAATTCCTCAGAATAACAATGTGAGTAACAATATGAATAATACTTATAAAGTGAAAGAAGGAGATACTCTTTATAAAATCGCAAGAGAATATAACGTAGATTTAAAAGATATTATTTCTATAAATAATTTAGGTAATTCCTCCTTTCTAAAGCCAAATCAAATAATAATACTTCCAAAAGGAGTTCTTAAAAAAAGATTAACTAATCAAAAGAATATTAAATTAGCAAGTAAAAAAGTTTTTTATCATCAAACAACTAAGGCAGAAGAAATCAAAGATATAGCTGACATTCATGAGGTTTCAATAGAAGAAATTATTACTTTAAATAAATTGAATAATACAAATATTATTAATGCTAATATTAATTTAAGAGTAAGAGAAGTCGACGATTTAAAATGGCTGAAATATGGCTCATTAATTATCAATTGGTCAGACTGGAGATATCTAGATGGATTTTATATAACTCAAGCAAAAAATAAAAAAAATAAACCTTTCTACTTAGCTATTAGCTGTAAAAAAAGAATACTTAATAATACATTAAAAAACTCATCCTGGACTAATTGGTACTTTCCAGCGAATGATTTTGAATTTAAATTAATTAATGATTTTTGTGAGCAAGATTTTTAAATCTAAATTATTTATTCAGATCAATAGAAGGTGGGTCTAATCTTTCAGAATCTTCTTCAACAAGTTGTAATCTCAAATTTTTCCCCCCAGAAAGCTCTCCAAGAGAAACTCTAATTGTTGAACCAGTAAGAGTTTGAAGTGTATCTAAAAGTTCTCTTAAATAAGGAGTGCTACTTCCGGACTCTAGCCATAATCGCTCTTGCAAGCCTTCTAATCTTTTCCAAGCAGAATGAAACTTTAGAATTGAACTCTCAATAGTTTTTGCTTGCCCAAAAGCATCTGAAAGTAATCCTAAAGAATCTAATCTGAGAGCTTCTTGCACAGCTTTATCTAAATTTAAATTATTATTTTGAAAAGCTCTTAAAGCTAGAGAGGCATCCAAAGACTTACCCATCCATTTTGCAGTATTTGTTAGATCTTTAACTGAATCAATTTCAGGATTTTCTTTTAAAGTTTCATAGATTTCTTCTTGTTGGGTAGGAGATAACTTAGATAATTCTCTTACCAGTGGCGCAACAAACTTGGCCGGCAATAAATTTGATTGTGTTTTCTCTCTGATTTCATCTGGTAAAAGAGAGCTGGTTGCAGCCATAAATTCATCTGTCAAGCTCTTCACTTGTCTTCTGGTTATGTCCTTCCCTTCATTAGCTGCCTCAGAAATCATATGTTGAATCTCAGGTTCAGCTTGTGCAGTTTCGATAAAAGCTCTTTTTGAAAAATTGTTTACACTTGATTCTTCAAGAATTCCATCCACCACAAGATTATCTGAAGACTCAGCTAATTGAATAAGGGTATATGCTTTGCTTTTACTAATTTCCATCTCTCTTAACCACTGCAAAAAGCCTGTACCTCGTCCATCCCCTCCTCTCTTTTCTCTATCCCTAACAACGCGTAAAATCCTTCCTCTCCAAATTTCCGTTTGCAAATCAAACTGCTCACAAATCGACCATGCATTCTCCAATCTCTCAATAAAATCAATGTTACTCAAATCATCTTGCTCAGGGTCAGGCAAATCAAAACTAAGAGAAGAAGGATCTAAAGATGGCTGTGATATCACAAAAAATAAAATCTCAAAAGGTTCAACATTTTAAAGCTAATTGAAAATTCACCCGAAAATCAATATGAATTATTTTCTCTGATAGTTGAAAATCTTTAAAATCGAACCAATTATCAAAATGCCAGCGACAGTCTGTGACACATATACAAATATCTCCTGTTCTGATAGATAATAGTGATAATGAATTACCTAGGATAGTCAGATGAGCTTTGCTAGAAAGGACAAGGTTCGCATTTTGCGTCAAGAATCATACTGGTTCAATCAAATCGGAGAAATAGTCTCTATAGATAAATCTCCAGCAATGAGGTATCCAGTTACTGTTAAATTCGAAAAATGTGATTTCAAAGCATTCAGCGGAGTCGATGGTGGTGCCAATACTAGCCAATTTTCAATGAAGGAATTAGAGGCCGCCGCAGGTTAAAATTATTATTACTTTTGCCAGAATTACCTGAAGTTGAGACAGTTAGAAAGGGACTTGAAAAGCTTCTCACATGTTTTTATATAAAAAAAATAGATGTTTTAAAGGAACGATCAATCGCTAGTATTGGTGGATCAAAAAGTTTTAAAAATAATATAGAAAATAGTTATTTAGGTAAATGGGCAAGAAGAGGTAAATATTTAATAGGATCTCTTCATTCAATAAACAAAAATAGCAAAGGTTTCTTAGTCGTTCATCTTAGAATGACTGGCCAATTTAAATTAATTAATAAACAAACAGCCCCTTGCAGGCATACCAGAGTAAGATTTTTTGAAGAAGGAGGGAAAGAACTTCGTTTTATAGACATAAGAAATTTTGGACAAATGTGGTATGTACCATCTTCGCAACCAATATCAGAGGTAGTATCTGGAATTAATAGATTAGGTCCAGAACCATTTAGCGATGAATTTAATAGTAGTTATTTAAAAAACTATTTAAAGAATAAAACTCGTTCAATTAAGTCTTCTTTACTAGATCAATCAACTGTCGCTGGTGTTGGCAATATTTATGCAGATGAAACATTATTTGATGCAGGTATTGATCCAAAAACTGAAAGTAGGAATTTAAAAAAAACTGACCTAAATAGGCTTTGCGATAGTCTTGTGAAAATTTTAAAAATTAGTATTGGAGAGGGTGGTACTTCTTTTAGTGATTTTAGAGATTTGGAGGGAATCAATGGGAATTATGGAGGACAAGCGTGGGTATATAGAAGAGGGGGGAAAAACTGTAAAAAATGCGGAGAAAAAATATTGAGAGCAAAAATATGTGGTAGAAGCACACATTGGTGTCCTAATTGCCAAAAATAATTAGTTATCAAAAAAGGGTCCATTAGGACCCTTTTGAAAAAATTTTACCTGGCATTGAGCTATTTTCTCAGGGGGCTACCCCCCAAATATCTTCGCCGCTGATGCGTTTCACAACCGAGTTCGAGATGGATCGGAGTGGTTCCACATCGCCATGAACACCAGGATAGTTTAATTGTTGAACCCTGAAAACTGCATAGAAATTATTAAAATAATTAGATCGAATAAAGCAATAATTTAAGTAAAAACAAAAGAAGGTCAAGCCCTCGATCTATTAGTACTCCTCCGCTGCATCTGTTACCAGACTTCCACGTAGAGCCTATCAACGGGTGTTCTTCCCGTGATCTTACTGGTTTAAACCATGGGAATACTCATCTTGAGGTGGGCTTCCCACTTAGATGCTTTCAGCGGTTATCCACTCCGCACATGGCTACCCAGCGTTTACCGTTGGCACGATAACTGGTACACCAGAGGTGCGTTCCTCCCGGTCCTCTCGTACTAGGGAGAAATCCTCTCAATATTCCTGCGCATACACCGGATATGGACCGAACTGTCTCACGACGTTCTGAACCCAGCTCGCGTACCGCTTTAATGGGCGAACAGCCCAACCCTTGGGACCGACTTCAGCCCCAGGTTGCGATGAGCCGACATCGAGGTGCCAAACCTCCCCGTCGATGTGAACTCTTGGGGGAGATCAGCCTGTTATCCCTAGAGTAACTTTTATCCGTTGAGCGACGGCCCTTCCACTCAGAACCGTCGGATCACTAAAACCGACTTTCGTCCCTGTTCGACTTGTAGGTCTCACAGTCAAGCTTCCTTCTGCTTTTGCACTCGACGACTGATTTCCAACCAGCCTGAGGAAACCTTTGTGCGCCTCCGTTACCTTTTAGGAGGCGACCGCCCCAGTCAAACTGCCCAGCAGATACTGTCCGCTTCCCGGATAACGGGTAAACGTTAGATCTCTAGCTCTGAAAGAGTGGTATCTCACCGTTGACTCAGTAGCACCCAAAAGCACTACATCAATGTCTCCCACCTATCCTGCGCATTCAGAGCCCGAGAACAATACCAACCTGCAGTAAAGCTTCATAGGGTCTTTCTGTCCGGGTGTATGTAGTCCGCATCTTCACAGACAATTCTATTTCGCCGAGCCTCTCTCCGAGACAGCGCCCAGATCGTTACACCTTTCGTGCGGGTCGGAACTTACCCGACAAGGAATTTCGCTACCTTAGGACCGTTATAGTTACGGCCGCCGTTCACCGGGGCTTCAGTCACTAGCTTCGCTTACGCTAACCGGCTTCCTTAACCTTCCGGCACTGGGCAGGTGTCAGCCCCCATACATCGTCTTGCGACTTAGCGGAGACCTGTGTTTTTGGTAAACAGTCGCCTGGGCCTCTTCACTGCGACCAGCTTGCGCTGGCATCCCTTCTCCCGAAGTTACGGGACCATTTTGCCGAGTTCCTTAGAGAGAGTTATCTCGCGCCCCTCGGTATTCTCTACCACCCCACCTGTGTCGGTTTCGGGTACTGGCAGTTATGCCTTAACGGGTATAGGGATTTTCTTGGAAGCATGACATCACCAACTTCGCTGCCGTAGCAGCTCGTACTCACGCCTCAGCTCAGAACGTTTTCTCCGTTCCTCAAAGCCTCGAACGCTTGAACCAGTAACCAACATCTGGATTGGCTAGCCTTCTCCGTCCCCCTTCCCAAAACATAACTGGTACAGGAATGTTGACCTGTTATCCATCGACTACGCCTTTCGGCCTGACCTTAGGACCAGACTAACCCTCCGCGGACGAGCCTGCCGGAGGAACCCTTAGGGTTTCGGGGCATGGGATTCTCACCCATGTTTTCGCTACTCAAGCCGACATTCTCACTTCTATGCAGTCCACGCCCGCTTACGCTAACGCTTCACCCCACATAGAACGCTCCCCTACCATTCAATAAATTAAATCCGCAGCTTCGGTACAACACTTAGCCCCGTTCATTTTCGGCGCAGGATCGCTCGACCAGTGGGCTATTACGCACTCCTTTGAGGATGGCTGCTTCTAAGCAAACCTCCTGGTTGTCTGGGCAATCCCACCTCCTTTATCACTTAGCGTTGATTTTGGGACCTTAGCTGGCGGTCTGGGCTGTTTCCCTTTCGACTATGGAGCTTATCCCCCACAGTCTGACTGCCTAGTTACACACAGGGTATTCAGAGTTCATCACGATTTGGTACCGCTCTCGCAGCCCGCACCGAAATGGTCGCTTTACCCCCCTGCTGGAGCACTAGACGCTACGCCTCAACGTATTTCGGGGAGAACCAGCTAGCTCCTGGTTCGATTGGCATTTCACCCCTAACCACAGCTCATCCGGTGACTTTTCAACGTCAGTCGGTTGGGACCTCCACTTGGTATCACCCAAGCTTCATCCTGGCCATGGTTAGATCACCAGGGTTCGGGTCTATAAACACTGACAAAACGCCCTATTCAGACTCGCTTTCGCTATGGCTCCACCATTCTCGGTTTAACCCGCCAGTGCCTATAAGTCGCCGGCTCATTCTTCAACAGGCACACGGTCACCCGATAAGTCGGGCTCCCATTGCTTGTAGGCTCATGGTTTCATGTTCTATTTCACTCCCCTCCCGGGGTTCTTTTCACCTTTCCCTCACGGTACTGTTGCGCTATCGGTCACACAGGAGTACTTAGCCTTACGAGGTGGTCCTCGTAGATTCACACGGAATTCCACGTGCTCCGTGCTACTCGGGATACAGCTAGGCCAACTCTCCTTTCGATTACGGGGCTTTCACCCTCTATGGCGCGCCATTCAAGCGCTTCTTCTAGGTTTGTTAGTCCACGTTGCTGTCCCACAACCCCGATAGTCGAAACTATCGGTTTGGGCTATTCCCCGTTCGCTCGCCGCTACTTAGGGAGTCGTTATTTACTTTCCTTTCCTCCAGCTACTAAGATGTTTCAGTTCGCTGGGTTGGCTCGTGCCAGCCTATATATTCAGCTGGCCGTTCTAAGGGTTGCCCCATTCGGAAATTCCCGGATCAAAGCGTGTATCCAGCTCCCCGAGACATATCGCAGGTAACCACGTCCTTCATCGCCTCTGCGTGCCAAGGTATCCGCCATGAGCCCTTTGTAGCTTGACCTTAAATACAATCACAAAATCAATTGTGCTCGGCTTTTACTCAAGAATTAAACATGAGTTCTGAATTATTAATTTTAGTTTTAAGCTAAAAAAACAAAAACAGAACTATGCATCCATGAGATGCTTTATTCTATCTATCTATGCAGTTTTCAAGGTTCTACTGAATTCTCATGGAAATGAATCCATGGGAGCCCAGCATATTATCAACTATAAAAAGATGATAAGAAGCTAGGTTCTATTCAAATAGACAAATCTAAGTCACTTTTAAAAATTCTCCGGAAAATTAGTTATCAGGGTAGTTTTCAGTGGAGGTAAGCGGACTCGAACCGCTGACATCCTGCTTGCAAAGCAGGCGCTCTACCAACTGAGCTATACCCCCAACAACGAATGGGCCATCCTGGACTTGAACCAGGGACCTCACCCTTATCAGGGGTGCGCTCTAACCACCTGAGCTAATGGCCCAGGAGAAACCCTTGTTGGGTGTGACCTAGACAAGTTTAGGAACTGAAATTAATGGATTAATTATAAAATTAATTCAAAAATCTGAGGTACCGATCGACCTTAAGGTGACAGGATTGCGGCCTAAGAATAAATAACTTAGACATCACAATCTATTTATTGTCTCCCTGTTAGGAGGTGATCCAGCCGCACCTTCCGGTACGGCTACCTTGTTACGACTTCACCCCAGTCATCAGCCCCACCTTCGGCGTCCTTCTCCACAAGGGTTAAAGTAACGACTTCGGGCGTGGCCAACTTCCATGGTGTGACGGGCGGTGTGTACAAGGCCCGGGAACGTATTCACCGCAGTATGCTGACCTGCGATTACTAGCGATTCCTACTTCACGTAGGCGAGTTGCAGCCTACGATCTGAACTGAGCCACGGTTTATGGGATTTGCTAGCTCTCGCGAGTTTGCTGCCCTTTGTCCGTAGCATTGTAGTACGTGTGTAGCCCAGGACGTAAGGGGCATGATGACTTGACGTCATCCACACCTTCCTCCGGTTTATCACCGGCGGTCTTTCTAGAGTGCCCAACTAAATGCTGGCAACTAAAAACGTGGGTTGCGCTCGTTGCGGGACTTAACCCAACATCTCACGACACGAGCTGACGACAGCCATGCACCACCTGTCACTGCGTTCCCGAAGGCACCCTCTAATTTCTTAAAGGTTCGCAGGATGTCAAGCCCTGGTAAGGTTCTTCGCGTTGCATCGAATTAAACCACATACTCCACCGCTTGTGCGGGCCCCCGTCAATTCCTTTGAGTTTCACACTTGCGTGCGTACTCCCCAGGCGGAACACTTAACGCGTTAGCTACGACACCGAAGGGGTCGATTCCCCCGACACCTAGTGTTCATCGTTTACGGCCAGGACTACAGGGGTATCTAATCCCTTTCGCTCCCCTGGCTTTCGTCCATGAGCGTCAGTAATGGCCCAGCAGAGCGCCTTCGCCACTGGTGTTCTTCCCGATATCTACGCATTTCACCGCTACACCGGGAATTCCCTCTGCCCCTACCATACTCAAGCCAATCAGTTTCCACTGCCATGATGGAGTTGAGCTCCACGTTTTAACAGCAGACTTGAAAGGCCGCCTGCGGACGCTTTACGCCCAATAATTCCGGATAACGCTTGCCACTCCCGTATTACCGCGGCTGCTGGCACGGAATTAGCCGTGGCTTATTCCTCAAGTACCGTCATATCTTCTTCCTTGAGAAAAGAGGTTTACAGCCCAGAGGCCTTCGTCCCTCACGCGGCGTTGCTCCGTCAGGCTTTCGCCCATTGCGGAAAATTCCCCACTGCTGCCTCCCGTAGGAGTCTGGGCCGTGTCTCAGTCCCAGTGTGGCTGATCATCCTCTCAGACCAGCTACTGATCGATGCCTTGGTGAGCCTTTACCTCACCAACAAGCTAATCAGACGCGGGCTCATCCTCAGGCGAAATTCATTTCACCTCTCGGCATATGGGGTATTAGCGGTCGTTTCCAACCGTTATCCCCCTCCTGAGGGCAGATTCCCACGCGTTACTCACCCGTCCGCCACTAACCCGAAGGTTCGTTCGACTTGCATGTGTTAAGCACGCCGCCAGCGTTCATCCTGAGCCAGGATCAAACTCTCCGTTGTAGTCAGGCCCTATTGTAAAAATAATTTTACTCAGTCTGATTTGCTTCTCCCACTGATTTCAGCACTGGCGTACTGATTTGTGATTGTTGCCACCTTATTTTTGTAAGGGTTCTAAAGAGTGCACTTAGATTTATCTTCGTGACTTTCCCGGATCTCAGATCCGTCGTTGCTCTAACTCTGTAACACCGAATATCGAAATAGAGCCGTGAAACTCCAATTCAAAATTGCGACAAAATTATGCAACTAATTTCTTTTTGACGGGACCTCACACCTTTATCGCAAATGCATCCAATCAATAAATAATTGAACGCGATAAAAGCGTCAGTTCCTAAACTTTTAAGTTGTCCAGGTGCAATGTTTTTGACTTAAAAAGCCAAGAACATTTTTCGATCTTTCGACCGTTTTTTAGATTACAACAAAGAAGGGTTTAGTCCTCAAATGTTGTAAAACTCCCACTTAACTCAAAAACTTTCGTAATTTAGTCCAGTGACTACGCTTAAGACTTACTTTTGCGCAGAAAAATATTGTAGACCCTCAACGTACTTAGATGCAACAAAGTTGCAAATGAAATGTTTTACCTCTTACTATCGATATTAAAGGAGCAAGCCATAACTAGCTTTTAGCGATGGCATCAGATTATCGAAATGCCAGCACGTTTTAGCCAACAGCATCAAAGAGTTCGTCCTAACTCGAACGAAGACAAAGTTGTAGCAAGAGCTAAAGAGCATTTTGAAAAAACTCTAATTGAAATTTCTGGAGATATTGCAGGTAGTGTTGCCGCCTTGGAGCATCCAACTAAAAACGACTCTCTCAATTATGGAGAAATCTTTTTAAGGGACAATGTCCCAGTAATGATTTATCTATTAACTCAAAAAAGATTTGATATTGTAAAAAAATTTTTAACCGTAAGTTTAGATTTACAAAGTACTACCTATCAAACACGGGGGGTTTTTCCAACAAGCTTTATCGAAGAAAAAGGAAAATTAATAGCTGATTATGGTCAAAGATCTATTGGAAGAATTACTTCTGCAGACGCAAGTTTATGGTGGCCAGTACTTTGCTGGCTTTATGTAAGGAAAAGTGGTGATCAAAGTTTTGGTACAAGTCAACAAGTTCAAAGAGGGGTTCAACTTCTGCTTGATTTGGTTCTTCATCCAACTTTTGAGGGAAATCCAGTTTTATTCGTCCCAGATTGCTCATTTATGATCGATCGTCCTATGGATGTTTGGGGCGCTCCTCTTGAAGTAGAGGTTTTGTTGCATGCATGTTTAAAAAGTTGTATTCAACTAATGGAATTAAGCAGAAAAAATCAAAAAAGTCGATTACTTGATCAAAGACTTGTTTTAACTCGTCAGTGGGTACATGACCTTCGACAATTCCTCTTGAAGCATTATTGGGTGACAAGCAAAACAATGCAAGTTCTCCGAAGAAGACCTACTGAACAATATGGTGAAGATCAACATCAAAATGAGTTCAATGTTCAACCACAAGTAGTTCCTTCATGGCTGCAAGACTGGCTTGAAAATAGAGGTGGATATTTGATTGGGAATATTAGAACTGGAAGACCAGATTTTCGTTTTTATAGCCTAGGAAATTCCTTAGCATGCATGTTTGGTGTTTTGACTGCTCCTCAGCAAAGAGCATTATTCCGTCTAGTTCTTCATAACCGTGTTCACCTTATGGCTCAAATGCCAATGAGGATATGCCATCCACCAATGGATGTAGAGGAATGGCAAAACAAAACTGGTTCAGATCCCAAAAACTGGCCTTGGAGTTATCACAATGGAGGTCATTGGCCTAGTCTTTTATGGTTTTTTGGAGCTTCTATATTGCTTCATGAAAAACGTTACCCAAAAGCTGATGTATTACTAATGGGCCAAATGAGAGCTCTAATAGAAGAATGTTATTGGAGCCAATTAAATCAACTTCCAAGACAAAAGTGGGCAGAATATTTTGATGGGCCAACGGGTACATGGGTTGGGCAACAATCAAGGACTTATCAAACTTGGACTATTGTTGGATTTTTATTGATGCATCACTTATTAAGAGCACAACCAGATGATGTATTGATGCTCGATTTAGAGGAGAGCTTCTAGAACAAACCTAGAGTTAGAGACTTATCAATGGGCAAGCATGCTCCAATCCCTAGATACATTGTCAAAACAGTTCCAAATAAAAATAACGACATTGCAACTGGTCTTCTAAAAGGATTGGCAAACTTATTTATGTTTTCAATAAAAGGAAGAATCATTAATCCAAGAGGAATCAATGTCTGCAAAGCAATTCCCAATAATTTATTGGGTACGACTCGTAAAATTTGAAAAACTGGATATAGGTACCATTCTGGAAGAATCTCTAATGGAGTGGCAAAAGGATTAGCTTTATCTCCAAGGAATGCAGGATCTAGAACTGCCAAACCTACAACACACGCTATGGTCCCAAGAATAACTACTGGGAAAATATATAGAAGATCATTAGGCCAAGCTGGTTCTCCATAATAATTATGACCCATTCCTTTAGCTAGTTTTGCTCTTAGTTTGGTATCAGATAAATCTGGTTTCTTAAGAGTAGACATGATTTAAGAAGATTTTTTAATTAATAAAAAGAATGGTTTTGAATAACTAATTCAGAAACTATAAAGGACCGGAGATTCCTTGTTTTCTAATCATAAGAAAATGCATCAACATAAATACTGCTAATAACCAAGGCATTACAAAGGTATGAAGACTATAAAACCTAGTCAAAGTTGACTGACCAACACTCTCACCGCCTCTTAGTAGTTCGACCATGAAGTCACCAATAACTGGAATTGCAGCTGGTACTCCGGAAACAATTTTAACTGCCCAATACCCTACTTGATCCCAAGGCAAAGAATAGCCTGTAACTCCAAAAGCAACTGTTATAACTGCCATAACAACACCTGTTATCCATGTCAATTCTCTTGGTCTTTTGAATCCACCTGTTAAATAAACTCGAAAAACATGCAAAATAAGCATGAGTACCATCATTGAAGCACTCCATCTATGAACTGATCTAATCAACCAACCAAAGCTCACGTCTGTCATCAGATAACTAACTGAGCTATAAGCTTCAGTTACTGTAGGTTTGTAATAAAAGGTCATTGCGAACCCAGTCGCGAACTGAATCAAAAAACAAACCAGTGTTATTCCACCGAGACAATAAAAAATGTTGACATGTGGAGGAACGTATTTTGAAGTGACGTCATCAGCTATGTCTTGGATCTCAAGACGTTCCTGGAACCAGTCATAAACCGGTGAAGAGTTCGCCATCCACTTATGCACTGTACTTTCAAATATCTTACTCGATGTGCCCCTTGGTCGCCGCAAAAGATCTATCCAATGCTTTCATCTGTTAAATCTTTAACTAAACAACTGCAAAGACTTTTTGCAGTTTTAATTAGCTTTGGAATTTTATTTCAAGTTTTCACTCTGCCCGCAATTGCCCTCAATGATGGACAATTGCTAGTTATTGAGGCCTGGAATCTGGTTAATGAAGGCTATCTCTCCCCTAAGAAATTTGATGAAATTCAGTGGAAAAAACTTCGCCAAAAAGCTCTGGAAAAACCAATAACTAATTCCCAACAAGCTTATTCAGCAATAGAAGCGATGCTTTTACCTCTGGGAGATCCTTACACGAGGTTATTAAAACCAGAAGACTATGAAGCCATGAAAAGAAGCAACATCGGAAGTGAAATTAATGGAGTTGGACTTCAGTTGGGCGCAAGAAAAGATGATGGTGAAATTGTTGTCATATCTCCCCTTGAAGGTTCTCCTGCCTCTGATGCAGGTATTTCCAGTGGAACAATTTTAAAAAAAGTCAATGGGCAAGATCCAAAACAATTAGGCCTAGAAGCAACTGCCGCAAGACTAAGAGGACAAACTGGAACACAAGTTCTTGTTGAATTACAGCAACCTGATAATGAAATCAAAGAAATTTCTCTGGAAAGAAGAAGCGTTGATTTAAGACCTGTAAGGACTAAGAGAATAAGAAATGAATCTCATACTCTTGGTTATTTAAGAATCACACAATTTAGCGAGGGAGTACCTCAACAAGTTGAGGAAGCATTAGAAGAACTTTCTGCTAAAGAAATAGATGGACTTATTTTAGATTTAAGAAACAACTCAGGAGGATTAGTAAGTTCTGGTCTTGCAGTTGCAGATGCCTTTCTAAGCAATAAGCCCATAGTTGAGACAAAGAAAAGAGATGCTATTAATGATCCAATTAGCTCTGGGGTGGAAACTCTCTATGATGGACCTATGGTTACACTTGTAAACGAAGGCACAGCAAGCGCAAGTGAAATTCTTGCTGGTGCTTTACAAGACAATAAAAGATCTGAGCTCATAGGTAATAAAACATTTGGGAAAGGCCTCATACAATCCTTGACAAACCTTAGTGATGGCAGTGGATTAGCAATAACTGTTGCTAGCTACTTAACTCCAAGCGGAATAGACATACAAAATCTTGGAATAAACCCTGATCGCCTTTTAGAAATGCCAGAACCACTTAATCCAGGTTCTGATGAAGACAGGTGGCTACTAGATGCAGAACTTATTATGCAAGCCACTTTGGACAAAGAAGAGGTCTCAGAGAAAGTATCAAAACAAATCGAAGAAGAATTAGTTCTTAAAGAAAGTGGAGAAGAATCAGTTCTTGAAGAAATTGAATAAAGCATGTCTACAAGAACTTATTATGACCCTCTGCATCAATCCATTACTTTAAACAGCTCAATTCCTGAAGAACAAATGGTAATGGAATTAATAGATTCCTACCCATTTCAAAGGTTAAGAAGAATTAAACAATTGGGGCCTGCATATTTAACTTTTCATGGCGCAGAATCAAGCAGGTTTACTCATTCTCTTGGTGTATTTCACATTGCTAGACGAGCTATAAATCATTTATCTACATTTGATTCCGGATTAAAAGACAAAAAATTCATCCTATACGGTGCTGCACTTTTACATGACTTAGGCCATGGGCCACTAAGCCATACAAGTGAGGATATTTTCAAAATCAATCATGAAGATTGGACAGCTAAGTTGATAAGTTCCAATAAAGAAATTAGTATGATTCTCAATAAATATGGCAAGGGAAATTCAAAAGCAATTTCAGAATTAATAAAACTAAGAAAAGCACCAAATAAGTTAATAATTTCCCTAATAAGTAGTCAGCTAGATTGTGATAGGCTTGATTACTTAATGAGAGATAGTTATACAACTGGGGCAAGGTATGGTCAATTAGATATTGATCGCATAATATCTGCAATGACAATTGCACCCGATGGAGATTTAGCAATACATCCAAAAGGATTAATGGCAGTTGAACATTATCTAGTCATAAGAAATCTTATGTATAGAAGCGTATACAACCATCGGTTAAATGAGGTTTGCAATTGGTTATTAGAACAAATTATAAAAACAGCAAGAAATCTTGGTCCAAAAAGAATATGGGCTGACAAATCTATGTCTGAATGGCTATGGAATAATAAGAAAATGAACCTGGATAGTTTTTTATCTAATGATGATATAACTACTGGATATCATATTTCAAAATGGCAAGAATCTTCATCAAATAATCTATCCAATTTATGTAAACGTTTTATAAATAGAGATTTATTAAAAGCATTAAATATATCTTCCTTTTCTTTAGAGTTCAAACTAGAAGCTCTAGCAAAAGCTAGAGTTCTAGCTGAAAAATTCTGCATTGAACCAGATATATCTTGTGGTTTAAGAGAGCAAATAGTTAAAAGTTATTATCCTTACAAATATGGACTTCGTTTATGGGACGGCTACAAACTAGAGGCTCTAGAAAAAGTCTCACCAATAGTTGAACGATTAATTGAGCCTAATCAGTCTTCATGGTTGATTTATCCAAAAGAAATTGAGAATGAATTAAAGATAGAGATAGAAAAGCTAAAAATCAAAAATATTTAAAAAATGAACTCAAAACCAAAAAAAATAATTATCAATATAGATGATAATAAATATATAAATTGGAAATTATGTTTAAAAAATAAATTAAATAAAATCACATCAGATAATTTAGAAATTGATTGTAAAAATCTTGATCTTTCCTGCACAGATATATTAGAACTAATAGAAATAGCAAGCCAATATAATTGTAAAATTATTAGTTTTTGTTCAACATCAACAAAAACTATAATAAGTTCTCAATCATTAGGTTATAGCTCTCAATTCATTTTTGAAAATTATCCTAATAAAGCCTTAGAAATAAATGATGAAAATTTAAATTTAACAAAAACTCATTTTCACCAAGGCACAGTCCGATCGGGAGAATATCTTGATTGCCCAAGTGATTTATTAATCCTTGGAGATGTTAATCCTGGTGCCATCGTTAGAGCAGAAGGCAATATAATTATTTGGGGCAGACTTCTTGGAATTGCGCATGCAGGCAGCAAAGGAAACATTCAAGCCAAAATATCCGCACTTCAACTAAGACCTGTTCAACTAAGAATTGCAAATAAAGTAGCCAGAGGTCCCAAGGAGAAATTTCAACTTGGTATTGCTGAACAAGCACAAATAAAATCCGAAGAAATTATCATTTCGCCACTTGATTCAATGTAATTTTCTCAATCAAAATCAAAAAATAATTTTTCAAAAAACCGAAAAATCAACAAATCAAAATCGGAGAGATGTCTTCAAAAGCAAACCCAATTCAACCGATATAGCAATAAAGCTTTTTTCTTAATCAAAATCGAACTAAAGTTTGACGAATCTAAGGAGGTCTGTGGCGACTGATACGCGAGTCATTCTTGTTTGCTCAGGTAAAGGTGGAGTCGGGAAGACAACCCTTACAGCAAATCTTGGTATTTCACTCGCGAGACAAGGTATAAGTACTGCCGTACTAGATGCAGACTTTGGTCTGAGAAATTTAGATTTATTATTAGGTTTAGAAAATCGAATTGTTTATACAGCGCAAGAAGTACTTGAGGAAGAATGCAGACTTGATCAGGCACTGGTTAAGCACAAGCAAGAATCAAATCTATCTTTGCTTCCTGCTGGCAACCCCAGAATGCTTGATTGGTTAAAGCCCGATGATATGAAACGAATAGTTGATATGTTAAAAGAACAGTTCAATTACGTTTTAATTGACTGCCCTGCAGGAGTTGAGGATGGATTTAAAAATGCCATGGCTGCCTGCCAAGAAGCAATCGTAGTTACCAATCCAGAAGTTTCCGCAGTCAGAGATGCTGACAGAGTCATTGGTTTGCTTAATACAAATTCGATTAAACCAGTCCAATTAGTTCTCAATAGAGTTAGGCCAAAAATGATGGCCAGCCAAGAAATGCTCTCCATTAATGACGTAACTGATATTTTAGCCTTACCTTTACTTGGCCTTGTTCTAGAAGATGAACAGGTTATTGTCAGTACGAATAGAGGGGAGCCTCTTACCTTAAATAGTGTTAATTCTCCAGCAGCTAAATGCTACATAAATATTGCAAGGAGATTACAAGGTGAAGATATTGCAATAATTAATCCCTTAGAAGAGAATTCGAGTATTGGCGCGAAATTTAGAAGACTAATGCAAACAAAAATTTTCTAAAGCAATGACACTTAGAGACATTATCAACAAATTATTACGAAGACAGCCTGCAAGTGCTAGCACTGCAAGAGAAAGGCTTCAACTTGTTTTAGCTCATGATCGTTCAGATCTCAGCACTGAACTTTTAGATCAAATGAGAAGAGAAATATTAGAGGTGGTTGCAAAGTATGTCGAAATAGATATGGATGAAGGCGCAGTAAGTCTTGAAACAGAGGATCGCATGACAGCATTGGTTGCTAATCTTCCTATAAAACGAACTCTAAATGGTCAAATCAAACTTATAGAACATTCGGATAAACCAAAAGAAAGTTCTCAATTTACAGAGAATATAGATTCAAATTCTTAATCAACAAAAAGATAGTATTTAATTTCCGGATTTGATCTAAAAAATATTTTAAAAAATTATTTTCAACAAATTTCTCATATAGATGAACTTTTAGATTACTTCTTTAGGTAGAATATATAAGTTGCCGGCTTAGCTCAGCGGTAGAGCAGCGCTTTTGTAAAGCGAAGGTCATCAGTTCAAATCTGTTAGCCGGCATTTTAAAAACTTTTCTAAAAATCCAAGCCCCACAATATCTATTTGGGTTTACCAGAAATAATCCAAATAAAAAAAGCTACAAGAATCAACTTGAGAAATTTTAATTCAATAATCCAATCAAGACTAATGATAGGTAATCTAAAAAACCACCAAAAAAGAAATTGCAACAATAAAACCGTTCCAAAAAGATAAATCATTCGTCCTTTTAATTCAAAATAACTGATCCAGCCCTTAACAAATTCCATTTCCCTTTATTCCATTCAACAACTGTGCTTGCCATCCCAGAACAGCTTGGCCAAGGAACAGGTGCAAGAATTGGAATCCCTGGAAATTGTATCGAAGCTTCTAGAGCATCTTGAACGGGAGACTTTCCAGAAATATTTGCGCTAGTAGTTGCAAGAGGACCAGTTTTACGAAGTAAATCTCTTGCAAGTTTTAGCGCCGGAACTCTGAATCCTAAAGAATTAGAATTAGAATTCAAATAGCTAGAGAAATTTCCGATTGTTGGTAAAACAATTGTTAATGCTCCTGGCCAATAGATTTTCGCCAATTCCAAGCCATCTTCAATAGCACAAGGTTCAACAAACTCAAACAAATCTTCCAAGCTTCCTCCCATTAATATAAGTGGCTTATTTGATGGCCTTTTCTTAATATTCCAAATTTGTTTTGAGTATTTAGGACAGGAACAAAGTGCTGGCAAAGTATCAGTAGGAAATAAAGCCAAAGATCCTTTCTTTAACTTCAAAGCCAAGTCAGAAATTTCAAATTGATCTCTAACCATTTAATTTCTTACGACAAATTGCAAAACGCTTAACTCCACTTATATCTTTTTCATAAGAAACTTCTTTCATTCCTATTTCCTTCATGATCTTAATTATCTTTTCACTTTGATCATAATGATGTTCAAGGATCAACCAACCCCCTTCAGCAAGTCCCTTTGATGCTCCAAGAATTATTTGTTTAGAAGCATTCATGCCATCATTTCCACCATCCAAAGCTAAACGAGGCTCATGATTTTTGACAACTGGTTCTAACTCTTCAATCAAATCAGAGGGAATATATGGGGGATTAGTAACGACAAGATCAAAGCTTCCCCACCAACTCTCTAAAGGTTTCCACCAATCTCCCAAAGAGAACCTAACATTTGCTTTAGAAACAATAGTTTTAAAATTTTTTTTCGCTAGTTCTAATGCATCATTACTGATATCAACTGCATGTCCATGCCAATCAGGCAGAGATTTAGCTAAAGATATAGCAAGGGGACCAGCCCCTGTCCCTAGATCAGCCCATCTTCCACAATTAATATTTGCCACTTTTTTCAGAGCAAAATCAATCAAGAATTCTGTTTCTTGCCTAGGTATAAGAGCCTCTGCTGAAACCTCTAACTCAAAATCTCTCCAGGGGCATTTAAAAATTAAATACTGAAGAGGGGTTTGATCTTTTAAATGACATTCCCAAATAACTTCTAATTCTTCAATTGGAATTTCTAAAGAGAAGCATTGCTCAGGATGCAAAAAGATGTTTTGCAACTTAGTCCAAGAAACTCCTGCGCCGATATCCAAAAGCCAGTCTAAATCAACTTTACTTCCTCCTCTAAGTAACATTTTTTTTCTCCATTGAAGAAAAGTATTACCAGTAATGGAGTTTGAAATCATAAATCATTCAATCATTCAATCATTCAATCATTTTAATTTTAGGGCCTTCCTCTAGAAGTAATAATATATTTTTAATCTGAGCAGGCAATTCTCTTACTAATTTTATTGAATCATTTATTTTTCTTACAACAACGAGTCCTATTAAGGCTTCAGCACCAACATCTCCATTTGATTTCAAAAATAAAGTTTTGCAATTAAGTCGTATTTTATTTTCAATCTTAAATTGACTACTTAATACAACCTTTTCTCCATGTAGGAAGGAAGTTTTATATCTAATTTGAGCAGAAATAACTGGTATTTCAAATCCATTTTTTGAGAATTCTGAATATGAAATTCCGACTTTATTTAATGCATCAATTCTAGCCTCTTCTAAGAAGTCTAAATAAGAGCCATGCCACATGACACCAGCATGATCAGTGTGTTGTGGAAGAACTGTTTTAGTTAATTTCCAACCCTTATTAATTATTGAACACATCCAAAAACAATAAGAAATTTTTTTTACTCCTAAAATTTCATAAAAAATCAAGGAATAACTTTCAAGTA
>QCIG01000010.1 GCA_003216815.1 Prochlorococcus sp. AG-402-K14 | reverse complement strand
AGAAAAGATATAATATATTAATAACAACAAAAATAATAAAGATGTCCTATGAAGCTGGTAGCGCTGAATGTAGAGGTTTAATAGAAGCTAAAGAAAGCCTTATCCAAACAATGAATTCGCTTGGATCCATTGAGAATTTGGATCATATCCAAAAATCCTTACGTGACATCTATAACGAACTAGAACAGCTTCATGAATCCAGGAGGATAAAAGAATCAAATAATCTTAATTAATTTAAGATCTTAGAAAAAAGATAATAATATAATAAATTAATACATCCTAAGAACATTCTAAAAGTTTGTTAATTGATATCTATACTAATTCATATTAATCATAATTTAACTTATAAAATTATATGTATGTAATTATTCTATAAAAAATCAGAAACAAGATTTATAGAAATTATCCCTATAGAATTCCTCTTTAAATCAATTCAATGGTTTGCCTACTCTACAATGTAAAAAGCAAAACCCTAAGGAAGAAGAGATTCTCAAAATATTCTTAAAGATAAGATCATTATATTACACGTCTGATATGATTAGGGGAAATTATTAGTTAAAATGGCAGCAAAAGACAGTGATATATTAAAATTAGAAGATCTTGATAAATTAAGATCTGCACCAAAACTTAACAAAGAACAAAAGAAAATTCTATACAATCAACTTAAATTAATTATTCATAAAACAGACTGGCTTACTATAGGTGTCATGTCGCCTTCATTGAAAGAAGGATTAAATGCAGTTAGAAAAATAGAAGAAAAATTCAATTATAATCCTATGAAATGTATAACATTTCCTACCTCAAATGGCCCCATTTTTTTAAAAGCAAATCAAAACACAGGTGAAATACATGCAAGAATAGAGCATGGATTGGGAGAAGGCATATTAATTAGTTGTCATAAATATGATAGTGATTTAATGGCAAGGACAATTGGGCCTTTTCCTTTGGACTTCTTTAATTAAAAGTAATAATTAATAGAACATAATTTAAGTTTAATGTCTCAACTAAAAAAATACAAAATCTGGAAAGAATAAAAATAATGCTAAGATGTCAATATGGATGCTATCCTAAAATATAGTAAATTTTTATACATTACTAAAAATCAAATCTAGTGATAAATAAAGTAAATCACATGCTTAAACAAGTAAACCTAGTGTAAATGGATAAAGAAAGAGGCAAGTTTTATCAATCAGGAGATGGATCCTATTTTTACTCAGCAGATGATGCGTCTAATTGGGATCTTCTTGACAGAATTGGCCAACTCAATCTCCTTCATGTATTAAAAAAAGAGTGGGAACCGGAAGAGTCAAGTCAAAGTAAATTAAGAAAAGTTCTTCAAGAAATCAATATCGATGAGTTTGAAGACTTCATGGCTGACATCCTAGGCATATGCGAGTCATTCGAAGAAATGGTATATGAATTTGAAGGTAATATAAATTTAAACCCCGAATATTTAGAAAAGTTTTACCCCGAAGAGAAAGAAAGTCTTGAAAAGTTAAAAAAACAAATCAAAGAACATAAAGAATGGAAAGAGAAACATCAAGCATCGTATTCTTTCTTGACTAGAAAAACCCTTGAAAAAAATGAGTCCGATAATAATGAAAATAATTTATAACCTAAGTAAAACTATTCAGAACTAAATTAGAGATAAGCATAAAAAAATAAATCAAATTCAGTAAGCTAATTATTAGGTTCCTGGTTCTTCATAGTTGAAACCAATTTTTTCTATTTGATCTTTAATCTGTTCTGATCTGATTTTGTCACCAATAGTTAGGGAGAATGCCAAAGCAAACTCTAACTTTTCAAGCTGATAATGTTCTATTGGTGTTAGACCAACCATTGATTTTATTTTTATTATTACAGTTTTCAAAATCAACTGTGGAAAGAGATCAAAATAAAAAGTACAAGGTAAAAGAATTACTTTTCACCTATTTATAAATATCAAGCAAAAACGACTACATAGTTCTATTTTTATTAACACTACTAAAAGTCATATGGAATTTATTTATTCAGAATAAAAATTTATCACCCCCTAAGGTCAAAAGAAAAAAGATCTGACCAAAACCACATTAAAGTGATTTTACCTACACAACAATAAAAAAAATCCATTATAGTTTAACAAATATTTACATATTCTCTGATTGCTTGTCTTCTGCGACTACTAGCGATGATCGACCATTTCTAGCATTTTTGGCAACAACAGCCTTAACAAATCAAATTCATTCTTTGATTGAATCTGATCAATAAAGATTTACTCCAAAATCTCAAATAATCAAATTCTCATAACACAATGACTTCTACCAATCCAAAACCAACAAATCTAGTAGATAAAGAGGTCGTAAATGAAATGATAGAAAATGCAATAAGAAGGCACAACAGAAGGTCAACCATAATTTCAGCAATACTTGGTTGGATACTTATAGGAGGTTATTCATTCGGCCTATTCCATGTCGTTCAAAACATATAGAATCATTCAGCGCCATACAGAGATCGCTGATACAAAATATACATATTAAATCCATACAAAGATTGTCTACGACAATTTTCCCAAGGTATTAAAATTATAAATTAGCAATTTAATAGTTTCAAAATATGAGATATTTCCAGAATTATTTTTATATTTTTTTTTGAAATTAGCAAAAGATACTAACCCAATTTACTTCACTTATCTTTGTATGGGAGTTGATAATCCTCTTTATTCATTGGGATCCAACTCCAATCTGAACATATAGAAATTTGGTAACCAATTACATAAAGAGCTAATAGTGCATTAAATAAATTTATATGTGTGATTGGAATATCCATATTTTTAATAAAGTTTGTTAAATCCTAGCTGATTTTATAAATTTATAGAACTACCAATCATATAAGTGACCATCAAGTTATCATATAATAAACCAAAAATAATTTTCTTTATTCAATTTGTTCTAATGAATTTGAAATCTGGCAAAAGATATTTATATAAAAAATAATTAATCTATATTTCTGAAAGAATCTCTTTAAATCTTATTAATCAATGGAACTGTTGGGTGATCAGAAGGATCATCGTTTAGAATAGGAGCACATACTTGTCGACAAGACTTTCCTTGCTCATCTTCAATACAAACCTCTAAACATTCAAAATATCTATCTTGTGCTGTTTTCATATTTTTAAATTTAATAGTAACTAAACATACTATTTAAAGAAGATGTTTCAAGAAAAATTAACAAAACTTTTTTAGGTAAATGCACTTATATCCTTTCTTTTAAGTGAAAAAGTATCTCCGAAGATTTTTTATTTGCATCACAGGCTAATACACATTGAGTTAATTCATTATTCGCAAGAAGTTCTAAAACCCTTGCCATATCAACAGAAGAAAGCTCCCCATCAGAACTCCACTTTAGAGTAGTTTTTCTTTGAATGGGTTTGTTCATTCCCCTCCCATAAAACTAAGCTACTGTTAGCATGCTTTTCGTAGATGTTTTTTTTTATTTTTTATTAATTTAATTTTTAGAGCAGACATTAGGTATTAATTACATATATATTTGGAGTATCTGAGAGTAATTACCTATTTCATTAAGTAATGAAAAAATTGATTTATTTCACATCAATTTTATAACTAAGAGAGGCAATCAAGTCGATTAAAAGTGGATTTTTCATTGTTATTTTTTTCAGATTTATTCTTTAAATCCTTCAGAAAAAATTTTGCGAATTGCTGGGTTTCTTGTTTTTGCATCGATAATAAATAGACTAGAAATTTTGAATAAAAAACGAATACATATCTATATATGTAATCACTTATCAATATAGCAAAAAGATTAATTGAGTGCGAGTGAAAACCGAACAAAGCATAGTTAATACGTAGTTATTGGTTTTAATTTGATATTTATTACATAAATCATATCTACCTGTAGAGATAAGAAAACTTAGGGATGGTAAAAAATCAGTGAAGTATTCAAGAGACTTTATTTTAAAAAATTTTAAATGAACCAATATATTATTTACGAATTAATAAATTTATAAATAAACAAAATGTTTCTGCTTGTTAAAGCGAAAAAAGACTATTAAAAAATTTGCTAACAATTCTAGTTGATAGACCTAGTCCAATTTTTTGTACGCTTTGTTCTTTTCTCACCTTTCAAGATAAAAAGCATTAGCAAAGGAGTAATTCCCATTAATGGAACAATAAGGTTCATTGCGTAGTTATGGGTTTCTTCCATTTTAAATCAGAAAGTATTTCAATATTAAATAGATTTGATTATGTGTTAATGCGTAAAAATTCTTATTATTAAAAATAATGCCTTATAAGTTCAAGGTTTTTAGGATTAGATTTCCAAAAAAATCAAATTTTGTACTGTTTCTAATGAAAATAGATAACATAGAAGAACAAATTATATAAATATAAAGCATGGATAATGGTTTATTTAGGCTTGACTACTTATCTCCTACAGGTTTTATTGGCTTTTGGGTCCTTTTCATAGGATTAATATTTACAGGCATTATGTTCTATTTTGTCTTTTTCAGACTTAATGAAGATAATGATTCCTACAAGGATAGAAAAAGAGAAAAACTAGAAATAGAAAGGCAAAAGGAGAGGATAGCAAAGCTTTATCCAAAAGAAAATTAACTATAAACACTTTAATTCTTTGAATCTTATAAAACATATTCTTCTTTAGCTGAATTTAAATTAAACTAAAAATATAATAAGGTTTAATTTGTCTATTTGAAGAAATAGATAGTTTTTTGAACCTTTTGAAAATTTAATTATAGACTTCAATCATCCTAAAATTATCTCAAAATATAGAAATTATATCGTCCCAGAAAAGATAAATTAAGATATTACTCCTTTTCTTATCTTTGTTATTTATTTGTTAATGACAAATTCTCATGGCTTCATTAAAAAAAAGTCTCAGGTTCCATCAAAAGCTTGAAATATATCAATAAAGCGAAATGAGCTTTTCATCCCAAATTAGTAAATACTATTACATCTCGTTTTTCTTCAGAAGGTTTTTATTTATTAGGCTTATAAAAAGAGATAATAGAAAGACAAAGGAAATGGCTTCTAATTAATGCAAGCCTATTTTAATTAAATCTATGGCTTCGAATCGAGCAAACCCTAATATTAGCCTTAATGAGCAGGTAGCTCTTTCTCCTTCTGGGAAACGAGTCCCCTCAGCGTTATCAATGATGGTCGACTCAATGACAAGCATGGTAGAGAAAGCAAAAATAGATTTAGAGAATGTTGATCAAAGAGCGAGAGCCGACCTTGAAAACATTGATCAAAGAGCGAGAAAAGATATTGCACTTCTAGATCAAAGAGCAAGAGAAGATATTCAAAAAATTGATCAGAAAGCAAGGAAAGACATAGCCAGTCTTGACAAAAGAGCGAGAGAAGACCATGACCTTTTAAGAAAGTCCCGCGAAGCAAGAGGTGTAAGCTCTTGATATCAAGCGTTAATAGAGTCCATAAATCATCTTGAAGAATTAAGAATCATCGAGATTGAACTATTTAATTATTGAAAACTTAAATATTTTGCAGTGGATTCAATTAAGAGTTAGTACCGCTTAGCCGTAAGACCCAAGAAGCATCGACCTGGAAAAACCAGAGGGGGATTCAAAGTGAAGCTTCGTTTCCAGAGCAAGCTGGTATACGTTACTTTCACGACAGCCTCCCCATATCGAAAGAGAGTCAGATCAGAGCACTTGAAAAGGCCATTACCAACTAAGCAGTACTTTTACAATCTAAACAAAATACCATCAAGAGGTAGGCCAAATTTTTCTAATAGTTTTTAAAATATCTAGTGCTTCTTTTTTTCGAGACACAGCATCTTTTTTATTCAAAAGATATGTCACATGACCAAGCTTTCTCCCTTTTTTTTCCTCTTCTTTTTCATACCAATGAACATGCAAACCAGGAATGCTCCTTAAATCATCCAATCTCCTGGAAAGTGATATTGGATAGTTCCTTTGCAAACCAAGTAGGTTTGCCATTAAAGCACCATCAACTAGCATTTCAGGCATGGGCACACTGATGCCAGAAGTAATACATACTTGTTGGTCAAACTGACTGCTACTACATGCATCGATAGAAAAATGACCTGAATTATGTGTTCTAGGCGCTATTTCATTCACAAGTAAGCCTTCTGATCCGTAAAAAAATTCAATAGCTATAACTCCAACGTAGTCCAACTCAGACAATAACGAAGAGACAATGTTTCTCACCATGATTTCTACATCATGATTTATATCAGCGGGAGCAAGCACCCAGTCACATACTTGATTAGATTGATAAGTCTCTACGATTGGCAAACTACGGATTATCCCATTTATATCCCTACTAGAAACAATAGATAATTCTTTATCAAAAGAGACCCATTTTTCTAACATCCACTGTTCACCTGAATCAACTTCAAGCAATTCTTGCAATTGTTTTAAATTTTTAATAATTTTTGTTCCTTTACCGTCATATCCACCTCTGGCAGCTTTTGCCATCAATGGAAATCTCCAATCTACTGGGAGATCAATATCTAATGATTTGTCTAAAAGTATAGGTAGCCAATCAGGGCAAGGGATATCAAGACTGTTTAATAACTCTCTTTGAGTTATTTTATTGATTAAAGGCAGTATAGATTGAAGTTTAGGGACAAACGTAACTTCATTATTTTGAAGTGAAAGTAAACTTGGTATATCAATCCATTCATTCTCAAAGGTTATTAAGCTCGACTTTCTCGCAAGAAGTTTTGTCCCCTCTGCATCTGTGGGATCATGAAGAATAACTTCCTTAGTTTTTTTGGCAGCAGGATCAGTCTTTACTGCCGTCTGAACAACAACTTGAATATCTCTTTTTTTTCCAGCCTCAACTAGTAGCATTGCAAGCTGACCTCCACCTACAACCCCAATCATTTGTTCAAGCCCTCATTATTAGAACATTGCTCACGAGCAGACAAACAAAAAATCGTACAAACAAACAATGAAGATCACATAAATTTTGATTTTAATAAAAACAATCCTCATGCACAACCAAAAAAGTCTTCAAATATGTTGATTATTTTGATCCTGGAATAAATACTTTAAGTATACGAACGTATCTCATTGATTTATAAATTTGTTAGTCAATCATATAATTCCTTTCATGTTTGATAATTTAGATTATTAATTACCAAAAATCTTTTAACCTCAAAACTGTGAATAAAGACAACCACCATATTCAACTCTCGTTAGCTAGTAATCCATACGAGATCGTCATAGGAGACAATAGTCTTGAATCTATAGGGGATGAGCTAAATAAAATTGGTTTTAGGGAAGGACTAAAAATACTTGTCGTATCAAACAAAGAAGTCTCGGATCATTACGCTGATTCTGTTATGAAAAGTTTAATTAAAAGTAAATACAATCCAAAACTATTAATATTAGAAGCAGGAGAAGAACAAAAAAATCAATCTTCTATAAATTTAATCCATGACGCTGCTTATGAAGCAAGGTTAGAGAGGGGGTCTTTGATGATTGCCCTTGGAGGTGGCGTTATTGGAGATATGACGGGTTTTGCAGCTGCTACTTGGCTGCGTGGAATTAATGTAGTCCAAATCCCGACAACCTTACTCGCCATGGTTGATGCTTCTATTGGCGGTAAAACAGGGATAAATCATGCTAAAGGTAAAAATCTAATAGGCTCATTTCATCAACCTAAATTAGTTTTAATAGATCCTAAAACATTAGTTACTCTTCCGATAAGAGAATTCAAAGCAGGAATGGCTGAGATAATAAAGTACGGTGTGATCTCAGATGTATATTTATTTGAACTTCTGGAGAAACAAGATAACATTTCTGACTTGTCGTGTATGAAAGAGGAACTTCTATTTGAAATAATTAAGCGTTCGGCTGAATCTAAAGCAGAAATTGTTATGAAAGATGAGAAAGAAAGTGGAGTAAGAGCATTTTTAAATTATGGACATACATTTGGTCATGTAATAGAAAATCTTTGTGGATATGGTAAATGGCTTCATGGCGAGGCTGTTGCTATGGGCATGGTTGCAGTAGGTCAATTGGCAGTAGAAAGAGGTCTATGGAAAGAGATTGAAGCAAAAAGGCAAAAAGATTTAATAGAGAAAGCCGGTTTACCATCTATATGGCCAGAACTTAAATTAGAAAATGTTATAAGTTCACTTCAAGGAGACAAAAAAGTCAAAGACGGCAAAATTAGTTTCGTTATGCCCATGCAAATTGGTGATGTAAAAATATTCAATAATATCTCAGACCAAGAAATATGTGAATGCTTACAAAAACTTAGTTAATTGGCTCTTCAAGAAAACGATTTCGTAAAACCAGATCATTGCTATTATCCTTCTGGAAAGCCAACCATCTGAATTCTCCCAGTCCCATCGGATCAACAAGCCTCAACAATGACTCTCTTCTCTCTAATGAGTCCGAAAGATTATTACTGGTTGCATTTTGAAGAGAAAATAGAAATTTTGAAAGTCCTAATGCCAATAAAGCCTGACCCTGTCTTGTCTCACCGATGAACTTCCATCCATTGGTAATAGCATAATTAACAGTTGTTTCAATACATAAATGTGCTGTCAAATCACAAAGACCAGAATCTTTCAAAATATTAGTATTTGCTTCTTGATTTCTGTATGAAATAAGAGTACCGTTATTTCTCATTACGTTGTAATAGCGTTTTGATTCCATTGCATAATCAACTACTAATAATGAGCCATTTAGTAAAACCTTAGATAATCTTCTAAACCAAGTCTGCACATCACAATGCCATTCTGTAATCCATCCAAAACAAATGTCCTTTGGCGGGAAATCAATTTTTAAAAGCCTTTTAGAATCTTTTAAAAATTGATCAATCGCATGAGTAGGTTTCAAATCAACAAAATCCAAAAAATATTCTTTATTAATTTTCTTCAAAGAAACTCCCTGCCTAAAAACTCTATTGTCCTTAAAAACTAATCTCTCTACAGGGAAAGCATCTAAAACTTCATTAGCAATAACTACGCCTGTCACTGGTTTTTGGGTAAGTTCTTCAAAGTTGCTCCAGCGATATTTAACCCCTGTCAAATTATTAACTACTTTTTCTTGTCGTTTTCTCATGCCAATATTTAATTCCACTAAAACAAGCTCAATTTTACTAATTAAAGCAGGTGCAATTTCATTAATAGCATCAATTAAGTCTCTAGATAAAGTCCCTTCTCCTGGTCCAATCTCGACAAGAGATAATAATTTAGAATCAATTCCCGCTTTTTCTAGATCAGAAAACCATTGAACAACTTGAATGGCTAATAATTGGGCGAAATAATTACCTAAAGATGGTGAAGTACAAAAATCGCCATCCTTTCCAATCTTTAACCTTCCAGTTGAATAAAATCCATTTGAGGGATCATTTAAAACTAAATCCATATATTTGTAAAAGCTTATTGAACCGCCACAATCTTTCATGGGACCAATCAACCATTTAGGACATCTCGCAGTAGGGGCAATCATCATGGAGAATACGTTAAATGACAAATAAGTACATGCTCAAAAAATCATTTAAAAAAGCCATAATTTTTTTCCTGAGCCTCGTAATCATGTTTTCGATTGAAGGAAGTACATTTGCTTACGATAATCCTGATCTATTACCAAAAGAACAGACACCCATAATCGATCTTGCAAAAGCTCTAAGTGAAAAACAAAGAGCAGACTTAGAAACTTCTCTAAATTCCTATGAAGAAGAAACAGGGTGGAAAATAAGAGTATTGTCGCAATATGAAAAAACACCTGGCTTAGCAGTTAAAGACTACTGGAATCTTGATGAAACAAGCCTACTAATAGTTGCAGACCCTAGGGGCGGAAACTTACTAAGTTTTAATGTAGGTGATGCATATTTTGCACTTATGCCCAGAATATTTTGGGTTGAATTACAAACAAGATTTGGAAACCAATTTTATGTAAGAGATAATGGGGAAGATGGTGCAATTTTAGCTTCAATAAAAGCTGTAGAAACCTGCCTAGACCGTGGCGGGTGCGAAGTAGTGCCTGGTCTACCTCAAGAACAATGGCAATGGACACTATTGACATCTTTGCTGGGGGGGATCATCGCAGGTTTTGCTGCATCACCAAGAAAAAACAATGAATCATTCTCAATAGGGTGGCTGTTACTCCTATCACCTCTATGGATAATGCTATTTGGTATTTTTGGCATTGCTTCTGTCGTAACAAGAACAAATGATTTATTACCTTTAATGAGAAATATTTTGGGATTTATAGGCTCTGCTGTAGGTGCTTATTTGATAGCAGAAAAAAAATTCAAAGCCCCTGATGTAAACAAACAAAATTAACCTAAATTGACTTTATAGAGTCTAAAGATCTATTAAATAGCAATTTATTGACTTAATAAAATTTCTTTATAAGCAATTGATGCATCATTCCTAAACCATCTATGCGATACATGAATCAACTTGCCACTCGAGAACTCAACCCAAGATAAATGACACAAATTCTCACCGGCAGAATCCAGTCCTCTTCTTGGGACACATGCTGCGTTTAAATACGAAGTCCCCCATATATCTTTTGCAAAAGTTTTTCTAGTTCGATTGCCACCTATTCTTAATTGATGATGGGTATGACCAAAAACAACTAATTCTGGAATCCTAAATTTGCGAATTTGATCAATTGCAATTCCAAGATCTTTATCACCCCAATCCATGGATGGTAATTTCCAATCTCTACCACAAGGACTAGAAGACTCTGAACCAAGACCAACTGGTCCCGAATGGGCAAGTATCAATAAAGGGAAGGCTAATGGTGCTGACTTGGCTGCAGAAACAATACGAAGGACAGATTCATCAAGGCTAACCTCTCCAAATACCTCCTTAACCTCTGGAGCCAGGAAAAACCCCCCACCAGCGCTGCAAGGTCTAGCTCCAACAACAGAAAGTTCATTCAATTTCCATTTGGATAAATTCCAGGAACAATTCTTCTCACCAAGTAAATCCAATTGCGCTCTTAAAATATCTCCAGACCTGTCTTGACCTCTATCATGGTTTCCTAGTATTACTGCCGTAGGAATGGAGATTTTACTTATTGCCCTGGCAATTCTTAAATCTCCATCAGACAAGTCACCAACAAACAAGACACCATCAGGATTTAATTCCAAAAGCAAATCTAGATCATCCTGACTCCATGACCCATGTAAATCCCCAGCGATGGCAATTCGGATAACTGACAGATTTTTTAGGAAATTAACCTCTATACTGCCCCAACAAGTTCCTTTGGAAACTAATTACCACTGTTTCCTATTACAAGACTGATACATCAGTCTCAAATAACCGCAAAAATCTCACTAGTGAGATCAATTTTTTGCGAGAAAAAAGAAATGCAATAATTCTTGCTCATTACTACCAGGAGCCTGAAATACAAGACATAGCTGATTTTATTGGGGATTCTTTAGAGCTATCAAGAAAGGCCTCGGAAACTAATGCAGATGTCATTGTTTTTTGTGGTGTTCATTTTATGGCTGAGACAGCAAAGATTTTATCTCCAAACAAAACTGTCCTTCTTCCTGATTTTGATGCTGGATGCACACTTGCAGACGATTGCCAACCTGATGAATTCCAAAAATTCTTAGATAATCATCCTAATCATTTTGCTATCAGCTACATAAATTGCAGCGCAGCTGTAAAAGCAAAAAGTGACCTAATTTGTACCAGTAGTAATGCGGTTGATCTTGTAAAGCAATTGCCTAAAGATCTTCCTATTTTATTTTCACCAGACAAGAATCTGGGTAGATGGGTTGAACGTCAAAGCGGAAGAAAATTAACCTTATGGCCTGGGAGATGTCTCGTACATGAAGCTTTTAATGAAGAGTCTCTAATTAAATTAAAAATTAAGCATCCCGCCGCACAAGTTCTGGCTCACCCAGAATGTCAAGAAAATCTATTAGATCTGGCCGATTACATAGGTTCAACAAGCAAATTATTAAATTACTCGCAAGAAAGTCAAAAAGATAAATTCATAGTACTTACTGAGCCAGGAATAATTCACCAAATGAGATTAAAAAACCCTTTAAAAACATATCTCGATGTACCTGGAATAGATGGTTGTAGTTGTAATGAATGTCCATATATGAGAATGAATACATTAGAAAAAGTATATGAGTGTCTAAAAGAAATGAAACCAGAGTTACACATGGACGAAGAAGTCAGAACTATGGCCTATAAACCATTAAAAAAAATGCTTGATATGAGTAATTAATTTAACAATATGAACTTATCCCTTTTTATTGTTGTATTAGGGGGAAGAAGTTTAACAAGTAATATAGAGCTTCATGATGTTCGATGGGTTTTAGGCGAATCAATAGAAGATACATTCCCAGAGCTAAGAAAGCAATGGATAGGCAAGAGAAACGGACTCCATATAGACAGTTACAAGCGTATTAAATACGTTGATGGATACAAAATAGTTATCTCTAAATCTAATAAAGATGAATCAATTAATACAAATAAAGAAGAAGACGAATCTCTTTGGTTTATTAATTTAGGTGGATACGATCCAAAGAAGATGTATGAAGAGCATGTATTCACCTTAGTTGTCGCAAAGAAAGCTTTCGATGCAAAAAATAAGGCAAGAAAAGGTTGGGAATCAAATTTAAAATATAAACATAATGATAATTTCTCAAGTATAAAGAATTTCGGAGAAGTTGATGATGTACATTCTATTAAAAAAATTAAATGCTGGGAAATAAAACTAATCTCTGACCCACAAAAAAGAAGTGAAAAGTTTATTCCTGACTGGTACGGTTATATGAGAATTGATAGGTTCTAAGTCTATTTTTTAGTGCATAACTTCTATTAGATTTTTTAGGATTATAAGAATGATTTTCACTTTGAACTCTATACTTTTTAAGTAATATATTTTCAGCTACTACATATTGACTATCTTTATCAGTCCCAAGATCTAAATTTGTTAATTTGTATTTTCCATCTAACAAAAGATCTGCTTTTACATCAGGTTCAATCCCATTTTTATGAATATCTTTACCACTAGGTGTTAAATATTTAGCGACAGTAACTGTTAAGCCTGAGCCATCAGAGAGAGATCTTACAGACTGGACAAGCCCTTTACCAAAAGTCTTTTTCCCAACCAAAACACCTCTATTATTATCTTTAATTGCTCCAGAAAGAATCTCGCTAGCACTTGCAGACCCTTCATCGATTAAAACAACAACGGGTCTATTAGTTAATGCTCTACTCTTTGCTTTCCTAATATCAGTTATTCCATCTTTTGTTTTAGTACTTACAACAACTCCCGTATTTATCCATTGTCTAGCTATTTCAATACTTGCCTCTAGCAATCCCCCAGGATTACTTCTAAGGTCTAATACATATCCAAAAGGTTTTTGTTCTTCTAATTTCTTAATCGATAAACTCATCTCTTTTGGAGATTTTGCATTGAATTGTTTTAATCTTAGATAACCAATTTTTGCACCTAATTCCGTATTATTTATGCGACTATTAACCACATTAATTTCTATTCTATCTCTAATTAATGATACTTTTAAAAAAATATCATCTCTAATTATACCTAATTCAACCTTAGTTCCTTTTTTGCCTCGAATTAATTTAACCGTACTATCTATACTAAAACCCTCTATGGACTTGCCATCAATTGATACGATTACATCCTTTGGTTTAATTCCTGCGAAAAAAGCTGGAGTTCCTTCTATTGGAGATACAACTACAATTTCATTGGTAGCCTCATCTAAAGAAATTTGTATCCCTACTCCCATTAACTCACCCGTAGTATCAATTCTCATTTCATTAAATTCTTTAGGATCTAGAAACCTTGTATAAGGATCATCAAGTTTCAACAACATATTTTTTATAGCAATGTAAGCCTCCTCATTATCAAGATATTTCTTTGATAGAATTTCCTTCCTTAATTTTATCCATTTCTCTAATTTATATTCCCCTGAATAGTCCAAGAAATCCCTATAAATTATTTGCCAAACCTGATCTATAATCTCCTTTGGATTATCAGAAACCAAGGTAGAAGAATTAGCTTGAAAAGAAAAAGATGGCGTAGAAAAAAAGGCTATTGTTAAACATATTTTTAAAAATCTCTTCAACATAATTTCTAAAGAAGTTTTTTATGATAATTAAACAACTAAACTATATCTCCTTTTTTTATGGATCTACCCATTTACCATCCTCTTTAATTAAATCAATTAATGCCTGAACACCTTCATCTTCAGGGACCCTCTTAATTTCATCTCTATTTCTATAAAGAGCAATAGTTCCTACGCCTTTACCTACATAACCATAATCAGCATCTGCCATCTCCCCAGGCCCGTTAACAATACAACCCATTACTGCAATATCTAGGCCCGTTAAATGTTGGGTAGCGTCTCTAACTTTTGCTACAACTTCCTCTAGATTAAATAAAGTTCTTCCACAACTTGGACAACTAATATATTCGACCATAGTTTTTCTTAAGCCAACCGCTTGTAAAATTGAATATGCAACTGGTATTTCTTTTTCAGGTGCCTCTGTTAAAGAAACTCTTATGGTATCTCCAATTCCTTCAGATAATAATGTACCTATACCTACGGTACTTTTAATTCTTCCATAATCCCCATCTCCTGCTTCAGTCACGCCCAAATGCAATGGATAATTAAATCCCTCTTTATCCATTGTGTCAGCCATCATTCTATAAGCAGCAAGCATCACTGGAGCTCGAGAAGCCTTCATCGAAATTACAATATTGTGAAAATCTAACGAATGACATATTCGTATAAATTCCATTGCTGATTCAACCATTCCGAAGGGAGTATCTCCATAAGCAAATAACATTCTCTCTGACAAAGATCCATGGTTGACTCCTATTCTGAGTGCCTTATCTTGCTCTTTTAAAGTATTAACAATCGGTTCGAATTTTTGAATAATTTTCTGTTTGATAACATCAATTTCATCTTGAGTAAATTCAGTTCTATTCGGATCAGGTTTTTCAAAAACGAATAATCCAGGGTTAATACGAACTTTATCTACATGCTTGGCTACTTCTAAAGCTATTTTCATTCCATTATGGTGAACATCCGCTACCAAAGGAACTGGTTTATAAGTGCTAGCTAGAAGTTTCTTGATTTCCCCCACAGCTTTTGCACTTGCAAGAGTTGGAACTGTTAATCTGACAATCTCACATCCAACTTCATGTAATCTCCTTATTGCGGCCGTTGAACCCTCAATATCCATCGTATCTTCATTAATCATTGACTGAACACGCACTGGGTTATCTCCTCCGATACCAATATCTCCAACCATTACAACTCTAGTATCTCTACGAATAATTCTGGTGCCATAACGCTGTGAAACATTATTTTCTTTCTTATCTTTTTCCAGGGTCGCAATCATGAGTTAACAATTGAGCCTCTTTAATAAACAACAATGACATATTCGAGGGCTATTTTAAAGTATCAATTTTTTCTTTGATTTTTAAAAAATCCAATTTGGTTAAACTCATTGGAGTTCCTTCTTCTTTTGATTGATTTCTAAGTAAATAAGCTGGATGAAAAATAGGCATAACAAGTCTTCCATCCCAATTAATCCATTTACCCCTGAGAATGCTTATTGGGGACGTATTTTCCAAAATTGCTTCTAATGCTGTAGCACCAACAAGAACTATAATTTCTGGATTTACAAGTTTGATTTGTTGATACAACCAGGGAAGATTTTCTTGAATTTCAGCCTTTGTTGGGCGTCTATTTTCTGGAGGTCTACATTTGACCACGTTGCAAAAATAAACATCTTGAATAGTATCAATAGCCGCATTTTGAAGCAATTGATCAAGTAATTTTCCAGACCTTCCTACAAAAGGCTCACCTATCTCCTCCTCCTTTGCTCCTGGAGCTTCTCCAATAATCATTAACTTAGCGAAAGGGTTACCCCTTGATACAACGATTTTGTTTATGGAATTGCTTAAATCAGGAACTTTAGGAACGTCTTCATCACAGGGGATGTTTTTGGGGATCATATTAAAGCTGCCTTATCTGACCCTTTTAAAAGATAGGGCACCAAAATTAAAAATTGATTACCTTCTGGATCAAGCATCCATTGCTCAGAACCAAAGTTTGCCAATTTTGGAATTCCCATTGCACTACCTCCTATTTTCAATATCTCAGATATCCAGCTTTTGATGATTTTTGATGGTTCTTCACAAGGTTCACGTTGAAAACACAATGAGGTTGAGTTTCCTTTCCTTTGCCATTCGTGATTTTCATTAGGCCGATAAAAATGTATTTTGGATCGATTGCTTAACGAAATAAAATAATGGGTGGCATTTAAACCTTTGCTTGCCTTATCAGAGTTGATTTTGGCATAAAATCCAGACAATTCTTTAGGGTTTTCAGAAGCAATTACAAAGTTTATGTTCATCAAAGGCATGCAAGTATCTGATTAAGTAGTAAGTTTGTAATTAGATGAATTCACTTTAAAAGTGAATCTAACAAAAACATTTTGAAGTTATGCTTCGAAGATGACTGACAAATCACAGATATCTAGAAGAGCTCTCTCCATACAACCTTCTCTAACTCTTGAGATCAGCGCAAAAGCAAAAGCTTTGAAAGCCGAGGGTAAAAATATTTGCAGCTTAAGCGCAGGGGAACCTGATTTCGATACCCCTGAATTTATTATCGATGCAACTCTAAAAGCATTAAAAGATGGTAAAACTCGTTACGGGCCTGCCGCTGGAGATCCTGAATTAAGAGAAGCCATTGCCCAAAAGCAATCAAATATTAATAAAGTTCCCACAAAAACAGACAATGTTTTGGTAACAAATGGAGGGAAACAAGCAATATACAATTTATTTCAAGTAGTTTTAAATCCTGGAGATGAAGTCCTCATACCTGCACCATATTGGCTTAGTTATCCAGAGATAACCCTTTTAGCTGGTGCCAAGCCAATTAAAATTAAATCTTCAACTAAAGATAATTTCAAAATAGATATCAATTCTCTAGAAGAAAACGTAACTGAAAAATCAAGGTTATTAATTATCAACTCTCCAAGTAATCCAACAGGCTGCGTTTTAACCGAGCAAGAAATGAAAACTATTTCTGAGTTTTTAAGAAGACATCCAAGAATTTTTTTAATGAGTGATGAAATTTATGAATTTCTTATTTCTCCAAATCAAGTTCATCACAGTTTCGCAAAAATAGCACCAGATTTAAAAAATAGAATTTTCACAGTCAACGGTTTTGCCAAGGCTTGGGCAATGACTGGCTGGAGGATTGGATACCTAACAGGAAATACAGAGGTAATAAAGAAAGCCATTGCTTTACAAAGTCAAAGTACAAGCAATGTATGCAGTTTTGCTCAAAAAGGAGCTATTGCCGCACTTCAGGGCTCAAAAGATTGCGTTCATGAAATGGCAGAAATTTATAACAAAAGGAGGTTATTGATAACAGAAAGACTAAAAAAAATAAAAAATATTTCTTTTGTCCCTCCTACTGGAGCTTTCTATGTTTTCCCAGAAATTAATCTAGAGGATATCGATTCAATAAGTTTCTGTAAATTGGCACTAGAAAAGGTTGGCCTAGCAATAGTTCCAGGGATTGCTTTCGGAGATGACAAATGCATAAGAATCTCATATGCATCTTCAAATGAAATGATCAACGATGGAGTTGATAGGTTAGAAAAACTATTAAATGATTTTTAAATAATAAAAAAAAAAAAAAAATGAATCAAGCTCCAAGATCAATCAAGTTCACGAAAACAACTATTGCTCTTTTATCAATATTTAATTTATCTAATATTGGTTCAATAAAAGCAGAGGAAATACTTCGCATTGGGGCGATACCAGATCAAAACCCAGAGCACCTGAATCGTCTATATAAAGTATTATCCTCTGAATTAAGCGAGCAGCTCAATGTTCAAGTCCGTTATATACCAGTTACTAATTATCCTGCAGCTGTAACAGCTTTTAGGACCGGGAATTTAGATTTAGTATGGTTCGGTGCTTTAACGGGTGTACAAGCAAGACTTCAACGCAAAGGATCCAAGGTAATAGCACAAAGAGATATTGATGAAAAATTCCATAGTGTTTTTATTGCAAACAAGAAAAGTTCAATCCAAAAAATAAATAACATAAATGACTTAAAAACACTAAAAGGCAAGCGTTTTACTTTTGGCTCTGAAAGTTCAACATCAGGAAGATTGATGCCACAGTATTTTTTAAACAAAGCAGGTGTTCAACTTAAAGATTTCAAAGGTGCAAGACCAGGCTTTAGTGGTAGCCACGATTCAACATTAATGCTTGTGCAAAGTGGTTCATATGAGGCAGGTGCTCTTAGCGAAGAAGTATGGAAGAGGAATCTTGAGAGAGGACGCGTGGACCCCTCAAAAGTCTTTGTGATTTGGAAGACTCCTTCTTATCATAATTATCATTGGCTTGCTAAAGGAAACCTAGATAAAAAGTTCAAGAAAGGTTTTACGAAAGAGCTTACAAATGTATTTTTACGTTTTAATGAAAAGTCAAAAAAACAAAAACAAATTCTCAAATTATTTAGCGCAAAAAAATTTATAATATCAAAAAACGAGAATTATAATAAAATAGAAAAGGTAGGTAGAAAAATTGGAAAGATTAAGTGACTAAGTTACTAGAATTAAAGAATATAAGCCATCGCAGTAAAGAAAGTATTAGAGTAAAAGATATTAATTTAACAATAAATCAAGGTGAGAAGATAGCGCTTATTGGCAAGAGTGGCTCTGGCAAAAGTACATTAATCTCGATCGCGAATGGATCACTAATCCCAAGCGAAGGGGAGGTAATATGGAAAGGTTCTCACATTAATAATATTTCAAATATTGAGTCGTCAAAAATAGGAACTATATGGCAGGATTTATCTTTGATAGAAGAGCTAAATGTCGCTCAGAATATAAACTGTGGCGCACTAGGTAAACACAATTTCATATGGGCTTTAAAAAATCTCCTCGGAGTCTTAGATAAAGGTTTATGCCAAGAATGCCTAGCAGCAGTCTCTCTGCCTAAAAAGACTATTTATTCTTATATAAATAAACTTTCTGGTGGGCAAAAAAAAAGAATAGCCATTGCACGTCTTTTAAGACAAGAGCCAGAGATTCTTCTTGCAGACGAACCTTTCTCAAATTTAGACCCTCTATTATCAAAAAATATCTTAAATTTATTTATTAATCAAAAAAATTATCTTAGAATTAAAATCCCTGAGACCATACTTATAAGTCTTCACCAAATAAATTTAATAAATAAGTTCAATAGAGTTATTGGGTTAAAGGATGGAGAGATTGTAATAGATAGAGAAATTCATAATATTAATAAATCAGAGTTTGATTGGCTATTTTAATTCATAATGAAATTAATAAAACCAGTATCAACTTTATTAACAATAATCCCATCAATAGCTTACATTCCAATTCTAATAGAAATCATCAAAGGATTTCATATTGGGGGTCTAAATATCATATTTCTATTCATAAGCTCAGCAATAAAACCTTCGTTAAATCAAGAAGTAGTTAAAGGCGCATGGGAAGGACTTCAAATAACAATTGCTACTGCTTTAACTAGCTGGGTTATAAGTATGCTTATTGGAATTCTTTTAGGTATACTATCTACAGATTTATTTTGGAAAAGTATTCCTAAATTTTCTTATTTAGGCAGATTCATAAAATACTCATTAGCAATTCCAAGATCAATACATGAAGTAGTCTGGGGCCTGCTATTAATACAAATTTTAGGTTTAAATATTTGGGTGGCAATTATATCTATAGTCATTCCCTATTCAGCCTTAACAGCAAGAGTAATTTCAGAGCAACTAGATAGTTTTGACATACAACCTCTAATAGCAATTAAGAAAACCGGATCTAATTTTATGAGCTCATTTATAACTATTTTACTACCAAAGTTAATACCTATCGTATCTACATATGGAAGTTACAGATTTGAATGTGCAATTAGAGGTGTAACATTACTTGGAATATTTGGATTAGGAGGTATAGGAACAGAACTATATTTAACTTTAAAATCCTTTGAGTTCAATGAAATGTGGACTTCTTTGTGGATGCTTTGGTTAGTTATGATTTTATTAGAGAAATTTATAAGATATTTAAGAAGTTATTTATCTGAAAATATTAGTTTGAAAAATTCTTTCTTAATTTCAATCTCAATATTTTCACTATCTATATCGTTAGGCATTAGTTGGCTTTATAATCTAAATTTTGAGATATTTACTCCATTAAGCTTTTCGTATTTAAATTTACCTTCATTCGTAGATATAAGAAATGGATTTAATACCTTACCTCTTTTTAAACTAATCATTACAACAATTTTAATAACTTTTTTCGCGTCTGGGATTGCAATAGGGACCCCTCCACTTTTACTAGTATTATTCCCAGGTAAATTCCCTCTAAAAGTTCAAAATCTTATTTGGATCTTCTTTAGATTGATCCCTCCTCCATTGACCACTATACTTATTCTTCTTTTTACTAATCCTAATATATCTGTAGCAGCATTATCACTAGGAATTACACATATGGGTGTCATGGGAAGATTACTCACAGATAACATACTAAATCAAGAAAAAAGTATTTATCGAGCAATTAAAAGCAATGGTTCAAGCAAGAAATCAGCAACACTTTATGGAATATTAGCCCCCCAAAGTAATAGTTACTTAGCTTATGGAGCATATAGAAGTGACGTAATCCTAAAGGAAACAGCATTTATAGGTGCAGTCGGAGGAGTAGGATTAGGGTGGCAATTACAGGAATCACTAAGCTCATTCGATTGGGCACAAGTCATGATAATAACTGCTTCTTTCTCTTTATTAACAATGTCAGGAGAATTTTTATTTAACATTTCTCAAAATTATTGGTTAAAGAATTCAACCAACAATTTCATTAGTTAGTTATTTTATTCAACACATCGACTTATGAATAAATATCAGAAAAAATTAATTATAATTGGAGATAGTGGGGTTTACGGATGGGGAGATCTAGAGGGAGGGGGATGGTCTGAGAGATTAAGAAAAAAATGGTTAAATTTAGATGGTGCACCTATCATTTATTCTCTTGGAGTAAGAGGAGATGGATTAGAGAAAGTTGCTATAAGATATAAGAATGAGTGGGCAACAAGGGGCGAGTTAAGGAGAAAAGTTCCTGAAGGTATTTTGCTATCAATTGGATTAAATGATACAGCTAGAATTGGAAGAAAAGATGGCAGGCCCCAACTTTCCGAAGATGCTTTTAAATTTGGTTTAAAACAATTAGTAAACGAAATTAAGAATGAAGTACATATCATGGTTCTTGGATTAACACCTGTTAATGAAGACTCAATGCCTTTTGCAGAATGTCTTTGGTATTCAAATCAAGCTTGTTCTAAATATGAAAATAGAATTGAAGAAACTTGCTTAGAATTAAATGTCCCGTTTTTATCTATCCATGAAAAAATGATCAACTTATTATCATTTAAAGAATTACTCTCATCAGACGGAATACATCTTAATACTGACGGTCATAAGTGGATTTATGAACAAATTAGTGAATGGTCAGCATTAAAGAATTGGGCTGATTTAAACTAAATATTTAAACAAAATTCAAATATAAAAAGATAGAAATAATAGCGGCTATAGATGTCTGGATAGAGTTAACTAATTCATTAGTCATCCAATCAATCTTATTTTGCACCACTGCTCCAATATAACTTTCCAAAAAAGTTGCTAAATAGCCAGATAAGAAGACTATAAAAGCAACAGTTATTCCAGAAATGATCGATAGATTAAGCATAAAAACAGTCATGATAAAACTTCCTAACAAACCAGCCATCGAACCTTCGATACTTATTGCCCCCTCTGTTCCTGGTGATACTGTCTTTAAAGTAGTAATTAGAAAAGTTCTTTTACCAAATCTTTTGCCAATTTCACTTGAAAAAGTATCGGAAAGTTTTGCACTAAAACTGGAAGCAAAACCCACCATGAATAAATCTAAAAAATTTGGCCAAAGACAACTTAATAAAGCGAGTGAGCAACCTGTTGCTGCAGATCCCCATACATTTTCAGGGCCACGTTGACCACCTCTGGCTTCAGCAATCCCTCGGGAAGCCTTATTTTTGTATCCAATTTTTGTAACTAAAGTTCCTAACAAGAGATATACACAAACTGATATCCAACCATTCCAACCAATAGATCCTAATAAAAGTGTTCCAAGTATTCCAGCATGAATCCAACCTTTCTTAGTTAAAAATGGAAGCCTATGTCCCAAAAATATCAACAAGAAATTAATCAAAAAAGCATTAATCCAAATACCACTAATAAAAGAGAAGTTAACCATCGTTTCTAATCAGCATGCCTGTTTCTAAACAATAGACGGTTTTATGATCAAAAATATTCAATCTTAAAGGGATGATTTAAGTCTTCTCCATGAAATCATTAGCTGACAGGCACTTACGGCAGCTGTTGATGTCCTCAAAATAGTTTCTCCCATAGACAACCCAGATAAGCCAGAGTCAAAAGCTAATGCCTCTTCATCTTTATTCCAGCCTCCCTCTGGGCCAACTACTACCCAAACTTGATTGACTTTATGGGGTGTTTCTTCTAACCAATTCACACAATCTGGCAAATCTTCAATGCGCGTTGTGGCAAATCCGATCTGAGCTTCGGAAGGCAAATCATTTATCCAATTAAAAAATGTCAATGCCTGCATTAGTTCTGGACTCCAGAGTCTTTCAGATTGCTCAACGGCTTCATGAATAATTTTTTGATACCTAATAATTTTTTCGTTATTGCATTCTTTAACTACTGAACGTTTTGAAATCAATGGTTGAATAATGTCAACTCCTATCTCACAACTCATTTGCAAAAAGTTTTCAAACCCCTTTTTAGGAATAACTACAGCTATACCTATTAATGGTCTCTTTCTTGAAACGACTTGAAGAGGTTTATCAAACCCATTGATAAGTTTTATAGTTTTTTTTTCAACAATTTTTGCGTTCCAAAGATGACCTTTACCATCAATGACCTCTAAAAGATCTTCAGATCTCATCCTCATAACCCTAGATAAATAATGTGATTCCTCAGAGGTCAAAATCAACTCTCCATTTGAATCGATTTCATCACTTAATCGATTTGGATTTATAAATAATCTTCTTTTCTCAGCCATAGAAAATTATTCTGTTGAAGAAAAAATTGCATCAGGATGTTCTTCTACTGGCCAGTCTTGATTTACTCCTCCGACAATTAATTCCTCTATTTTTACAACATCAACATCCATTTGTTTTAGTACATTTATCAAAACATCTATTGCGATGAGGTCAGAAGTACCTAAATCGACCCAACATCTCGCCCAACACTCATTAAATTCAAATTCTCCAAGATTATGCATTAATGATGGAAGACTAGAAGAGGTATCGTCATTTTCATAGCTCATCCAACTGACATCAGAACCCATTTCGTGCGTTTGCAAATTTTCAGAATTAAATCCACCAAGTCTCCCTAGCACATACCAAGAATCAAAAATACCATCAACGTATTCTTTTTCTCCCTTACTTGGCACATCTGCATACCTAAGCCATATCCAACAATTGAAAGGATCAACTTCACGAAACCTAACTTCCATAAACAATAGATCTTGAAAAAGAAAAACTAAAAGATATCAAAGATAATCTAATGTAAGTTGATTAAAGAAAATAGAAAAGTCAGTATTTAGTTGATTAAAGCCTCAATAAAAAAAGAATGCTTAGTTTAAAAAATATTCATTATCATCCGTCTACAGCAGAAGATCCTATCTTAAGAGACCTCTGTTTAGAATCTAATATTGGAAAAATAACCATAGTCAGAGGTCCCAGTGGAAGCGGGAAAACAACATTAGTAGAAGTTATTAGCGGTCTCTCTGGATATCAAAGAGGAGTAATTACCTGGAATGGCAAAACTCTAAATGCACGTCAACGGAGATGGTTATGTGGATTGGTTTTTCAATTTCCAGAAAGATATTTTCTAGGATTATCTGTAGCCCAAGAACTGCGACTTGGACACAAGAAGTTAACGACTGAAAACCAAATTTCAACTCTCAACAAAGTAGGGTTAAACAACTTAGATTTAAAGAAACCACCAGAATCCCTGAGTGGAGGTCAACAAAGACGACTCGCTATTGCTGTTCAATTACTAAGGAATCCTAAAGTGCTTTTATTAGATGAGCCAACCGCAGGTCTAGATTGGTCAGTGAGAAACGGAGTCATAGAACTACTCTCAAAACTTAAAGACAAGCAGACTATTTTAATAGTCACTCATGAGCCCGAGCTTTTTGAGAATCTAAATGCCGACTGCTATGAGCTGAGCGAGGGTCAACTCATCCCTCAAACAAAGAAGTCAATTAATCAAACAATCGATGCCAGATTCACTAATTAGAGCCACTGCTGCTAAAGGTGGTATCAGACTGATAGCCGTTTCAACGACTGAAGCAACAAAAGAAGCTAATAAACGGCATTCACTTTCTTATTTAACTTCTGCAATCGTTGGTAGAGCAATGAGTGCGAGCCTCTTACTTGCTAGTTCAATGAAGGTAAATCATGGGAGAGTTACTATGAGAATAAGCTCAAATGGACCACTAAAAGGATTAACTATTGATGCCGGTCGAGATGGAAGTGTAAGGGGATACGTAGGCAACCCAAGTCTTGAATTAGACCTTATAAAAAACAAACATAATCAATATTCCTTTGATTTTAAAAAAGCCACAGGCATTGGTTATCTTCACGTCATTAGAGATGAAGGGAAGGGAGAACCTCACAACAGCACAGTTGAATTAGTCAATGGAGGAATAGGTGAAGATATAGCTTCTTATTTATTACATTCAGAACAAACACCTTCAGCTGTATTTGTTGGGGAAATAATTAATCAAGAAGGAATTATTTGTAGCGGTGGACTTTTAGCACAAATACTACCTAAAGCAGAAAGAGACTATTCTCTCATAGCTTTACTGGAAGATCGGTGTAGAGAGATTAACTCCTTTGGAGAGTTATTAAACAAAAAAGGTAACAACCTTATTTCTTTAATTGAAGAGATTTTCCCAGATCTTGATCAATCACCTTCAGATATTATTAGTAAATCTCAGGAAGTTAATTTTAAATGTAGATGTTCTAGAGAAAGAAGTATATCAGCATTAAAGATATTGGGAAAAGAGGAGCTTACAGAGATGATAAAGGATGAAGGAGAAGCGGAACTAATATGTCAATTCTGTAAAAAGATTTATCTTATTAACGAAATAGAATTGACATCTTTAATCGATTAAAATATTAGTCAAGAAAAAGTACTCCCAACCAAATTAAAAATACTGCAGGTATCGCTTCTAATTTATCAGAGGACAATGTTCCAGCATTATCAATGAATGATTGCGCGCCACCTAAAAGTAATGCACCAGATAAAATCCCTATACTTAGAAGAAGAATACAACAAACTATTGAGGAAAGAATAGGTCTCCCTCTGCGTACCTGACTAATGAATAAACCTATTGTTGAAAGTGAAAGAATTAATTCAACACTTTCTGAAGGCACAATAAAAACAAGTAAAAATGCCAGTATTCCTAATGAGATTTTTATATTCAACTCTTGCCCCGAAGGGAACTCTAACCTTGGTAAAAAATCTGATGTTTTTTCCTCGTATTTAGGAAGGTTTAAATTCTTCAACCTAGTAAGGAGTAAGCCAGGTCCTGTTTCACCTAACTTCTTGGCTTCATTTTCTTTCTTTGAAGCATTTACTGCCTCGTTACTTGCATTACCAAGTTGTCTTGACTTAAGACTCACCATTAATAATGAATCATAAGCAGCCTCTATTTTTGCTTTAGTAATTTGATCATCACCTGCTTGTATAAGCTTTTTGTCCCTTGCTTCTTGAATAGCATCAAAGCTTGCTCCATCATTTATTCCAAGTATCAAATATGGATCTTGTGAGTTTGAATTTGATTGTGAATTAGTATCAGGATCCATAGATTTTCCAAAAAAGATTTATGAACTCTCTTGAATAATTAGATTTTAATCTACTTTATAGAGAAACAGGATCAACACCACTGACAACAGGAGCAACTGAGTTTAATTCCAATTCAGGATGATCTTCCTTTAACTGATTTAGATTCCATTCATTTTTAAAAAGCAGTACTGGTCTAAGCCAAGCGTCCTGAACCGTTTTGCAATTAAAAATTCTTCCAACCTCATCTAAAGCAGGCCATCCCCCCTTTACCCATCTGGCGACTTGATAACCCATTGGTTCAAGCCTAGTTTCCACTCCATATTCACTAGCGAGTCGATGTTGTACTACCTCAAGCTGAAGCTGACCAACTGCAGCCAAAATTGGATCTCTTTTGCTTTGATCTTTATCGTAAAGAATTTGGACTGCTCCCTCCTCTCTTAATTCATTGACCCCTTTCCTAAAGTTTTTGAAAGCTGAGGGGTTTGGATTTCTTAACCAACTAAATATCTCAGGGCTAAAACATGGGATCCCCTCGAATTCAACTCTCGGCCCAATAAATAATGTATCTCCAATCGAAAACATCCCTGGATTGTTCAAACCGATAACATCCCCAGGGTAAGCATCATCAACAACAGCCCTATCTTGACCAAAAATCTTTTGAGGCCTTGAGAGTCTGATTTGTTTGCCCGTCCTAGCATGTTGAACTGTCATATCTTTTTTAAACCTCCCACTACATACGCGCACGAAAGCAACTCTATCTCGATGTTTTGGATCCATATTTGCTTGTAATTTAAATACAAATCCACTAAATGATTCTCTTGTCGGAACGATTGGTCCATCAAAGCTATTTCGAGCAACTGGTCCCTGAGATAACTCAAGAAAATTATCTAAAAAAGGCCTAACCCCGAAGTTGGTCATTGCAGACCCAAAAAACACAGGAGTTAATTCTCCAGATAAGATTAAATCTTGATTTAAGTCACAACCTGCTTCATCAAGGATCTCAATCTCTTCAAGTGCTTTTATTAATAGTTCCTCTTCTACTAAGTTTTTCAGTTCAGGATCATTAATTTTCAAACGTATTTCACTAGATTGCTTCCCTCGTTCCGCTCTAGAAAATAAAACAACTTCTTTTGTTGCACGCTCTACAACTCCTCTAAAAAGCTCACCACTTCCTATTGGCCAATTGACTGCAAAGGTTGATAATCCTAATTCTGACTCAATCTCATCTAATAATTCCAGCGGTTCTTGACCTGGCCTATCCATCTTGTTAATGAATGTAAAAATTGGTATTTGACGCATTCTGCAAACCTCAAAAAGCTTCCTTGTTTGAGGTTCAAGACCTTTAGCTGCGTCCTCAAGCATTACAGCATTATCAGCAGCTGCAAGCGTCCTATACGTATCTTCCGAAAAGTCTTGGTGGCCAGGAGTATCTAATAAATTAATCGTCTTATCTTTATAAGCAAATTGTAAAACAGTTGATGTAATTGATATGCCTCTTTGTTTTTCAAGCTCCATCCAATCAGAAGTAACTTTTCTCTGTTCTCCTCTTGCTTTTACTGCTCCTGCTTGTTGAATAGCTCCGCCATAAAGTAAGAGTTTTTCTGTCAATGTGGTTTTACCCGCATCAGGATGCGAAATAATCGCAAAATTTCTCCTTTTACCAACCTCGGTACTTAAAGATACAGTTAATTCTTCTTCTAAATTTAGATCTAAATTAGTCTTGTCTTGGGGAATTGATTTCATTATTGTTTTTGGTTGTTCAATTGTTCAGGAAAAAGATTAAATACACCCAATAATCTCAAAATAAAGGTCATCAACTTGAAAAACCTCTAATTGAGATAACCCTGCATCAACTAGCTGTTGAGTTACTTCATCAACTGTAAATGATGCCTTGAGAGATGCATAAAAATCCTTTTTTAAAATTTCCGGAGAATTTGAAAGATGTTTTTCTTTTATCTCAAATGCCTTTTCTAAAGAATCAGGCCTTATTAAATCACGATGAATATGAATACACTTTGTTTTACCGAGTTTTTTTAATGCATCCCAAAACCTAAGAGGATCATGAAAATGATGCAAGGCACTATTGCTGACCAGAACATCAGCTTTAAAAGGAAACTGTATTTCACCTGTGGCTATTGAATTAATTTCAATCAACTCATAAGACAGATTCTTACTATGATTTTCGGAAAGTTTGTTCTCTGCTTCATTTAACATTTCCTTTGAACCATCAATTCCGACAACTTTTACAAAAGGCCAATTTTTAGCAACTCTCTCCGAAATATTTCCAGGCCCGCATGCCACATCCAAAATCAAATCATTTTTATTAAGAATTTTACCTACTTTTTTTAAATATTTTTCAAGCCCTGCAATAACAAAAGAATCGCTTCTGGAGAAATCCGCATCCGCATAAGCCTTTACCTGAGAAGGGATTTGCATGAGTTCTGGTTCCGGAGTTCTCTTCATTACTAAAAGAAAAAAAAATTTTTTCCTTTGGAGCCCTGTAGATGGTGTTAAAAAAACTTGCTAACGCTATACATGGCGTTACTGTAGAACTTACCAAGGGATACAAAGATTTTGACAATCGCAACAAGCCAGCCCGAAACCAATAATTCAGCATCGGGTAAAAAGAATGTTACAACTGATTTTCCAATAACTGCACCTGCAGCTAATCCTGTCTTTTACAGAACATATAGTAGGAAACTTCCAGCCGGTCGTGAAAGCTGGGAACAAGTAAACGCAAGAAATCTAGGTGGTCTAAAAAAGCTTGGTGGATTAAACGAGGCAGAAATAAATTTAATGCAAAAAATGCAACAGGATAAAAAAGCTCTTCCCTCAGGTCGATGGCTTTGGATAGGGGGAACAGAATGGATTGAAAAAGAGAAGAATTTTTCTGGGGCCTACAATTGCACCTCAACCAATCTTGTTGATTGGCAGGCTTTTGGTCTTATGATGGATTTAGCCATGATGGGTTGCGGAACTGGTGCAATAATTGAACCTCACTTGATTGATCAACTGCCAGAAGTTGCAAATACAATTAATATTGAAACTGTTTCAGATATTGGGTTAACTCCTTCTAAAGAAAGAAATGAACAGACTACATTCTCTATTCAAGAAAACAATGTACTCATAAAAGTTGGGGATAGTAGACGTGGATGGGTTGATAGCTATCAGAAAATCCTTGAATTAAGTAGTGACACTAACTTCAATTCTAAAGTTATTAATGTATCTATTGATTTAAAAGATGTCAGGCCAGCGGGTGAATCACTCAAGGGTTTCGGAGGCATGGCAAACCCTGTAAAACTCAAAGATTTATATCCTCGCGTAGCAAATCTTCTAAACAAAGCAGTAGGAAGAAAGCTAACTTCAATTGAATGTTGTCTACTAATTGACGAGGCAGCAGTGACAATAGTTGCTGGGAATATCAGAAGAAGTGCAGGTATGCGCCAATTTTCTTCCCAAGATTTAGAAGCTGCTGGTGCTAAAGAAAATTTATGGAAGCAAGATTCTGATGGTAATTGGAGTATTGACCCAGAGAAAGATGCATTAAGAATGGCCAACCACACTCGCGTTTACCACACTAAACCTGAATTAAAAGTTCTTATCGATGCTGTTACTAAGCAATTTCATTCAGGAGAGGGAGCTATTCAATTTGCACCAGAAGCAATTGCTCGCTCAAATGCTGACATACTTTCAACAGTAGAACTTAGGAATGAATTTATAGACATCTATTGTGACCAAGGGAAAGAAGAGGCCTCCAAATGGATTCAATCAAATTACGGTCCATTTGATGATAAAGAACTTTTTCACAGACTCAGTAGATATGGTCTTAATCCTTGCGGAGAGATTCTAGGTTCAGATTTTCATTGTAATCTTGCAGAAGTCCATCTTAATCAAATTGATCCATTAGACATAAATCAACAAGAAGATGCTTTCAAAGCAGCAGCTTTGTCAGTTGCTTGTCTCCTTAATCATCGATTCGAAGTTGAGAGATACAGAAAAAGTCGTGAATGGGATCCCATTGTTGGAGTCAGTTTCACAGGACTTTTTGACTTTTGTGTCCATGCCTTTGGGACTCCATGGTTAAAATGGTGGGAGGCCGGGCGACCTGAGACAAAAGAAGGAAAGGATTTCAAGCTCAAAGAGGCTACTTTTTTGAGTAGATGGAGAAAGATCGTCAACGATACAGTATTTGATTATTGTGATAGACATAATATTCGCCGTCCAAGTCGTTGTACAACAGTTCAACCTGCGGGTACAAAAAGTCTTCTAACAGGGGCTTCACCAGGTTGGCATCCACCAAAAGCTCAGCGTTTTATTAGAAGAATTACTTTTAGAAAAAACGATCCAGTCGCATTAGCATGCATGGATTATGGATACACAATCGTGCCTTCTCAGTCAGATAAAGATGAGAATGGAAAATTACTAGACAATCCATTTGATCCAAAATGTACTGAGTGGCTAGTTGAGATACCGACTGAAGTAAGTTGGGCAAACATACCTGGTGCGGATGAAATAGATATCAATAACTTTTCAGCTCTTGCACAATTTGATTTTTATATGCAAGTTCAAACTAACTACACAGACCACAACACCTCTGCAACAATTGAATTCAGAGAAAATGAGATAGATGGTTTAGCTAAAGCACTGCATACCTCAATTAATGAAAATAAAGGTTATATTTCAGCTGCTTTGTTGGCAAGGTTTGATGCAAATGCAACCTTCCCCAGACTTCCTTTTGAACCCATTAACGAAGAATCCTACACAAAACTGCAATCAGAGGTTGTGAAAAGAAGAGACAATTGTGATTTCTTTGATGCTCTCAGTCGATATGATCAAGGGGAGCTTACTGAAGCGGGTCCAGCAGGTTGTGATTCTGATAAATGCTTACTTCCACTTACTAAACCATCTTAAGAGCAGTTATTTAATCTTGAATCCGGTTATTTTCCTTATAAACCGAAAAAAGTTACTGAACTAATAAAATAAGTTTACTTTTTCAAAGAAGTTTTAAAGATAATTGTCCAAATTAAAAAATTTGGCTAATTATTAAATAGGCATTGTGCTCCTTAAGATTTAAATGACTACGACAAATAAACCATTAAAGATAAGTGGCACAACTACTAATGATGCCCTTATCGATCAACTAAGAGCTTGTAAAAGCCCTGATGAAATTCTAAGATTCGAGAAATGGTTCAATTCCAATATTGAATCAGACAACCTTTATAAAAGAATTTGTGAACTACTAAAAAACAGAAGTATTTCTAGAGCATTAGGATCAAAATGGCTACTAACTATTATTGAAGATAGAGAAAATACAATAAATAGGTTGTCTGTTCAATAAATTATTTTCTAGTTCTATTTATCCAAAATCAATTGAATAATGCTCTAGTTTTAGAAGGGGAAAGGTCCTGTTGCCCCGCTTGAAGCAGTAAAGCCAGAGAGAGCCCAAATTCCAAAGGAGAAAAGTGCGCATCCAATAAAGAACATCAAGTGAGCGACATAACGGTATTTCTCTTTTTGACTAATACCACCCTCCATAGGAAGGTCTCCAAGGAAACGAGATTGTGGGCTCTTGTTGCTTGCCATGAATGTAATTTACCAATGTCTAAAATTATTGCACAAATAATATCATTGACATTTGTGCATACCGAGAATCTATAGGTTCTGAAATTTTTTAAGGGTCTAGAGGGATCTTCTTTGAAACTGATATCTATGGCAAATAGGAATGAAATTGTTGTTTGAGAAACTTTTTCAAAATATTAGAAGCTAATAAGGTAAAATTTTAAGTGGAGAGTTGGTCGAGTGGTTTATGGCTCTAGTCTTGAAAACTAGCATGGGGGCAACTCCATCGGGGGTTCGAATCCCCCACTCTCCGTTCTATTTAGGGGAGTTTGGAGTTATTTAATTATATTCTTCCCCATACTATGTGTTGAATAAGCTAAAATATTATTTTAGTTAATTAAAATATTAGAAAACAATTACCCAAAATTACAATAATTTTCCAAAAGAATAGTCGACTTTTTTCTTCGAAATATCTCTGACAACTATTGTTATCAAAAAAATGTCACTAGTCTTTGAAATAGACTTGGGGGGAGGTGGGCACCTGCCTCAGTAGTTTGAAACCCCTGCCATCACTTCTTTAATTGAGAGCGGATAGATGTCATTGAATATTTAAACAAAATCAGTGAATACAAGTAATCAAATAAAAAATCAAGATTTTCTAAAAAAACAAATTCCACGATCCAATCAAATGGTTTACAGAACAAGAAATCTAAAAATGATTTATTTTTTGCCCATTAAGTATAAGTAAATCAAATGTTTAATAAATACAAGAATGAATTAATTCTCATGTTTCTTTTGTTTTTTCGTTAAGGTACTTTCGAAATAGGAGTTTTTTAGATTTTTAAGATACTGATCTTATATAAGTCGAATCAGCCTAGTAAATCTTTACGATTTATTTGATTACTTTTCTTAAAAAGCTCAGAAACCCATAAATTACTTAATCAAATCAAAATGAAAGAAGAGCGGTACTTAAAAGACAGAGAAGCTATTGTAAGAGCTGACATTTGGAAAGAAATTACTTCATCATGCAAAGGGCTTCGAACAGAACTTGGGTATACAAATATCCAAATAGTTGAATTTCTAAAAGAAATAACAAAAACTTTTGAAAGGGACCAACTCTGAATCCTACAAATCTAGATTTATATTTTTTCCTAAACTTCTATTTCTCTATGGTTTTTAACTCTTCATCAATACTTTCTATTGCATTAGGAACACTTTTTAAAGCAGATGCTAATCGCCAAAAGGCTCCTCGAAAAATTGCACTCATATCACCTAAACCTTTAAGAAAGTAATTTGGATTTCTCTTATACGCTTCATCTGCTATTAAGGTAGCCTTCCAAGGATTCCAAGAGGCAAGGTTAACAATACTTCTATAAGCACTTGGCCAGGGATTTTTTAGCAACAAAATTTCTAACTTTCTAAGATAAATATCTGCTTTAGAAGGTCTGTTAGATAGTATCTCTAAAAGCGATAAAGACCATAAAGATTCAACATTTGGGGGGTTAGAACTTATTTCAGATAAAGCCTTATCTCTCACTATATTTTGATATTTCAAATGTCCGTCAAGCATATGTTCTATTTCTATTTCATCAAAAATCAATTTAATGCCTAGTGGACCTTGCTCCATTCCATTTGCTAGTTCAATAAATCTATGATGAAAGTCATTTTGATTAAGTGGACTCGCACTTCGTTTCCATAAAGAATAGCTTCCTTCTTTTTTCCTAGGAAATTCTCGAACTTTTATGAAAAGAGAACTATCTCTAATCGATTTATCTAGAGATAATGAATTACTTGAAACCGAGCCTTGATCTCCCTCTGCCAAAATAATCCAATTAGAATATTTAAGAACAGGTTCTATATGCACAAGAGATTGGCCAAGTTGTCTGCCTAAGATATTTCCACCTTGCATTCTCCCAAAATAACTTACATTATGTTGATTAATAGTAGGAGTGCTAGGAACAACAATAACTGTTTGTTTCTCATCGAATGTCTGATCGGATCTGACTATAGATATAATGTCTTTAACAGGATAATATTTACTTGAAATATTTTCTAAGTTGTTAAACTTGTTAATAGAATTGGAAAATAAAAAACCTAAAGGAGGAATCAATAATAAGCCATAAGATTTGAATTTAAAATAAGTATCTAACCAATCACTCCACTTAGAGAATCCAATAGCTAAAAGTAAAATAATTAATGGTATTGTACATGAAATATATCTTTCATCCTTGTTAGGAATAAAAGTTGTAAAAGTCCAACTGGTTAATAGATTAAAATAAATCCAAGTCCATTTATAATTCTTCTTATTAAAAAAAACGGCCAATCTAACTGGAGATCTGTAAGATCTTGCATAGGTTATAAAGGTAAATATTATTCCTGAAAAGCCAGAAAAGAATACAATGCTTCCAAACTGATTATCTAAATACGGGAAGTACCAGAAAATACTTTTAAAGCCCAAAATAGAGGGGTCACCTTCTATCGCCGCCGATTCAAAAACAGCTCTGTAAGTCCCACTTAATATCATTATCCAATTATGATAAAACCACGGTAAAATCGCTAACAGATTTATAAGAAATAAACAGAAAAATTGAAAGCGAAATTTTTTATCTCTTTTAAAAGAAAGAATAAAAATAAATAACAAGGAGGGTATTATAACTAATAAAGAACTCTGCTTAATCAATAAAGAAGAAGCACATGCAAAAGAAGCGATTATCAATTGGATCCATTTGCCTCCAATTGATTTATCACTCCACCTTCCTAGATGAAACAAATAAAATGTAATAGCGGAGATTAAAGGCAACTCCAATACATAATCAGTTCTTAAATGAAATAAAAAAGGAGAAAATGAACTTATAAGAACACAAAAAAAAGAAAATTTTTTCCCTCTCAAATAAAGTCCCCATGAAGCAATATTAAAGATGAAAAATCCATTCCAAAGACTTAAGGACCAGGCAGCTTCATGAGGAGCATCACCAGCAAAGGCAATCACAGCTCCATTGATTATTGAGGCCAAAGGAGGAATCTTTGGAGATTTATCTAGAAAAGAACTTAAGCTTGAAGCTCCATCTCCCCCCAAGAAAGAAAGTGCTCTGGCATGGTCTAGGGCGCTATTGAGATAATCAGCCTGATCCCATGAAGGAGTATTGCTATAAAAATTCCACCAAATCCGATCAGCAACGGTGGTTATAATCCATATGAATAAAACTGAAATCCAAAAGATATATTTAGCGTGATTAATATTTTTCTTAATAAGCATACTATTTACTAACAATCCAATGAATCACTTGTTTTTTTATTAGTGACACTGTTTACCCCATTTGCGATAATACATAAATTGTTTTTAACATCATTCGCAATCAATACATCCGTAAAATCGGCACCTTCAATAATAACGTTTTCAAATTTAGCATTATAAGCAAAAGCACCTTCTAATATGCTATTTGAAAGGTTTGCACCGTTAAGTATGGCTGCATCCATTGTTACATCTTTCATGTTTGTATTACTTAGATTAGCGTTTTCTAGCTTTGCATCAAAAAAACTAGCTCCTTGAAGATCGCTACCTGAAAAATCGGCATCCCGGAGATCACTTAAATAGAAAGTCGCACCTTTCAAATCAATATTGGAGAAATCAGCACCTATCAAGGTTTGCTTACCATAGTCCAAGGCTGCATAAGCTGGCAGAGAGAAAAAGAGAACTAGAACCGAGCTTACAAAAAATAGAAAACGTTTAAACATAACTTTCTAATAGCTACCAATAATTATATTTTAATTCAAAAAGGTGCAAACAGTTAAATATTGAATTTAATATAAATTAGAAAAAATATACCACTATAATCTCTACTAAATCATAAAAAATAATCTAAGTGAATAAATTTTTTATTTACTTATTTGCAAATTATCAAGATGAATATATTAATCTTGATAATTACGTAAAATAATTGAAAAATCATCTAATAAAAACCATTCTATGCTAAATCTCTACTTGAGAAAATAAAAACGATATAAATTAATCAAATTTTCTAACTACCTAAGAACTAACACTATGATTTAATATATATTTTATATATCAAAAAAATAATTTCCAAAATCTACCAATTTTTAAATATACAAATTCCTAGAAATGATTGAAAAGCCATATGAAGTCATAATTATTGGTTCCGGTGCAACCGGAGGAATGGCTGCCCTAACAATGGCCAAGGCTGGTGTAAGAGTATTAGTAATTGAAAGAGGTCCTGAACTGGAAATCAAGCGAGCAAACGGAACAGAGCCTTGCAATATGATTCGTAGACTGATAGGAATAACAACTGGAAAGTATCAAAATCAACCTCAGCATCCCGGTTTCTGGAAATCAAATCCCTTACTTTACGCAAACAAAAAAGCGAATCCTTACACGCACCCTTCAAAAGCTCCATTCATGTGGACACAAGGCAATCAAGTTGGTGGAAGGAGCCTTACTTGGGGAGGAATTACCTTAAGATTAGCCCAGGAAGATTTTGCAGCCTCAAAAGATAAAGAATACAACCTTGAATGGCCTCTTAGTTATAATGATCTTGAATCACATTATGCAGAAATAGAAAACTTTTTAAAAATATATGGGAACAAAGACAATCTCAAGCAACTACCTAATGGTGAATATATTGGCAAACTTCCATTCACAGAAAGCGAAGCAAGATTCGCCTCCAATATAAAAGAGAAGTTGAATCTTCCGTTTATACATTCAAGAGGCTTTGGAGCTAATAAAGATAAAACGAAATGGCCCAGATATAGTAGTTTAGGAAGCACATTAAAAGCAGCCTCCAGGCTAGGAAAAGTAGAAATACTTTCAGATCATATTGTAGAGAAATTAGTTTTAAATAAGGATAGAAAGTCTGCAAAAGGTGTAATTGTAGTAGATCAAAAAAATGGAGAAAGAAGTGAATTAGAAAGTAAATTAATAATACTATGTTCATCAACAATACAAACAATTAGAATTCTATTAAGTTCCGAAGAAAGTAATAATTCAAATGGTCTAATTGACCCCTCCAATTCATTAGGAAAAAACCTAATGGATCATATCTCGACCTGTAGGTTTTTTACTGTTCCAATTGATAAGAAATTGACTAATACATCAGATAAAAATAATAATCAACTTTTAACAGGTGCTGGTAGCTTCTTTATCCCAATCGGTAGAGACCGATCAAACAAACACAACTTTGTTGGTGGATATGGAATCTGGGGAGGAATCGATAGATTTGAACCACCAGATATTTTAAAGAAATATAAAAATTCAAAAACAGGATTCCTTATTGGTCATGGAGAAGTACTCCCTAATCAAAAAAACACTGTTTCTCTATCAAGTAGAAAAGATTCATATGATATTTCCATCCCACACATATCAATAGTTTGGCGTGAAAATGAGAAACGAATGGTCACAGAAATGAACAGAATGATTGAACTTATTATCAATTCTGGAGATGGCAATATTATTCCAGCCAATGAAATCTTAAATATTCCATTTACCAAACAGATTCTAAGTAAATCTGTTGCTACTAAAGAAGAAGCTCCACCCCCTGGTTATTACATACATGAGGTAGGAGGGGCGCCAATGGGAAACGATAAGGAAAAGAGCGTTTTAGACAATTGGAATCGTCTTTGGGAATGCAGCAATGTATTTGTAGTTGATGGAGCTTGCTGGCCAACTTCATCTTGGCAAAGCCCAACCTTAACAATGATGGCAATAACTAAAAGAGCATGCGAAAAGGCAATTATTGACTTTAAAGGTTAAAAAGATCATTTAAGTATTTCTCAGTAACAGCTCTATCATCAGAACCATTTTGAAAAAGAAAATTTGCGATAGCTGAGCTAATAAGCTTGGATTGATCCCAATTCTCGTTTCCACTTATAAAATCCTTCATACCTACATAAAGAGCTTCAGGCACCTCTGCTTCAAGACTTATGGAAACGATGTCAAAGTCATTTTCACAGCATCTATTAGCCTCATCACTTTTTATATCATCAATACGAGTTTCAATTTGATTAAACTCCATTTCCTTTTTAAAAGCTCGAAATCTATGAGATAAGGATCTTAAATTTTCAATAAAACGTCAAAGATAAAGAAAAGCTATACAAAAAATATGAGACAGTTATAGACTCATTTCATAGCATAGCTTCTCGAGGAATTACATCAGGAGGAGCAAGCTTTTCCGTCTAAGATGTCTAAGTGTAAATTACTATTAAAATATCTATTGAATCCCACAAGCCCTTCACGAAAACTAGTGTTTTAGTTTTTCACAGTGGAAAACTCCTCGCTAATTGTGGAAATCACCTGGGGAAAAGAGCCGAAACTAAACATTAAAAAAATGTATAAATAACTAGTCCATTGCGACGCAGGCAAGAAAGAGACAAATGATTCTTTAATTTAAACCTATTTTTTTTAGATTTTGCTTTAATTTAACGAGCGAAGCGTGACAGGTCCTAAAGGATGCGCAGCATGTGGATAAGGAAAATGTTCATGAGAGTGTTCATGTGGTTTATTTTCTGGGCAAATGTCTAGGCAACCTTCAACATGATCATGGTGACTGATCTGCTTATATCCAACCTCATTTTCAAAACCTAATAAATTAGACCGATATTTACATAAAGCGCAATTCATAAAATTCTCCCCATTTAAAACTTCTTGAATTCTCTCCATAAAAGTATCGATAACAAAATTTTGGTCTGACAAGTAGCTTGCGTTTAAGAAATGAACATCAGGATTATCATTTGAGACTCTCATAGAATGATCTTTAACACGATTCACCAGAATTCCTGAGAAAAGAAAATACGGCAAAAGAATTATTCTTTTAAAACCTAATTTAACAACATGTCTCAGGCCAGGCTCAACAAGAGGGAATGTTACTCCTGAGAAAACAGTTTCTCCCCATCCAAAGCCAAATCCTTCCACAAGCATCCTTGTGATTTTACAAACATTAGAATTAGCATCTGGGTCTGATGAGCCCCTCCCAGCAACAACAAGTAAGGTTTCTGAAAGAGGGAATGTTGGATTACTGTCAATTATTTCTTTGACTCTTGCTCCAGCTGCTCCAATCATCAAAGAATTAAGACCAAGCTCTCTACCGTATTGAATTGGAAGTCCATTTTCAGAAGAGTATTTATTCAAAACTGCTGGAATATCATTTTTAGTGTGTCCCGCAGCGAATAACATTGCAGGTAAAGCAATTACTCTCTCAACTCCCATATTTCTAAGCTCCTCTAATGCCTCACTGATTATTGGTCGATTAAATTCTAGGAATCCAAATGCAACAGGAATATTAGGTATTCTAGATTTTATTTTTTCGACAACTCTTATAAACTCTTTTGTTGCTTGAGGATCTCTACTCCCATGTCCGCATAAAACAATACCAATATTAGATGGACATTTATTAGTGATTGAAGCCGAGGAGATCAAAACGGTTTTAGACAATAATTTACTCTAATTGAATATAGTTTTATAAAATATCAACTTAAGAAATTCATTATAGAAAAAGGAGCAGATTATTAAAAATTTACTATCACTACAAAATCAAAACTCCAATGATAGTGATGTTCTAGGGGTTATTGAAGAAGTCAACCCTGAATTATTCCAATCACCCAAATCATCCCAGCAAGCTTCCAATCCATTTTTAGTATCAAGTGGCGGGACCACTAGTAGAGCCGCCGCAGATAAACATTGGATTTTAGACCTAAGAAAAAATTACCAAAATATATCTTTTGATTTAGAAAAAAAACATGTAGAAGTTGAAGCTGGAGTGACTATGGGAGATTTATCCAATTTTTTACAAAAGCATAAAAGAAGTTTTCCAATTGGTTTATCAGGAAAAACGGGAATGGGATATATCTTGACTGGTGGAATAAGTCCACTTAGTAGAAGTAAAGGTTTAGCAATTGATCAGATCATGGAAATTAAAGGTTTGTGGGGAAATGGAAAAGAATTTCATTTAACTAGACCAAATAGAAAAAAAGAATCAATTCTTGAATGGAAAGCACTATGCGGAGCAGCTATATTTCTTGGCGTAATTACAAAAGTAAAGTTAAGGACTCAACCATTAAGACCAATATTAAGTTGGACAGCAAATCTTTCATTCTCTCAGCTATCAGAGTGTATTAAACAAGCAGAAAGCTGGCCCAATGCACTTAGCTTTCAATGGATTTGGGGAGATAATATTTTTGCTCATGCAGTTGGTGAAGTTGTAAATAGCAATCATGAAGCCATCATCATTAACTTATTAGAGAAATTGCCATTTACAAGTAATAGAATAATCAAGAAAGTTAATAATATGACCTCTTTACCCCACTTGAAATTAGCACATAAAAAAGATAACAACACATATCATTCTGAAGTCATTGGGTTACTAGGTCCTGCTTGGCAAAATAATAATCTGAAAGTATTAAAAGTCATTAAAGACTTAATAGATAATAGGCCTAATAAAAGTTGCTATATTGCTTCTCAACAATTAGGAGGATTAACAAATTCAAAAGAGATAGATACTTCATTTGTTCATCGTGATGCAATCTGGAAACCTTGGATTAATGGTGCATGGGAAGCCCATGATCAAGCCAAGAGAAATATAACCCTTAAATGGATGGAAAATTCATGGAATAATCTAGAATTCATATGCCCAGGAGTACATCTTGCGCAAATTCACCCGCACTTACCATGGCATCAGAAAGAACTGTCATCAGCATTCCAAGATTGGCTTCCAAAATTACAAGCAATCAAAGCCATTTATGATCCAAAAAATGTAATGCCCACTTTGAAATAGTTAAATTGATTTCAAAACGAGAATTTATACCTTAATTAATATAAAGGCCTTAAACACTTAGACTTACACGTTGATAACAGAACCACAACCATTGTTGAAATAATAAGTTCCGGTGTGATCGCCATGAAGTATTTGATTTAGACAAATCAAAATTTTCCGGAGGAGGTACGTCTCCTCTTTTTTTATCTCTTTCCATCTCAGCCTTCAATCGATCAACATTATATTCTGGATGTCCTAAATGCATCAGCTGTCTTTGATCTGGGGTCTCAAAAATTGTATAGCCAACTTTTTCCCCATGAGCCAATAATCTTAGTTTGCCTTTCTTTTCGGCTTGTTCCATCGCGATATCAGGTAGGCCAGCATGTCTACTTTGCGGGCACAGGAACTCATCGTCTTGCGTTCCCATTAAAGAATGACCAGGTGAAAGACTCCTCATCGGATATACCCCAAAAAGTTTATTTTTAAAATTCTTTTTCTCTACTCCAGCCAAGTATGCCATCGCGAAACCAGCCCAGCATAAGCCAAGTGTGCTTGCACATTTTACTCTTGCCTCCTCAATTAAAGTTACTAGTTCTGTCCAATAATTAACTTCTTCAAAAGGAAGATGCTCCACAGGTGCCCCAGTAATAATTAATCCATCTAGTGGTATTGGAGACATCGCCTCCTCCCAATGAACATATAAATTCCTTAGATGATCTAAATCCCAAGTTTTATAAGAATGAGATTTTAATCTTATCCAAATAGGTTCAATCTGTAGAGGAGACAGGCCCAAAGGGTGTAGCAAATTAAATTCATATTGTTTTCCCAAAGGCATAATATTTAATATCCCAATCCGAAGAGGTCTAATATCCTGTCTTTCTGCTAACTCAGGCTCAATCCATGAAATATGATTTTTTTCAATTGATGATATTTTGTGGTAACTACGAGGAAGTATTAAAGCCATATCTATATACCTCCTTTTAAAATTAAATTAAATTTAGTGCCTGCTCAAAATCTTCTAAAATATCATCAATGTGTTCAATGCCAACTGACACCCTTACCATAGTAGGAGTTACTCCTGCCGATAACTGTTCTTCAGAAGACAATTGTTGATGAGTTGTTGAAGCAGGATGAATTACCAATGTTTTTGCATCCCCTACATTTGCTAAATGACTAGAAAGTTTCAAAGAATTTATAAAAGTTACCGCATCATCAAAGCCACCCTTAAGAGAAAAAATTAACATGGATCCTTTTCCTCTATTAGTCATATAAGTGGATGCTCTTGAATAGTATTTATCCGTGGTTAATCCTGGATAACTTACGTTATCAACTTTTGGGTGATCATCTAACCACTTCGCCAAGGAAAGAGTATTAGAACAATGCCTTTCTATTCTTAAACTTAAAGTTTCTAATCCTTGAAGTAATAAAAATGAGTTAAATGGACTAATTGCAGGCCCCCAATCTCTCAATCCTTCAAGCCTCGCTCTTAAAGCAAAGGCAATGTTTCGATCTGAAGGAACTCCAAGCATTCCACAAATATCACTACCGAAGCCAAAAGCATCCCAATGAACTAGACCATGATAAGCAGCACTAGGTTGGCTCATTAAAGGATATTTTCCATTTCCCCAGTCAAATGTTCCAGCATCTACTATCACTCCTCCAAGACTAGTACCGTGTCCACCTATCCATTTTGTGGCACTTTGAACAACGACATCTGCTCCATGCTCAATAGGACGAATCAAAGCACCTGCAGCACCAAGTGTATTATCAACAATTAGAGGAATATTTTTAGATTTAGCTAATCTCGAAAGTCCTTCAAAATCAGGGATATTAAACCTAGGATTTCCCATCGATTCAACATAAATCGCTTTTGTAGATGAATCGATTTGTTCTTCAAAACTTTCTGCATCATCCCCATCAGCAAACTTGACATTAATTCCTAAACGTGGAAATTGAACTTTAAATTGGTTGTAGCTACCACCATACAAAAATGAAGTCGATACAAAACTATCTCCTGCAGTGAGGAAGTTAGTAATTGCAATAAATTGAGCAGACTGTCCAGATGCTGTTGCTAATGCCGCCACTCCGCCCTCAAGAGCAGCAATTCTTTTTTCAAAAACATCTGTTGTTGGATTCATCAAGCGGGTATAGATGTTTCCAAATTCCTTTAATCCAAATAAATTCGCACCATGATCTACATCGTTAAAAACATATGAACTAGTCTGATAAATAGGAACAGCCCTAGAATTAGTAGCAGGATCTGGTAATTGACCTGCATGCAATTGAAGAGTCTCAAAACGTTGGGAAGTCAAATTCAAATAAGTATTTATCTATTTTCTTTTTAGCCACAGAAGTTGGGAAATGGCTACTTAATGTATCCAATCATTAGGAGGTAAAGATTTATCTGTATCAGCTAGAGATGGGAAATTTTCTTTGATAAATGATAAAAGTTTTTCATTAACTTTTTTACGAAATTCTAGAACACATGTTTTATCAATAATTTGATAGTCTTGATCTTTCTCAAAATCACCATCTCTGAGATGTCGCCAACTAGAATTTTTACCATCAGATTTAGCATTAGCTAAAGTTGCTTGAAAATCAAATTGCATTGTAACTATTGATTTCTTATAGTCCTGCAAAGCTTCCTTAAGTAAATTTTCCCTAATAGATCCAATTAATTTAGCTTTTATAGTATCTGGCAAACCCAAGACAGGCTCATAATAATCAATTATCCGAAGTTCTTCTTCTAGGAAAATGGGCCAAACTCCCCTCATGCCATCCTCTACATTTTTGGTTAACTCAAAATTATTCATTTCATTTAAAAAATACTTAATCCAGCAATAATATGATTTCTCCTTAAGTGGTTTTTTAACTGAAACTTTATTTTTAGAAATTTCAGGTAATAAAGATTCCGCTTTTCTCAAGAACTGCCTATCTTCCCTCTCTAAATTGATAGAGCCCCATCTCTGCCTGTAATCCCATAATTCAATATACTTGTACAAATCTTCCTGATTCCAACCTAATTGTTTAAGCTCATCGGCCCTATGGGTTAATTCCTTTGCCACTAGAAAAAATAAATATCAATTTCACTTTAGTGACAACATGGGTATTCTGAAAACCCTAAATAAAATTTTGTACATTTGAGACAAAAGTTGAACTCGAAGGAAAGCCCATCTCATTAAGCACATGTGTCAAATTGGGAATCTGCGCAAGGAAACTACATAAAAGACGATATTGAACCTCTGCTCTAAATAAATTATGATTTTTATATTTAATTCTAAAATACCTATTTGATTCTAAGAAATCTGTCAAGAATCTAATAGTTAATTCAAAGATTATTAAATAAATAAATTCAGGAAGAAATTCAAAAGAATAATTTACCTGTGATTTAATTATGGATAAATAGCCCTTTAGAAAATACTTACAGGAGTTAATATCAAAGTAAATATTATCTTTATTTTTAGGGTCCTCGCCAGCTAAATTACAAATTGAACGAATACAATCAGCCAGATCAGTAAGAAGATATCCAGAAGATACCGTATCTAAATCAATCAAAGAAACTACATATTTATATTTTATATCAAAAAGAAAGTTATTCAGCTTAGGATCTCCATGAATAACATTATAATCTATTGAATTCTCCTCTAAAGAAATAAGCAAGGATTCAGCAATGCCTAGATGATTAGACAAACAAAGTATTAAGTCTTGGAGCCTTTGATCTACTTTTCTATTTAATTTATTAAAATTAAAATTTTCAAGAATCATGATATATTTATCAATATAATATTTTGTATTATGGAAATTCTTTACACTGCTTTCAATTTTAGAGCAATCTAAATCAGAACAAATCAAATGAAATTTAGCAAGGCCAATTCCTGTTTGATAAGCCATCTCCTCATCTTCTAAAAACTCTACACTTAGAGTTTGATCTATATATATCATCGCTCGCCAAAAATTAGACTCAAAAGGAAAAACAAAAAGATTATTTGACTTGCACCTTATTAAATTTGGCACTGACCATCTTTTAAGATCAAAATTAAAATTGCTGTTTTTTATTCTTTCAGTAATATGATCTGTTATTAATTTATGATTAATATTAACTAACTCATGTGATTCAAAAACATTACTAAGACTTTGCAAAATAAATTTAGACTTTATCCCATCAGATAAATGTTCTACGATAAAAGTATTATTAATTAAACCAGAGTTTACCTTATCTATACTTAATACTTCAGTATTAGAAAAAAAATTTTGAATAATAAAATTTAATTTTTTGTAATCCATGTGATTTAATTTATGAATTATATTTAATTAAATACTTTTCTATAAAATCAATAACCCTATTGTGAATATCCATATTTTCTGATTCTCTTTGATTATCAAAATCAATCTCATTTAATTCAAATAATAATCGATCTTGCTCAGTTAGCGACTTGCTTATAAAATCAATTGCATTTTTTAAATGGAAATTATTTAGTGAATCTGAAATCTTTTTACTATGGACTGACTTTACAGATTCTTGACAGTAATTTGTTAGTTCACGACTACTTGTCATAACATTATAAACATCTTCTTTGATACCCTTAGGACCCATTATACAAATATATAAAAGATTTATCATTGAGGAATCATTAATAGGAATTAAATATTTCCGCAGGATATGTGGCCAATAATTTAGAGAATTTATTCCTTCTAAAGCACCGCGTTTAAGGCCAGCTTCTTCACACCATCTAAGAAACTCCTCAACACCATCTGGACATCTTTTATTTTCAATCATCTTTTTAGCTAAAACTTCACCAGCTTGGAAATTCCTGGTGGGGCTACCAACTGAAGGCAGCATCATGCTCCCTCTTACATCTGCAACCATTGCAGTCAACTGGCTAAAAGTATGATCTCTTACTTGAACAAAATCACCATTCTTAAAAAGGGAAGCTTCTATACGTTGGACGCTATATCCAAGTTCAGTAATTGGAAAAGGTTGTTTTTCATACAAACTTTCTCTATCTTTACGACTCATAGAAACATATGCAGCCTGATCTAAGCACTGATCTAATAATAAAGTTAATAAAGTTGGCAATAATCCAGTATTATTCTTATGAAAGGCATGACCAAAACCCGCTAAAATTGAAGAAATATTTTTAGCCGCCTTTATATATTGACCTTCAACATTATGTATACCTGCAGAAACTTGTATGTTTGGAGAAATTTTATTTAACAATTTCGCACCTAATATTGCATTCATAGCATCAGGATGACAAAAATTAGCTGTAAAGCTATCTAAAGGATTACGGAGTGCACCATGGCGATGAAATCCAGAAAAGAAAGCTAAATTGTTTAACTTTTCACATAATACAAAAGATTCATTTAAATCATTATCATGACAAAATGAACCTACCAAGCAAGCAATTAAAACATTTTCTCGATCAAGTTCTTTTCTTAATTTAAATGCTAAATTGACATCATTTATTATATGTTTACTATTTGAACTTAAAACAACTAATTCACAATTAATGATTAAATCTTCAAGAGTATTATATCTCCTTAATGTATGATTTCTTGAAATTGCCATTGATTGAATTTTATTTTTTATATCTTCATCCATTTCAGAAAGATCACTATTACAAAAAGCACCAAAAAGTTCTCTACCTTTTCTTGGCGCTAATAAAATATTTATGTCTTTATTTTGCATCGCACAGTTGTAGGCAAGAGAGGCTGGGTACAAACCGACACTATAAAATCCTACTTTTCCATTCAAAACCTCTTTAATTCTTATAGCTAGGAGCTCACTTGAATAAGGCTCATTAAAAAAGCTATTAGTTAAATTCTTTTCAAACACAGTTTATTTGCATTCAAGTGCATTATATACAATGAACTGAAATCTATTAAAAAGAGTTTCTCATGATAAATCAATATACATCTACATACTTATTTAAGAATAAGAGCTATAATAAAAATGTAAATTATTTAATTTATACTAAAATTAGAATTACAGGCTTCTTCAAGTAAAATGTTTAAGACAAAAGAAGAAGTTACAAGCATTATAATAAATACAGAAAACACTCTAATAGTTCAGGACCTAGATGGCGTATGTATTCCATTAGTACAAGACCCACTCAAAAGAGAGATCAACAGAGACTATGTTAGGGCTGTATCAAAATTAAAAGAGAAATTTTCAGTATTAACCTGTGGAGAGCATGAAGGGAGAAGAGGTGTTAATAGATTAGTTGAAAAGGCACTTAATTCAAAAACAGAAGCAAAAGATAATGGACTATATCTACCTGGTCTTGCTGCTTGCGGAGTTGAGTTTCAAGATAAATTCAGTAATTTATCCCATCCAGGTCTCAAAGATCATGAGATTAACTTCTTAGCAAAGGTACCAAAGCTAATGAGATCAATGTTAACGAATGAATTAAAAATATTCTTACCAAATCTATCAGATGACTTAAGAAATAAATTTATTGATGTAGCCATATGTGATACTCGCTTCACTCCAACTTTAAATTTTAATGAAATATTTAGTTACGTAAAAAATGATTTTAAAAAAGTAAAAAGGTTACAATTAATTATGGAAAAGATAATGAATAAGTTACTAGAAGATTCGAAAAGTTTTGGTTTAGGAAACTCCTTTTATCTTCATATGATGCCAAACCTAGGATTAAAAGAAGGGAAAGAAATAATGAAATATGCGACTCAAAATGAATTCGGGACAACTGATATTCAGTTTATTATTAAGGGTGCAATAAAAGAAGCAGGTCTTTTATTACTCTTAAATAAATATATATCAAATAGAACTGGTTATTATCCTTTGGGAAAAGAATTTAACGTCAGGAATGCTCCAAAGACAATTAATGAATTAGTAAATTTATGCAAAGAAAGAATTCCAAGTGATCAAATGCCCCTTCTTATTGGAGTTGGAGATACAGTTACTTCGGTAAAGGATGATGAAACCAACTCTTGGTTAAGAGGAGGAAGTGACCGCGGTTTCTTAACTTTGATTCAAAGATTAGGAGAGTCATACAACAAAGCAAATCAAGTTATTTTCGTTAATAGTTGTAATGATCAGGTTTTTAGACCAAAAGTTCATAAATCTGATATGACAGGTATTAGTGACCCCAATGATATTTTAAAATTCAACATGATTATAAATGATGGACCAGAAGAATATATAGAGTGGTTTAAACAGTTAGCTAGTAACTTCTAGAGTATTAGTGAAAGACTTTATAAAATATTGGAACGTGAATAAATATTTTTACTATAATGCTTGTAAGGTACTAATTGTATATTTATTCATATGGAAATAGTTGCAACAGAATTTCCAAAGATAAAAAGAGGTTATCTTGAAACATTACAAATAAATATAGGTTATAAATGTAATCAATCTTGCAGTCATTGTCATGTTAATTCCAGTCCAACTAGAACAGAAATGATGAGCGATGATATAATAAAACTTATTCCAAAAGTTATAAAGGCTAACAATATAAAGTTGTTAGATATTACGGGGGGGGCTCCTGAACTGCATCCTAAATTTAAGTATTTAGTAAAAGAGGTGAGAAGTCTTGGTGTTGAAGTTATGGACAGATGCAATTTAACAATACTTACAGAACCAGGTCATGAAAAATTAGCAAATTTCTTAGCTAAAAATAGAGTACAAATAACTGCTTCTCTTCCTTGTTATCGTCAAGAAAATGTTGATAAACAAAGAGGAAAAGGTGTATTTGAAAAAAGCATCCTGGCTCTTAAACAGCTTAATTCCTATGGCTACGGTATTAATGAGAAGGGTCTTATATTAAATCTAGTTTATAACCCCAGTGGTCCACAACTTCCACCTTCTCAAAAAGAATTAGAAGATACATATAGGCAAGAACTTAAAGATAGATATGGAATCTTTTTCTCAAATTTATTTGTGTTAGCTAATATGCCAATTAATAGGTATGAAAAATATCTTAATTTAATAGGAAAGCTAAAAGAATATAATCAATTACTTAAAGATAATCATAATTCTAGAAATCTTAACTCAGTAATGTGTAAAACTACTCTCAGCGTGGATTGGAAAGGCTATCTATATGATTGTGATTTTAACCAGCAGCTTGGAATGAAGAGAAATGACGAAATAAATCATTTAGATGATCTTTTAATTCCACTTGTATCTTTAAAGAATAATCCGATTTCAATAGGAAATCATTGTTTTGGTTGTACCGCTGGAGCAGGTTCAAGTTGTGGAGGTGCCTTAAGTTAAAAAATAGACTTATTTATTTATACACAATGGACATACAGCTCTTACATTTAACGATGACTCTAATAATTTAAATCCAAAATTCTTTGCTGCAGCTTTACCAGCATTGATAACTTCATTATTTTCAAACTCTTCTGTTCTTCCGCAACGAATACAAATCAAATGGTGATGATCTGGATGGTCATGACTTAACAACTCAAATCTATTTCCACCCTCACTTAAATCAAGCTCATTAAGAAAAGTCATCTTGACTAAGAGTTTTAAAGTTCTATAAATAGTTGCAAGAGATACCCTCTCTCCAGAACTTGTCAATTTGGAATGGACTTCTTCCGCACTGAGATGTATTCCAGAACCAATTTCTTCAAACAAGGAAAGAACCCTTTTCCTTTGAGGGGTCATCCGTTTGCCATCAAGACGAAGACCTGACTCCAAAGGAGAAGGGTGTGTGCGATAAGAAGTAGGAACAATCAATATCAACCTTGCTTTCTCAATAGCCTAGCGTAATGAGAACTGCTTGCAACATTGAAAACATAAATAGAATATTTTTGTAAAATAATGTCTAATCCTGCTAAATGATTTATATTTAAACAAACTAAAAAATATCCTCATATGGATCAATTTTTTAAAAACAAAGATCTCAAGAAGAATACATATAATAATATTCAAGTATTACGTGAGGAGGAAACATTACTACTTATAATGGATATGCAGGAAAAGCTTATATGCAATATCAATGAAAATCAACTATTAATATTTAATATAAATAAGCTTATTGATACATTTATTTTGTTTAATGTTCCAATTGCAATTACAGAACAGAATCCACTAAAGCTTGGTAAAACCATAGAACCAATATTAGAGAAAAAGGGATATCCTAAATTCGAAAAAATGGAATTTAGTTGTAGTAAAAATGAGAGCTTTATCAATTATGTCAATAAATATAAATTTAAAAATATAATAGTTTGTGGAATTGAGAGTCATATATGTGTCCTCCAGACATCAATTGATCTTTTAAAAAAAGGTTTTAATATCTTAATTCCAAGAGATGCTATTGGAAGCAGAAATGAAATAGACAATGAAACTGCTTTTTTAAGGCTTATTTTATCTGGAGCAGTTCCATGCACAACTGAAAGTGTGATATGTGAATTATGTAAGACCTCTAATAGAAAAGAATTTAAGGAATTCAGTAAAATATTAAAAAATTCATTTTCAAATTAAATAATAAGAAAATATCTAGACAAATCTTTTTTTTTTGGGCAATCTAAAGAAGATTGACTTGAAATCATGGATGATTTTTATAAAAATCTAATAATTTCTTTACTTACTTTCAGTATAGGTTGCATTATTTCACTAGTAAGTCCAAAGATCCTTAAAAAGGTTTTAAGGAAAATAACCTCTACCACAAAAAGCAACACAGATGACTATTTAGCTGGTCTTTTACTTGATACTATTAAACCCTTAGGTTTTATCTTAAGTTTCATTGTTGGATGGAAAGTTTTACTTATTGGTGGAGTAGTAGACAAGACATTAATTGGCATTAGTAAATTTATATGCCTTATTTATATAGTCAGATTTATAAATAGAGTCTTTTTAAAAATAATTCAAAGATGGGCTAGCAAAATTAATGATCAATCGATCAGCGAAATGATTCGTTCACTTAGTCCAATGGTTGGGGCTTCTGTGTGGAGTATCGGAGTTATTTTTTATCTACAAAATATGGGTGTCCAAATGGCAGCTATTTGGGCACTTTTAAGTGCAGGTGGTATTGGAGCTGGCCTCGCTTTAAAGGAACCAGTTCAAGAATTCTTTGAATACATAACAATCCTTCTTGACAAACCATTTCAAAGTGGACAGTTTATTCATATTGATGGGATCTGGGCAAAAGTGGAGAGAGTGGGTGTTAGATCAACACGCTTAAGAAGTATTAACGGAGAATCAATAGTTATGAGCAATAGTAGACTCACAAATGGAGTCATCTCAAATTATGCTGAGATGAAGCAAAGGAGACTTGTTCACAAATTAGGTGTGGTCTATGAAACTACATATGAGCAAACAAAAAATATACCTAACATGATTAAAAATATCGTAGATAAAACTGAAAATGCTATCTTTGATAGATGCCATTTTATCGAATTTGCAAATAGCAGTCTTGATTTTGAACTTGTTTATTACATCCCCACAAGTGATTATGTTCAAGCGATGTCAGCTCAACAAGAAATTAATCTAGAAATCATGAAAAAGTTCGAAATTGAGAAAATTAGTTTTGCATATCCGACACAAACAATTTATGTAAATAAGTAAAAAATATTTATCTAAATTATATTACTAATTAGGGATTTAGATAACCCCCATAACTGATTTGATAAACCCTCTATCTGGGCTTCTTCACTAATCTGGGTTTCTTCAAAAATAAATTTACCTGGAGATATGATCTTATTACTATAGTAATTAAAATCATATCTGTTATGTTTACATGAAAAAACTAAATCACATAAAAGCATTCCGGCTTTCTCATTTGATGTAGTTATTCTTAAAAGGTCTCTAGCTAAAAAAGCAAATAATACTTGTCCTAGTTGATTGTATTTCCTACTATATCTAAAAAATCCTTGACTATCCTTCGAGATAACCAAGCCAGGAGCCCAAGCTATAACTGAAATTAATGATCCCAATTTCTTCAAACGATTACTTAACTCTTTCGCAAACAAGATATTACACAGTTTACTATCCTTATATGCCTTGTCTGCATTAAATTTATCTCCATCAATCATATCAAATCCAGTACCAGATGAAAGTCCAGATAAGTTCCCTAAGCTTGCCTTAGCTCCTACTTTACCTCCTGAACTCATAGGATTGTGAACTTCTGAAGAGGTAATAATTATTTTAGAATAACTATTATTATTTATAAAAGGTAAGAGTTTTTGCGTTAAATAAAAATGTGATAAGTGATTAACTGCAAAAGTTAATTCAATTCCCTGGGTTGATCTTCGAGGCGTTTTTGATCCTGTATATTGAAGACCAGCGTTCAAGATTAAAATATCAATATTCAATCTTTTTTTCTTTAATTCAAAACAAAGTGAATCAATACTTTTTAAATCAGATAGATCCATTATAGGAGTATAAATACTTCCCTTTTTTGATAACTCAAATGGCAATTGATTAACAATATTAGTCAATACTTCATTTGCCCTTAAAATATTTTTACATGGCAAAATGATGTTATGTCCAAGAGAAATTAATTTTAGGACTGCTTGATAACCTATACCAGAAGAACCACCTGTTATGAAAATTGTTATCGACCTTTCTTTTTTTGAATTATTTATTGCCTGGGTCATGAATTTATACTTTCAATATTAAATTATTTTGAAATTAAATTAAATTTTTTATTTTTTCGATAAAAAAAAAATCATCAAATGAATTAAAAGATAGAGTTAATTCATTAGGTTGATAAAAAACATTAATACAATCCATTCATAATGCCTTCACGAGCTATTGTTGATTCTATAGGCAGAGGTGATTAAAGTGGTAATTATGGTAGGCAATCAAGTAACTAAATCTTATATCAAGAGTGAATCTCCTTCTTTCCGACCCCAAGTAAATGGTACTGTTCCTCAAGGGGAGTTATGAACACTAGTGCATTAAAAGATGCTCTAGTACTAGGTTCAGGCCCAGGTGCATTATCAATAGCAGCAGCCTTAGCAAATGAAAACTTAAAGGTTGAAATCTTATCTGAACAATCCCCAAATGAACCCTGGCCATTCACATATGGTATTTGGGGAGAAGAGGTTGATGAGCTTGGACTAAGTCATTTGCTCGAACATAGGTGGGGTAACACAGTTAGTTATTTTGGTGAGGGAGACAAAGATCCAAATTCAAAGAAAAATGAAGTTACGAAACACAATAGAGATTATGGTCTTTTTGATAAAAATAAATTGCAAGCTTATTGGTTAGAGCAATGTAATAAAGCTGACATCAAATGGCATAAAGGTTCTGCAATCAACTTACAAACCAATCAATTAATAAGCACGGTTACCACCTCTAAGGGTAAAGAACTTAATGCTCGATTAGTAGTTGATGCAACTGGTTATAAACCTGTTTTCATTAAAGCTCCTAATCAAGGGCCAGTAGCAGTTCAAACTTGTTATGGGATCGTGGGAGAGTTTAATGCACCTCCAGTTGATCAAGGACAATTTGTTCTGATGGATTATCGCTGCGATCATTTGGATCCAGAAGAAAGAAAAGAAGCTCCAACATTTTTGTACGCTATGGATATGGGAAATGGAAAGTTTTTCTTAGAGGAAACATCCCTAGGTCTTTTCCCTCCAGTCTCACTTGATGAATTAAAAAGAAGACTTGAAAAAAGATTGGAAACTCGAGGTCTAGAAATAAAAAGCCTTGAACATGAAGAACATGGTTCATTTCTACCAATGAATATGCCTATTCCAGACCTATCACAACCTGTCCTTGGCTTTGGGGGGTCTGCTGGAATGGTCCACCCAGCATCGGGATACATGGTTGGGAGCCTTTTAAGAAGAGCACCTAAAGTTGCCAAAGCACTTTCACTAGCCATGAAAGATAAAAAAGCATCCTCCGCTTCACTAGCAAAAAAAGGTTGGCAGGTTTTATGGCCATCTGAACTTAGAAGAAAACAAGCGATTTATAAATTTGGTTTAGAAAAATTGATGCGATTCGAAGAGAAGTTGCTAAGAGGATTTTTTATAGAGTTTTTTAGTTTACCTAACAAACAATGGTATGGATTCCTTACAAATACACTAAGCCTTAAAGAATTAATATCTGCAATGTGGAAAATGTTTAGAAAATCACCTTGGAATATCAAACAAGGGTTAATGAATATGCATGGTAGAGAATTAAATTTATTATTTAAGGCATTATTAATAAATAATAAATGAGAAAGATCCTTATCACTGGAGCAAGTAGAGGTATAGGAAAGGCAATAGCAATTAAATTACTTAAAGAAGGTCATTCAATAAGCTTGGGAGTAAGGAATAAAGAAGATTTAATTAATACACCTTTAGATCCAAAATTGAATAACCCAAAAAGCTTTCTTGTAAATAAATATGATGCAACTGATAAAGATTCATCAAATAAATGGGTAAAAAATACAGTCAAAATATTCAAGAATATAGATACTATTATTCATTGTGCTGGTATTTTGAAAAGAACAAAACTATTATTTAATGATGAAGAAATACAGGACATTGAAGAGATATGGAAAGTAAATGTTATGGGACCATGGATATTAACAAAAGATGCATGGGAGTATATATCTTTGTCTAATTCAGCACGAATTATTGTATTAGTATCTATGAGTGGAAAACGATCAAAAGGTAGATTAGCTAGCTATTCAATGAGTAAATTCGCTTTAATGAGCTTATGCCAAACCATGAGAAATGAAGGATGGAATAAAGGAATAAGAGTTACAGCAATTTGCCCAGGCTGGGTAAATACAGACATGGCAAAACAAATAAATCAATTTCCTAAAAACGAAATGACTCAAGCAAATGACATTGCAAATATTTGTTCAAATCTACTAGATTTACCAAACAGTTCAGTCCCTTTTGAAGTTGCACTAAACTGTCAATTGGAAACAACAAACTAGAGAGAAGAGAAACAATATTTTTCTTCTTTAGATAGCATTAGTTGGCTTCTTAAAAACATTTAGAAGACCTATGATTACTTTTCGAAGATATTTGTGAAAATAATTCCTATAAAAGCTTCCTATAGCCTTGCCAACTGAATATGTTCTTTGTATTAAACCTACTATAAAATTAAAAAGCCATAAACAAATCAATACTGTTAGAGCTAAAGAAGCAATCGAGTAGACCTTATTAAGCTGTTCTTGAATTGGCTCTAGAAATTGAAGGTAATCGGAAATGTTCATACTCTCCAAAAATCATTAGCTTATTAATAACTTTATAGCTGTATTTGCAAACCCAAGCAAGAAATCATGTATTTATTGTATAGAAAGATAATTTTTTTTATTTGGCATAAAAACCAATTGAAAAGTGGGAAAAACTATATATTACATAGGCAAATGAGGTCATAGAAATAGCGATCAAAAGACCTTTTAACCTATTAGAAGCTGTCGCAAAAACACTAAGATCATCAGTATCATAGCCTCCAAAATTACCAAGGATGGCAAGTGTCCACATTGGAATAGACGCTAGTATAATTGCAAGAAAAAAACTAAATATAAACATCTTATTAATAGAAAATGAAACTATAAAAGTTATGCTTGAAAAAAATAAAGACCCATTTAATCCTATACTCAACTCATCATTTAAGTTTTTAGGTAAATTACTTTTTCCTTCTAAATGTTTTTTACAACTATCAACTTCTAATTCAGATAAACGGAAATAATTGGTATCAGGAATTCTTTTTTTCTTATAAAGCCGCAACAATCTTGCTAGAAAAGATTTAGGATCATTAGTTTTGAAAGAAGAAATTATTTTACCTGGCTTCAATTTGTTAGCCTCACTTTCCAAGTTATTTGTATATCCAAGTTTATATAAATCGTCATTTTTCATTAGATAAACAAAATTTGACATAATTGGATTTCTTAAGAGATGAAGCTGCAGTAATATAAAATAATGGATTATATATTTATAATAAAATATAATTTCCAGATAAAATAGGAAAAGATATACTTATAAAGTATGTCCTTTCTCAAATTCATAGGATTAAATAGTCATATCTAGTAATAGTTCACAATATGATATTAACAGGAAAGTTATGAAGAACAATATTTTATATAGCTTTAGAAGATGTCCTTATGCTATCCGCGCGAGATGGGCTTTATTAAATACAAATCAGGTGGTTGAGTTAAGAGAAGTCGATCTAAAGAAAAAGCCAGTTGAATTAATCGAAATTTCCAAGAAAGCAACTGTACCTGTTTTGCTGACTAATTCAAATAAGATAATTGATGAGAGTATAGAAATTATGATATGGAGCATTAAAAGATCAAATATGAATACATTATTTGGTAATAATGAGAATGAGAGCTCGCAAGAAATTTCTAATCTTATAGAAACAAATGACAAAACATTTAAATATCATTTAGATCGATTTAAATATGCTTCTAGATTCAACAGTCGAGACTCAAAAGCACATAGGGATGCTGGAATTGAAATTCTATTATCACTAAATAATAGATTAAAAAATTTTTCAAATAAAAGTAAACCGTTGTTTCTTGTAAATGCTCAAGAAAGTCTTGCTGATTGGGCTATCTGGCCATTTGTAAGACAATTTAGGATAGCGGACACCAAAAAATTCGATCAGAATCATGAACTTAAATTTCTAAGAAGTTGGTTAAATTATTTTCTTAATCACAACAAATATCCAATAGTTATGAAAAAGAATGAGCCATGGAGCAAACAAAATGAGCCAGTGATTTTTGGAAACCATAGAGGAAAGTAGAAAGTACTAATAATTATTCTGCAGCCCTTCTTTTATCAATAATTCTTGATAACTCTAGAAAATAGCCAGCTGTACAAAATTTACCTAGATTCCTGTCTCTATTCCCAATATCACTTCTAAACTCAGCGGTTTCTGCCATTACTAAATCTAACTGGTCCTGAGGTAACTCATAAAGTTCTCTTAACTCAACCTCTTTACCCAAAAGATGACTTTTAAACCATTTTTCTTTTAATTCTTGAGGAGGAATATCTTTGTAAATTTGTTGGTTCATGTAAAGGAAGCAATTATTTAGTGAACTAATATTCACATCAATTATAACTATTATTTAGTAAATTAATTGTCATACTGAAGCTTTTGTATATTTTGATTGTAAAGATATTGCGACCGCACATAAAAATAATGAAATCAAACCACAGAATTCTGTCCATCCTTTAAGCCCAAAATTATTTATAAATAAGGGTGCTATTACAGTAATCAAACCTCCTGAAAGAAGTGGTTGAAGAAATAATTGCTTAATAGAAAAAACAGGTAATGTATTGGTAGCATTACGAGGATCAGCTAAACGCAAAAGTAATAGGCCACTAGCTGCAACACCTGTTGAATTTCCAAATTCTGCAATTGCCCTTTCAAACCACTCTTCGCTAAAAAATAATTTAGAGAAAATCAACATTCCGGCAAGATTCCATATCAACCCTCCAATGGCTAAAATGCTAATAGGGACCCAATAGTTAACTAATAAAGGTAAATTCAACCCCGCCATTGCAGTAATTATAAGTAAATCTGTTGCAAGCACACCTATTTCACGTTGAAAAAGAGACGAAACTAATTCAGCATTTCCAGTTTTTTCTAATGTAAATCTGATAAGGAATGATCCCATTAAAGCTAATGGAAATACTGGGAACGCTAAGATGACCTCTCTAGTGATATCACCAGTATAAATAGAAAATAATCTCAAAAAATAAAGCAAAAAGATACCAACCAACACAGCTAATCCTGCAAAAGCAAAATTCAACAAAAGCGACTTAAGTTGATCAATTGGTTTAAATTCCAGCTCAACATTAATCAAATCATTTGTGATCTCTTGTTGAGCGGGAACCAACCATCCAAAAAATCTCCCTATGACAACTAGACCACTACCTAACAAAGTAGAAGAAAGTAAACCTACTGTTGCCATAGCAAAACCTAGATCTAAACCCTCAGCAAAGCCTAATCTTCTAAAACTGTCTCCCATAATTGCCGCGGCCCCATGCCCCCCTTCAAAACCCACTTCAATAATGCATCCCATTAATGGGTCTACCCCTAAATAAGGAAGCAAAAATGCCAACACAATTATCCCCCCAACAACATATTGACCAAACCCAAGTAAAAGACCCAATAAAGCCTGAGAGGCTACAGGTTTCCATAATCCACTAACTTTAGGGATTGGCCTACCAAGCATCAATGTCGCAAAAACCAAAGTAAGCAAAGGAGTTGGTAATTGCATCCATGTATTTAGAACCCTTACTGGTAACAATGAGAAAGCGCCATAAGGACCAATTAAAAAACCTAATACACCAACTAGTAAAGCGATAGGGATACCAAATCTCTCTAACTTCATCGCAGAATCTAATCTTCTTCCCAGCGTTAGAAGAATGCCTATAATTCCAAGCAATCCCAGAGAAAGAATTAAGGTTGGAATTGCATTAATTCTATATAATTGGACCGCAAAAAAAAATTGACTCATCTATTCATTACCTAAAGAAAACAAATGAAAGCCTTAAAAAATAATATCCCATATTAATATTCGATATCGAAAGCAATTTTGATTCGTATTATATCTCAATTCACTCATTACCTGTCATTAATTGTTAATCAAAATGAGATTGACAATTAATTAGCTAAAATTTAAAACATAAGAATAAAATTCATTAAACCAATCAAATTATTAATATTAAATCGGTTTATAATTAAAATTAATAGACACTTTTTGATCAATTAGCAGATCTTTAAATTCTGAATTAAAATAGTTGGATTTACTTTATAACTAGAATTTATCTTAAGAATGGATAAAAACAATAAACAAATCAAAACTCAAAAAAAAAGCCCCATATTAAATGGGGCTTTTTTTATTGAGTTAAAGTTATTTAACTACTTTAATGATACTGAAGCAGTATCTAGATTACTTAAGGCATTTGTTACTCGTTTAAAATCGAATCCCATTGCCCTGAGTGCATGCCATAAATGACCTTGGATAAAGAAGAACCCAAAGTAATAATGTACGTTTGACAACCAAGCGCGAGAAGTATGAGCTCCGTTAGGAAGATCAACTGTATCTATCCAATAAGGAGAAATACCAAACTTAAGCGCCAATGGCTCACCAAACCATTCAACAGGGTAAACAGTAGTATTTTGAGCGCACCAAAATGCTGCCACTACTGCCATCCAGCCAATACCAGCTAAAGACCATGAAAGGATAGCCTCTGCTGAAAGAAGCCCAGATCCTTTGAACTTCGTATATTCTCCAACTTGCTTAGTAGCGATGTGGAAAGCTCCACCAGTAATTTCCAAGAAAGCCAAGAAAGCATGACCTCCCATAACATCTTCCAAGCTGTCGATAGTAAGGAAGTCAAACTGATGGTCCCAAATGTGACTCAAGTTAAGGTCATATTCAACCTGACGAATAGCACCAACAGCAGGATCATAAATTCCATGAATTCTGGCCCATTCAACAAACCAAATACAAGCAACACCAAAGAAAATCAAATGGTGTCCAAGGATAAAAGTCTGGTTGTCAGGGTTATCCCATTCAAGTTTAAATTTCCTTGCCTGAGGTACAGAAGATTCCTGCATATCGCCTGAAAAAAGCAATGAATGCATCAATCCCCCAGCGCCATAAACCATTGACAAAACTAAGTGGACTACAGCAATTGAAACGACTGCAGTACCACCAACAAAGGCACCTGTCTCATCAAAACCTAAACCTAAAGCGGCTAAATGAGGAAGCGCAATTAAAGGCTGATGACCCATTGGTACTGATGGGTCAAAACGAGCCAATTCAAATAACGTGAAGGCACCAGCCCAGAAAGCAATCAAGCCGGTATGAGCGGCATGAGCAGCAATAAATTTGCCTGAGCGGTTGGTGACCCCTGAGTTACCAGCCCACCACCCGTAGGTGACGCCTGGATTTCCATAGGTCTGCATTAGAAGTGCTATTTTTCAAAAC
>QCIG01000009.1 GCA_003216815.1 Prochlorococcus sp. AG-402-K14 | reverse complement strand
TGATAGCCTTTTTAGAAGCTATTTCTGCTTCTTTTAGTTGGCCAAGATCACAAAATATATTTCCTAGGTTTAAATAAGCTTCTGTTAAATTTGGGTTGATCCTAATTGCTTTTTGAGAGGAATTAAGTGCCTCCCTGAGATTCCCTAGATCTTTTAGGATTAGACCTAGATTTAGATGCGCATTTGCAAGTCTTGGATTGAGTTCAATAGCTTTACGGGTAGAAATCTCTGCTTCTTTAAGTTTACCAAGATCATATAAAATTCGACCTAGATTGCAATGAGCACTAGCAAATAGTGGATTGATTTTAATAGCTTTGAGAGTTGCGATTTCTGCCTCTTTGGTTTTCCCTAGATCTTTTAATACATTACCTAGGTTGCAATGAGCACTAGCAAGTTTAGGATTGATATTAATAGCTATATTTTGTTCTATTTCTGCTTCTTTTAGGTTACCAAATTCCTTCAATATATTTCCTAAATTAGAATGTGCTTCAGCAAAATCAGGCTTGAGTTCAATAGCTTTACGTAGTGATGCTTCTGCTTCTTTTGCTTGACCAAGATCTTTTAATATTGCTCCCAAATTTGAATATGCTTCTGGAGAGCTAGGGTTGATTTTAATAGCCTTCTCAGTTGAAATTTTAGCATCTTCTAATAGGCCAAGATCTTTTAATATATTTCCAAGATTACAATGAGCAATATACAGGTTAGGATCGATCTGAATCGCTTTCCTAGTAGCTATTTCAGCTTCTTTTAATTTGCCAAGATTTCTTAATATGTTACCCAAGCTATATTGAGGAATTGCAGACTTTGGGGCGAGTTTAATTGCTTGTAGAGTAAGTAACTTTGCATCTTCATTTTTACCCAGATCTTTTAGGATTATTCCTAAATTAGAATAGGCATCTGCACTATTTGGGAATAACGATATAGCCTTTCTGTATAGTTTAATTGCTTTTTCCAATTCTCCTTTTTGTTTAAGTATCACACCATAATTCGTTAGAACCCTTGGATCATTATATCCTTTATTAATAAATAAACTATAGTATTTTTCTGCTTCTAAAAGCTTGTCTTTTAAATGTAAATCAAAGGCTTTATTCATTATTCTTTCTTTATTTTCTAAGTCAAAATTCGAATCTTTAATGACTTTATTAATATTTTCTTTTTGTGGTTTTACTGGGAATGTAACTACTTCTGTATTTTTTTGTTCGTTTTTTTTATTTTGCATAATGACCTTTCCAGTTTTTATAGTTGATTTCTGATTTCGATTATACGTTTAATGCAATAGCTACTTTATAAAAAGGAATCTTCATATTTATTTTCATGGCTTACCTATATTTTTTTGATTTTAAAAGATATTTTCATTTTTAGCATAATTACGATCCTCTATAGCTATCGTTTTAATCTAGTTCATTAAAGCATTTCAAGTTATTGTAATTAATATTTTTTATTTAAATCTAAAAAGTAACTTCTGCTTTTAATCTTTTTCATAAGGATTCCATCAGTACTTTTTAGTTCTTAGTGAGTCTTATCAATCAATAATAGTTATTGAATTTTTCTGCTTTTCTTAATTACGCTGTAATAATTATTTACTGATACTTCTTAATTTAATAAATTCCGTTTCATTAAGCATTTAGTATATTAAATTTATATTATTATAAAATTAAAAGATTTATTTATGAAATTATTATAAGAGTTAATTCTAATAAATAAATCAGTTGAATCATAGTTAAAACTAAGTATTTTATGTTTTTTGAATAGTAGAGAAATATTTTTTAACCCAATAAATTACGTAATCGATATCTTCTTCTTTCATTGCTACATGACAAGGCAAACTGATAAGCCTTTTCCACTCTTTATCAATAATAGGATATTCTCTTTTGTTCAGCTTGCCAACAATATTGTATAAATAGAGAGGTTTGAAATGAACACTTGTGTGAATCTTTTTGCTAGCAAGATAGTCAATTAGACTGTCACGATGGTCAGGGTTGACTCTCGCACAATAATATTGACAAGTCTCACTCCATGCTGGAATTTGTATATATTCATTAAGTGCTTCATTATATCTCTTTTGTATGTATCTTCTCCACTTCAGGTGAGAAGGTAATTTCTTCATCTGTTCTAAACAAATGGCCGCAATGATATCAATCATGTAACATTTGTAGCCAAGTAAATCAACTTCATAATCCCAAGAATAACCTGGTTTACCTGTAAGATAATCTCCCTTATTTACTCTGGAATAAGTACTTGTAATCCCCAGCCAAGTCATTGGTACTAGCTTTTCATATAAGTCTTTATCATTTGTGGTAATCATCCCACCGTCCCCACAGGGCATGGTTTTTACTGCTTGAAAAGACCAAACAGCTACATCTCCTTTGGTTCCAGCACCCTTTGTATAACAGCTATGTGCGCAGTCTTCTAAAATAAAGTCACTATAAAATTCCCGTATTTCATCTATTGGAGATGGCACACCTGCATGGTTAACAGCAATAATTACTTTTGTATTTGGTTTTAAACTTTTACGGACGTCTTTTGGGCAAATGTTCAGATCATGTGCTCGAACATCGACTATGTTTGAACTGCAATCATTCCATAAGGGGACAACAGCCGTGGTCATAAATGAAATAGCTGGATTAATAATATCTACATTTTTAATTCCCTTAGCTTTTAAAACTAGATCTTGGCCATGAGTTGCACTCGTAACAGCAACAGCATATTTTGCTCCTACCATTTCAGCAAATTCTTTTTCAAATTTGGCCACCTTAGGGCCCTTGCCCCACCAACCACTTTCAATTGTTTCTGCGATAGATTTAATTTCTTCAGCTCCCCCAACTGGACGCAAAACAGGAAGGAAGTTATCTCTTATTTCCATCGAAGCAGCCTCTTTTTAATGATATTTATTAGATTTTTTAAAGGTAATGTCATGATTAAGAACTTTAATGCAGATTATAGGATCTTTGACGATAGGTCGAGATATACCCGTTTGTTTATCATCCAACGTAGATACTCTTACATATGAAGGGTGATAAAAAACTTTAACTTTATATTCAAATTTTGTGATTTTTCATGATTTATTAAATGAATTAGCTTTTTGGGGATCAACCCATAATAATAATTCGTACTATTTGATCAATCTCATAAAATTCCTATGTATGTGGTAATTCTACATTAAGTCAATAAATAATTCTTATAGCTAGCATTGGTGTAAAGGATAAATGATTTATCTTAAGACTCAGATTAATTAGATAATGAAGTGATCTTGAGATTTCTTGCAAGATTGTGGACATTTCTCTTAAGAAAATTCAGTTAAACCAAAGTTTGTTTATTTTATTTCTCCATAGAATATCAATGTATGGTTTCATACTTTTTATTCTAAATAGAAACCAAACTTTAATTGAAATCTAAATCTTTTTTATATTTTTAAATGACTTATAAAATTTTATTTCAATTTAATCCTTTAAATAAATTGTCCTTTGATATTTAAAATAAAGTTAAAGATAATATAAGCTTCAGATATGAAGATTAAGTCTGAGAACCTCTTGCTTTCGCAGATATCTATTAATGATATAGATAAAATCCATTCCAAAACTTCTGATTATCAACAAATTGGTAATTCATTTAGCACAAGAATAAGAAGTAAGGATTATTGGATGAAAAAATATAATACGAATGGTTTGTGGGACGATGATTATGGAATGCTCAAAATAAATGATGTTGAAGATAAAGAGCTTATAGGGGTTATCTGGTACTTTGTTAGTATGCCCTATGTAGAAGGCTTTGAGATAGGTTTTAATATCTTTAATTCATCTAAAAGAGAAAAAGGCTTTGCTGCTGAAGCCCTTAATCTATTTTCTAATTATTTATTTAGTGCATATAATATTAATAGACTACAATGCAACACATATTTACCAATCGATCATCCTTCAATAAAGTCATTAACTGAAAAAACAGGGTATTTATATGAAGGTACAATGCGAAAAGCTGTCTATATAAGAGGAAAATTAATAGACTTGCATTTATTCTCCTTACTCAAGGAGAATTCAAAAGATCTCATAAATTTAATATCTGATTAAATGATTAATTTATGAAATTAGGAAAATAGAATTCTGTTTTTTTATAATAGAGGGTATATAAGATATGAAATTAGAGTTTAATAAGATAATTATTGAATCTTTAATTGATAAGTTAGGTTTAATTACCTCTCCATATCCTTTTAAAAGAATTCCCTGTCTGCTATCAGAAGAATCAATTACGACATCTACTAAACCTTTCCCTTCGTTATAAATGAAGTTTAAACCTCTTCCTCCAGCACCCCATAAATAAATCTTTTTTTGACTCTTCATTCTTTTAAGATGATTAACTAGATCATCTATATCTTTGTGATAAATGGATTTATTTTTAGATTGATCTTTCGATACATAAGCCAAGTAGGTTCTACGTTCATCGCCATATTTAGAAAATGAACTGAGCCATTGAATATTAAAACAAGCTTTCAACAATAATTTCTCAAAGGCTAATTTCGTATAAAAATATTTATACTCTCTAAAATAAAAAACATTACCCCATTTATTATCCTCAAATGATTGGAGCTCTATTAAAATAAGTATATTCTCATGAAGTGTTTTTTTGAAGATTGATAAAATATCTTTAGGGCTGAAGTATTCAAGGCAATTTCTAGCTATAAAGATTGATGGTCTTATATGAGGATCTAAGTCTGATATATCTGTCTTCAGTATAACATTACTAAACTTTTCATTTTTAAGATATATTGGGTCAATCGCATATGAATTTATATCGAACCTGCTTGCTATTTTATTTAATAATGTTAATCTCTTTCCCGCTCCAATCTCTAAACATATTCTCGATTCAGACTTTTTGATCTGTGGTAAGAAATCTTTTAAATAAGTTGAAATTTGCCATAATAATGAGTCATCATCATCATCGTTAATGAAATTTTTATCTATGTTGCTATATTTTACTTCTGCAAAATCAAAAGGTTTAAATGACTGGTTAACTCCAAGACCACAATCAGTGCAGAAATTAATTATTGATTTACCTATATTCATTTTTCTTGTATAAGTTACCTCTGGTCCAGAGACTGAAATACTCTTACCTAGTTTAATATTGCAAATTGGGCAAAGATTATTTTTTTTCATTTACATTTTTGTGCTTGAGGTTTTTAGCATGATGCCTATTTTTCTTACCAGAATTGGCTGTACTTTATTGGCTATTCATATTACTCCTAATTAGTATATATTAATCTAGTGAAATTAAATGCATAATCTGTTAAATCAAGTAAAGTTTCTTATTAGTGACTTTTGAATTAGTTTTTTTAGAATCCCTCTGTTCAGAAACTCAGAATTTTCTTTACTTGATTTAATTTTAGAATAAATTATCTATATTGGGTCTCATTATCATTTTCAATAGTAAACTTAATTATAACAAGTTTGGATTTCTACCCTTGTTAGTCATTTGATTTTATATGTAAAGATACAAGAATAGATGTTAATTTTATCTGATTCTTAATTATAAAAAATCTTGAGACTTATTTTTAGTTTTTGATGATTAGATTTATGTTTTCATGATCTTGATTCTGTATTTTTCAACTATACCTTGTCAATGATTTCGCCAGATTCAAGCAGCGCTATTGAAACTCTATTCATAACTTCTTTCCAATTATATCTTTCTTTTTGGCGGAATAATCTCATATTAGGATACCAAATAGTCTTTTCTCCACATATTCCCCATCTCCATTCAGGTATATCCCTTAATAGAACCCAAGTAGTTTTTCCGATCCCACCTGCGAGGTGTGCTAAGGCAGTATCTGAAGTAATTATTAAATCGCAATTAGTTATAATTGCAGCTGTTTCAACAAAATCCCAGATTTCATTGATTTCATCCTGACATTGTACGAATTTGTCCTGAAAACTGCACTTTTTCATTTGATCTGACCCAAACCCTTTCTGTAAAGATAAAAATTTAAAGTTATCATTCATATCAAGTGATCTAAAATTTTCCAGATGTAATGAGCGACCTTTTAGATCTTTTTGTTCTGCATTAGGATTTCCCTGCCAATTAATTCCTATTATTGGCTTTTTCTCTTTTTGTAGAAGACTTTTCCATTTTTGATTTAAATAATCATTAGTTAAAATATATGGATCATTAACGATTGGATCATCTTCGCTCACTCCTAGGTATTTAGGAAGTGACAATAAAGGAAGCCATTTACCTTCTGAGACTTCGTCTCCTTGCTCTGGTGATAAAGGATTATCGTCAATTTTTGATTCTTTAATAAGACCATGTAATTTTTTCAGAGCACAAAAAGATACATCAATTTTTTTTTCTTTTAAGCATTGAATGTATCTCATGAATTGAATGGTGTCACCTAATCCTTGCTCACTTACAATTAATAATTTTTCATTTGCATGAAGTAATTCTCCTTGCCATTTGTTGATTTTAGGATTTGCATGAGGTTTGATAGCTTTGATATTTTTCCAACGCCATTCGTAGTTCTCCCATCCTGATTTATAATTTCCACAATAAAGTTGAGTTATTGCAAGATTCCAATGAGCATCTGGTTCATTTTTATTTATCTTTAACGCTGTTTGGAAAGATTTAATAGCCTCTTTCAAATCACCTTTTTGTTTTTGTGAAGTGCCAAGGTTATTGAATGCTTCTGCATATCTTGGGTTTATTTCTAGAGCTTTTTGATAACAAATAATTGCTTCTTCATGATTTTGTTTTAGTTGTAGTACATTCCCAAGGTTATTATAAGCCTCTGGATAATTAGGATTGAATTTCAGAGCTTTCCTATAGGAATTTATAGATTCTTCAATATTATCAATTAACTTAAATGATATGCCTAGATTATTCAAGGCTTCAGCGAAATTAGGACTTAGTTTAATAGCTTTTTTGTAAGAGATAATAGCCTGATCAATATGCCCTAAGCCTTTAAATGCATTACCAAGGTTATTGTACGCTTTATATAATTTTGGATTTAGTGAAATTGCAGCTTTAAAAGAAGGAATTGCACTCTCATAGTTAGCTTTTTTAAGAAATGCAGTCCCAAGGTTGTAATGAGTCTCTGCATGAGTTGAGTTAATCTTTATTGCTTTCTTAAAAGAATTAATGGCACCTTCTAAATCTCCTTCGGATAGTAAAGTATTTCCTAAGTTGATTTGTGCCTCTAGAAAGCTCGGATTAATTCTTAATGCTTTCTTATAAGAATCAATTGCATACTGATTTCTATTTGATTCCTTAAGGGAGTTTCCAAGATTGATAAATGCTTCTGCAAAATTAGGATTTATCTTTACAGCTTTTTCATAAGATGCTATTGAAGCAGATATTTCTCCTTTTTTTCTGAGAGAATTTCCAAGATTATAATGTGCATTATGATAATTAGGATTAATTTTTAAAGCTGTCTTGTAATATCTTATCGACATATCTAAATTACCCTCAATTTGATAAGCATTGCCTAGATTGTAGTGAGCTTCGAGATAGCTAGGATTAATTTCAATTGCCTTTTTTAGAAGTGAAGCCATTTTTTTTGTATCACCTTTTTTGCCATGAAGCACACCAAGATTTCCATAAACAATATGATTCTTTGTTCCATTGGAAATTAAATTTGTATAGATTATGAATGCTTCTTGCTCATTCCCTTGATTTATAAGAGTTAGTGCTTTTTGTTCTAACACTTCCTCGGAATCAATATTTTTTCTGAGTTCTTTATTATTGTTAGAGAAACCTAGAGGTTTTTTAGAATAGTCCAAAATCTCTGCGAGTTTTTGAATTTAATTTTACATACAAATTATTTTAGCTAAATATTCTTATTAAGGTGAAAATATTTTGTTTGCTAAATAAATAGATATATTTTTTATGATATCTTTGTAACTATTGAGTTGCTTTGAAAAGCATATTATTTATTAATTATATCTTGTAATATAATTAATTGAATTTATTATAAATATATTTTCATACTTTGTTCTTAAGCTTATTAATATTTAAACAATAATTCTTTTTAGATATTAATGTTTAATGATTTTTTAAAAAGTAGCAAGTTTGAACTTCAAGGTGCTTGAATAAGAAAAATTTATGGGTTCAACGTGCAAGCTAAAACAGCTCAAGTAGATAAGAAAGCCGCTGCAGAGAAGAAAGCTTTAGCGGAGAAGAAAGCCGCTGCAGAGAAGAAAGCTTTAGCAGATAAGAAAGCCGCTGCAGATAAGAAAGCTTTAGCAGATAAGAAAGCCGCTGCGGAGAAGAAAGCTTTAGCAGATAAGAAAGCCGCTGCAGAGAAGAAAGCTTTAGCGGAGAAGAAAGCCGCTGCAGAGAAGAAAGCTTTAGCAGATAAGAAAGCCGCTGCAGATAAGAAAGCTTTAGCAGATAAGAAAGCCGCTGCGGAGAAGAAAGCTTTAGCAGATAAGAAAGCCGCTGCAGAGAAGAAAGCTTTAGCGGAGAAGAAAGCCGCTGCAGAGAAGAAAGCTTTAGCAGATAAGAAAGCCGCTGCAGATAAGAAAGCTTTAGCGGAGAAGAAAGCTGCTGCGGATAAGAAATCTAAATCAACTAAAGCTAATAAAAAAGCTAATTCTCGTCCTCAAATTGATTCACAACAAAAACGAGATTCCAGAACTGAATTGCTAACCGTATCAGTCTCTTTAAACACTGGGAAGATTGTGGCAATTGCTTCTGTCGGTATTTTGGCTTCGGCAATTCTTGTCTCTGCGATGGTCTTTATTGCTGGGTAATTCAATTTCACAAAAATCTGTGTGAAAGCAGATTTTTTATTCTGTCTTTCTGCTATGTTCTCGTTCTTAATAGTTTTTTAAAACCTAAGCTGTGCTTAAAGAAAGAATCCAGGAAATTTTTGAATTCACTAAAAGTGAGTCTCCTTATAGGAAAGCTAATAAAGGTTGGATTAATCAAGATATATTTTTAGATCTAAGTCCTTCTTCTAATACTCTTAAGCAAAAGAAAGAAGTTGCAAAAGTAACATTATTATGGTCTCCAATAAATAGTTTATTATCAAATATTTTTTTGATTCTTATTATAGGCTCAATACTTGTCTTTACTTCGTTATCTTTTGAAAGAGGCAGGTTTGATTTCAATTTATTTAATGAATCTGTTATTAAAGATATAGTAAAAGTTGAGGATGAAAAATTTGTAAATACTAGCAAATTGGATGTTTCAGAATCTGTGAAAATTGACAAAAATCAAAATTTTGAGGTAAATCAAATAGATAAAGAAATAGATAAAATAAATCTATCAGATAATAATCAAGAAAATTTAGAACGGAAAATAATAACTAATGAAATCAAAAAACAAGATGCTATAGTTGATGATATGTCTAGAAGTAAAAATATTGAAGTTTTAAAAAATAAGAAATCAAAATCAAATTTTATCTGAAGTTGTTTTTTAAGATAAATAAATAATGCTTTGGGTTTTTTTATAAATTGTTTTTTCAATTAAACTTTGTTTGTTTGTTGGCATAGTTAGATGCTTTAATCAAGGTTATTTTTAGGAGTTCTAAAGGTGTCTGAAGCAAAGGGTAATCAACTCGCAACGATATCTGTTTACTTGAATACACCGATCATTGCGGTGCTTTTGGGAGTTGGATTTATTGTGGGTTCTATTTTATTTGCTGGAATCTTACTGATCGCTAAATAGCTAATTTATTTAATTCACTGCTTATTGCAGGTAGTAAAAATTGATCTTTGACTAATTCTTTTCCAGTTGTAAAAACGACTGCAAGCATAGGATTCTTATTAGGAGCTTCCCACCAAGCCACATCATGACGTACTTCACTCATTAGTCCGGCTTTGCTCCAAAGTTTTGAAGATAAAGGAAGACCTTCTCCTAGAAAGCCATCTACTTGATTTTCTAAATTCCTCTTGCGAGCAACAGGATCGAGTGACCGGTGAAAAATTTTTTTTAAATTATCACCTTCTAATTTTGGAAGGATATCATTAGTCATTAATGATTCAAACAATCTTGCAATTCCTGCAGTTGTTAAGCTGTTTCGATTCTCGTTATTTTTCCCATAAAAATCTTTCTCTCTTCCAAAAGGACCTTCATTCCAGGTTTTCTGACAACAGTTCCAATATTCTATTTCTGGCCATTTAAGTTCATTTAACCATTTGTTAATTAACTTTCTTTGAATCTTCCATGCTTGATAGTTTTGCTGATTTAAAGAAGGCCCGCTTGTTGTGCCCGTCAATAAATCTAAAATATAACTAGTAGCGTCATTGCTTGAATTTGAAATCATCTCATGCAAAGCTCTTCTAAGTTCGTCTGAATCAACAATTAGGTCTTTTTCTATCCATTTCTGGGTCGCTAATGCATAAACGATTTTCACTACACTTGCAGGGTAATAATTTCTGTTTGAGTTCCACCCTGTTCCATATCCATTGTTTTTTGATGGATTTTGCTCGTCATAACGTATCCAGGTTATTGCAATATTTTCATGAAGGTTTGGACGCCCTTCTTTCTCAAATCTATCGAGGAGACCTTTTAGGCAAAATGCCATCTCAGGGTCTTGTCGGTAGAACGCCATAGCGCTCAAGTCAAATTAATTATGACATTAGAGGTTTTTCTAACTAAAGCTTCATTTGTTTTGGGAAGTTTGTGGAAACTTCGAATCAATATAGATGCATTTAAAAGTGAAGATAGTGACGAACTCGTCACTCAAGCAGGTATTGGCAGGAGTTTTCAATTACTTGATTATTTGAAAATAGATTTTAAAAATCAGATTATTATAGATAGAGTTAAAGTTCGTCTTTTGGAAGATGATTACATTTGTTGGCTTAAATTTTCCGAACTAACCAATAATGCTTCGAAACTAGAATCTTGGGAATCTGAATTGTTAACTGAAAAAGCAATTATTAGTAGGATCCCTAATATATTATCTTGGGCAAAGGTTGCGAAAGAAAACAGGAATGAATATTTGTGGGGTGGAACTATAGGACCCAATTTTGATTGCTCTGGATTGGTTCAATCTGCATTTGCCAGTTCAGGTATTTGGATTCCAAGAGATGCCTATCAGCAAGAAAAATTCTGTAAAATTGTTGCATTGGATATTGAATCTATCAGTGAAAAATTAATACCTGGTGATTTGCTTTTCTTTGGATCTTATGAAAAATGTACCCATGTGGGCTTGCATATTGAGAATGGTTTTTATATTCATAGTTCTGGGGTAAGTAATGGGCATAATGGAATAGAGATTGATGGATTATTACCCCCGAACCTAGGAAAAATTGCTTCTTTTTACAGATCTAAATTTAGATCTGCAGGAAGAGTTATCTCTTGCTATCAGAGTGAAAAACTCTAAAGAAATTTAATTGACCTTTATCAGGAGTTTTGAATGAGTTCTAATGTTGCACTATCAATAGTTGTTCCTATCTATAACGAAGAAGAAAGTCTTCCCTTTTTGGTTAAACAGTTGTTGGATGTTTTGCAGCCTATGAAGGAAACTTTTGAGTTAGTTTTAGTTAATGATGGTTCATCGGATAGAAGTGCAGAGGTAATTAGAAAACTAAGTTTTCAGGTGTCAGAAATAGTTGGGGTTCTTCTGCGTAAAAACTATGGACAAACTGCCGCAATGGCAGCAGGATTTGATATCTCTTCTGGTGAAATAGTGGTAACACTTGATGGTGATTTGCAAAATGATCCTGCAGATATTCCTTTATTAGTTAATAAAATTAGGGATGGATTTGATCTTGTAAGTGGATGGAGATATCAAAGGCAAGACGCTGCTATCAGTAGAAAACTCCCATCTAAAATTGCTAATCGATTGATTGGAAAAGTTACTGGAGTTCGACTTAATGATTATGGATGTTCCTTAAAGGCGTATAGGAAAGAAGTATTGACAGATATGAGATTGTATGGAGAATTACACAGATTTTTACCTGTTTTGGCAAATATTGAAGGGGCTAGGATAACGGAAGTAAAGGTAAATCATCGAGCTCGTCAATTTGGGTTCAGTAAGTATGGAATAGATAGAACTTTCAGAGTCTTAATGGACTTGTTGACTGTTTGGTTTATGAATAGATTTTTAACTAGACCTATGTACGTATTTGGTTTTGGGGGGATTCTTGCAATTATTGGCAGTTTTATAACTAGTTTTTACTTATTAATTATCAAACTATTAGGAGAGGATATAGGAAATAGACCATTACTGATTTTTGCCTTACTTCTTGCGGTAACTGGAGTTCAACTTTTTGGCTTTGGATTGCTTGGAGAACTGCAGATCCGTACTTATCATGAAAGCCAAAATAGACCAATTTATCGAATTAGAGATACATTTCGAGGAGGTCGAGTGACTTGAGATTTGTTTTGTACATCAATTGTCTTGCCTTTGTAAGAGGAAATAGCAGCGGCAGATGCAATAACGACTCTACTGTCAAAATCCTTTAACCCTCTTCTTAAAAAAATTATTGCTTTTTTGTTTTGCCATTGACTTGCAATTTGAATAGCTAAAAGACGATCACTGGGATCGCCAGAAAATAATTTAGTTAATTTTTTCTTTTTTTCTATTGAATTAAGTTCAGGTTGATTTGAAAAAGTCTTTAATTTTAAATTTTTCAAGCTATAAGACTCTGTTTGATTTATCAATTTTTTCTTTTGAACAAAAGAGGCAGTTGCATTGCTATTTGGGAAGGAATCCTTTTGAGATTTGAAAAAAGCTGAAGCTTTGAATTGTTTTTTTGAACTCCAAAGGATTAAAGCAATAATTAGAGCTAAACCACCAGCAAAAACTTGGTTCATGATGAGAAAAACTTTTTAGTCATGCATCTTCTTTAAAGAAGATATACGGATTGAACTTTTATGTCATCAATGGGATGTATTTGGTTTGATTAGATGATAATTCTATAAAATAAAAGTGGATTTATTGAAATAAGTAATGACTAGTGAACTAGCCTCAAGCTTGCTTCCCTCTATTCTGATTCCATTAGTTGGAATAATGGGTCCAGCTGTTTTCATTGTTTTGATTGGTAGATACATAACAGCTACTGAGTAATTTCAAAAACTTTATTTTTTCATCAAATTTTTAGCCCATGACTGAATCTAAAGAAACACTTATGCAAAAGTGGGCTGTGAAAACAGTCTCAGACCCAACTGTTGGGAATCTTCAAACACCAGTTAATAGTGGTTGGTTTACAAAGATGGTTATTAATAATCTTCCAGTTTATAGAGAGGGTTTATCGCCAAATTTCAGAGGCCTTGAAACTGGAGCGATTTTTGGCTACTTACTATTTGGTCCTTTTTCTATGACTGGGCCACTTAGAAATACTGACTTCGCCTTAACAGCTGGTTTGCTTGGTGGGGTTGGAGCTATTCAAATATTGACTGCCCTGTTTATTCTTTACAATGCTCCTGGTAAGGCGCCAAATGTTCAACCGCCTGATGCAACAGTAGCTAACCCTCCTGCTGATTTGTTTACTAGATCAGGATGGAATGATTTTTCAAATGGCTTTTGGTTGGGTGGCACTGGAGGAGTTGTTTTTGCTTGGTTGTTAATTGGTACTTTGCATCTAGATACTGTACTTCCTTTAATTAAGGAATATCATTTACTAGGAGCTTAAAAGGCTTTTTAGTACGAATGCTAAATAAAAAACCCCTTCTATAAGGGGGTTTTTTTATGACTTAAATTTATTATTTTAACCTACTAAAATCTTTTAAAAAGCTAGATTGTTTGTTGCAAATAGTTTTGTTTGATTTCTACTATCTTTTCTTATTTATATAAATTTCATCTGCTTTCAGCTGCAGATATCTTTGAATATATAATCTAATTATTATATTAATACCTACAAAAAAAAGGAACACTGTCTATTTAGACAGTGTTCCTTTTACTAGAAGTTTTTGAAAACTTTAACCAAACTTGCCTGAGGTAGAGGCTATAACAAATGCTCCGAAAGTGACGAAGTTTCCAACTGTGAAATGAGTTAAGCCAACTAATCGAGCTTGAACAATTGATAGCGCTACTGGTTTATCTCTCCATCCAACTAAATTAGCAATTGGTGTTCTTTGATGGGCCCAAACAAGAGTTTCAATAAGCTCCTGCCAATACCCTCTCCATGAGATGAGGAACATAAATCCAGTGGCCCATATTAGATGACCAAATAAGAACATCCAAGCCCATGGGGATAAAGCATTTACACCAAAAGGGTTATACCCGTTGATTAACTGTGAACTATTAAGCCATAGATAATCTCTAAACCAACCCATTAAATAGGTACCAGATTCATTGAATTGAGCTGTATTACCCATCCAAATTGCCAAATGTTTCCAATGCCAATAGAAGGTAATCCAAGCGATAGTATTTAAAGCCCAGAACATTGCTAAATAAGTAGCGTCCCAAGATGAACTATCACAGGTGCCACCGCGGCCTGGACCATCGCAAGGGAAAGCAAATCCTAAATCCTTTTTATCTGGAATTAGTTTTGTTCCTCTAGCATCAAGAGCACCCTTGATAAGAATCAAAGCAGTTGTATGAAGTCCTAATGCAATCGCATGGTGAACTAAGAAATCTGCAGGTCCTATAGGTAAGAAGTTGGTAAGTGCATCTGGCCTATTAATCATATCCATCCAGTAATGGTTCCCTGGCATGGTGCTTGCAGCTATGGAAGCAGAACTAGATGCATTAGCTAATAAAGCATTAAATCCATACATCATTTTGCCGCTTGCCGCTTGAGCAAACTGAGCAAATACGGGCTCAATAAGAATTTGCTTTTCGGGGGTTCCAAAAGCTACAACTACATCATTGTGAACATAAATTCCAAGTGTATGGAAGCCTAGAAGCATTGTTACCCAACTTAAGTGGCTAATTAAGGCTTCTTTTGTACTAAGGATTCTGGCTAATACATTGTCTTTATTCAGCTCTGGATCATAATCTCTGACAAAGAAAATTGCTCCGTGAGAAAATGCACCAACCATCAAGAACATAGCTATGTATTGATGATGGGTATATAGAGCTGATTGAGTTGTGTAATCCCTCGCTATAAATGCGTACGAAGGAAGCGCACCCATATGCTGGGCGACCAAACTACAGGCTACACCTAAAGAAGCGAGTGCAAGTCCAAGCTGAAAATGGAGTGAGTTGTTAACGGTCTCAAAAATTCCGTTGTGCTTGATTCCGAAATAACCTTTATGTGGGTCTTTCGGATGACTTGTATTGTGAGCTTCAGTAATTTCTTTAAGGCTATGGCCAATACCAAAGTTAGTCCTATACATATGACCAGCAATTATAAATACCACTCCTATAGCCAAATGATGGTGCGCAATATCTGTTAGCCAAAGTGATTCACTTTGAGGGTGAAGTCCACCTAGAAATGTAAATATTGCTGTACCAGCTCCTTGAGTAGTTCCAAATACTGCATCAAGTGAATCCGGGTTTTGAGCATAAGCTCCCCAGTTCCCTGAGAAGAATGGTGTTAAACCTTCTGGATGAGGCATAACAGTTAACCAGTTATCCCAGCCAACATGTATTCCTCTAGATTCAGGAATAGCTACATGTATTAAGTGACCAGTCCAAGCAATACTGCTGAATCCAAAAAGTACTGCTAGATGATGATTTAATTGAGATTCTGCATTTTTAAACCATGCTAATGATGGTCTGTATTTAGGTTGAAGATGCAGCCATCCAGCAAACAATAACCAGCAAACAAGGATGTTTATAAATATTGCACCTTGAAAAAGCTGCTCATTAGTTCTCATACCAATTGTGTACCACCAGTGGTATAAGCCTGAGTAAGCAATATTGACAGGAGAAGTTGCTCCAGCTTGAGTAAGTGCCTCGGTAAGACCTGGCCCAAAATGAGGATCCCAAATTGCATGAGCAATTGGACGAGTATGGGTTGGGTCTAGAACCCATTGCTGAAAGTTTCCTTGCCAAGCAATGTGAAAGAGATTTCCTGCCACCCAAAGACCAATGATGGCTAAGTGACCAAAATGAGTAGAGAAGAGTTTTTGATATAACTGCTCCTCTGTCATACCGTCATGACTTTCGAAGTCATGAGCGGTAGCGATGCCGTACCAGATTCTCCTGGTTGTAGGGTCTTGAGCAAGACCCTGACTAAAAGATGGAAATTTAGTTGCCATTTTATAAAAAATCAGAGAGGGTCAGCCGAGACCGATTAAGCGAGCGTGGAAGAAGGCCCAAGTTGTAGCTATTCCTCCTAAAAGGAAATGAGCTGCTCCTACTGCACGACCTTGAGTGATAGATAGTGCTCTTGGTTGAATAGTTGGAGCCAACTTAAGTTTATTATGAGCCCATATAATTGACTCAAATAATTCTTGCCAATAACCACGGCCACTAAATAGGAACATAAGACTGAATGCCCAAACGAAATGTGCTCCTAAGAACATCAAACCGTACATACTTATAGGTTGACCATAACTTGTAAGGACCTGAGATGACTGAGCCCAGAGGAAATCTCTAAGCCATCCATTAATAGTGATTGAGCTTTGAGCGAAGTTCCCTCCTGTAAGACCCCATACATCACTTTGCATTTTCCATGAGAAGTGGAAGATAACGACTGATAAGCCGTTATACATCCAGAATAAACCAAGAAAAACATGATCCCAAGATGAAACTTGGCATGTGCCTCCTCTTCCTGGGCCATCACAAGGGAATCTAAATCCAAGATTAGCTTTGTCAGGAATTAATCTGGAGCTTCTTGCGAATAAGACTCCTTTTAGAAGAATTAGAAGGGTTACGTGGATAGTAAAAGCATGGATATGGTGAATCATGAAATCAGCAGTTCCTAGAGGGATAGGAGCGATTCCAATTTTGCCTCCAACTTGACTTACAGAACCATTGAAGACTTCACTTACTAGACCAGGTTGAAGACTTACATTGAAACCATTAAGAGTGGTTTCTCCCGCAGCGGAATGATGGATATTTTGAATCCATTGAGCAAAAACAGGTTGAAGTTGTATGCCCGTATCACTGAACATATCTTGAGGTCTGCCTAGAGCACGCATTACATCGTTATGGATATAAAGACCAAAACTATGGAAACCTAAGAACATGCAAGCCCAGTTTAGATGACTAATTAATGCATCTCTTGCTTTCAAAATTCTATCGAGGACGTTATCTATATGAACCGCAGGGTCATAATCCCTAATCATTGCTATGCCAGCATGTGCTGCCGCACCAACAATAAATAAACCTCCAATCCACATGTGGTGTGTAAATAAACCTAATACTGTTGGATAGTCAACAGATAAGTATGGATAGGGAGGCATCGCATACATGTGATGCGAAATGATAATGCTTAAAGAACCAACCATCGCAAGGTTGATTGCTAATTGTGCATGCCAACTATTTGCTAGGAATTCGTAAATACCTTTATGACCATTTGGAGCAGGGAAAAGTATTGGATCTCCTGTATGGTTATCAACTATTTCTTTAAGACTATGACCAATACCGAACATAGTTCTATAAATATGTCCTCCAAATACAGCTAGCACCCCAAAAGCTAAATGGTGGTGAGATATGTCTGTCATCCATAGACTTCCAGTTACTGGATTTAGTCCTCCTTTAAAGGTAAGGAAATCTGTAAATGCCCACCAATTTCCACTGAAGAAGTTTTCAACAGTTCTACCTGCAAGACCAGGGAATATCTGACTGGCTATTTGTGGATTACAAAATTCATGGGGAAGAGGCATATCTGCAATGCTTGCAATTGATACTCCATCAATTACAAGCGGTTTCCCTGCATCTATTGCATCCATTAATGCGGCAGTAGGAGCTCCTATATGAATGCAGTGTCCTGCCCACGCAATGGAACCTAAACCAATAAGTCCAGCTTGATGATGGTTGAGCATCGATTCAAGATTTCTGAACCAGTCAAGTTTAGGAGCTGCTTTGTGATAGTGATAAATACCACCATGTAGCATTATTGCTGCCATGAGAAGAGCACCAATGGCAAGAGCCATTAACTCAGTCTCATTTGTAATTCCCCAACCTCTCCACATCTGAAAGATGCCAGAGGTTATTTGGATGCCATGATAGTTAGCGCCTAAATCAGCGTTAAGCATTTCTTGGCCAACTATTGGCCAAACAACTTGAGCGCCAGGCTTGACATGGGTAGGATCAGCTAACCAGCCAGAATAATTGGAAAAGCGCGCCCCATGAAAGAAGGCTGCGCTCATCCAAATGAAGATGACTGCTAAATGTCCAAAGTGAGCAGAAAAGATTTTTCTACTGGTTTCTTGTAGATCGCCGACATGAGTATCAAAATCATGCGCATCAGCATGAAGATTCCATATCCAGGTCGTAGTCTTTGGCCCCTTAGCAAGGGACTTTGACCAAAAACCAGGCTTATCAAGCTTGGAAAAATCTACAGGGATTGCATCAGTTTCGATAGGTTTATCGAGAACTGGTTCTTTTTTTTGTTCTCTTTCTGGTGGGCTAATGGTCATCGAGTGATTCCTTCAGGAATGTGATCGAGGTTTTTGGGGGCCTGATCTTGCAAAGATCAGGGTTAAATCTTTGGTAAGTAATTCTACTTATAAAGTGGGATTACTTTGTGAAAGATTTTAGGAATTCAAGACCTACCTTTGAAGTTACTTGAAAACCTATATAAGGGTTATGTCATAAGCATAAAGTAGACAGTCAGTTACTACGGAAGCATGTAACAAATGTTCTACACTTTTATTCCTAAGTGGCCATTGAAACCATGGTTTTTCTTAATTAGTAAATTATTGTTTGTTCTTGAGGGGCTGGGAAAAAGTTATTTATGTCTAGGGGCTTTATTTGTTATCAATATTGATTAGGGAAAAAGTTAGTCATTACAGGCGTTTTTGGCTATGGAAAAGTTTAATTAGATGCCTATCGATAGGTAGAAATACTATATGATTTCTTGGCAAGAGCTTTTTATTGATTTCAATCAAATTATTTAAAGACTATTTCACGGTTTTTGATTGTTGATTTTTACTAAAGCTTTCTTTAGGGGGCTACCTTGTATAAATAAATAAAAATTTATTTTATCTCTCGTTCTGGAAAAAACATTAGTTAAAACTCCAAAAAGGATTGCATTTGGATTTTCTTTAAGCGCTTTGCCTTTGCTTGAGAGATTACAAGCAAGCAAACATATAGATCAAATTTTTATATCAGATGGTTCAACTCTTGCGTTAGAAAAAAAAATTGAAGGTTTAGTTGGATCCTCTCCAATTGATTTTTTAAAAGATCATTGGGAGAAGAATAATAAATTAATTTTTGTAGGTTCAATTGGCGCTGTAGTTAGGCTTATATCTCCTTTTCTGAGATCTAAAGACAATGATCCAGCAATACTAGTAATGGATTCAAAAGCTGAAAATGTTATTACTCTTTTAGGAGGCCATAAGCAAGGAGGAGATAGATTTGCCAGTGAGTTGGCAGCTGCTTTAGAAGCAGAAGTGATTTGCACCTCAGATTCATTCACAGAAAGAAGAATTCCTTTGGATTGTTTTGGTGAACCATGGGGTTGGAAAAGAGGTGGAAAGGATGCTGATTGGAGAAAGTTAATGATTAGGCAGTCTAAGGAGCAAAAAAATATTGTTTTTCAATCTAAAGGGTCAATATTGTGGAAGAAATTAAAGGCTTGTTCCAATTTGTCTTTTTTAGAGAAAAATGATCCAATATCTTTTGAAAATATCGACTTATATATAGGTGAAAAAAATACGAATATATGTTCATGGCATCCACCGTTAATAATCATTGGAATTGGTTGCGAGCGAAATACTGATGAGAAATTGATTCAACGAGCGGTAGAGGATTCTTTTTCTAAAAATGGATTATCACTTCTTTCAATTTGTGGTTTAGCAACTATAGATAAAAAAAATGATGAAATAGGATTATTGAATTTTTCAAAAAAAAATGAATGGCCAATTTATTTCTTTACTGCACTTGAACTTTCACAAGTCAACGTGCCTACTCCGTCAAATGTAGTTTTGAATGAAATGGGAACTGCCTCAGTGGCTGAAGCTGCAGCAATTTTATTAGGAGCCCAGGATGGGAGGTTAATACAAGAAAAACAAATCTATTATTCGAACGATGATGAGTGCGGGGCAGTAACAATTGCATTGGTCAAGGTGTTGACTCCTTTTGCGCCTCATAAAGGTGAATTGCACTTAATTGGCAGTGGGCCTGGAGATTTGGAAATGCTTACTTCTGACTCCCGCCGAGCTTTAACTAGATGCGCTGCTTGGATCGGTTATACCCCTTACTTAAATTATTTGGATTCAATTCGTCGTCCTGATCAGGTTCGTATTGATTCAGAATTAACTTTTGAAAAAGATCGATGTAAATACGCTCTTGCCCTTGCAAAAGAGGGAGTTAGGGTTGCTCTCGTTTCATCTGGTGACAGTGGAATTTATGGTATGGCAGGGTTGGCGCTCGAACTTTGGCTAAATGAAAAGATTGATTCAAGACCTTTATTTCAAGTTCATCCAGGCATTAGCTCTTTTCAGATGGCTGCGGCAAAACTAGGAGCTCCTTTTATGCATGATTTTTGTTCTATCTCTTTAAGTGATCTTTTGACTCCGTGGAATCAAATTGAGAAGAGAATAAAAAGTGCAGCTATAGGTGATTTTGTTATTGCAATATTTAATCCAAAATCAATAAAACGTGATTGGCAGTTGAAAAAGACTATTGATTTATTACTTGAATTTCGCAAACCATGCACACCTCTTGCTATAGCTCGAGAGCTTGGGAGGCCTGATGAAAGTATAGAAATACATACTCTCGAAACTTTGCCATTTGATCAGGTCGATATGCTTACTATTTTGGTTATTGGTAATAGTCAGAGTGTGATAAAAGATAATAGATTTTTAACGCCAAGAGGCTATTTCTCCAAATAATTTTTTTGTTTATTCCTTCGACCCAGAAAATCGAAGACTTGGTTTTAAGCTTATTTTTAGTTATCAAGTTTAGAAGAAGTTAAAAAAGCAAGTCAATTTGGAAATTCTTTCTAAAGTTAATTTGTTATTAAAAGAGCTTTGCTTAAACCAAACTGGTTACGTGTTAAGGCACCACAGCAAGAGAGGATTGGTAATGTCGCTGATCTATTAGTTGATTTAAAACTCAATACAGTTTGTCAGGAAGCAAGTTGTCCAAATATTGGAGAATGTTTTGCGGGAGGTACTGCTACTTTTTTAATAATGGGCCCTGCTTGCACTAGGAAATGTCCTTATTGTGATATCTCGTTTGATAATTCGAAAAGGCATTTAGACCCATCAGAACCTGATCGTCTAGGTGAAGCTGTTTACAGGATGGGTTTAACTCATGTCGTAATAACTTCTGTCAATCGTGATGATTTAGAAGATGGTGGAGCTAGTCAATTTTTGAAGTGTATTGAGGCAGTAAAAAACAAATCACCTTTTACTTCTATTGAAGTTTTGATTCCGGATCTTTGTGGTAATTGGGATGCTTTGAAAGTTATTTTGGATGCGTCTCCTAATGTTCTAAATCATAATATTGAAACAGTACCAAGGCTATATCCAAGAGTCAGGCCTCAAGGAAAATATGAAAGATCTTTGGAATTATTAAAAAGAGTTCGTGAAGGTTGGCCAAAAGTGTATACAAAATCAGGCTTGATGGCTGGATTAGGTGAAACAGATGAAGAGATTCTGAGCGTTTTATCTGATCTTCACTTAAATAAAGTTGATATAGTAACTATTGGACAATATTTATCACCAGGACCAAAACATTTACCTGTAAATAGATTTGTTTCACCTTCTCAATTTGATAATTATCGTATTGAGGGAGAAAATAAATTAGGATTTTTACAGGTTATTAGTTCCCCATTAACTAGAAGTAGTTACCATGCTGGGGAAGTAAAAAAATTAATGATGTCTCATCCAAGATGATTGAAAAATTTTGGTTTACTTCCATTGATTGGGATCCATTCTTGTAGTTCCCAAATAACTAATTTGTTTTTAATCATTGGATCCTCTTCTATAATTTTTCTTGCGGTTAAATAATCTTTAGCTTCAATAATTAATAAACCTCCTCCTCCTGGCATTTTTTTTTCATTTATTAAATATCCGCTATGGATATAATGGCCGGAATTACTAATATCTTGCACCCATTCTTGATGCATTGATAAGAATCTTTTCTTTTCAATCTTAGATAATTCTAAGGTTTTATCTTTAAACTTTTCTGTCTTAATAAATATAGGCATTCTTGGCTATTTATATTGTTGCTTGTTCCAGAGCTTCCTCAATGCCTAATTTATCTTTTTCGCTTGGAGGAACTACTATTTTAAATAAATTTTTCCAAGAGGACCAATCTGAGAGAATCTTTTTCGCTTCTGGACTTTTAGTTTTCTGATGATATTCAATAATTAGTTCCTTGAGGAATTGTTCTTGGTTAGTTGAATTTAAATGATGTACCTCAACAATTTCTTTATTCATTTTTAAGTCAAGTTCATCATTTTGGTCAAGAAAAAATGCTATTCCTCCAGTCATTCCTGCTCCAATATTTCTTCCTGTTTTTCCGAGTACAACAACTACTCCTCCAGTCATATATTCACAACAATGGTCTCCCGCTCCTTCAATTACAGCATGAGCCCCACTATTTCGGACACCGAAACGTTCCCCTGCTATTCCAAGGGCGAATAATTTCCCACCAGTTGCTCCATATAGGCATGTGTTCCCAAGTATTACCTGATTGTTAGATGTATCATTAATAATTTCTGGAACAATCGTAATAGAACCACCGTTAATGCCTTTGCCTACATAATCATTAGCTTCTCCTATTAAAGAAATATTCATTCCTTTTAAAATAAATGCACCAAAACTTTGCCCAGCTGAACCTTTAAATATCAAATTTAGATTCCCATTAAAACCTTTATTTCCATATTTTTTTGCTATTTCTCCAGAGATTCGTGCACAAACACTTCTATCTGTATTAACAATTGGAATTTCTTTAGTGATGTTTTCATGAGTTTGAATTGCATTGGAAATTTCTTTATCTTTTAGTAGAGAATTCTCAAGAACATCTCCATTACTATGAGCTTGAATTTCATGGTTCAACCATGAACGATCTTTTGAGTTTGCTAATGGTTTTAGAAGGCTAGATAGGTCTACTTCTTTTGTTTTTGTTAAGTCTAGATTCCTTGGGATTAATAGATCTGTTCTTCCAATAAGATCCTCAACTTTTGCTACTCCAACTTGACTCATTAATTGCCTGACTTCCTCAGCTATGAAGATAAAAAAGTTAACCACATGTTCTGGTAATCCTGGGAATCTTTTTCTTAAACCTTCTTGTTGAGTTGCTACACCGACTGGACATTTATTTGTATGGCAAATCCTCGCCATGATGCAACCTTCGGCAATCATTGCGATTGTTCCAAAACCATATTCTTCTGCTCCAAGTAAAGCTGCAATTAGTACATCCCATCCTGTCTTTAAACCTCCATCTGCTCTTAATAAAACTCTTTCGCGAAGACCATTCTCTAATAAAGATCGATGAACTTCCGTTAGTCCCAGTTCCCATGGCAGCCCAGCATGTTTAATTGAACTAAGTGGAGAGGCGCCAGTCCCTCCATCATGGCCTGAAATTTGGATTACATCAGCATTGGCTTTGGCTACTCCCCCTGCAATTGTGCCAATACCAATTTCAGCAACTAATTTCACACTTACTTTTGCAGTTGGATTTATTTGATGTAGATCGTGAATAAGTTGGGCAAGGTCTTCAATGGAGTAGATATCGTGATGAGGAGGAGGCGAAATAAGAGCTACTCCTGGCTTGCTATTACGAAGCTTGGCTATATATTCATCAACCTTTGCTCCAGGTAATTGTCCCCCTTCTCCAGGCTTTGCACCTTGAGCGACTTTAATTTCTAATTGCTTTCCACTGGTTAGATATTCAGGGGTTACGCCAAATCTGCCAGACGCAATTTGTTTAATTGCAGAACAGGCAGTGTCTCCATTTAAAAGTCCTTTGAGATTGGGTAATGTTTTTGATTGATTATTTTCATCAACATCTTCGAGGATATTGAATCTAGCGGGATCTTCTCCTCCTTCACCACTATTACTTTTGCCTCCAATTCTATTCATTGCTATTGCAAGAACTTCATGCGCTTCCCTTGATAGGGCACCTAGACTCATTCCACCGGTACAAAATCTTTGACAAATACTCTCAACACTTTCTATTTGATCAATAGGTAAAGGTTGAGGAGCTGTTTTAAATGTAAGGAGATCTCTAAGGGTAGTAGCGGGACGACTTTCTAGAAGTTGCTGATAAGTTTTGAAGTGGTCATATCCAGGCCCAGCTTTCACTGCAGCATGAAGGATTTTTGACATTTCTGGATTATTTAAATGAAATTCTCCACTATTTCTATATTGAACAAATCCATTGAAATCGAGCTTTTTTTTCTCTAGTTCTGGGAAGGCTTTTTTGTGAAATGAAATTGTCTCGATTGATAACTCTCTTAGAGTTAGTCCTGCAATACGACTTGTGGTTCCCTTAAAAGCTAAATCAATTAAATCTGCACCAATTCCTATAGCTTCAAAAATTTGTGCTCCGTGATAACTTGCTAATACTGAGATTCCTATTTTTGAAAGTATTTTTCTTAATCCATCTTCCATTGCTTTCTTAACATTATCTTGAGCAGTCTCTATAGATAAATTAAACAACTTTCCATCAGAAATAAGTTTTTGAGTTTTAGGTAGTTGCCACCAATGGCGAGTGGTTTCCCATGTCAACCAAGGACAAATTGCACTTGCTCCAAATCCAATCAGACATGCTATGTGATGGGTACTCCAGCATTGAGCTGTATCTATAATTATCGAGGTTTTTAGCCTTAGTCCCTTGCGAAGCAAGTGATGATGAACTGCACCAACAGCAAGAAGAGGTGGTATGTAGGAGTTTTCTTGATTGATATTTTTATCTGAGAGGATTAGTATTTCGCCACCATCAATTACACTTTCTTCTGCTTCTTGGCATAGATTTTTAAGACCGTTCTCTAAGTTGCCTTCATCATCATTATTAGGAATTAATGTGGATATTTCCTTGCAATTAAGTCCAGATTTTGTTATTGAAGTTAATTCTTGTTCATTAATAATTGGTGATTTAATATGAATTAGCCTTGCTGATGCTGCTTGAGGTGATAATGGTGCTTTTCTAACCCCAAGATGCATTTCGAGACTAGTCACTAGTTTTTCTCGAAGAGGGTCAATAGGTGGGTTAGTCACCTGCGCAAACCTTTGTTTGAAATAGTCATAAAGAATATGAGACTTATCAGAAAGTATTGCTAGAGGTATATCGTCTCCCATGCAATAAGTTGGTTCTTTTGCATTTGCTGCCATGCTATTAATTATGTAATCAAAATCTTCTGCACTAAACCCAAATGCTATTTGTTGCTGAAGTAAATCTTGCTTATCATATTTATTATTTATTTCCCAATTTTGATTATTTAGGTTTATACGATTCGCTTTTAACCAGTCTAAGTATGGATATCTGTTAGCTGATTCTTCTTTGACATCCCAGTTTCGTAAAATTCTCTTTTTTTCTAAATCTACAGCCAGCATTTGACCAGGACCAAGTCGACCTTTCTCTTTTATTTCGTGTTCTTCTAATTCAACAACACCTGTTTCGGATCCCATCACAACATATCCGTTTTTAGTAATGCAATAACGAGCGGGTCTAAGTCCGTTTCTATCAAGCGTTGCGCCTATGTTTCTTCCATCAGTAAAGACTATTAATGCAGGTCCATCCCATGGCTCCTGAGTCCCTGCTGCATATTCATAAAAAGCAGTTATTTCAGGTTTATTTATTAATTCTGGTTGGTCTCTAAAAGCTTCGGGTATAAGTGTTAATAAGCTATCAGTTATTGGTCGCCCACTTCTAACTAATAGTTCAAGATTTAAATCAAGATTTGCTGAATCACTAAAAACATTATTTACTATTGGTTTTAGATCATTTGCATTATCTTTCCATACCGAACTTAAATCTGTTTCTGTTGCTTTGGCCCAATTTATATTTCCTAGCAATGTGTTTATTTCCCCGTTATGACCTAAAAGTCTCATCGGTTGAGCTAATGGCCATTTTGGTAAAGTATTGGTACTAAATCTTCTATGATAAACTGCATAAGAAACCTCAAATCTATCGTCCTTTAAATCATTATAAAAAGGAGCTAATATTTCTGATCTAACCATACCTTTATAAACGATTGTTTTGCTACTAAGTGAGCATATGTAGAGTCCTAATTTATCTTCCTTTAATTCTATATTTGCGCGATTTGAAATCCTTTGTCTCAGTCTAAAAAGTAAAGGCTCAAGATTAATTTCTTTATCTTGATAATTAATTATCCATTGTGTAATAAAGGGTTCATTTTCTCTCGCAAGTTTTCCTAAGACTTCTTCATTGACAGGAACATCTCTCCACCCTTTAGAGGCTAACCCCAAAGATTCAGCTTCTTGCTCGCATATCTGTCTTGCTAGCGCTCTATTTTTTGTATCTTGTGGCATAAAAATCATACCGATTCCAGATGATTTTGGGTCTGATTGTGCTGCAATATTCCAAACTTTCTTTAGGTATGACCATGGAATTTCACATAAAATTCCAGCACCATCTCCTGAATCGCTATCTCCACCGCAGCCTCCACGATGCTCCATACAGCTGAGACCACGCAATGCCTGAGATAAGACCCAATTGCTTGGCTTCCCCTCAACGTTAGCTATGAAACCAACTCCACAAGAATCTTTTTCCCCAGAGAAGGCATCTGGATAGGTGCTGTCGCAGTAAGGCCAATTTGATATTGAGGGTCGTTGATGCATGTTGATCAATTAGTATTTTTTCTTTTCTTACAAAAGTGCTATCGGTAAGCTTTGCAGAAGATGATTAGATTGATTTGATAGTTCTTAGAGTTACATCTTAAACATTTTTGTCTACTATCAAGTTTTTTATTCAATACTTTCTTGAAAAAATTTGTACTTAATATTTAAAGCTGAAGAAAAATAAAATATTAATTGAAGAAAATTATGAATTTGGGTAGTTGACCGAGTAATCTGAAAGTTTGTTGAATCTGGTCGAACCTAGACCAAATATTAAATTAATGCCAACCATTCAACAGTTGATAAGAACAGAGCGAAAGACTCTTAAAACAAAGACTAAATCTCCTGCGTTGCGAGGTTGTCCAGAGAGAAGAGGAGTATGTACAAGGGTTTATACCTCAACCCCAAAGAAACCCAACTCAGCTCTTAGAAAAGTAGCTCGTGTTAGATTGACCTCAGGTTTTGAAGTGACTGCCTATATAGGTGGTATCGGTCACAATCTTCAAGAGCACTCAGTGGTTTTGCTAAGAGGCGGAAGAGTAAAAGATCTTCCAGGAGTTAGATATCACATTGTAAGAGGAACTCTTGATACCGCAGGTGTTAAGGATCGACGTCAGTCCAGGTCAAAATATGGAGCTAAATCTCCTAAAGAATAAAAATTTATTTTTATCCAGTGAATTTTTCCCTTTAACAATTTAATTTCATGTCTAGAAGAAACGCCGCCGAAAAAAGACCTGTTCTCCCCGATCCACAATTCAATAATCGTTTAGCGAGCATGATGGTTCATCGATTAATGAAACACGGAAAGAAATCAACAGCTCAAAGGATTCTTTCAGATGCTTTTGGGTTGATCAATGATCGAACTGGGTCGGATCCTATTGAATTATTTGAAACTGCAGTAAAAAATGTCACCCCCTTAGTAGAAGTTAGAGCGCGACGAGTTGGTGGTGCTACTTATCAGGTTCCAATGGAAGTTCGTCAGGAAAGAGGAACCGCAATGGCACTTAGATGGTTAGTAAATTTCTCTAGAGCAAGAAATGGAAGGAGCATGGCTCAAAAACTTGCAGGGGAGCTTATGGATGCTGCCAATGAAGCTGGCAACGCAGTAAGGAAGAGGGAAGAGACACATAAAATGGCTGAAGCAAATAAAGCCTTTGCACATTATCGTTACTGACTTTGTTCAAATATTTCTATTTAATTCCACAAAATATTTCTTTTTTTGCATGCTGAGTTGTAGAGTCCACCAGCATTTTAAAGCCCTTTAGTCGGAGAATTTTCTGTGGCACGCGCCTTTCCTTTGGAACGAGTAAGAAATATCGGGATTGCTGCACATATTGATGCTGGTAAAACCACTTGTACTGAAAGAATTCTCTTTTATTCAGGTGTTGTTCACAAAATGGGGGAGGTCCATGATGGGGCCGCAGTTACTGACTGGATGGCCCAAGAGAGAGAAAGAGGAATAACAATTACTGCGGCAGCAATTTCCACTACTTGGGATGATCACAGGATCAATATTATTGATACTCCAGGACACGTTGATTTCACTATTGAAGTTGAACGTTCGATGAGAGTCCTTGATGGAGTGATAGCAGTCTTTTGTGCTGTCGGTGGGGTTCAGCCACAATCTGAGACAGTTTGGCGCCAAGCAGATAGGTATTCAGTTCCAAGAATGGTTTTTGTCAACAAAATGGACAGAACAGGAGCTGATTTTCTAAAGGTTCATGGTCAAATTAAAGATAGATTAAAAGCTAATGCAGTTCCAATCCAGTTACCTATTGGAGCTGAAAATGATCTGAAAGGTATTATTGATCTTGTAGAAAATAAAGCATTTATTTATAAAGACGATCTTGGAAAAGATATTGAAGAGACTGATGTTCCTTCAGATATGGTTGATTTAGTCTCTGATTGGCGTTCCAAATTAATGGAATCCATCGCAGAAACTGACGAGGAATTACTTGACGCATTTTTAGAAAATGGGGAGTTAACAGTTAATCAATTGAAGTCTGGAATTAGAGAGGGTGTTCTTAAACATGGTTTGGTCCCCATGTTATGCGGCTCAGCTTTTAAAAATAAAGGGGTCCAATTGCTTCTTGATGCAGTAGTTAATTATTTACCAGCTCCAGTTGATGTACCTCCTATTCAAGGTTTATTACCTAATGGTAAAGAAGCAGTTAGGCCTTCGGATGATGGAGCACCTTTTAGTGCACTTGCCTTTAAGGTAATGGCTGATCCATATGGGAAATTGACTTTTGTTCGTATGTATTCAGGTGTTCTTGAAAAAGGTAGTTATGTACTGAATTCTACCAAAGATGCAAAGGAGAGAATATCGAGATTGATCATTTTAAAAGCAGATGACCGAGAAGAAGTTGATGAATTAAGAGCTGGAGATCTTGGAGCGGTATTAGGACTGAAAAATACAACCACAGGAGATACTTTATGTGCTTCTGAAGAAGCAATTGTATTAGAAACTCTTTTTATTCCTGAACCTGTTATTTCCGTTGCGGTTGAACCTAAGACCAAAGGTGATATGGAAAAACTGGGTAAAGCTCTAACCTCACTTTCCGAGGAAGATCCAACATTCAGAGTAAGTACAGATCAAGAGACAAATCAAACTGTTATTGCAGGAATGGGTGAACTTCACTTAGAGATATTGGTTGATCGCATGTTGAGAGAATTCAAGGTAGAGGCAAATATTGGAGCACCTCAAGTTTCTTATCGAGAAACTATCCGAGCGAGTTCTTCAGGTGAAGGAAAGTTTGCAAGGCAAACAGGAGGTAAAGGTCAATATGGTCATGTCGTTATTGAAGTTGAGCCTGGTGAGCCTGGAACTGGTTTTGAATTTGTCAATAAAATTGTCGGTGGTTCTGTTCCAAAAGAATACATAAAACCTGCTGAATCTGGTATGAAGGAAACATGTGAATCTGGAGTTATTGCAGGGTATCCTCTTATTGATGTCAAAGTCACTTTGGTTGATGGGTCTTATCATGACGTTGACTCATCTGAGATGGCTTTCAAAATTGCTGGCTCTATGGCTTTCAAAGATGGGGTTAAGAAGTGCAATCCTGTCCTTCTAGAACCTATGATGAAAGTTGAGGTAGAAGTCCCTGAGGACTTCCTAGGCTCTATAATTGGAGATCTGTCCTCTAGACGAGGTCAGGTTGAAGGTCAATCCATCGATGATGGACAATCCAAAGTTCAAGCAAAAGTGCCATTAGCCGAAATGTTTGGCTATGCCACTCAACTCCGATCAATGACACAGGGTCGGGGTATTTTCTCAATGGAGTTCAGCACCTACGAGGAAGTTCCTCGTAACGTTTCTGAAGCAATTATCTCCAAGAATCAGGGCAATTCCTGATCTCTAAAATTTACTAACTAACCCCCGATTCTTTAAAAAAAATGGCTCGCGAGAAGTTTGAGAGGAACAAACCTCATGTCAACATAGGTACTATTGGCCACGTTGACCATGGTAAAACAACCCTTACAGCAGCTATCACAAAGGTTTTAGCCAAAAAAGGTCAAGCTCAAGAACAAGATTATGCAGATATTGACGGTGCACCAGAAGAGCGTGAACGTGGTATCACAATCAACACTGCTCACGTTGAGTATGAAACAGATGGAAGACATTATGCTCATGTTGATTGCCCAGGTCACGCTGATTATGTAAAAAACATGATCACAGGTGCTGCGCAGATGGATGGTGCGATTCTTGTAGTGGCTGCCACAGATGGAGCAATGGCTCAAACAAAAGAACATATTCTTTTAGCTAAGCAGGTTGGCGTCCCAGCTTTGGTAGTTGCTCTAAATAAATGCGATATGGTTGATGATGAGGAAATGATAGAACTTGTTGAGATGGAGATTCGTGAACTTCTTACCAGTTATGACTTCCCTGGTGATGACATACCCGTTATCCAAGTTTCAGGATTAAAAGCTATTGAAGGAGAAACAGATTGGGAGACAAAGATAGATGAGTTGATGACAGCTGTTGATGCTTCTATCCCAGAGCCTGAACGTGAAGTTGATAAGCCATTTTTAATGGCAGTTGAGGATGTTTTCTCAATTACTGGTCGTGGAACAGTTGCTACTGGCCGAATAGAAAGAGGAAAAGTAACAGTTGGAGAGGAAGTTGAAATTGTTGGAATCAGAGATACAAGACTTACAACCGTTACTGGAGTCGAGATGTTTAGAAAGCTTCTTGATGAAGGTATGGCAGGAGATAATGTAGGACTTCTTTTGCGAGGTATTCAAAAAGAAGATATTGAAAGAGGAATGGTTCTTGTTAAAAAAGGATCAATAACACCCCACACAAAATTTGAGGGTGAGGTTTATGTATTGAAAAAAGAAGAAGGTGGTCGTCATACTCCTTTCTTTGCTGGTTACCGCCCACAGTTTTATATTCGTACTACTGATGTAACAGGTCAAATTACTGCATTCACTTCTGATGACGGTAGTAACGTTGAAATGGTCATGCCTGGTGACAGAATCAAAATGACAGGAGAATTGATAGCTCCTGTTGCAATAGAACAAGGCATGAGATTCGCAATTCGCGAAGGTGGTCGTACCATTGGAGCTGGAGTGGTGTCTAAAATTATTGAATAATCAACATGAGGATGACTTGTAATTTACTCAGGTCATCCTTTAGATTAATTACATGAATGAACTAATCAGTTCATATTCAAAAGAACCTTGAAAACCTAATTTAGTCTTTTTTGTAACGTCATCATGTCAACTGCAATAGCTCAGCAAAAAATACGCATACGCCTTAAGGCTTTTGATAGAAGAATGCTTGATTTGTCCTGCGAGAAAATAATTGAGACTGCAGATACGACATCTGCGTCAGCAATAGGGCCAATACCTCTCCCTACAAAAAGGAAAATTTATTGTGTTTTGCGCTCACCTCATGTGGACAAAGACTCAAGAGAGCATTTCGAGACAAGAACTCACAGACGTATTATTGATATTTATAGTCCCTCAGCAAAAACTATAGATGCTCTAATGAAGTTGGACCTTCCAAGTGGAGTTGATATAGAAGTTAAGCTCTAGATCTTTTTCTCTCAAATACGAGATTGATTATCTAGGATATGTTTAATTTGGAATACCCATTTGAGCGAACTTTCAGTTAGGGAATTACCGCTTTTTCCATTGCCTGAGGTTGTGCTTTTCCCTCAGGAGTTTTTGCCGCTTCATATTTTTGAGACTCGATATAGAGTTATGCTTCAATCTGTTTTGAAATCGGATAGTCGTTTTGGAGTTGTTAGATGGGATCCAATAGCAAAGAAAATGGCTGATGTTGGCTGTTGTGCTGAGGTAATTAAGCATCAGACTTCACCAGATGGGAGAAGTAATATTGTTACCATTGGACAGCAGAGGTTTCGAATCCTGGAAATTATTAGTGAAACTCCTTTTATTAACGCTTTAGTAAGTTGGGTGGATGATGATCCAATTTTAGATCAAATAAAACTTGCAGAGCTTAAGGATTCTGTCAGCATTGCTCTTAAGGATGTCGTTTCTCTTACTTCAAAATTAACTGAATCAGAAAAGGCATTACCAGACTCTTTGCCAGATATTCCAAGAGAATTGTCTTTTTGGATAGCTGCACATCTTGGAGGTCCTGTAGCAAGTGAACAGCAACACTTATTAGAATTAAAAGATACTTATCTACGATTAGAAAGAGAATATGAACTTCTTGATCACACCAGAAGACAACTTGCTGCAAGAACTGCCTTAAAAGATACTTTTTCAAACGCTGATCAAGCTAATAATTAATTATGCAATGGATATTAATTTTTATATTTAGTGCTTTCTTTATATGCATTTTTAGTACTACATGGCTAAAGAAAAGTCGTAAATATGAGTCTATTAATAGTGTCGCATCTTCTTATGATTCTTGGACTAACGATCGTTTATTAGAGAATCTTTGGGGAGAACATATTCATCTAGGCTATTATGAAAAACCAAGATTAAAGAAAGATTTTAGGCAAGCTAAGATTGATTTTGTTCATGAATTAGTTAATTGGAGTGGTTTAAATAAATTACCTAAAGGTTCAAGAGTATTGGATATAGGATGTGGCATAGGAGGCAGTGCAAGAATATTATCTGATTATTATGGATTTGATGTTGTTGGTATTTCAATAAGTCAGGAACAAATTAAAAGAGCAAATCAATTAACAACTAATAAAGATTTTTGTCGGTTTGAGGTTATGAATGCACTTGACTTAAAGTTTGAAAAAGGGAGTTTTGATGGAGTTTGGAGTGTTGAAGCAGGGCCTCATATTTTTGATAAACAAAAGTTTGCAGATGAGATGCTCAGAGTCCTCAGACCTGGAGGTATTTTGGCAATTGCAGATTGGAATCAAAGAGATTCAACAAAGTATCCCCTGAATTTTTTGGAGAAGCTGATTATGAATCAATTGCTAATTCAATGGACTCATCCTGCATTCTCAAGCATTGAAGGTTTTCGACATAATTTATTAAATAGTCCCTATTGTGGAAGCTCTGTAGAGGCATCGAATTGGACAAGGTATACGATTCAATCTTGGAATGAATCGATATATGAAGGGTTTAGAAGACCTTTTTCTATTTTGAAATTAGGCCCTAGATCTATTCTCAAAGCTTTTAGAGAAATCCCAACAATATTAATGATGCGATGGTCTTTTTCAAAAGGTTTGATGAGATTTGGAGTATTTAAATCAAGAGGGTAAACTAGTCAACTTCTGATCCGAAATAACATCCAAAATTAATGATTTGACTGCAAAAAGGTGATAATTCAATATTTATTTTTTCATATTCTTTTTGATTTGAATTATTTAAATCTAGATCTATGAAAAAGACATATTCGCCTAATTCTCTTTTAGAAGGACGAGATTCAATTCGACTCATATTTAAACCAAGATTTGCGATGCAATTCAATGCTTTTAATAATGCACCTGGACTATTTGATTTAAGTGAAAAAGCGATACTTGCTTTATTCCCATTTGTCTTAATATTCTTTTTACTTAAAAGAACAAATCTCGTGCAATTACCTTCAATATCGTTAATAGGATAAGCCAGAATATTTAGTTTATCACTTGCATCTTTTGATCCAATCGCAGCTCTAAAAGAGCTACCTTTTACCATTCTTATCGCTTCTGCCGTTGAATTAGTTGGCAAATGAACTGCATTGGGAATATTGTCGTTTAACCACTGGCTGCATTGAGCTAATGCCTGAGGATGAGATAGAACCTCTGAAACAGTTGATATTGATCCGCTACTCATTAATGAGTGTTTGATAGGTAGCACTAATGCTCTGTGAATAAATAGATTTTTATTCCTCCATAGAGAATCTAATGTGGAGGTGACGCCACCTTCTACTGAATTTTCAATTGGGACTACGGCTGCTTCACAAAGATTTTTTGCAAGATTATCTACTACAGATCTCAAGCCTTTGCATGGTGAAAACGTTGGTGAATCAAGCTTTTCCAAGGCTGCCAGGGCTTTTGCGGCCTTCTCAGCGTATGTTCCTTTAGGGCCAAGGTAGGCCACTCGAGTTGACATCAGATAAAAAAAATGGGGTAAATGCCGATAAGATCATGCTGAGCAAGCTTTTAATAATGTCTCTTGCATTTAAAGCACGACAAAAAATTAATCTAGTTGTTCAAGACAATGCTGAGCAACTACCTGATTATCTCCTACAACAGGAAAGAGTTGTAGGAGCAATGCTTGATTCTAAAAAATTGACCCCTTTGGGGCCAGGCAGCTTTAAGTATGAAGTTACAAGTTTTCAGGTTTTTCAACTTCAAATAAATCCAGTCGTATCAATAGGTGTAGAAAATACTGATAGTAAAATACGAATGTTCGTCACTGAAAGTCACTTGGATGGCTTGGGATTAGTTGATGATTTTGTATTAACCTTAGATGCAGTTCTAGAAGCAAAACCATCAGGTCTTGAAGGAGAAGCACTTTTGGGTGTAACAGTTAGTCAGCCTCCCCTATTGAAATTAATTCCTCCCCAAATGCTTGAGAAAACTGGCCAATCAATATTGAATGGAATTTTGTTAGGAATTAAAGCAAGGGTTGGGAAGCAGTTAATTGTTGATTTTAATGATTGGTGCAAAGAAATTTAGTTCCACAATAAATATTAATCTTTTTCTAATTTGGAGAGAAAACTTTTTCGATGGAGTTTTGTCGGTCCTTCTTTGATTAGGTTCCTTCTATGGACTTCAGTCCCATAACCTTTGTTTTTTTCTAACTCATAAAGCGTATATTTGCTTCCTAGACGCTGAAGTAATTCATCTCTAGCAACTTTAGCTACAACGCTGGCAGCAGCAATTGAAGGGAAATGACTGTCTCCTCGAACTTTAGTTTGTTGTTCTCCTTTCCACAAGCGAATGGGTAATATTCCATCTACAAGAATTAAGTCCGGTGGGGATAAAAATTTTTCTAATGCCCTAATCATTGCTTTTTCAGTTGCATTTCGGATGCCAAAACTATCAATTTCTCTAGCTGAAGCCTGACCTAACGACCAAGCTATCGAGTGTTCTTTTATTAAAGGAACTAAATTATTTCTTTGTCTGACATTTAATTTTTTGCTGTCCTTTAATCCTTTACTTAAGAGCTTTAATTCGTTTGTTTTGCTTAATATTACTGCTCCAGCAAAAACTGGACCAAATAAACAACCCTTACCTACTTCATCAACTCCCGCAACAAGATATTTATTTTCTCTCATGATTAAGAAGAGGCAGATGATCTCCTTCTTTTTCGTCTTGGATCTTCATTGGATTCAGTGGAATTTAATTCATTCTTTTCATTGCTTGAAATATTATCGGTACTAATTAAGTCATTTGCATCTTCGCCAAAAACTACATTAGCCTCCTCGTTTTTGATATCTTCTCTCCCTTCAGGATAGGTTGCACTTTGCTCAATAAGGTTATTATTATTATTTATATTTTCTTTGTTCAATTTTTTAGACACATTTTGTTGAGTTTTATCAAGAATGTTATTTTTTTCTTCCCCTACATCTTCTCCAGATCTAACTATTTGAACAGTGTAGTTATCAGATATTGGAGGTTCTTTTAGTAATAGAATGGGATCTAAACCCATTTTCCCATATATTATCTCTTCATTTTCGTTCATATTTATTTTGATTAAAATCTTTTCTTGACTTTGGCTATTTCTACTTACTGATATATCATCACTAATTGTCTTTGAAGAGGCAGATTCTATGGTCTCATTTGATGATTTTTGCTCTTCATTAGTTAGGCTTGCTTCGTTATCTTTTGCTTTCTGGATACTTTTCTTTTTGATGTTGTTTTCTTGCAGAGATTCTATTTCATTTCCTATAGCTAAAGTAGAACTATTTACTTTAGCCTCAGATGAGATAGTTGGATTTATATCTTGAAGTGTGAAATTTTGAACATTACCTGGACCTTGGGAATTAGAACTAGTTTTGCCAAATAATTCATATATATTTTGGCCTTGTCTTTTTCTAGTTAACTCAACAAGTCCAAGTTCGGTAAGTTGAGCAATTTGAGGACGAGCTGAGTCTCCATTAATAGCAGATATGAAATGTTCTAATAACTGAAGTTGATCTCTTCTTGTATCCATATCTATAAAATCAATGATAATAACCCCACCTATATTTCTTAATTTTAATTGCCTTGCTATCTCAATTGCTGCTTCACAATTAGTCCATAAAACTGTTTCTCTGGAATTTGCAGAACGAGTAAATGATCCAGAGTTGACATCAATAACTGTTAAAGCCTCTGTTGGTTCTATTATGATATAACCACCAGATGGCAGTTCGACTCTGGGCTTTAATGCATCATTAATTGAAGAGATGACTCTATATTTTTCTAGGATGTTTTGTGATTCACTATGTAATTCTATTACTAACTCCTTACTATCTTTGCCAAGAAAATTTTTAACTCGCCCAACTGCTTCTGGATTATCCACGACTATGTGGTTAACGTTTTGGTCTGTATGATCTCTGAGAATTCTATGAATAAAGTCCTCATCTCTGTTTAAAAGGATTGGAGGAGTACAAGTGTCAGATGCTTGTTGAATAAGCTCCCATTGCTTTAGAAGATTTTCTAGATCATCTATTAATAATTCTTCAGAAATATCTTCCGCTTCTGTCCTTAGTAATAGGCCAGTGCTTGGGGGCTTCACTAGTACTCCTAATGCTCTAAGACGATTCCTCTCACTTTCTGCGCTTATTCTTCTAGAAATATTTACTCCTTGCCCATATGGCTGAAGTACAAGATATCTACCTGGGAGCGATAAATTACCAGTTAATCTAGGACCTTTTGTCCCAGTCGGCTCTTTCATTACCTGAACTAAAACCTTTTGCCTTGGTTCGAGTAATTCTGTTATTCCTGCAGCGGCTTTTTTTAATCTCAGTGGTCCAAGATCATTTACATGAATAAAACCATTTTTTTCACTTTCTCCAATATTGACAAAAGCTGCGTCGATTCCTGGAAGAACATTTTCTACTGTTCCTAAGAAAACATCTCCTATTTGGTAGCTGCCTTGAGCCACGATTAATTCATCTATTCTCTCATCAGTGAGCAGAGCGGCAATTCGCAAATGCTCAGCAATGACAATTTGCTGGGGCATATATGATTCTGAGCTTTTTCAAGCTATTAAAAAAACGATCAGCAGAAAAACTGCAAATAGAATGGTTTTAAATTTTTTAACGCCAAACAAACTTAAAGAGATTTTTGATTACTGTTCTAATTGGGAATTAAATATAATCCGGTTATAATCGCCGGAATTGCCAGAGTTTAATCTAGGTGTCCCTTTAAGAATAACTGACGTTAACTAAGAGAATAAGGGCTTAACCTTTTTCCTTAGCTCCAGTTTTATATTAACACAGTTTTACTTATTTAAAATGATTTATTTAGTCTGAGATTAATTAAGAAAATTAATTCTTAATTAATGAATCGTCTACCTTTGAAGATTTGAAGGTGTTTAAGGGATTATCCTGAGATAAATTTAGGGCAGGGAGATTCTCAAGTGGTACAAGTTAATTCTGATTACCTGAAATTAAAAGCAGGCTATCTCTTTCCAGAGATTTCTAGAAGAATCAAAGAGTTTAGCGCTAATCATCCTGATACTGATTTGATCCGTTTGGGAATTGGAGATGTTACTGAACCCTTGCCTTTAGCTTGTCGGGAAGCAATGAAGGTAGCTATTGAAGAAATGGGAACAGAGAAAGGTTTTAGGGGGTATGGACCAGAACAAGGGTATGAATGGCTTCGAAAGAGTATCTCGAAAAAAGATTATTTATCGCGTGGGTGTGATATTTCAGAAGACGAAATTTTTGTTTCAGATGGATCAAAATGCGACAGTAGTAATATTTTAGATATTCTTGGTAAGGAAAATAAAATAGCAGTAACTGATCCAGTTTATCCTGTGTATGTTGATACTAATGTGATGACAGGTAGAACAGGAGAAGCTAACTCATTAGGGGAATATCAAGGTTTAAGTTATATTCCAATTAATTCAGAAAATAATTTTGAGGCAGCAATACCAAAAGAAAAATTTGACTTAATTTACCTTTGTTTTCCTAATAATCCAACTGGGGCAGTTGCCACTAAAGAACAATTAGAATCTTGGGTCGAATATGCTAAGAAAAATAATTCTTTGATTCTTTTTGATGCTGCTTATGAGGCTTTCATTAAAGATGACTCCATACCTCATTCGATTTATGAAATTGAAGGAGCCAAAGATTGTGCAATTGAGTTTCGTTCTTTTTCAAAAAATGCAGGCTTTACTGGAACAAGATGTGCTTTTACAGTTATTCCTAAGTCAGTAAAAGGAAAAGCAGGGGGAGAAGAAGTTGACCTATGGTCTTTGTGGAATCGTCGTCAAAGCACTAAATTTAATGGTGTCAGTTATATAGTTCAGAGAGGGGCGGATGCTGTTTACTCCGATGAAGGTCAAATTCAAATTAAAAGATTAGTAAGTTTTTATATGGATAATGCTGAAATTATTAAATCAAATCTTACCTCTGCAGGATTCGAAGTATTTGGCGCTATGAATGCACCATATGCATGGATAAAAACACCTAAAAACATGAGCTCCTGGGATTTCTTTGATTTCTTGTTGGAAAACGCAAATGTTGTTGGGACCCCAGGAAGTGGCTTTGGTGCTGCAGGAGAGGGCTATTTTCGATTATCAGCATTCAACAGTCGAGAAAATGTCGAAAAAGCTATGCAAAGGATCGCGAAATTGTAATGCATAATGTCGTGGTAAGTTCTTTTCTAAAAAGTGCTATTCATCCTGGTGTTTAATTATGGTTGATTCTGCAAATCAAACTGATGGGGACACTGCTGTTATTGATCGCGAAGTTCAGCGAGTAAGAAAAATATCTCCTAAGTATAAAGTTTTACTTCATAATGATCCAGTAAATACAATGGATTATGTAGTTGAAACTTTAAGGCAGGTAGTCCCTCAACTAAGTGAGCAGGATGCTTTGAATATCATGTTAGAAACTCATAATAATGGTATTGGACTTGTTATCGTTTGCGATTTAGAACCAGCTGAATTTTATTCTGAGTCTCTTAAGGCAAAAGGCCTAACTAGCACCATAGAAGTAGAAAGCTGAAATCCTCAATTAACATTTTTTGGAATAAATGGTTGCATCAAAAGATGCAATGGTTACCAACGTTTACTTTGTTTTTGATTTTATATCCTACTGGATGGTTTTTAAGTTATTTTTTTTATCTCTTTAATAGGGATATTAGCTCAAATAACTTAAGTATAATTGGTACCATAATAACATTTTTTATGTTTTTATATGTTTTACCTAGTTGGGGAAGAATTAGATGGAAAACTAAAGACTTATGGTTATCTATAGGACTAGATATGAATAACAAATTAAGAGTTCTAAAAATATTTTTTAGTGGATTTATATTTTCATTTTTTCTTCTATTAATTTTTTGCCTATTTGTGTTTTTATGTGGTTGGCTTGATGGTTTTAGTTATATAAGGCTTGGTGCATTATTAAATGCAATATTATTAATAATTGGGATTGTTTTTGCTGAAGAGATAATATTCCGTGGATGGTTAATGGAGGAAATGGTCCTTTTATTTGGGTTGAGAAGAGGAATTATCTTTCAATCTGCAATTTTTAGTCTGGCTCATTATAGATCTGATATAGGTTTATTTGCTTTAATTCCTTTCTTCACAGGGCTTTTTCTTTTTGGATTAGTTCTGACTTTAAGACGAACTATCGATAAAGGATCATTATGGGGATGTATAGGTTTGCATGGCGGTTTGGTTGGTATTTGGTATCTTTTTGATTCGGGATTGGTTATTTTTTCTGTTGATACTCCTTATTACTTTTTGGGTCCAAGTAAATATATGGTTAATCCAATTGGTAGTGTTATAGGCATAATAATTCTATTAATCACTATATTTTTTCAAAGAAGGCTTTTTGCAAGTACTGGTCGATTTTTAGCCTCTACAGTTAATGCTTCATTTAAGGATGAAACTCCATAATCTCTTTCTAATAAGTTCATAACTGTTCTGCCAAAATCATTTGGATTCAAATCAAAGGCTTCTAAACAAATTTTTCCAAATTCTTTTCCCATTGGCTCTGGATTCCACAAGAGTTTTCTAGCAGTCCAAGGCATTAAACTCATAGGGTTATATCCAGGTTTTAATAGACCATTTTTTAGTCCATATTCTTCTAGTAATGTGTGTGGTTGAAGTCCAATGAAAAATATAGAAGGCTCAACAATATTAGCTCCGAAAATTTTCTCTAATTCTCTATGATAAGCAACTGTTTGTCTTATTGTTTCTGGTCGCTCGTCTATAACATTGAATGAATAATTAACTGAAACGTGATCTTTAAAACCTGCTTTAGCTAAAAGCTCACAATTTCTGAGAACTGTTTTCAAGTTGTATCCCATTCTCATTTTTCTGACCAGTTCTTGGGAACCAGAAGTTATACCAATTTCGAAATAGCTCATACCAGTTCGAACCATTAATTCAGCCAACTCTTCATCTAAATTGTCAGCTCGTATATATGCGGCCCAACGAATATCATGCAGCCCTTCATCATAAATAGCTTGAAGGATATCTTTAGCATTTTGCATATGTCCTCTTGATGGTATGAATTGGGCATCAGTAAACCAAAAGCCACGAACTCCTAGGTTGTATAACTGTTTGATTTCTTTGACAACTTCGCTTACAGGATTAATTCTTACTTTCTTTCCTTCAATAACAGTATAAATGCAATAACAGCAATTATGAGGACAACCTCTCTTGGTTTGCACCCCAATATAGAAGTCTCCACCATCTAAATACCATTTAAATTCAGGCCAGATAGATTGAATATAATTATAATCACAAGCAGTTTTTATTATATTATTTGGCTTTTCATGAATTAATTTGTCTCTAGGTGATTCACCAACTATAAAACATCTTTCATTGATAATTAGGTCATTTCTTATTAATTTTTCTATTAATAGTTCTCCCTCTCCTAAGGAAATAACAGTCCCCTTAGGTAGCGATTTTTTTAATTGATTATAAAAAACACTAACAGCTCCTCCGCCAACTACAGCAGTAGCATTTGGATTGAATTTCTTTGCATATTTTAATCCTCTTTTAATTAATCTTTGATTTCTCCATATTTCTCCATAATGACTTTTCATTAATTGAAAACCACCTAAGGCACCTCGAATTTTTTTGAGAGGATTACTGGCATAAAAAACTTCAAATGAATTTTGTAACGGATTCCCCCCTCTACCATCTACAGGAGCATAAATTTGTATATCTCTCCATGAAAAAACAATTAGTGTAGGCTGAAATTTTTTAACACTATTTATTAAGATTCTTTCAACATCTAATATCGGTAAGGATGCTAAATCTAGGATTAATTGTTCTATTTCTGGAAAGGACTTGTGAATATGATCAGCTAAATAAATAGGTCCAATTGGGAAAATCGGATTGCATGGTAGCCTGACATACAAGACCTTAACCTCTGATTTAGGTCCAAGAACATTTAATTCAGAAATTGAATTTGATTTCATCAGGACATCAGTTGCCAACAAAAATAATCATTTAGAGATAAACACTAACAATTTGTTGACCTTTTTGATGAAAAATTAGACTAATAGTTAAATGGAAGGGAGTTAAATCCCATTTCAAATCTAGTCAAAACTTAGTTGAGTGCTAGATCTACTTGTTTTTTGGCTAACAGTAAGATAATTATTTGATGGAAATGCAAAGGTTTTTGGATTCTTTTTTTTAATGATATTGATCAATTGATTTAAAAAAACAAAAAATCGACGAGACTAAAGAAATTAGATTTAATTCTTGGATTATGAATCCTCCAATGACTTTGATCATATACATTCTCAGTGGAGCAGCGTTAGGAAGTTTGATGCTGATTAGTGGCATCCCTGCCGCACCACTTCTTGGCTCAATTTTGGCAGCAGGTTGTTTAAGTATAAGTGGTCAATTTGAACCTGCCCAATGGCCTATGGGTACCAAAACTTTACTAGGGATTGGGGTAGGAACTGTTATTGGAACTGGTATTAATAGAGATACTCTTTCAGAGTTACAAACGCTTTGGAAGCCAGCTATCTTAATTACTATTACTTTAATTCTTACAGGACTTTTTATAGGATTTATAGCCGTGAGATTATTTGGAATTGATCCTTTAATTGCTTTACTTGGCTCTGCACCTGGTGGAACTCTTGGCATGAGTCTCGTTGGTGCTGAGCTAGGAGTAGGAGCTGCTGTGGCCGCTATACATGCATTTCGATTGATAGCGGTTTTATTAATAACTCCAGCTGTAGTTAAGTACCTGGCTCCACTGGTTGGGGTGAATGTGAATTAGTAATTAACTAAAACTAAATTTATTAGAGGAAGTTGTTTTACAAAATTTTCCAAACTGTGTTTTCTGGAATTTTAGGTCCTTTGTATTTATCTAATGGCTCTTTAGTGCTGATTCGCCAATTTGGGACACGACATTGGACGTAAGCTGGGCTTTGAATTAAAACGCCTGGATTTTCATCTTTCTTGAAGGTAAACCCCCCTTTCCATACTCCTCCTTCTTTGATCGAACCTTTAAACCAAACCCAACAGTTTTCTTTTTCCATGAACAAAACTCACAACATTTTGAGAAAGTCTTTATTTTGTGCACATATTTAAACGTTTGGTTATCTTCTCCTACTTCTACGTCTCTGCTGTAATTTACGCTTATATTTTTCAACAGGAGTTTCATGATGACGAAGTCGCTTTAATTCTCCAAAGATGCCTGCTTTGGATACCTGACGTTTAAAACGACGAAGTGCGGATTCAATGCCCTCGTTTTCTCCAACAGTTACTTGAGTCAAAAAGATTAAAAATTCTATCTCTTAATTTTACAGGACGATAAAGCAAATTTTTGTTTTGATCAATTTTGGAGTGAAAAGATCTAGAATAATTATTGAATTATCCAAATAGCCTTCTTCAAGTTTTGCTTTTTAGTCAAATTATTGAAGTTTTACCCTTTTCGGACCATTCATTATTACTTCACAGGTCCGTTAACCAATGACTATTTACATCGGGAATCTTTCATTTGATGCTGAAATTGAAGATATTGTTGGTGTATTCAGCAGTTATGGAGAAGTCACTAATTGTAAGCTGCCATTAGAACGAGAAACTGGAAGGAAAAGAGGCTTTGCCTTTGTTGATATGGGAGACGAAGCTCAAGAACAAAAGGCAATCGATGATCTACAAGATGTTGAATGGATGGGTAGAGCTATAAGAGTTACTAAAGCGAGGCCTAAAAACAATTAATTTTTAAAATCATATTTTTCCTCAGATCGTCAGCTTCACGCTTCAGTGACTTGATTACAGTAAATGCTGGAAAATTTAATTAATTTTAGATTTCAGTCTATTAGCTCTTAAAGCATTTTCTCAAATTAATGCTGTAATGATTAGAAGTTAAGAGCAATGCCTTTTTTAATGCTTTACTCAGCAATCCCTTTCTCAACAATCACATTTGGTGGATTTAACCCTTTGGCTGCAATTGCAGGTTTAGTGATCTTTTTTCAGATCTCTCAAATTTACTATTATGGATTACCTGAGAATGAACCATCAGTTGAACTTTCCGAATCAGGTTCATATAGATACCTGCAAAAACAATTTATTGGAGTTCAAATAGTAACTGCCCTGATTGCAGCTTCAGTTATGCTTGCTGGCCCGGATAAAATATTTTTCCCTTTTAAATATTTTTAAGTACCCATTAGATAAATTTCAATACTTAAAAAAGGTAGCAATATTTGCTACCTTTTTTAAGTATTGAAATTTAATTTTAACTAATATAATAATTAATTTTTAAAAATAAAACTTAATAGTTGATCATCTAGATTTAATCCTTTGGTTTTGGATTCGTGACTTTGTTCAGTATGAACATCATTGAATATAACTAATGTATTAAATAGATTAGTTATTAATTTATTATGCAATTAAATAAAGATAATACTGGTAATGATCAACATTTAACAGATAAAAAAGAAAGTTTTATCTATAGTGAAACTATTGAAAATATTCATTACTTGTATCCTAATGGACATCGTAGTACTCATCAAATGAGATGGTTCAAAGGAAGCAGAGATAGGGGCTTTAGGTCTGATTTGGTTGCATAAAAAATAATCAATTATAAATACTTTTCAAGTGAGAAAATCAATGAGAAAAACCAAAATAAATAATCAAAATAATCCTGACCCTTATGAAGACATGGTTAGATTAGAGAAGCTTGATCCTTATGAATCACTGATTAAATTCAATGTTTCTTATAAGAAAAATAATAAATCTATTGAAGAATAAAGTTATTTTTTCTTAGCTAAAAATATAAAATTAATTTTTATATTAAAAAGCCTCCTGTCTGGTTAGGAGGCTTTTTTAGGAGCTATTTGCTAATGTTTAGAAGCTAAATGCAGTTTCAACAACAAAACCAGAATCGTCATCGCCAGCAGATGTATCTTCTACTGTGAAGAATCCTGGAGTGATCGTGACGTTGTCGTTGATGGAGTAAGTGTAAGAAACTTCAAACCCTGTTGAATCTAAATCACTATTGCCATCAACATCAGTTGAGTTGTACGCAGCACTTAATGTTCCAGGGCCAACTTGGTAGTCAATGCCAACGAACAAATCACTTGCATCAGCGCCAGTCTCGGGATCAATCGTGTCATAAGCCACGCTGATTGTTGCGTCAATTGATTCAGGGCTGTAATAGATACCACCACCAAATGTGTCGTATCCAGCTGCACCACCTTCACCATCATTGGTAGCTAATACAAGACCACCACCAAATCCATCGCCGTCATAGCCAAGAGTGAAAGTTGCAACATCATCACCATCATCAGCGCCGATTCCAATTGTTGAATCAGCACCACCGGAGGAAACCAAGCTAACAGAAGCAACTATTCCGCTGTCGTTAGAGTAAGAAACACCAATGCCGGGGCCAGTTTCGTTGCCAGCCAAAGAATAAGGCATGCTGCCTAATCTGAAAGCATCTGAATACTGAGAAGTTGTTGCCGCTACAACATCATCTTGATCAAGTAAAGGACCAGCAGTTACTTCCAGATCGCCAACAGGGAAGGCATAATATAAAGAATGCAAGGTAATGGCACCTGATCCACTAGTTGCGCTATCCATACTTGCTAATGGGCCACTAGCATTACCAGTTTCCATGCCCATGTAAAGCATATCCTCACCAGTGAAGCTAGAACTTACATCCAGACCATATGCATACTGCATATAAAGTTCTTCTTCGTTATCCGCTTCTCCACCATCAGATACAGTACCAACAGTGAAATATGCACCACCTGAAAGAGTTGTGGTTGATGAAAATGCAGTATCTGCATTAGCTGCCATCGGAGCCATTAAGCCCAATGCAGCTGGAGCTACCAGCAATCGCTGAAAAAGCTTCATTGTGTCCTCACACAAATTAAGAGCAATCTATTTTTATAATATGGAAGCTAATTTGATGTATTGATAAATACATTATTGACAACTGTTTTGTATGTACTGATACATTTTAACTTGTTAAAGTTTTTATTTTGATTGGGCTTGGATTTTAACTTAGTGGAATAATCTATCGGATTTTCAGAATTTAATGTAGGTCATTAGGTAATATATAAAAAGTATTATCATTTTGTCTTTGTATTGCTTTTTTAGATATTCTTTCTCGAATTAAGAAATTTAAGGAACTTATTTTAATAGCTAATCATTGTCTATTGAGCTAGCTTCAGGCCCTAAAGCAGTTATAAGCCATTTAGATACAACGGAAGAAACACTAGATAATTTATTAAGAAAAATTCTTTCTTCTAACGTAACTAATTGATTAGCTTCTATGCGATATAGGATATTTTGAACTCGAATTCTTGTTTTAGAAGAGATCATGAAATTTTTTATTTTTTATAATTAAATAGATTTTAAAAGGTCGTTCAGCTTGGACAATTTTATGAATTTTTTATAATTAAACCTCTATCTTTGGTATGAAAAGATACAAATACTCTTTTGTTTGTTTGTTTTAATTTCAGCAAATATCTTTAAGTTATGGTTGATTTCTCATATAGAAACATCTCTCCAAACTTGGTCATACTTAAATGCATTGGACCAGATAAATTTTTTCTAGAAAGAGCAATTTTTCCTCAAGAAGTTTTTTCCTCTTTGGCACCAGAAGGGTCACATCTAGAAATTTGGGGAATAGCCTCTTATGGTCCACATTTAGAACAACGTCTCAGAGTATCGGCTTCTAATATGGAAAATGCAGTTGCAGCTTAGTATTTATTCAATATTCATAACAAATTAAACTAATAGATATCTCTGCGCAAGTGGTAGTGATTCAGCTGGTTCACAAGTTAGAAGTTCACCGTTTGCAAAGACTTCATATGTTTGTGGATCAACTTCAATCTTTGGCCTTGCCTCGTTAAGTTTCATTGATTTTTTGGATATCTTTCTTGTATCTGTAACCGCAGCATAAGATCGCTCTAAGTTGAGTTTTTCTGGAACACCAGCGTCTAATGCAGACTGACTTAAGAAAGTTAGGCATGTGGGGTTTATTGCCTTTCCAAATGAAGAAAACATTGGACGACCATGTACTGGTTGAGGAGTAGGAATGGATGCGTTGGCATCTCCCATTTGAGCCCAGGCGATAGATCCTCCTTTAATTACTAAGTCAGGCTTGATTCCAAAAAATCCTGGTTTCCAAAGTACTAAGTCTGCTAATTTCCCAACTTCAATAGAACCAACATGTCTACTAATACCATGAGCTATGGCAGGATTAATAGTTACCTTTGAGATGTATCTTTTTAGGCGATGATTATCATTCCTTTCATTGTCTTCTGGTAACGCTCCTCTTTGAACTTTCATTTTATGAGCTGTTTGAAAAGTTCGACTAATAACTTCTCCAACTCTTCCCATTGCCTGGGAGTCACTAGCAATAATAGAAAAGGCGCCTAAATCGTGGAGTATGTCCTCAGCAGCAATAGTTTCACGACGTATTCTTGACTCGGCAAATGCAACATCCTCAGGAATTTTAGGATCCAAGTGATGGCAAACCATCAACATGTCTAAATGCTCTTCAAGAGTATTTAGAGTGAAAGGTCTTGTGGGATTAGTACTGCTCGGGATCACATTAGATTCCCCGCAAATTTTTATAATGTCGGGAGCATGACCACCTCCAGCTCCTTCCGTATGGAAGGTATGAATTGTTCTTCCTCTTATTGCTCGAATTGTATCTTCAACAAAACCAGCTTCATTTAGGGTATCTGTATGAATACAAACTTGTACGTCTAGTTGGTCTGCGACACTTAGGCAAGAATCAATACAAGCTGGAGTTGTTCCCCAGTCTTCATGAAGTTTTAATCCACAAGCACCTGCTCTTACTTGTTCTTCTAGCGCTGCTTTATTAGTCGCATTGCCTTTCCCAAAAAATCCTAAATTAACAGGAAAACCCTCTGCTGATTGAAGCATTCTTGAGATATGAAATTCTCCTGGCGTACATGTTGTTGCATTAGTACCTGTCGCTGGCCCTGTTCCTCCTCCAAGCATTGTGGTGACCCCACTAGCTAAAGCAGTTTCTATTTGTTGTGGACAGATAAAATGAATATGACTATCAATAGCTCCTGCAGTAATAATGTTTCCTTCTCCTGCAATTGCTTCTGTACTAGCTCCTACAATAATGTTGACACCTTCTTGAGTATCAGGATTACCAGCTTTTCCGATACCTGAGATTTTTCCGTCTTTAATACCAATATCAGCTTTAACAATTCCCCACCAATCCAAAATTAATGCATTTGTGATAACTGTATCTACTGCTCCATTGTCTCTACTTTGTTGTGATTGTCCCATCCCGTCCCGAATAACTTTACCTCCTCCAAATTTCACCTCGTCTCCATAGTGAGTATGATCCTGTTCAACTTCGAGTATTAAGTCTGTATCTGCAAGTCTAATCCGATCACCTGTAGTCGGACCATAAGTCTCTGCATAGGCTTGGCGAGAAATTTTGAAAGGCATTTTATTGTTGAAGTGAATCGTTTATAAGTCCGTTGAACCCAAAAATTTTACGGTCTCCTGCATAAGGAACAAGATTAACTTCTCTTTTGTCACCTGGCTCAAATCTGATAGCAGTACCAGCTGGGATGTCTAACCTTTTGCCGAGAGATTTTTGACGATCAAATTCTAGACCTTTATTGGACTCAAAGAAATGATAATGAGAGCCAATTTGTATTGGTCGATCAGAAATGTTAGCGACTTTTAAGGTTGTTATTTCTCTGCCTTTATTTAGTTCAATAAAACCATCTTCTGGAATAAGTTCTCCAGGAATTAAATAAGACATAATTGTAGTTAGGTAATTGGATTGTGAAGTGTTACCAGCTTCGTTCCATCTGGAAAAACAGCTTCTATTTGAACTTCATGGATGAGCTCGGGTACACCTTCCATTACTTGTTCTTTTTTTAACCATGTTCTCCCCTCGTTCATTAAGCTTGAAACACTCTTTCCATCTCTTGCACCTTCAAGTACTTGAAAGCTAAGCCAAGCAACAGCTTCAGGATGATTTAATTTTAAACCTCTATTTAATCTTCGCTCTGCCAAAAGAGCAGCGGTAACTACAAGTAATTTGTCTTTTTCTTGAGGGCTTAAGTACATTTTTTAAAAGTTAGAAGGATATTTTACTAGCAAAAAAATGCTTAAAAGTTCATAATGAACATTTTGTGTCTGTTGATGGATTTTCTTGCATTGGCCAAATCCTCATGTATTCAGGTAGGGTTAATTTTCTTAAAACTCTAGTAAGACACCATATTCTATAGAACCAAAATCGAGCAGTTTGTGTTGATGAGCCTGTGTATCTTGCTGATATGCCATTTTCAAGAAGACTACAAGTCATAAACCCCTCAAGTCCAGCTCTTTGTTGTCTGCATTTGACTAATAAATCAGATAAATCTTTTTGCTTTATTTCTTTATGTGTAATCCAAGTTAAAGATCCAAATACTGGCTTCTGTTCTAATCCATGAATGGACCTTAAGGCTTCTCCAGAAAGTTCTAAGCGATCACTAAATTCATAATGTTTCCCTTGAGTATTTTCCCTAAATATTTCTAAAGATGACCTCCATACTCCATTACCAAGTTTTTCACCTGCAGCCGTCCTTCCCAAACGAACCAAATCAACACATAAAAAACTTGATGAAGGATGAAGCTTAACAGTCATATTTTGCTCGAAAAGACCTCCCTGATAAACAATTAATTCCTGAGGGATCCATTCGAAATCAGAATTTTTTTCAATTTGAAAAAAACATTTTTGATTGGCCCAGCGCCCTTTTGGATTAAGTTTTGACCTCCCTCTACTTCCATAAACTTTTTGTGCAGCTACCGAAGAACATGTAGCACTGCTATCTTCTTCAGCGTTTATATTTATTGTGAGTTGATCACCTCCAACAATTCCACCAGCACTATGGAGTATTGGTATTTCACATCTCCCATCTTTTTTATCATTGAAAACTCTCATTAGTTTTAATGGAGCAGTGCATTTTGCTTGATGAATTGTTTTGACAATATCTCTATTGTTAGACTGTTGCCTCTTGTAAAGCCTTAGATCACAAGTTCCATGCCATTGAGATGTCATTGAATAGCTTGATAGTTTTTGTTCAGTTGGTTTGGAGAAAATAATAAATGTCTGATCTAGTAGACATAACTTATAAAATTGAGATCTATAAAGAATTGAAGTTTGTCTCACGAATTAATCTATCTCACCAAGAGAATTAGTGCTCAAGTGAAAGCACATTGTCTTTTACTTCCCTTGTCTGCAAAAGAGAGGACTCAGCTTCGGGGCAAAAGATCAACTTTAGATGGGATTGATGTAATTTTGAATTTACCTAGAGAAGGAGGTCGATTAATTCCTGGAGAGGTATTGCAAAGTGAGAATGCAAAAGTTTTTGTAAGAATAGAGGCTTCTAATGAAGATGTAATAAGAATTAGCTCAGAAAATAGATTGAAATTATTAAAAGCTGCATATCATTTAGGTAATAGACATGTTGAGATTGAGTTGCACGATAAAGAGTTATATTTGCTGAATGATGTAGTTATTAAAAAGATGTTGGAAGGCCAAGGATTTGAAATAGAAAGTTGCCAAAGACCTTTTTCTCCTGAGATAGGTGCTTATGAGTAGGAAGTTTACTTGATTGTATTTATGAAACTTGAACTTTTACAATTAATGAGCCCATCATTACCAGTTGGCGCTTTTAGTTACTCTGAAGGATTGGAGTGGCTTGCTCAAAATAAAAAAGTTTATAACGAGACAACACTTTTTAATTGGATTGAAAGCGAACTTTCTCGAGGTCAGATAACAATTGAGGCAAGCTCAATTGCTCACATAATGAGAGATTTAGTAAACTGGAGTGATCATAAAGATGTTCAACATAAGTTAATTATTGAAGAGTGGAACTCTTGGCTTGGTTCACTAAGAGATTCTCCAGATATTAGATCTCAACAAATACAAATGGGTGAGTCTTTATTGCAGCTTCTCATTGATTTAGATCATCCTCTTCCTAATAATGAAAAGAAATTTATATGGCCGATAGCTTGGGCTTGGGCTGGAGTTTGCTGGGGTATACCCAAAATTGATTTAGTGGAAGGATTTTTATATAGTTGGGTAGCTAATCAATTGAGTGCAGCGTTAAGGCTCTTGTCATTAGGCCCAACAAAAGCTCAACAGCTTCAAAAAAAATCTCTATTGCTTATTAAGTCTCAAGCAAGTTTCTTACTGCAACAGAATCCCAAAGAAATTTGGATCAGCGATGTTGGCGCGATTATGGCACAACAATCGCATGTAGAACTTTATTCAAGATTATTTAGAAGCTAATGGAAAGTAAATTAAGAGTTGGAATAGCTGGCCCAGTAGGATCTGGTAAAACGGCTATTATTCAGAGACTATGTGAAAATTTGAAAAATCACTTTGAGATCGCAGTAGTAACCAATGATATTTACACTCAAGAAGATGCAAAGTTTTTAACTAATTCAAAGGCACTAGCACCTGAACGTATCAAAGGAGTTGAAACCGGAGGATGTCCACATACAGCTATAAGAGAAGATTGTTCTATAAATCGAATTGCTGTTGAAGAGCTAGAGCATAAATTCACAACTTTAGATTTAGTATTTGTTGAGAGTGGTGGAGATAATCTTGCTGCAAGTTTTAGCCCTGAGTTAGTTGACATATGTATATATATTATTGATGTCGCGGCAGGGGATAAGATACCCAGGAAAGGTGGACCAGGCATAACACGTTCGGATTTATTAGTGATCAATAAGATTGACCTTGCTGAAATGGTTGGCGCAAGCTTGAAAATAATGGAGAGGGATACTTTACTAATGAGGGAGAATCTTCCCTGGTGCTTTACCAATACAAAAACAGGGGAAGGGATAGAAATAATCGAAGAGTTTTTGTGTAATCAGATACCTTCTGATCGTCCAAACGTATAAACGAATACTGAAATTCATCTTCGTTTACTGAAATAGCTAAAAGAGTTTCATTTGCTACAAAAAGATGGGTGTTCAGTTGGATACTTTTCATAAACCCCAAGGTGGGCAAACAACGAATTTAGTTAGTAATTCATGAAGCTTTCAAAGCGCATTTTTGCAGGTTTAGCTACTGCCTCATTGGCAGTAACTGTTACTGCTTGTGGTGGATCAGATTCCTCAGGCAACTTTGATGACACCGTAACTGTTGGAATTCTCCACTCCCTATCGGGGACAATGGCAATCTCCGAATCAACTCTTGTTGATACAGAGAAAATGGCTATTGAGGAAATTAATGCAGCTGGCGGTGTAACAGTCGACGGCAAAAGCTATAAAATTGAATACATCGTTGAAGATGGTGCATCAGATTGGCCTACCTTCGCTGAGAAATCTAAGAAGTTAATTGATCAGGATGGAGTACCAGTTGTTTTTGGCGGCTGGACTTCTGCAAGTCGTAAGGCAATGCTTCCGGTTTATGAATCTAAAGATGCATTCCTTTATTACCCTATTCAATACGAAGCACAAGAGTGCTCCAATAACATCTTCTATACAGGAGCGACTCCTAATCAGCAATCTGAGCCTGCTACTGATTTCATGTACAAGCGCTCACCAGCGGCTGGAGGAGATTTCTTCTTAGTTGGTTCTGATTATGTTTTCCCAAGAACTTCTAACACAATTACTAAAGCTCAAGTTAAACAACTTGGCGGTAAAGTTGTTGGAGAAGACTATCTACCTCTAGGTAATACAGAGGTGGCTCCTATTATCTCCAAGATTAAAGTTGCTCTTCCTGATGGTGGAATCATCGTTAACACTTTGAACGGTGATCAAAACGTTGCTTTCTTTAAACAAATCCAGGACGCAGGAATCACTCCTTCCAATGGTTATTACGTAATGAACTACTCCATTGCGGAAGAAGAGATTAGTACGATTGGACCTGAGTTCCTTGAAGGCCACTATGGTGCTTGGAACTACATGATGTCTATTGATACTCCAGCTTCTAAGAAATTTGCTAAGAGTTTTAAGAAGAGATGGGGTAGTGATCGTGTCGTAGCTGATCCTCAAGAATCTGCTTATAACATGGTTTATCTTTGGAAGCAGGCAGTTGAAGATGCAGGAACATTTGATGACAATGCTGTTAGAGAAGCATTGGTTGGGCAGACATTCGATGCTCCCCAAGGGCCAGTAGAAGTTATGGCAAATCATCACCTATCTCAAACAGTGAGAATCGGTGAAATCAACGCAGAGGGTGGATTTACTATCCTTGAAGAAACTGGAGTAGTTGAACCACAAGCATGGAACCAAAAACATCCAAGTTCAAAAGGTTACGCTTGTGATTGGACTGATCCTAAGAAAGGTGAAAAATATAGGATGTGATTCAATTTTTGACTTATAAATAGATTCTAATAAGGAGCCTTCGGGCTCCTTATTTCTTTAAAAAAAATCAACCAAGCTAGTGCAACTTATTCTTGAAAGCCTTTTTAATGGCGTTGCTATTGGCTCAGTTTTGCTCGTCGCAGCACTGGGACTAGCAATTGTCTTCGGTTTAATGGGTGTCATCAATCTTGCTCATGGGGAATTGATGATGCTTGGTGCTTATTCAACATACATAACCCAATTAATTTTCAAACAAGTTTCTTTCTTAAAACCTTTTTATGATTCGTATGTCTTAGTTGCAATTGGTATTGCTTTTTTAGTTAGTGGAACAGTTGGAATTCTTTTAGAGCGAACAGTTATTAGACGTCTCTATGGAAGTCCTCTTGAAACACTTTTAGCCACATGGGGAGTGAGCCTAATCCTTCAACAATTTGTTAGAAGTGTTCCGCTGGCCTATGCCAGTGGTTTGGTAATAGCACTTTTCTTTGGCCTATTTACACCGCTATTAATTTCTGATGACTTACTTCATGGTGCAAAAGGTAAATTAATAAGAGCATGTACTTGGGGGTTCTCAGCTTTATTAGGTGTAGCAACAGGAGGTGTTTTATCGTCTTTAGTAAGTAAACTTAGTCGCGCTAGTGCAAGGAATGTTGATGTTACAGCTCCCTCTTGGATGAGAGGTGGAATTGATTTTGTTGGAATTACTTTTCCTAAAACGCGTCTTTTAATAATCCTCATTACCTTAATATCTGTTTTAGTAGTAATTTTCTTTCTTGATAAAACAGCTTGGGGAATGAGAATTAGAGCAGTAACTCAAAATAGATCAATGAGTGATTGTTTAGGTATATCGACTGAAACAGTAGATATTATTACTTTTGGAATAGGTTCTGGTCTAGCTGGTGTTGCAGGAGTTGCAGTTTCACTCCTTGGCTCAGTCGGACCAAATGTTGGTGGAAATTACATTGTGGGATGTTTTATGGTTGTTGTTCTTGGTGGAGTGGGCAATTTATTAGGAACAATACTTGCTTCTTTCTCTATTGGAATAATGACTGATTTGATAGGAGCAGGAAGACTACTTACTATTTGGCCAGATATGCCTTCCCCTCTTTATTCAACAATAGATTTTTTTGCGACAACAAGCATGGCTAGAGTAATGATATTTGCTCTGATAGTAATATTCCTTCAATTTAAACCAACTGGGATGTTCCCACAAAAAGGAAGAATGGTGGAGTCTTGATTGATGAGTATTTTTTCTACAAAAAAAAGTTGGATTAACTTAACTATTTGGGTATTACTTATTGCCCTAATTATTGCTGCACCCTCAGTGCTTCCTGTTTTTAGATTAAATCTATTAGGAAGATATTTATCGCTTGCAATAGTGGCATTAGGAGTGGATTTGATTTGGGGATTCACAGGAATGTTGAGTTTAGGTCAAGGAATTTTCTTTGCACTTGGTGGATATTGTGCTGCGATGTTCCTCCAATTGAATAGTGCAGGAGAATTCCCAAATGGTATCCCTGAGTTTTTTGGTTTATATGGAGTCGAAAAGCTTCCATTTTTCTGGGAACCTTTTAAAAGTTCAATTTTTACTCTTCTTTCCATTTGGCTGATACCGGCTATTATTGCTGGTCTTCTTGGGTATTTAGTGTTTAGAAATAGAATAAAAGGTGTTTATTTTTCAATCCTTACACAAGCGGCTCTTTTGGTTTTTTTCAATTTCTTTAATGGACAGCAGAAATTGATTAATGGAACAAATGGTTTAAAAACAGATGTGACTCAACTTTTCGGACAAATGGTAGGTTCAGAAATAATGCAAAGATGGTTCTTTTGGATATCAGCTGTTTTAGTAATACTTGCCTGGTTTTTTGCCCGGTGGATTGTTCGAGATAGATTTGGAAATATCCTTATTGGAATTAGAGACGATGAAGCTCGAGTTCGTTTCACTGGTTATAATCCAGTAATTTTTAAAACAATAATATTTTCAATAGCAGGAGGATTAGCTGGTATTTCAGGGGCTTTGTATACAGTTCAATCTGGAATAGTTTCTCCACAGTTTATGACTGTCCCTTTCTCTATAGAAATGGTTGTTTGGGTTGCCGTGGGCGGTAGAGGAACTTTGCTAGGCGCAATACTTGGAGCTGTTTTAATTAATTATGCAAAAAGTTTGGTAAGTGAAGCATTACCAGCAAGCTGGATGTTTATTCAAGGTGGATTATTCATTCTTGTTGTAACAGCTCTTCCAGAGGGGGTACTAGGATGGATTAGGAAAGACGGTCCAAAGAAATTATTGTTTTTACTTGGGATTAATAAAAAATTAGAAACATATCCAAGTCTTGAAGTCAATGAACAAGGTGAGGTGAAATCATGACTTCTCCATTGCTAGAGCTAAAACAAATTTCAGTTAGTTTTGAAGGATTCCTTGCTCTCAGAGATCTTAATCTGGTTTTGAATCAGGGTGATCTTAGAGCAGTTATTGGTCCCAACGGTGCAGGTAAAACTACATTCTTAGATGTCATTACAGGGAAAGTAGCACCTACAAAGGGTGACGTGATTTTTAAAGAAAAATCGTTGATTGGTCAAAAAGAGTTTCGTATAGCGCGTAAAGGGATTGGAAGAAAATTTCAAAGTCCTAGGATATTTGAGAACTTATCTGTGCAAGAAAACCTAGCTCTAGCAGTGAGTAGACCTAAAACTCCTTTGTCTTTGTTGATGAATAGTTTAAAGGTTAAGCATTTAGATCAAATTCAACATTTGATGAGTATTGTCAACCTTCAATCAAAAGCCAATATAAGGGCCGGAGCGCTTTCTCATGGTCAAAAACAATGGCTTGAGATTGCGATGCTAGTGGGACAAGACCCTGATCTTTTACTTGTTGATGAACCTGTTGCTGGCTTGACTGATGAAGAAACAGATTTAACTGCTGATCTTCTTAAATCTTTAGCGGGTGATCATACAGTTTTAGTCATTGATCATGATATGGAATTTATTCGTAGACTTGATTGCCCTGTGAGTGTTTTACACCAAGGTCATGTATTGAAAGAGGGTTCCATGAGTGACATACAAAAAGATCCTTTAGTGATAGAGGTTTATCTTGGAAAAACTGATGAGGAAGAACAATGACTATGCTTCAGATAAAAGGCTTGAATACCTACTATGGCGAAAGTCATATTCTTCGAGATGTTGATATGAATATCAATCAAGGTGAGATGATTTGTCTTATAGGTCGAAATGGAGTAGGTAAAACAACTTTGCTTAAATCTTTAATAGGATTATTAACTCCACGGCGTGGAGAGATTGTTTTTAATGGAGATTTGGTTAATAGAAAGCCACCTCATCAAAGGGCTCGTTCCGGAATTGCGTATGTTCCCCAAGGACGAGAAATAATACCTTATTTAACTGTCGAGGAAAATCTTCAACTTGGATTAGAAGCTTTACCAGGAGGTTTAGCAAAGCATAAACAGATTGATGAATTGGTATATGAACTTTTCCCTGTCTTAAAACAATTTCTATCTCGTAAAGGAGGTGACTTAAGCGGAGGGCAGCAGCAACAACTTGCAATTGCTAGAGCATTACTTGGGAAACCAAAGTTGCTTTTACTTGATGAACCAACTGAAGGAATACAACCGAATATCGTTCAAGATATTGAGTCTGCAGTTAAAAGGATCATTAGTGAGACTGGTGTTGGGGTTTTATTGGTAGAGCAACATCTGCATTTTGTGAGGCAAGCAGATCGTTATTATGCAATGCAACGCGGAGGCATAGTTGCAAATGGACCAACTAGTGAATTAAGTAAAGCTGTGGTAGAGAAATTCCTTAGTGTTTAAGTCTATTTTGTTTGAGTAAAAGCAGTTTCTTGCTCTATTTTGTCTTGGCAAGTAGAGCAAAGAATATGACCTTTTTTTTTCCAAAAAGTCTTTGTTGACCTTTCGATATTTTGTCCACAGCCAAGGCATTTGAAGAGTGGACTCATTTATTACTGAATCTTTTTATATAGTTATTTATCATACTATTTTCATTCTGTCTTAACAGATACAAGATTTTTTGGGCCGTAGACTTTGATTTTTTAAAGATAATACTAATTTATTTAATTAACATTAAAAAGCATTTTTTGATACTTGCTCTATTTGTTTAGTTTGTTATAAGTGGATCAAGTGCTTCTATTGCATGTCCTTCGAAAGATTAAGCAAAACTGAGATAGTCAATGGCAGGATTGCAATGTCAGGTGTATTAGTTATTTTGTTACTTGAAATAGTATCTAAGTTAAGTATTACTTAGATACTGTATATGAAATTAATTTGTTTTAATAAAACCTACTTAAATTAAGCTACTTTTAAAAATAGAGAATCTTTTATTCTTTTGATTTCTCCATCTTTCCATAACCAGATAATAGGCTCTGTAGATTTTGCTTGTTGTAGATCAATTCTGTTTTCAATACTTATTGGATTAAATTCTGTATTCGATTCAAATTGTTTGTCTCTAATTGCCTGATTGATAACAATACTTCCATCTTTTCCAGATATTGATCTATGAAATGTACCGATAGGTATTTGAAGTGCACCCATGAATCTATGGAGATAAATTATGTGATGGGGTTCATCCCAAAGAGGATTTAATAGTGTGAAGGTTCTATCTCCCTCAAGTACAAGATTATTATCTGTTTGATGATGGTGTACATAATATTGCTCAAAGCCATTTAAATCAGGAGGTGAAGTTGCTCCTCCTCTATGAATAACGACATCACTACCATTTGAACCTTGAACACTGGCGTCTAAAAAAGTTACTTCAGGAGTCTCTCGAAAAATATTAACCGGTACAAAATTGAGTTTCATCAAAAAATTTATTTTTTTCAAACATTACTGGAATAAATATATCTAACTGTATTAATTAATTCACTTTTAGCGAATTAATTATCTTTTGGGCAAGAAGAAGAGTATTTGATTTTACTAAAAGGCATCAAATATTATTTGTTCTAGTTAGCTCACAAAGCAATTAATGATACATAAGATTATGAAAAATATTAATAAGTTAGGTCATCTAAAATATTGTTAAGTCATGGCTAAATCAACTATTAAAAATAAAAAACTTTTGGTTGATGAAATGATTAAAACCTTTAAATCTATTCCCGTAACAGCGATAACTTTTTCGAACATAAAAAAAAATTAAACTCATAACTTACGATATATTTTTGAGATACTTTGCTAGCGGATTATTTTTATTATCACATGGCCTTTTGGTTTTAGATCATCTAGGAGTAGGAGCAGCTCTTCATGGGATTGGTGAGGTCTTTTTTGCCCCATGGGCTATTAAGCAGAAAGCATGGGACTTGGTTTTTATAGCTTTTTTATTTGGCGCATTTGATCTTTGGGGAACTTTGAAGCTAGGATTTAATTAGTAAATTCATTAGATAAACTTCTTTTTTCTTTAAGATTGGGGAGGGAGGTCAAAACCCTTCCCAGTAGTGGTGACCTCCCTACAGAAAACTTTGGAACGGGTTTTCTGATAAATATAGTTATAGGAATTTAGTTGAATAAGTTAAGACTTAATTGATACAAAATAAAAAATCTATGAACAATTTGTATATCTTATGAATTTATTTAATCAATTCTTTATTAGATAGTATTTTTTTTCGTTTGACTTTTTTCAACTCATGCATACCTTCTATTTGTTGGTAAATAGACTGTAGTTGATCGCATATATGTTCAGTATTTTCTACTTTGTTTAATCTGAGTAGCATTTTCTCTATTTGCTCTTTGCATTCTAAGAAAATATGACAATCTATTGTCCCTGGCTCGTATTGCATGTTGGAAACTAAAGAGTATATAAATAAAGGAATCAAATAATTAAATCTGTATATGTTGATTCAAATAATCAAATCTATTTGGTTATTTATTTTTAAAAAATTATAAATTAATGATATATAATTAAAAATTCTAATATGTGTTAGAAATTCAGTTTTTTGGACTTTATTTATTAACCCATCTCAGCTTTCATTGCTTCATGGATTCTTTTACTCATGATTTCATGACCACAATATTGCAAGTGCACTTCTTGTGATCCTTTAGCGGATTTGTTTTGAGTGTACTTAAGTCCTCTGTAAGTTAGCTCAGACATTGGAATGATTTTCAATGTTCAAGTCCCCGTTCCATGGCTTGAATCTAACTGCGACTCAAATTGAGCTGAACGTCGTTTGATGATACACAATATATTCCCAATCTGTTGAAGTTTCTTCAAAAATTATTATCAATCTAGATCTGAACTCGTGATTCATTAAAGAATTAGTGGCAATCAAATTGAATATTCCTAATGAGAGGTCTTATTAAATGAATGAAATTAGTAATTAACTATCGAGCTAGTCTAGAAATATATGAATCTCTTGAACCGGCATTGATCCATCCGGTCGCGATAGTTTTTGGATGAGTCTTATTAACTCGACCTCTATGAATATGTGTAAGACCAGCGGGAAAAATAACTAGTTTTCCTCGTTCCGCTGTCTCATGATATTCCTGCCAGTGAAATTCTGTTCCTCCTGAATCGATATCATTGCAATACAGAATCCAAGCTAAGACTCTGTGAACTGGTTCGGTCGCTTCTTCGCTAATAGTCCAATCGCAGTGCCATTTCTTAAACCCCTCCCCAGGAGCATAACGTTGTAGATTGAAAATGGGATTAACAAAGAGAGATTGTTCAGGAGCGCATTCGCTAAAAAGTGGGCGTTCTTCAAGGTATTTTTGAAGACCAGCATTGACTCCTCTTATTATTACTTCAGACAAAGCAAATGATTCTGGATCAGTTCGATCTATTGCTACAAGGCTAATATCTGTAGAAATTTTTGCAGGATCTGAATCATTCTTTGCCCCATTACTAAAGGCGATTCCATTGCGATGCAAGTCTGTACGACGATCAAAAAATGACATCACGCCATCTGCAACAGATTCAAAACCTTTATTTCTATAACTAGCAATTAAATTCATAGAATTTTTTTAAGGTTTTTTGATCTCTGGAAACTCTAAATCGTTTGAAAGTACATTTTCAATGAAAATCTCACATGGACTTTTCCCTCTCTTGGTTGGCTAGCTTTTATATTTAATTTAGATGAAGTTGTTTTAATTAAAAGGCTATAAATCAAGCCACGGCTTTGTCTTTAAGAGATCTTAAGTATCTCTTCCTTTGACCGCTACCTTCTACTTCAAAATGCCAAGTAGGTTGTTTGTTGTCGGTTTTTTTTAAGTTAACGCCAGAATTGCTAGTGCTTAACTTCTTCTTAATCTGTGTATTCATGGGACTATTAAAGCACATTCTCTAATTCTTTATGGTTCGGTCGTTACTTTTTCTTCTCGTAAATAGATAATAAAAAAGAGGCCCACTGGAACCCCTCTTTGAAATTTAAAACAATTGTGACCTTAACCTATGCAATTCCTCGATTCTTATAAGGGTCATCTTTGAAAGGCTGCGCCTCAAAACTTGGAGGTGAGTTTTCTTTATAAGGATGAAATAGAGCATTTCCCATTGAAATGAGTAATTCTTGAAGCCAAAGAATTGTTTTTTCCATTGAGTCGTCTCGCGGGATATAACCATATATAAGTTATGTGGAATATTTATACATCAGTAAAAACTCCTCTTGTTGAATTTTTAATTTTCTAAGCAACAGCAATAGAGCAGCTCTCGAGTATCTATTGGAAATAAGAAATTTTGACCTTATCCGAATCCTTGAGGTGCTGTTTTTGTCCGAACCTTAAACTCCCAAACCGTAATTCCTCCATTTGCATTTATTGCAGCCAAGGCAGTGTCATCAGGATGCCAAGCGATTTGGCTGACAAGGTCACCTGCAAATGCACCACCAACTGGATCACCCTGACCATCTTTTTGGAGAAACCAAGAAAAAACTGAACCATCTCGCGCGCCAGAAGCTAAAAGCATCCCGCTATGTGAGAAAGCAAGGCATGAAATGGGTTCCGTATGAAGCATTAACTCTCCTGGCACAGTGCCCTCAGGGCCATCGCCTTGAAAACTCCAAACCGTCACTCGATCACTACCCCCGGTAGCAAGGACTGTGCCGGTTTGATCAAAAGCTAGATGGCTTGGTTTGCCTGGGTAGCCTGTCATCTCTGAATCTTGATCAGTGGAACGACGCCAGAAATGAACAGAATTATCCTGACTGCCGCATGCCACTATGTCTCCATCTGGACTAAGCACCATAGATACCAGTGAGCCTCGCCACTCCAACTTTTGATTGATCTTGTCGCCTACTACATCATAAAAAGTTACTTGGCCGTAGCATGCTGTGGCTAATTCATTGGAATTAGACCAAGAGATCGCGCTGACAGTGCTGGGATGCTTCTCTGATCGCCAATGTTCTTGACCATTTTCATCAAAAACATAGACGTATTTAGTGAAAACTACTGCTAAAAATTTTCCGTCTGGGGACCACTTGATGTGTTCAACCCATCC
>QCIG01000008.1 GCA_003216815.1 Prochlorococcus sp. AG-402-K14 | reverse complement strand
AGGTCTTAAATATAAATGGAGTTTAATACTGCTAACTTACGTAGCCTAACCTTCGCTTAGGAAAGTGCCTAAATAGAAAGTCGTATTATAAATTTGAATTTCAGCCTTTGGATACTCGTTAATAAATTTTAGACATTTAAGCAGCAATTTTTTGAATATCTAATAGATTTGCAATGTCACTATCTACAGCATCGCCTTCTTTTTTGCGTTTTACGAATTTATCAAAGTCAATCACATTGTCTTTTCTTCTCTCAAACTCAGCACTCTTATTTAAATAGTCGAGTGAGACTAGAAATACAGGAATAGCACAGAATGGAATAACTAAGAAGTAAAACTCTAAAGGCATTTGAATTTATAAAGATAAACTCAGTTTTACTTAAGTAACAGATGATAGCAATAGAGATCTTGGATAATTTGTACCTTTCCTTGTGTGTTATACGGTTTCAGGAATTTGTTTGATTTTTATATTGATCAGTTTTATGCTGAGTTTCTTTTTTTTCATAGAGCCAGTTATGCCGCTTGATCTTCAAGTCGGCCATATCTAGACCTCATGATATTAATTACTTGTTCTTTAGTACTCCAGTTTTTAATTCGATCCTTAATAGTAAGCAGTTGTGATTCAGTCAGTTCAAGACGTGCTTTTTCAAGATTTGTCATTCAGTTAAATACTTGTGACGGTGATAATAATGATTTGTAAGCAAAGTAATAAGCAAAGGGTAACCATGAAGCTTCACTCATTAGGTTTGTTTAATTAATTTTCACATGCTTGTTGGGCTTGTCAATTTTTGCGGTGAACTAAACTGCAACTCTTCTTACGGAATAGGGAATTTCATATATGTTGAATAGCATTATCAGTTCTTCTCTTGCTTTCTTAATGGCTCTATCTCAAAGTTATGTAAAGTTCTGGTCTAAAAGCACTTCATATTAAGCAACTTTCTTGTCTTCCTCTTCTTCGAAGACCTCTTTGATTTTGCAATATTTCCTACCAATCAAATATTTCCTATGAAATAGATTTAACTGGTTACTTTCATCGTTCGTTCCTTTTGTCTCTATCTCTGCTGGTGGTTTAGTGATTTGACTCCATACAAAAAGCATCGCCAGTGTAGATACAAGCAATGGGAGATAGGCTTTAATTAAACTAACGACTACTAGAGTGGTTATAAAACAAAGAGAAAAGATGGTCCATTTAGGAATCGTGCTATCTGCTTGCTTTCTTTTTCGCTGTTTTGATTTTGAAGCAGTAATAATTGGTAGATTAGTCGTCATTCGTTATTGAGTTGTAGATGTATTGGTGTAAAGGATGATGTCATTTCTTGACTGTCGCGATAAATAAACGTTCTTATAATTAGTTTTTTTATTTTTTAACTTTTCTGCTACATGATTGAGGAGGTTCCCTATCTTCGGACAGTTCTGATATCGGAGATACAGCTTTTGATAAGGTCACTTAGATTATGCATTGACTAGATATTTTTTAACAAATTCAATCAAGCTTGTAAATGTTTCCAGATGAATCATTCATAGATTTTTCTTGCTTGTTTGTTCAATCCCAACTAAAAGTTTATTGATCTTTATATAAGTAATGATTCTTTGATTTTAAATTCATGTATAGGATAGATAAGGTTAATTGATGGTATGGAGGAATATATTAGTTTCTTCTAATTTAGATTATGAAACGGGGGGTCAGAGCTAGACCCCTAAGGATGCAACCAATTATCTTATTTCCAGTAAATGTATTAACAGTTTATATTTTATTCATAGCTTTATATCTTACTAATGTACTTTTAGTGCTTTTATTATTCTATGGTTTTTTTAAGAAGGTAGATAATAGCTGATTAACTGGACTATTTAATATTGCATTTGAGTTCGGCTAGAGCCTCATTTGGAAGACCCAGGAAGATATCCAAAATTTTATTTCCAGTCTTAGGAATTGTAGAAATACCTACTAGAGTTGTAGCACCATTTTCTTGAAGAGGGAGACCTTTCCCTACATGTGATTTCCCTTTTACTTCTCCAGTTTCAAGAGAGGTTTTAATTAATAAATTAGGGAATTTAATGAGATCTCCAATGCTCAAAACAAATTTGGATTCAAATTTCAACAACACTTCTCCAGAATCCTTATCAATAGTTCCCTCTAGTTTATCCATAGACATCTCAATTTTTAGGCCCGGTGGCAAAGGAAGAAATAAGAATTTTGTTGTTTTTGAAGTAAGTGGAGGAATTGAGAATTTCTTAGATGAAAAGTTTAAGTAGAGGATATTATCTTTTTCATTTGTAAGTATTGTCCCTTGACCTCCTCCCCCATAAGCATTGTAATCAAAGTGAGGAAACGCGCCAATTTTTAATCTACATCCCTCTAAACTTTTTAATTGCATAGATTAATTAAAAACTTTACGTTAGTACAGTAATAGAAATGATTATCCAAAAAAATTAAATTAATTAAGTGTAGTCATAAATATAATTAGAAGAAAAAAGAATCAGGACCAATTTATTCATATTTCTTCTCAGCCGTACCTTTCAAAGTTAGGGTTGAATTTTTAATTAAATCATTATGTTCATTTGGTCATTATATTTATAATTATTGACTAAGTAAATTATAGTGAAGTATTAACGTCTTATTGATGACTACAAGCTTAACTCCAGACTGGTCCTCAGAATTTGAACACTATAAGCAACTATCTAGAGAAGTAGTTACCAGCGAAGATAAAATTAATTTTTTCAATCAGAATCAAAAAGCTTTTTATCTTGATAGCTTTTCTTCAAGTTGGGCGCAAATGATGGAAGCATATGAAGCCAAGGAAAGAATAACTGAAGATCAATTAAATAAACTTGAAGAAATGCAATGGCAGGATATGCCTGAGTCACTAAAACTATTTGCTTATGACTTTTGTATTAAGAATGGCTTTTGCTTTACAGCTACGTCAAGTTGAATAAATCATCAATTAGATTCGTTTAGGGAAGTATACATACATGATATTTCTACTAATGGGATAATTAGTATTTTTTTAGTATAGAATTTTTCAAAACATCTCTTTTAATTTTTTCCACTATTATTATTTTGCATGAATTCAATGGAAAAAAGATGAGTTATATGAATACTATGGAGAACATATAAGTAACAAGGTGATAATAATTAAAGGATCTATCAGATTAAACACTTAAGACTAAATAGTTATAGGAAAGAAAATTTCAAGTTTTCATAAGGAAGTATGCTTTTTCTTATCAAATATAAAAAGTGATTCTAGATGAGAAGAATTATGTTTTAATTGTTTTTTCTTTTATCTTTTAACCTTTCTCTATTTGCATTCCACGCTTTGAAATTTGAATCTTCAACTTTCGCTCTCCACTCTTTAGATGATATTGGAAGTTTAGTTTTCTTATTCTGTATTTTCATCTTTTTATATGTGAAATATAAATTTAAATATGTAGATATTAAGATAAGAAAAAGTAAGATTGTATTGAAATTCATTTGTCTGGATTTTCATATCTATGTAAATAGATTATAATCTTGAGGATGCATGAAGAATATAAATATATAGTAAAACTTGCATATTTTTTCTATATATTTTTTCCCAATAAAGATAATCTTTGGATTAACCAAGTGATAGATGTGTTTGTATATATAAAATATTAATGATTATCACTTTTATATTTTTCATGAAGAAATAGATTTATTTAATCAATTTTAATTGATATATAAGATATTTCATTGTGTTAGATCTTAATTGCTTCAAGCTATTCTATATTGAATTATTCAAGTGTGCTATTTTTATTGACTTTTGACATAAATTCACTATAGTTAATTCATATTTTATATGACTTTCACGAATGACAACGTCGTCAGCATATAGTTATAGTCAAAGGAATATTTTTGATATTAAGACTTTACTTGAAGCAGTAAGATTTTTAATTATCAATTCTATCTTGGCTTTGATTTTGTTATTTCTCATTTTTGAAGAAATCGATTGGGCAATATTCTCATTTAGAGAAAAACCAAATGATCAAGTCATTGACAATACCTCATGGAATATTAAAGAAATATTCTAAGTTAATAATAATTCTAAAGATATTAAGCATTTAAGCTTGCTTTATTAATGAGTAATAGATATATATAATTTGTATTAGTTATTACTATGGTTACTCTTGTATTTCTTCTCATTCTAGGCCTTGCTGGCTGGACTGTCTCTACATTAATGAGTAAAGGTAAGCATCAAGAAGATATTAAGAATGAGTTGGGAAACATTTTTGAAAGCTTTAAGTATTTTTCTGCTTCAGTCACATCTCTTGTAAAGCTTTTAATGAAGGATTCAATCTCTTCTGCGAAAGATGATGATTTTGGACCTATAAAATCCAATGTCATAGATTTATTAAAACTAGACAAGAAAGATAAAGAAGAAGCTGCTTGATTATTCTTATAAAAGGTTAATTATTTTTAGTAGTTTTTTAGCTCCTTCTAATCCAAGAAGGTGCGCCAGAAAACCATTCTCCAAGATCATCATGATCTGGATTATATGCAGAATTTGGCTCGGATGAGCATAAATCAAGTTTATCTATAAGTTCATCGATTGGATTAGAATTATGCTTGTTTCTTTGAATATGCAATGCTTTGTGTAACCAAGTAGAGACATTTTGATATCTCGTTGCATATTTATTTACATAAACTCTCTCTTCCAAAGTGACAACTTTCCCCATAGCCATCCTAGTTAATATTTCTTGTAAGCGAAGACGTGATGAGGTAGATAACATGCAAAATTTTATTTTGTTCTTTTTTAGCTCGGCCCAGATGATGTGCAAGACTATTCGAAAAATATTTAGAATTTATTTAAAAACAATACTAAATTCTTTTTGATAAGAATTTAGAGCTTTTGATTTATCAACATTAAAAAGTATCTCTACTTGCCTTTCTTCTTTTTTGACATCCTGCCCAGTTGCTCCTGAAGCAAGTGCAAATCTTCACTGAATTTCATTTCTTGGAATCATTAATTTTTTATTTATTTGTAAATTCCAGTTAGATTTTTTTATTTTGATAAAATATCTTATTTATTAAAATATTTACTTACTATTTTTATATATATAAATATGCATAATATTATTTTATAGTTAATAAATTATTTTTTATGGGAAAATTTTTTGAGTATTTCTAAGTCAATAATGTTTAAAGTACTTTCTTCAGTTGCCTCAAGATTTATTAAAGGAGCCACTCCATCCTCAAATGCTTCTTTCCATCTGGGTGCACAGATACACCAGTAATCACCTTTTTTTAATCCTGGGAATCCCATATGAGGCGTAGATAGATCATTCCCTTGAGCTTTGCTGTACGAAAGAAACTGTTCTGTCATAACAGCACAAACAGTATGTGTTCCTTGATCAGAAATATCTGTTCGACATGAACCATCTCTAAACCAACCAGTAAGAGGATTACAACTGCAAGTTGTTAGATCAGTCCCTAAAACGTTTTTTTGTGTCATGACTTGTTTTATTCCTTGTCGCTATAGTATGACTTGAACTTATTATTGCTCAAATCTTCAAGGGAAAACAAGATGACTGCGCCATTAATTCAAGGTGCCTCCGGATTAGAAGGCGAAGACTTAACTTATGCTTCCATTGATGAAAATAATTATGAAATTTATACTTTTACCGCTAATGAAACCGTTTCTTGGTCTATTGAAGGAGGTGAGCAAAGTCTTTTTAAGATTGATAAAGATACAGGACAATTAAGCTTTAAAGAACCACCTGATTACGAAACAATTAGCAAATTAAATGGAACAACAATAAAATTCACTACTAATTTCTCAACTTCCAGTGTAAGCGAAAGTTTTTTTGTCGAGGTCTATAATGATCAAAATGAAAATAACAAAACCACACCTATTACATCTAACAATTTTATTGAATATGTAAATGATGGTTCTTATAATAATACTTTAATTCATAGATTAGTCTCCAACTTTGTAATTCAAGGTGGTGGATATACTTGGCCATCTGAAGCATCAAATCAATTGAATGGAAGCCCGTCTCTAGTTGTGTCAAAAGGTGAGATACAGAATGAACCTTTTAATTCAAATTTAATGGGTACTATAGCTATGGCTAAAGTTTCTGGGCAACCTAATAGTGCTACCTCTCAGTGGTTTATAAATTTATCTGATAATGAAAATCTTGATTCACAGAATGATGGGTTTTCGGTCTTTGGTCATCTATTAGGGGATAGCATTAACAATCCGCTATTATTAAATGATCAATCAATTTATACTGTAAATTATACCGCTGCTGGTTTAACTTTTCCGGAGCTACCTTTAGTTAATGTAGAAGGTAATATAATATATAATACAAATTATTTTGCGCTTCATTCAGTTACTAGTGTTAGTCGGCGACCAAGTGAAATATCAAATAAATATAATGTAATTATTAGTGCTACCGACTCAGATGGAAATCAATCTAATCAATATGTCATAGTCAATGTTAATGATGTTCAAGGTAAGGTTTATAACGGTACAGATGGAAAAGATATTCTTACAGGAGGTTTGGAAAATGATGTATTCGAAGGAAAAGGTGGAAATGATACTATTAACGGTGGGGCGGACCATGATATAGCAACTTTCTCAGGTAATTTTGTGGACTATACATTTGCAATTAATAACAAAATAGTCACTGTTACTGATAATCGCTCATCGACCAATGATGGGATAGATCAATTAACCAATATTGAAAAACTGACGTTTGCTGATCAAGATGCTTTGGTTACTAGTAAAGAGATTAAAGCAATTAATTCTTTAGGCTTTCAAGCAGAAAAAATCTATTCAGGAAGGAGTGATACTTATAAATTTTATGATTTAGGTAGTGATAATTATGGTGTAGGAACTGCCACTGGTATTGATCAGTTAACTGGTGCGTCTATTCTTAAGTTTGATGATAAGAATATTAATCTAGAAAATGATATTAAAGCTACATTTGATCAATTAACTGGGCTAAATACAGACTCAGGAAAAATGTTCCGTTTATATAATGCTGCCTTTTCTCGTTTCCCTGATGCTGAAGGTCTTGAATATTGGATTGGTACTTTTGTCTCTGGCAAAGATGATGAAAGAGCTGTTGCCTCTTCTTTTTTAGCTTCTGCCGAATTTAAGCAGCTTTATGGAGAGAATATCTCCAATGATAAATACGTAGAGACTTTATATGTGAATGTTTTAGGTCGAGATTATGATCAAGATGGATATAATTATTGGCTAGGTAATTTGAATAACGGTGTTGAAACAAGATATGAATTGCTACTAGGCTTTTCGGAGTCACTAGAAAACAAAGAACTTTTTTCTGATATGACTGGCCTATATTGATTGCTTGTTTAATTTTGATTGAATAAAATTCTCATTTTGAAAACTTTTCATCAGAGAGCTTGCATTTGAATTCGTATATAGTACATTAGTATTACATACGAATTCTTCTAAGTGGAAATTCTTTCTATTCTTTTGGTATTGCAAAGTATTCTTCTGATTAGTTCAAGCATTGTCTTGCCTCCATTGTCTAATTAATCATTTTTTGTGTGGAGTCTTATTGAGCGACTAATTGTTCTTAAGGTGTAATTAAGTCGATTTCTTAACTATTGTTTTGTAGTTGAATTGTTTTGGAGTATACCAAATCTTTTTTTTTTCGGATATTGTTATTTTACCTACAGACATAGATGATTTTCTAGCTACTATTTAAATAGTATATTTTAAGGAGGTGATCCATTGTCGCATCTACCAATCGGTCAAGAGTCAATGGAAATAAGAAGTCTGTTTTTCTCTGTTGCTCCTGCCTTGAAAGGTTTTATTATTAATAGATTTATATAGTTATATCGATTTATATCGTTACCTGTACCTATTAATAATTTTGCCAGCTATATTTTAGCTGGCTTTTTTATGCTTTACCTCTTTATAAGAAACAACTTGAAAGGGTTAATCTATTGATATATATTCTATAAAGGTTAGTCTTAATTATATCAATCATCATTTTCTATCTATGTCTAATGAAGAAAAAATAGAAGTGGCTGAAAAACGGATAATTGAGTTGAAAACTTTAATCAATCATTGGAAGACAAGTAATATTTCGTCAAGAAAAGCTTCTGCAGATTTTGTAGAAGCGTTTCTCTCGGAGCGGCAGGAGAGGGAAGCAGCCTAACGCTCTGTAAATTATGTATCTTTTAGTACCAAATCTTTTTCTCCTTTCAGCAATCTGAAAGCAATTATCTGATTTCTTTAATATAACTAATTACCTTTTTGATAGTAAAATTAATAGTATTAACTAACAAGCTAACTATAATATTTAAAATGTCGGAAAAAAAATGAAATTCGACCCTAAGTTGAATTTAAAAGAATATGTTTGGAATAGTGTCAAGAAAATGACTAATACCTTTAGTAATTTAACTGTAAATAATCTTGGTAATGGTTACATAAAATGCTTTTGGAAAATTAGTCCTGTCGATAATTTTAGAATCGAATTTGGTAAAAGTTGTTTTTATGCTATTAGAGTATTTGATATCAGTAATAGTAGAAATAAAAAAAAATCAACTTGTATTATGAAAGAAATTCAGGTAAGTAAATTTCAATCTTCTATGTCATTCCCTATTCCTATGAATAAAGGTGTTTATTACTTTGAGTTTGGTTATAGGAACAGGGATGGTGAATGGAGAAAACTTGCTAATCAAGAACTAAATTTAGGTTATAGGATAATAAAAGCAATTCGAAGTTTTCGTGAAGATAATTGGTTTAATTCTGAAAATAGAACAGAAAATATTAATTTAGGTCCACATGAGGAGTTCTATCAACTTGCATTCAATACATCTAATGGTGGTTCTGAAAAGATTCATTCTTATCAAAAAGATACTTAATTTATAGTATAAATATTTTATCCTTTATTATTATCCTGGCCATATCTTGCCAAGACATCCCCAACATATTATTTCTAGAAATGATGTGTAAAATTTATTTTTTTAATATTTCCATCAGTCTGTCTGCACATTCACCTTATTTAAAATTTTAATTAATCATCTTATTTTGTATCAATTAAACTTGATTAAAGTATTGGTTCGTTTGTTTGTGTTTTAGTCTTATTTAAGCGTTTGATTTGTTGTGTCAACTTACTTAATTACAGGAGCCAATAGAGGTATTGGTTTAGAACTTGTTCGCCAATTGAAAGATAAAGGAGAAGATGTCATTGCTACTTGCAGAGCAGTATCTCCAGAATTGAATGCCTTATCAGTAAGAGTTGAGAAAGATATAGATATTACCTCAGGAGATTCGGTTGTTAAGCTTAGACAGAATTTACATGACACTAAAGTCGATGTTTTGATTCAAAATGCTGGTATTGCTGAATTTAACTCACTTGAGAATTTGGATCCCGAAAGTATTGTTCGTCAGTTTGCAGTGAATGCCTTGAGCCCACTATGTTTTGTTCAAAGCATGCTCAGTCATTTAGCAAAAAATGCAAAAATAGCTTTAGTAAGTAGTCGGATGGGTTCAATAGATGATAACAACTCTGGAGGTTCTTATGGCTATAGAATGTCTAAAGCAGCCTTATGTATGGCCGGTAAGTCTTTATCGGTAGATTTGAAGTCTAAAGGTATTTCGGTGGCAATTTTGCATCCTGGTTTAGTCAGTACTCGCATGACAGGATTTACTTCAAATGGAATTCAACCCCACGAATCAGTTCAAGGATTAATTCAACGAATTGATCAACTTACACTTGCAAATACTGGAACTTTCTGGCATGCAAATGGTGAGATATTACCTTGGTAAAACTTCTTTAAAAAATTAATTTATTATTAGTTTTCATATCAAATGCTAAAAAATATTTTTGAGGATTTTTATTTTAAACTATATTCTGCCTATTGTTTTTCTTAACTTTTTAACAAAGCGAATACCAACTCCAGGAATGTTTAACAGCTCTTCATCAGATGCAGAGATAATTGATTCTGGTGTGAGATATCCAGCTTCATAGAAATTATTGCAATTTTTTGAACCTATTCCTGGAATAGATGTAAGGTTTTCACATCTATTTGAGAATTTCTCAGTTTTCTTGTTGAAAATACCAAAAAAATTAGAAAGCCTTGCTTTGTTATTAAAAAAAATCTTTTTGATGAACATTTCTTTTAATGATACATATAGTTAAATATGCTCTAGAAAAAACTTCTTGCAAGCATAAATATTTTCTTTTGATTATTAATTCATTAATAATAGCGCGAAAATGTATTTAAAATTACAAATTAAGCTCATATATATTTATTTTTCTTATAGTTTTAATTACTTGTGATGAGTATTTCTTGATTGAACTTTATGTTGCTACTTGACTTTAGAATGAGATCCTGCAAATTAATTTTAGATGTTAATCTTTTCCTTTGTTCATAACTGTATGTGGCCAAAAAGGTGGGGTAGCTAAAACTTGTACTTCAATCCATCTCGCAAGTGTTTGGTCTTCTCAAGGAAAAAGTGTTTGCCTAGTTGATGCCGATAGAAATCGATCTGCTCTTGCATATGGATCAAGGGGTAATCTTGAATTCAATATTGTCCCTGTAGAGGCAGCTGCTAAAGCAACTAGATTTTCAGAAGTTGTAATCACAGATGGTCAAGCTAGTACTGATGAAGAAGAGTTGAAACATTTAGCTTCTGGTTCTGATCTTGTACTGTTGCCTACAGCTCCAAAAGCTAGATCTGTGGAGTTAACGGTCGAATTAGCATCTTTATTGAAGCAGTTAAATATTCCTCATGCAGTTTTACTTGTTAAGGTTGATTTTCGCCAAAAGAGAATCGCAAATGAGGCAAGAGAAGCTTTAGAAAAATTTGATTTAACTGTATTAGACGGAGATATTCCTCTTTTATCAGCCTTTGATAAAGCAGAAAACCAAGGTGCAGCCGTAATTGATGCTGTTGATGATAAAGGTCGATCCGATCCCAGGCGAATGTCAGGTTGGTCGGCCTATTGCTCCATTGCTCAACAAATTCAATGCCAGATTTTGAAGCACTTGTCAGACATCAACAAACCAGCCGAAAACCTACCACTGAGCGCTTAAAAGTTGTTGAACAACTGCCTGTTTCTACTCAAATTCCTACCTCTGATGGTAAAAATTTGACCACATTACTTTTGGGTTTTATAGGAGGATTGTCTGGTTCCATCGTTGTAACAGGATTGATTGTTTATCTTTCAGCTAAAGAATTGATAGATTTAAAAATTCTTTTTTAAGCCTTGATTGAAAATCAATTCTTTTCAAATTTTCTACAGGATATAGGTTTAGATCTTTGATTTGACTGTTCTTTTTGCAATCTCTACCATATTAAAAAAAGTGTTTGATTGTTTTAGTAGTTGTTGATAATTGCCAGAGGCAATTATCTCTCCATTTTTAAATTCATATATGCAATCTGATCTTTCAATGGTGGATAGTCTGTGAGCAATAGTTACTATTGTGCACCGTCTACCTATTATTTCAATTGCATCCATTACTTCTGCTTCTGTGCGGTTGTCTAATGAGCTAGTTGCTTCATCTAAAACTAATAATTTTGATTGTCTATAAAAAGCTCTTGCTATCGCTAATCTTTGTCTTTGCCCCCCAGATAATCTGATTCCATTATCACCAATTTGTGTTTGTAAACCCATAGGCATTTCTGATACTATTTCCGCAAGTTGAGCCGCTTTAAGCGCGTCCCAAACTCTTTCACTATCTATTAAGTCTTCATCTAAACCGTATGCAATATTATCAATAATATTGCTATTTAATAAAGTAATAGATTGTGGAACATAAGAGCAGCAATCTTGCCATGCAGGCACTTCCGTATCAGTTACCTCAACTCCATCTAATAATAATTGTCCTTCTGTTGGTCTAAGAAGACAAAGCAATTGATTAGCTGTAGTTGTTTTTCCACTTCCTGTTTCTCCAACAAAAGCTACTCTTGAACCAATAGGAATAGTCATATTGATTCTGTTTAAAGTGTATTCATTACTATTGGGATATTTATAACTTACGTTTTTAAGCTTTATGTTATTTCTGGGCTCTATTCCTTTTTTGGTGGGAACGCCTATTGATCTTTTGGTTAGCCTATTAGAAGGAAGCTCTATCAACTTTAGGATTTCTTCTAAATCTGGTATTGATGCACGCATTGACGTTAATGCTCTAAATGAATCTTGCAATGGAGGGGTGAGTTTTAGTGCCGCGACAGCTATTGTCGCTAAAAACGGAACTATTTCAATTAGTATTGACTCGTCTTGACCAGTTAAATAAGGAAAAAGACCAATAGCAAAAATCAATGTAATACCAAAAGGCTCTATTAATGATCTAGGGAACTCAGGTAAAACTTCAGCTTTCCAAATAAAAGGGAAAGAATTCTCACCTGCTATTTTATATCTTTTTTCAAAATAAGATTCTGAACTGGTAAGGTGTACATCTATAATAGTCCTCATTGATTCAGTTAATATATTATTGGTTTCTTTCTCTAATTTGATTCTCTGACGAGATGAATACCTGATAAATGGTGTTACAAATAGTGATATAAATATATAGAAAACCAAGAGACTAATAATTAAATAAAGCGCAATTGATTTTGCGATAAAAAGAACAGCAATACATATAAAAGTAATCACACATAGTCCACTCGAGATTTGTAGTATTGGTCTAACTAAAAATTCAGAAACTCTTGAAATATTGATCAAAACTTTTGATGATAGATCAGATTTTTCTTTGTTTAAAAAGAATTCATATGGCTGAGAGAGTAATTTTTTTTGTGCTAGTTCCGACAAGTCTCTCCAAACTGCTACTCGCAGTCTTTCTTGTGCAGACTTCAGAAATAATTTAGAAAATGATGCAATCCAATTCATTGATATATATATAACGACTAGACTAATAACTTTTGTTTTTGGATTATCAGGTATAAAATTTTGAAATGGTAAAGGAGGTTGATTAGGCTGTCCTATTAAGATCGTAAATAATCTAGAAACAATGCCTACAACAATTACATCAACTAAACCAGTCAAGGCTGCTACAGGAATTAATTTTAATAGAGACCTTCTTCTTCTAACTGGTAGTGCCTTTAGTAGACGCACCAATAGATGATAAGTTTTGCTGGTGCGAATCATTTTATAAAATTACTTACTTTTTAGAAATTATTTATGCTGATTCAGCCAGTTCTTTGGGTGTTTGTTTATGATTGTTTAAAGCAATACAATGAAAGTCATAAAAAAATTAAAAGCATTCTCAAGAAATGATTATATTTTTTAATTGTAATACAATTGAATCTTCATTTGCAATTAAATATACTTACTGTTTTTTAGTTGATATTAAATATAAAAATAAAACTAATATAATAACTGGAAGTAAGTAAATTATAATCATAAATCCTGATAAAAAGATAAATAGACTTAAAAGGGCTAAGAATCCTATTAATATAATCATTAGAAATCTTTTAATTCGATTTAGCCAAAAAATACCTTGAATTTTTTCTAAATTCATCTGCAATTCTCTACGTTGAGAATATAGTTCTTTTATTTGCTTTTGATGCCAATTAATCGATTCATATAATTTTGTTTTGTAGATATTTTTCCCCATGCGATCTATAAAATTATTTGAGCTTGAAAAATTTGATCTTAATTTTACTATTTCAGCTTCAAGTAGAGACTTGCTATTTTCTGAAATTTCTCGATCAATTTCTATGATTTTATTTTGAATTCTATCTTTCAAGTCAAAGTTTTCATTTGAGCTATGTTTGATAATTTCAAGACTACTATTATTTTTGTATTTAAAAAATTTATAAAAAAAGTCTGCTCTCAACATTTGACTTACTATTATCTAAAATAGATTTACTATGCGAATATTATAACCATGTCATCTTTAGTTTTTAATGGTAGCTTCATCACCGAAAAAAATACAGGTATAGGAGTTGTTTCTAAGGATTTGGCTAATTCTTTATCTGTTGAAAAGATAACTACCCTCATTCCAAAAGATATAGGAATGAGGGGTGATATTTATATTCCTAATAATCTTTCTCCAGGTCAAGGTTTTAAAAGTCATTTTAGACGTTTGTATTGGCTTCAAAAAGTTGTTCCGAAAATCATGAAGAATTTAAAGGCTGATTATTTTTTTTCACCTTTATTGGAAGCACCATTATTTACAGATATAAAATCAATTGTTTTGGCTCATGATTTGATACCACTAAGATATCCTTCATCATCATTTTTAACTTTATATCATTTAATATATATTCCATTAATCTTAAAACAATCTAAGATAATTCTATGTAACTCGATCTCTACTGCAAATGATTTGAATACTTTTTATAAAGTCCCACGTCATAAGTTATATCCAATCAAATTAGGTTTTAATAATAAAAAGTATTATCCAATAAAAAAAAATAGAGAAAAATTCTTTCTTATCATTGGTAGACATAATCCGTATAAGAATTTGACAAGGATTATTCAAGCCTTTGCTCTTGCTAAAATTAATGATTACAAGCTTGTTTTTGTAGGATCTTTTGATAAGAGACATACACCAAATCTTTTTAAAATTATAGATCAATTAAATTTGAGACATTTGTGTGTTTGGAAAGGTTGGATTGATGATTATGAAAAATTATTATTATTAAATGAATGCCAAGCACTAATTATTGCAAGTCTTTGGGAAGGATTTGGGCTTCCAGCTCTTGAAGCGATGGCCTGTGGTACTCCTGTGATAGCTTCTGCACGCGGAGCACTTCCTGAGGTGATTGGTCAATATGGTTATTTTGTGAATCCCTTTAATATTCAATCAATAGCCTCTGCGATGAATGAAGTTATAAATGATAAAGAATGTTTTGAAAAGGCTTTGCAAGAAGGACCTGCCAGAGCTTCTGCTTTTAATTGGTATGATACTGCTAAATCAATAGAGAAAATTATTGATGAAATCGATTAAACTTATATACTTTTAAGAATATAGAAATTTCAATTCATGCAAAACTAATTATCAATTTTTGCAGCGTAAACTATGCGTCACTATCATTTTGATTCTGAAAATTTATACAATAAGTGAGTGAAATTATTTCTTTTAATATTGGTAATATTCTAAATTATAATTGCTAATATAGTTTTTTATGTTTATGCTGATCTATGCCTAGTAAAAAATCTAAGAAAAAAGTAATTTCTAAGAAGCTTGATGCAACTGTAGAGAAAGAAACAAGTCCCAGAACTGCAAAACTTGTTCTTTTCGTTTTTGGTTTAGGCCCTTTAGTTCTTATGGGTTTATTTTTATTCTCAAATGGATTTTTTAGCTCTACTAAATAATTTATTGAATATGAAATTGAAAAGATATTTTTGGTTTTTTCAGGATATTAATTTTTAATTTGTCTTTTGTTGTTATGTTTTCTTTTTATAACATCATTTGTTTATTGATTGATATATCAATCAATTCTTTTGTGTTATTGGTTAAAATTAGTTTTTATCGAGTCACCAATGCAACTCTATTTGGTTGATTGCCAGTTCACTAGTAGTGAGAATCAAGTTGCTGCCTATAAGCAATTTGTCGAATTTTGGGAAAACGGAGAAATGTCTAAGCAAGATAAATTTGATGGATTTGAAATGCTTTTTCGTGTTCATGCTCCAGGCGAAGGACGCGTTGTGATTCTTTGCAATGCAAATGGAGACAAGGAACTTTTCCAACACTTTGCTCCATGGAGAGTACAGTTTGGAATAGACATGGAAATTACCCCTGTGATCAGTTGTCAAAATGTTGTTGACTATCACAAGGACTTATTTGCAAAAATTTCTTGATTATCTTTTAACAAGATAATATTTATTTTTAAAATTTTAAATACATAATCTCTAATTATATTAATAAAATTTCTATCGACTAGAGATAGCATTTTCATTGCTCCATATATTTTTTACTTTGATTTTATCTTTAAGTAATAGCATAGGTAAAGTTATTAGAATTGTTAATGCAATGAGTGCAAATGAATCTGTTGTAAATCTAGCAATGCCCCATTCCGATGAAGCTAAAGCAATAATAGATAACTGCATGGAAGTACTATTTTAAAAAAATATATTATCAGATTATTTATTATCAACTAAATTCCTTATTAAAAATTATTATACTTGCCTGGTATTGAATAACTTTTAATAATAAAATTTGTTTTTTGCTTTATGAGAGCCAGACTCCGCCGTCTTTTATGGCCTCTATAAAGTGGGTTGAATCTTTTTTCTTTTTATTAGAGAGCTCTTCAATTTTGCCTCTGTCATGTGTTTTAAAAAGTGGTTTATAGATTTCTTTTAATCGAAGTTTTAAAAAAATTGACTTTGCTTTGGCCCTTGCAAAAGCAACCATTGATATAAGTTCAGATATCTATTTCATAGCAAATCAAAGAGGAAAGTATACTTTTCATTATTTTCCTTTTGGGATTGCTCCATTTTTTAATTAGATAATTTTAGTTAAATCTTGTTTATTCTCAATGGGAATTATTCAGAAATCCATTCAGCTATATTCGAACAGTGGGTTTCATTTGTTTTAGTAAACTATCAAATTCGCTAAGTTTTCATAGGCTGTAGCATCACTTTTTTCATAGGGGCCAAGAAAATTTGATGAATTTTTCAATGACCTGTCTTTTTTCTGTAAAGAATGTTTCTTTTAATTATGACTTTGCAGACTGAGAGGTGTCAAATAAAATACAATTAAGGTTAATGTAGAAAACATTAATCTTCTGAAGGGTTTGAAAATGGATTCAGACGCTTTTTTGTTGGAGAAGCTAAAACAATATCGGGAATATATCTTTAGATCTCATGCAGAATATATTTTAGAATCATATTTAGATGGTTGGATTAATAAAATTGCTCCGCTAAGACCAATTGAACCGTCTCAACACACAGCAATAATCATTGACGATCGACCAGTACAGATTCTGAGATTTAGTATATGTAATACATTAATTATGACTAGATTAAAGATGAAAATAATTTTATTTACAACTCAGGATAGTTATAATGCAATGGAAGCATTATTTAAAGACTTAATTAATTGGGTCAAGGTAATTAAATTAAATGATGCTAGTAACACTTTGCATAAAATAAATACAACAAACTATAATCATATATTAAAAAATCAATCCTTTTGGGAGAAGCTTCCTTCAAAAAATATTCTTATTTTTCAAACAGATGCATTATTAATAGAACCATTTGATTACTCGATGTTTAATTATGATTATGTAGGAGCTCCTTTTTCGTTAAACAAATACTTATCAACTTCTTTTCCTGAATATAGAGATATGACTGAAAACGGGAAAGTTCATAAATGGGTGACTCAAGTTTTCAATCGAAAAGTACCAATTCCTGATAATGTATTGATTGGTAATGGTGGATTATCTATAAGAAATCGTGACGTAATGATCGAAATATGTCAAAATGAATATTCCCCTAAAAGTGAAAACGAAGATATATTTTTTAGTAGATTAATAAAAAAATATTCAAAGAAAATTGTTCCATTTGATATCGCTCGACGTTTTTCATGTGAATGTAGTTATTTTAAAAGTATTGGTTCTCACGCTAGTTACTTTTATTTAAGTCAAGAAGAACAAGCGGAAATTTATGAAAGACATATTAAACATATTTTTGCATTGATTAATTTACCTAGTAACTCCACTTTGATCTCTTCAATAAAGTAGATATAATATGATTAGAAATTTATGAGGTATTTTTATATATTATTTTATGCTAATTTTAATTTTCTAGCTTTTGTTGTAACTCTAATTGCTCTGAAACACTATTTATTTAAGACTCTTTGCATTGGAAATAAGTATGTTTCTTTTTAATCAATAAATCAGGTTATATTTTCTGCTTTCTTATATTTACAGGTATTGAGATTGACTAACTTTTTGTTTGTTTGTTATTGATATGCATTTTCCTATCGAAGCACTGAAAAAAGTTAATGCGAACAATTTAATAGAATCTTCTATCACTCCAAATAATTTAATCATGTATTGAATTTTTTCTTTTGGGAAAATAATACTAAATAAGTCATTTTGGCTTGTCGCTATGTCTATAGAAATCATGGCCAATGTAAGAATAAATGCTAGTAATACATATGGCTTTGCTTTTTTAAATAGTATTATTTCTTCTTGATATTTCGAAATTATAAATATTCCAAGAATACAGTAAGAGAGTACGATAATATCATCTAATCTTTGAGTTATTGTATTACCTTGATAATTAAATATTGATTCCATCAGATTATGAATAAAGATATCAATATGTTCGTGAATCATAAATTGTTCATCTAATCCAAGAAAGAAAAATCCCAGAAAAAGTATTAGCCATATAATTGGGTTGCCTTTATTCTTAATATCATGTGTTTTGAAATATTTTCTTCTTAAAGAATAAATATATAAGCAAAGAAAAGAAATCATTAATAAGTGGAATGTGCTTACATTCGTTAAGAAATAACCTTCTTTATAGTATCTTCCGAAATCTCCTCTATTTATACCTCTATAAATAGCGTAAGTAATAGCCGTAAAGTTGAGACTTAAAGAGAATAATAATAATGAAATTGTTATCTTTGATCTTCTCATTTAATATGAAAACCTTTATTACTTTTCTCAGGGGAAAAAACATTCAAGGATTTTTTCAATTTAAATTAAGGGATCTTATTTTAGTTTAGCTTTATTCGCCTTGTACGTCATTCATTTCACTAGTATTATGAATTTATTTTTTGCAATCATAGAATAATTGGATATTACCTGTTAACAAGTTTCAATTAAAAATGAAGTTATCTTTTCTCTTCGTTTGAGCACTAGGGTATCAATATTGACTACTAAATTTTTTTTCAGGGATAATATGATCAATGAAATGTTTTTAAATTGATGCTTCGCAAGATTTTCAGCTTTATAGCTGTCATAGCTTTCTTATTAACAAGCTGTGGGCCGGTTGCTATGGCTGTAGAAGATAAACCTCTTGTAGATGTCCAAGAGCTTTTTACAAGTTCAAAGCCAATATATGGCGAGTCATTCACTTACCCTGAAGGTAAAGGAGAAATGCGTCTATATAAAGTTGATGTTCAACCAGGGGGATTGGTACCAATGCATTTCCATGAGGCACCATTAACTAGTTATATTGAAACGGGACAATTAACCTTGCGGACTAAGAAAGGTAAAAGCACAACTTTTCGCGAGGGCGACACTTTTGTCTTAGCTGTAGATACGCCGCCTCATACTATGGCTAATAATGGAAAAGTCCCAGCAGTTATGTGGGTAACTGTAGCTGCTGCTGAAGGAGTTCCTACTCTTACTAATGTCGAAGGATGATTGCGTTTTGATGACAGCCGATTGCGATCGGAACCAGAAGGGCTGACTTAGGTCAGTCCTTTTGCGTGTTTTTGAGGGTTGTTTTTTCGGAGATTTTGCGTATTTCCACGTTTTTTTTCGCAATTTTATCCGCAGTTTCTCTAGTTGATTTTCCATCGCAGATTTTCCCATAAGTCTATTTTGAAGATTTCATGAGACTCTAAGACTACAGTCATGCCAATTGATTAGGGTCCTCCAGACTCCATGGATCAATTAAAGAATATGTATTGCTAGTCGCTTGAATTCTTATGCATCTCTGATTTAATTGAGCAATTACAAGTAATTTAGAAAAAGTTAAATATGCGTAAGTTTCTCTTTTTTGTTTTAACTGCGAGTCTTTTTTCTCCTATTGCCGCAATTGCAGATACTTATGATGCACTTTGCAGTGAAAATGATTGCGAAATAACTATCAATGAATTTGGTTTATCTGGTCCTAAAGGTTTTATCTCGAAAGATAAAATTAATCAATGGTATATGGGAGGGGATGAATATAATCTTGCTTTAGGAACAGCTGGAGGAGCCGCTGGAGGGACCGCTGGATTAGCCGTTGCTACTGCAGCTTGTATGACGGGAGTATTTTGTCCAGTCGCTTTAGCTGTTGGTGTGTTTGGAGGAGGAAAGACTGGATCAAAATTAGGAAAAGGTAAAAATGTATTTTTTACGGTGATGGGGCACAAAGATGATGGATCCAATTATGTGCAAAGTTTTAGGTTTATCAATAGGAGAAGCGCTAAGAGGCTTAAAAAGGAATTGATCCAATTAACTAATTTACAAATGGGCCAATTCAGAGAAACGACTTCTTCATGAAAGTCATTTTCAAAATAAATGATTTTTGTAAGCTTCTTGAATGAAAAGGTTGAGAGCCGATTGCGATCGGAACCAGAAGGGCTGACTTAGGTCAGTCTTTTTTTTATGTTTTTGAGACCATTGAGAAATGTTTTTGAAGAGGATTGTTGGGATTTGGCATCAGATTTGGCATAAAAATATTGCATATATTTGGCATAAAATTTGCCATAAACTATATTTTTCTAATTTTTGTTTCCTTGAGACTCATTGCACTGCAATGAAAAAGGACGCCTTTCAGCGTCCATGGATCAATTGGGTGATAAGGCTGATCTGACCCCATCTCCGTTAAAAGATCAAGCAGCAACAGGGGCTGTTTGACGGGAGAAACTAACGATGTTGTTAGCAGTTATGGTTTTGCTCTTACCGAGCAGGCTTCAGTCACTCTCCTGATACCCCGTCGAAGCCATTGCAGCCCCAGATTTATGGAGCTGAGCGGAATCGAACCGCTGTCCGAGATACTGGTGTGAATCACCTAGTCTATTTAAAAATAGACAAATCTATTCTGACAGATCTTTTGGAATTAATCGATTAGGGTTTAAAGAAGCTTTTGATCGTTTGAATAAATGAGAAAATGAAAGTTGTAGCATCTATTTCACAAGGTCTTGAAAAAGAAGGTGCTCAAGAGTTGATAGAACTTGGAGCTCATGCAGTTAAAGCTTCAAGGAGACATATATTATTTGAAGCTGATATGGCTTGTTTATATAGAGTGCATTTAAGGTCTCGATTGTCTTTTAGATTTTTAAGAGAGATTTGTAGATTTCCTTGTCATGGTCCTCATGAACTATATAGCCGTGTTCAAAGCGAAATTGATTGGGAGAATTGGCTTACACCGCAAAAAAGTTTTCGTGTAGATGTAACTGGATTTGGAGAAGGTTTATCACATACTCATTTCACTGCATTGCAAGTGAAAAATGCAATTGTTGATTTGCAAAGAGAAAGATGGGGTTTGCGTTCAAGAATTGATCTGAACAATCCAGATATTTGCTTTCATTTGCATTTAGCAAGCAATCAAGCTTTTTTAAGTGTAGATGGAAGTAATTCTAGTTTGCATAAACGAGGATATAGACCTGCTGTTGGAATAGCTCCTATTAAAGAAAATTTGGCTGCAGGTTTAATGCGAATGACAGGATGGGATGGAACAAAGAACTTGGTAGATCCATTGTGTGGTTCTGGCACATTTTTAATTGAAGCTGTTAGCATTTTATTTGGAATTCCTTCTGGTATACATAGACAATTTCTATTTAAAAATTGGCCAGATTTTGATATTTCTTTGTGGGATAGCGAATTGAAAATTGCAAAGAAGCTGAAAAATTTTGATAATAAATTACCAAAGATAATTGGATGTGAAGTTGACGAAAAAATCGCTAATTGTGCTATTCAAAATATTAAAGATGCAGACTTAGAAGATTATATAGAAATAATTAATTCTCCTTTTCAAGAATATCAATTACCAACTGGATTGGGACTTTTAGTTTGCAATCCTCCTTATGGAAAAAGAATAGGAGATGAAAATTTACTACCTAATCTTTATAAAGAATTAGGAAATTATTGTAAAAATCAAGCTTCGGGATGGGATCTTTGGCTTCTAAACGGAAATCCAAATTTAAGTAAATATTTAGGGATGAAAGCAAATAAACGTTTTCAAGTAAATAACGGCGCAATCGATTGCAGATGGTTGAATTATCAAATTAAATAATTTAATTTTTGCCTAAAACAGCTTTTGTAGTTTTTGTAATCCCTTCTAAAGTTTCAGGCAGATAAGGACCTTTAGCTAGATATCCCCCAATTCTTAGACTCATACCAGCTAAGACAAGATTGATAAAAACCAAAATTAAAATTGTTGATTTAATACCTATTTCAAGCAAGTCCATAATCCAAAATCCAAGAAATAATTCAGATCCAACTAAGGCCAGCAACATCAATATTCCTCCAGTTGCCAAGAAAATCCCTCCGCTGATTAGTCGGCGTTTTTCTCGGTCCATTTCTTGTAGAGCAATTCGAATATGAAGATCCATTACTGAACTTGCCAGTGCAGTAACCCTTGCTGCAGCCCCTATGCCTTTTTTGCGTTCTGAGCTTGCCATTAATTTTTTCTACCTCCACCAAGAAGTATGCCAAATAAAACACCAATGCCAGCAGCAATGCCTATAGCTAAAAGAGGTCTTTTCCTAATTGGTTTTTCCATTCGTGGTCTAAGCGTACTGTTTAGCTCATCAAGTATGTGTTCAAGCTGTTTTTCTAGTGGCTCTAAAGAGTCTGCGAGCCCTTTAGTTGTGTCAGTTGCAGAATGAAAAATTTCTTCTAATTGTTCTTTCACTCCGAAACTATTTTTGCCTGAATGTATAGATATGACATCGATTAAATCGTCAAGACTCCCTTTAGTAGCTTCTAATGTCTGTCTAGCTAGATCTGGCCATCGCTCTTGGATTTTTGGCAATAAATTATCAAATTGTTCAGTGAACCATTGCTCTGAAGACTTTTCAGCAATGGTTTCTTCAGTTTCAACTGAATTTGAGGATTGAGAGGATGAGGAATTCACTGATTCCATAAATCCAAAGGTTTATTAGAGAATAGAGAGATATTGTCCTAATCGAAACCCCTTAATGGAATTCAATGTTTAAAACTTGTCTCATAAGAAACCATATTTTTGAGTTTTAAATGTTTTAAGTCCATAATTTCACAAGAATTTTTCGTCGTCTTTGCTTACAAATATTGCTATTTGAATACTTATAGTGCTAAAGGTCATTGGTATTTCCTAAACAACCCATGGGCGTCGAAATTTCATCAATGGTTTTTGCTTCTAATACAATCCCTACTGATTTTGGCCTGGTTTTAGCTGCAATAGCAGGTGCTGGAAGCCTTCTCTTAATTGCCTTAAGGTTTGTACCTGAGGCTTAAAGCTAAAGGTTTTGATGTTCAGTACTTTTTGTTGAGGAGACTTGTCTCCTGATATTTTTTCATGGAAATTTCTTTATTAGTTCTTTATTTATTTGTTAGTTGAATACTGTTAAGCCAAAAAAAAATTATAGGTGGGTTTTATTAAGACATACTGGTGCACCTGATGATTTCAAAGCTTTTCATTTTGATTTACTTTTAGAAGATAAGGAATTTTGTAGAACTTGGCGTTTAAGTGATATTCCACTCGTCAATGGACCTTCTGTAGATTCGGTTTATATTGCTCCCCATAAGCTTGACTGGCTTGATATCAAAGAAAAAGTTGTTTCTGGTAATAGAGGTGTTGCCACTAGAATTAAAAAAGGTATTTTTTTTAATTCTTTACCAAGTCTTGAAAACGGAACTATCAATTTATATTTGACATGGGAAGATGTTTATTGTGATTTAGTCATAGATGAAAATGGTTGCAGAATTTTCAGTGAAAAATAGGAATTATTGCTTGTGACTTAGAAAGACTTGAGTTTCTCTGATACTTCGCTAACCTCATTCATATCGTTGATGCATTCTGTTGGTTCATATTAACCATGTAGATTTGTCTCATTTCAAGTCCTTTGGCGGATCAATGTCGATTCCACTGGAGGAGGGATTTACTGTAGTAACAGGTCCTAATGGTTCAGGTAAAAGTAATATTCTTGATGGAGTTTTGTTTTGTTTAGGCCTCGCTAATAGTCGTGGAATGAGAGCAGATAGATTACCTGATTTAGTTAATAGCGGCGTCTTAAAAGCTGGAAAATCTTCCGAAACCAAAGTTACTGTCAAATTTGATTTAACTGATTGGCAGCCTGATGAAGCAGAAAATGGAATGGAGCCTCCTGAAGAAGGACCTTGGATTAAGACTGGTCAAAAAGAATGGATAGTTTCAAGAAGATTAAAGGTTATGCCAGGAGGGTCATATGCTTCTACTTATACAGCTGACGGAGAAGCATGTAATTTACAGCAATTACAAACTCAATTAAGGCGTCTCAGAATTGATCCTGAAGGTAGCAATGTTGTGATGCAGGGAGATGTTACACGAATTGTCTCGATGAGTAATAAAGATCGTAGAGGTCTCATAGACGAACTCGCTGGTGTTGCATTATTTGATACTAGGATTAATCAAACTCGTTCAAAGTTAGATGATGTTTATGAAAGGCAGGAACGTTGCAGGATTGTTGAACAAGAATTGAATCTTTCAAAACAGCGCTTGCAAAAAGACTGCGAGAAAGCAAGTTTATACAAAGATCTTAAAAATAAATTATTTATTGGTAGACAGCAAGAATTAGTTTTATCCTATGAAAATGCAAAAAGTGGTTTGGAAAAATTAGATATAGATCATCAGGAATTGATTAAAAAAGAAAAAATAGATTCACAAAATTTACTGGATATTCAAAAAGATTTAGATAAATCTAAAAATATATTAGATATTTTACAGAAAAATGTAAAAGAACTTGGTGAAGATCAATTACTTGCAGTTCAAGGAAAAATCGCAGCTATTGAATCTCAGAATAGAGAGCTAGAGAGACAGGGACTTATAGAAACTCGCTTTGGGGAACAACGTCGTGAAAGACAGGGACTTAATCATAAAAATGAAGGGGAAAAGTTACAAGAATATAGACGTAATCTTCTACAGAAAAAGAATGATTATCAAAGTGAATTAAAGGATAGACTTGATTTAATTAATCCTAAAGATATAGATAAGGCTGAGTTGAATTGTAAAGAAGCTGAGGCTTGGGTTGAATCTTCTAGAAGAAAACTTTCGGATGTGGCTGGTCGATCTGGTGCCTGTATAGAAAAGCATCAAAAGGTTAGGCATGGTAAAGATCAAATTCAAGTAAAGTTACATCCAAAAAAATTAGAAAAGCAAAATCTCGAAGAAAAATTATTGCAATTAAATGTTATTTTAAAAGAATTAGAAAGTGATCAAAAGGCTGATGAATCTGCTCATGAGAAAGTGCATTTAGAAATTAAAAATTTGAATCAAGAATGGGAAAATGTTTTAGGGTTAATTTCAGGTAAAAAAGAAGAATTTCAAGAATTATTGGCTGAAAAAAATATACAAGAGCGAACTCGATATAGATTAGAGAAAGAGCAGGCGAAGCTTCAAAATGACATAGCTAGATTAGAAAGTAGGAAGGAAATAATATATGAAAGTAGAGGTACAAGTGCACTAACTTTATTATTAGAATCTGGTTTGGATGGTATACATGGTCCAGTTGCTAACTTGGGCGAGGTTGAAGATCGTTTTAGGATTGCTCTTGAAGTTGCTGCAGGCGCTAGACTTGGCCAAGTGGTTGTTGATAATGATCGAATTGCTGCACAATCAATAGAACTTTTAAAGCGCAAGCGAGCTGGAAGGTTGACTTTTTTGCCTCTAAATAAGATTTTAAAGAATCATCAAACTAAATCGGAAGTATTTCAGAGAACTGTTTCTATTAATTCCAATTCAAATAATGGATTAATTGGCAAGGCCATAGATTTAATTCAATTTGAACCAATATATAAAAATGTATTCGGATATGTATTTGGCGAGACAGTTGTTTTTGGTGATTTGTCTTCAGCTCGTGATCACATTGGTGGTAAAAGAGCAGTTACATTAGAAGGTGAATTATTGGAAAAGAGTGGAGCGATGACTGGTGGAAGTTTGAATAATAGATCATTGGGTTTGAGTTTTGGAAGAGTAAAAGATAATGATGATTGTGATCCATTAAAGAATAGATTATTAGAAGTTGGTGAAACTTTAGTTAGCTGTCAAACTAAAGAAAACCAAATAATTAATAAGCTAGATAACTTTAGAAATGAGTTAAGTAAATTGGAACAGAAAAAAGCAGCACTTGATGCTGAAAGAGTTACTTCTAAAAGATCAAATTCTCCCTTATTAGAACGTCAAAGTAATCGCCAAAAAAGAATTGAGGATCTTCTTAAATCTAAAAAAGAAAAACTTTCTCAATTAGAATCCATTAATTTGAATATAAAACCTTTAGAAGTGCAATTGTTAAACCTAGAGAAGGAAGAAAAGATTATTGATAAATCAAGTGACTCATCGGTTTGGTCTGAATTACAAAAGGAATTAGAAGACGCTGATAAAAATCTACTTGATTTTAGAAAGAAGAGAGATGAGATTCTAAATAAGCAATCACAAAATCAGCTTGCTATTGATCGCTTAAATGATCAAGAAAATTCTTTAATAATTGAAGAAAAACGCTTAAAGGATTCAATAGAAACTCTTGCTAATGCTCATATGACTTGGCGGGAGCAGAGCAAGCAACTGAATACAAGTAGGCAAGAATTGATCAATGAACAAAAACAATTAGAAACTCGCTTTGGGGAACAACGTCGTGAAAGAGATTCTGTAGAAGCTGATGTAGCGAAAAAACGTTTGAACCTGCAGGAACTTCAATGGAATCTTCAACGTTTAAGGGAAGATCAAAAAAATATGAAGGAAGAAATAAGAATGGAAACTATACGTTGTAATGAACTAGAGAAGAAGCTTCCAAACCCCTTACCTTTGATCTCAGATGAAATCCGAGAAAATGGTTTAGAGGTTTTACTTGCTGAGTTGGAGGCTTTGCAGAAAAAAATGGAAGAATTGGAACCTGTAAATATGCTTGCATTAGAAGAATTGGCCAAATTAGACGAGAGACTTATTGAACTTGAAAGCAGACTGAATGTTCTAACTGATGAAAGATCTGAGCTATTGCTTCGCATTGAGACAGTTTCAACTTTGCGTCAAGAGGCTTTTATGGAAGCTTTTCAAGCCGTTGATGTTCATTTTCGCGAAATTTTTGCAAGTCTCTCGGAAGGTGATGGACATTTGCAACTTGAAAATCCTGATCAACCTTTGGAAGGGGGTCTGACTTTGGTTGCTCATCCAAAAGGTAAGGCTGTTAGAAGACTTGCAGCAATGTCAGGTGGAGAAAAATCTTTAACTGCATTAAGTTTTCTTTTTGCACTTCAACGTTTTAGACCTTCTCCTTTTTATGCACTTGATGAAGTAGATAGTTTCTTGGATGGAGTAAATGTTGAGAGGTTAGCGGCTTTGATTGCGCAACAAGCTGAACATGCGCAATTTCTTGTCGTAAGTCATAGAAGACCTATGATTGGAGCCTCAATGAGAACCATTGGAGTTACCCAAGCAAGGGGTAATCATACTCAAGTTGTTGGGTTGCCAATCGCAGCTTGATCGAATTAACTAATATGATCCAATATGGTTCTACTAATCTCATTTCTGCATATTTGAGTTGACCAACACTCAAGCCCCACAAGAATCAACATCTGCTGTCCCCAGTGACAGATTATGGCTTCGCTCTGAGTTGATGGGTACTCAGGTGATAACTCGTGATACTGGTCGCAGATTGGGTCTTGTAGGCGAGGTGGTAGTTGATATTGATCGTAGAGAAGTTGTAGCTTTGGGACTGCGAGACAATCCATTAACTCGTTTTTTACCTGGTTTGCCAAGATGGCTTCCTCTTGAACAGATTCGTCAAGTAGGTGATGTGATCTTGGTGGATACAATAGATTCCTTAAGCGAAAACTTTGTTCCAGATAGATTTAATAAAGTTATTAATTGCCAGGTTATTACTGAATCTGGAGATCAGTTGGGGAGAGTGCTTGGATTTTCTTTTGATATTGAAACTGGAGAATTACTTACTTTGGTTATGGGAGCATTAGGGGTTCCTTTGTTAGGTGAAGGAGTTTTAAGCACTTGGGAGATGCCAGTTGATGAAATTGTAAGTAGTGGCCCAGATCGAATAATTGTTTATGAGGGGGCTGAAGAGAAATTAAAACAATTGAATAGTGGTTTTCTTGAAAAGCTTGGCGTGGGTAATTCAGGATGGGAGGATAGTGAAAGAGAAAGGTATAGAGTTAATCTTGTTCCAGTTGAAAATCAATTAACTTCTGGAGAGAGTCAAAATGATGATCAAAAGCTTTTAGAGCAATCCCAAGAAGATATTTATCAAGAAGATGAGATGGAATATGTAGAATTAGAAGATTCGGAAGAGGAACAATATAATCGAGAATTAAGATATTTAGATGAACCTAATCAGTCTTCAATATATACAGAAATTGAAGAAGATAGATTAAACTACAGTGAGTCAAAATTGACCAATCAAACTGATATTTCTGAAGGTAAAATATCTTCTAGGAATAATAAAAATAGAACTAGGCTTTTAAGAGTGGAAGAGCCTATGGATGTCGAACCATTAGAACAAACATCTACAAAGAAATCTCAAGATTCAAAATCTAATGATAATGACCTTTTTGATATTGAAGATCCATGGTGACTAATTAAACAGTTTTTTCTCTTCTAAAAGATTAATAATTTCTTGACAAAATTTATTTGTAGCTCCTTTGTTCCCTCTAAGCGCCTGAAGGTCTGCTTTTTGACCAGAAAGTCTTGCAGGTGAATTAAGCCAATCAACCGCTTCTTTGGCTATTTGCTTAGGAGTAATTTTCCCAACTCTTTCAGGTACAATCATTCTTTTGGCAGATATATTTGGCCAAGCCATAAAACCTCGTTTTTTAAGTTTTAAATAGCTAATTAATAGACCAAGGAACCATTTTAAAATTGGTAATCTAGCCATTACGCCAACTAAACCATCCCATGCTTCCATAACTAAAATGTGTTGTGTAGGTACTACAACTATCATCGGAATATTTAATGAGCCCAGCTCTGCAGTATTGGCACCTACTGTTGTTAGTGCTAGATCACATTGACATAAATCATTATATGCTGGATGTTTTTCTTGTATTAAAATTTTTGTAGAATTTTTAGTTGTTAATATTCCTCTTGTCTCTTCATTATTCGCTTGATTAATTGATTGGATTCCAGATTCATATTGTCTTGTTATTGGGTTTTTTTTGCTACTAAAGTATTTAATTGCATCTATATTTGTAGTTGGAGCAAGAGGTATTAGAAACTGACAATTAGGCATCAATTGGGAAATTCTATCTGCGACATCTAGAAAGAAAGGTATACCAATCTTTAGTTTGGCGCTTTTTGAGCCTGGCATTAGAGCAATCCACTTCCCAGAGGGCAGTGGATCATCAATTTTTGCAGTTTCATTTAAGTCAGCGGTTAGGTCCCCTATAACTGAACAACGATCTTGAAATTTTTTAGGTAACTTATGAACAATTTTTTCTGACATCGCGACAATACGGTCATTCCAAAAAGGCCATCTTGCGATCCATTCTGCATATGTCATGTGTAAATATCCCAATCTTGCTGAGAGGAGGACGCTCCAAAATTGATCTCCTCCTAAAAAAATCACTAAACCTTTCGATGGCCATGATCCAAAGTCATTAGGTTTGAAAATAAGTTTCCAGAAATATTTTGCGCTTATTACCTTTTCAAACTGCAACCATTTTTTTGCAACTAGATGTTCATAACCAGTAGCATTGGGGCACGGAACTAGTACTAAGTTTAATGATTTTGGAGATGAATTTACTTTTGGTCTAAGCGCAATTTCTTGATGAAGCTCTTTAGCAAGTGGTTTAACCCATGTCGCTAGTTCACCTGGACCATTGGAGACAAAGATAATTGCTAAAGGATCATTACTCATTTATGGATGAGTATCAGTTTGGAAATATGCGGATGGCGAGACTTGAACTCGCAAGGCCGAAGCCACATGTTCCTTAGACATGCGCGTATACCAATTCCGCCACATCCGCAATTTAACTCAGTTAATTACTAAGTCACCATGATCATAATGCTAAACCTATTAAGCTTCTACTTAATGGGTTTCAGTCTTGGGCACTAATACTGATACGATCCGCCTGAGGATCTAGTAATTTTGAATGCCCATAGGCAAATTGCTGATAGCTAATCGAGGCGAAATAGCTTTAAGAATTCTCCGAAGCTGTCGTGAGATGGGGATTTCTACAGTGGCTGTTTACAGCACTGTTGATAAAAATGCTTTGCATGTTCAACTAGCTGATGAGGCTGTATGTGTTGGAGATTCCCCTAGCAGTAAAAGTTATCTAAATATTCCAAACATATTAGCTGCAGCAACATCGCGAGGGGTTGATGCTATTCACCCTGGTTATGGTTTTTTGGCTGAGAATGATCGATTTGCAGAGATTTGTGGAGATCATGGGCTTATTTTTGTAGGCCCATCTCCACATGCGATTCGCTCAATGGGTGATAAGTCGACAGCTAAATCGACTATGCAAAAAGTCGGAGTTCCTACTGTCCCTGGAAGTGAGGGTTTGCTAGAGAGTATTTCAGATGCATCTGAGCTTGCTTCTGAAATGGGTTATCCAGTAATGATTAAAGCAACTGCTGGAGGTGGTGGTAGAGGTATGCGTTTAGTTGGACATTGCGATGAATTGGAGAATCTGTTTAAAGCTGCTCAGGGAGAAGCGGAAGCTGCGTTCGGTAATCCAGGCCTATATATGGAGAAATTTATTGACCGCCCTAGGCATGTAGAGGTTCAGATTCTTGCTGACCGGTTTGGAAATGTTGTTCATCTTGGAGAAAGAGATTGTTCGATTCAAAGACGGCATCAAAAATTATTAGAGGAATCACCAAGTCCAGCTTTAGATGATCACTTAAGACTAAAGATGGGAGAAGCAGCAGTTGCAGCTGCAAAAAGTATCAAATACGAGGGTGCGGGGACAGTTGAATTTCTTCTTGATCGGCAAGGTAATTTTTATTTTATGGAAATGAATACACGAATACAAGTCGAACATCCTGTTACTGAATTAGTCACTGGAATGGATTTAATTTCAGAACAATTGCGTATCGCTGGAGGAGAAAAATTACAATTCAGTCAGCCTGAGATCAGGTTAGAGGGACATGCAATTGAATGTAGAATTAATGCAGAGGATCCTAGTCATAACTTTCGACCTTCTCCAGGTAAAATCACCGGCTGGTTGCCTCCTGGTGGACCAGGAGTAAGAGTAGATAGTCATGTTTATACAGGATACGATATACCTCCTTTTTATGATTCTTTAATTGGAAAATTAATTGTTTGGGGAAGAGATAGAGAAGCTGCACTTAAACGCATGGAAAGAGCTTTAAATGAATGTGCAGTTACAGGAATTACTACTACTATTGATTTCCATTTGAAATTGCTAAAGAGAAAGGAATTTATACAAGGAGATGTTCATACAAAGTTTGTGGAACAAGAAATGTTGTAAATCAATAGTCCTAAAGATCAAAAAATAATTTGTGTTAGTAAACCTTGTTGACCAAGAAATAATTCGCGAAACAGACTTAAGAGACCTACCCAAATAATAGGAGTTACATCCACCCCTCCTATTGGTGCAACAATTTTTCGAGTGGCTACTAGAACAGGTTCTGTTGGTAAAAAGATGATTGGCCAAAAACCAGTTCTTAAATCTATTTTTGGATACCAAGTTAAAATAATTCTGAGAAGGAATGCAAGGGTCAGAGCACCAATTAAAAAACCCATTAAAAAATGCAGGGTTGGAAGGCTTTTAATTAACAGAGGCATCACAAAGCTCAAAGCATTATTGAATAGATGGTATAAATCATCCCTCATTTCGTAAGATTACCTCGATGTCGTATTGGAATTAGCTGAAATGGCTTTTCATTTGTTAAATTTGTTCCTCAGTGCTGGAGTTTCTGGTGAGGCTGCTACAAGTTCTGCTGTTGGAATGATAGGCAGTTTTCTTGCTGCTGGCGCTTTAGTAGTTGCACCTGCGGCGGCTGCTTTGATTTGGGTTAGTCAAAAAGATGCCGTGAGATAGGTTGGCGCTAGTAATTACCTAATTTTGTCATAGACTGATTTAATAAAGGTTGTTTTACAACCTTGTAATCTTTATTTCAGAGGGCAAATTTGGTCAATGCCAGTCTAAATTGGGCCAGCATTGTAGGCATAGTTCTTGCTGTATGCGGAGCTGGCTTATATTTTCTTAGGTCTTTTAAGCCAGCTTTGGCAAGAGATTACGATGTTTTCTTTGCCGCTATTGGCCTCTTATGTGGTGGAATACTTTTTTTTCAAGGATGGCGTTTAGATCCCATTCTTCAGTTTGGACAGTTTTTACTTGCAGGTACAACTGTTTTCTTTGCCTATGAGAGCGTTCGATTAAGAGGTATTGCAACTGATCAAGCTCGAAGATCTTCATATTTTGATGACGAGCCTGAGTTGCCAAGATCTTCCAGAGGAGGTTTGTCTGATGCTGGCCCTGAGATGGGTTATGACAGATTTGATGAATCTCAGCCAATAAATAGAAGGTTTTCAGGTAGAGAAAATTATCAAGAAGATTATTCAGATGATGAAAATTATGGACGACGACCTTCAAGGGCTGCAATCCCAGAGCAAGCTGTAAGTAGAAGGCCAAGAAATAGAAGTTCCTCAGAAATTAATTCACGAGGAAATGAAAGAAACAGGAGAATGGAAAGATTTAATAATGCAGAATCTTCTTTAGATACTTCCTCAAGTTTTGGAGATAGGAGAACAAGCCGTGAAGAAACGAGAAGAGGCTCCCGTCCTTTAGCTAGTGGACAAACATCAACTCGAAGAAGAAATGCCTCTTCTAGTTCACCTCAACAATCATCTTCAAGATTAAACACTGATAATCTTTCTAGACCTTCCCAAGGATCTAATAGAACTTCTAAAAATAAAAATATTATTGAAGATGCGGCCTTTACTAAAGCTGAAAAGGGAATTCAAAGGACCAGTAGAAGACAATCTAACAATTCTGGTTCAAATAATGCCAATCAAAGACCTTCTTCTAAAAGTTCTTATTCATCCTCTACTAGAAAATCCAGACCTAGAGATAATAGTTCAAGATTTGATGATTAATCCAAAGATTATTTTATTGTCTAGTAATTATCCCAGCCCATTCCAAAAAGGATATTTTACTTAGCGCTTCAATAAGTAGAACTGCAACTAGTCCAATCATTGCAAATCTTCCATTTATTCTCTCTGCATAACCACTCCATCCAAATTCTGGAATATCAGTAGTGGTTGCACTTGTACTAAGATTTTTAATTTCGGAATCAGTTTCCTCCTGCAAAATTGACTGATTATCTAGGGTTTTTTCAGTATTTGAGTTCATAGAAATAAGCTAGTTCTCATTAAACGTGTAACTTTCAGCTGGCAATAATCGCCAGTCTTTGTCCTCTTTGATTTCAAGAACAGTTTCATGATAGTTCTTTAAGCTTGGCCTGTGACCAACGCTAATGCAAGCCATCTCACGTTGGTGAAGAAGTTCATAAAGATGTTTTTCTGTAATTACATCTAGTGCACTTGTTGCTTCATCTAAAACAACATATTTAGGTGAATTCAGTAAAAGTCTTGCAAAGGCAAGTCTTTGTTGCTCTCCAAGTGATAAAAGTCTTTGCCAATCTTGTTTGATATTTAGGTCCGGATATCTTTGGATAATTTGAGGAAGTTTTACTTCTTCTAAAACGGCTTTTAAATGATCGTCACTGAATCTATTTTTATCTAATGGGTAACAAAGTTGTTCTCTCAAAGACCCAAGAGTCATATATGGTTTTTGTGGAATGAAAAGTAAATCTCCTTTTGCAGGTGTTTCTATCTCGCCAGATTGTATTGCCCAAAGACCACTAATAGCTCTAAGTAGTGATGTCTTCCCACAACCCGAGGGTCCTACTACTAGTAAGCTTTGACCAGTCTCTAGACTTAGATTTAAATTATTAATTAGGAAATTCTCATTTCCAGGGGTTTTAATACTTACGTCTTTGAGAATAATCGAATCGCTAGTTTTAATTTCTACTTTAAAATCATCATTTTGATTATCTTTGACCTCATTCATATTTGATTGAAAACCTTCTAATCTCCCTATGGATGCTGAAAATCTAGCTAAAGCTTCTATTTTATAAATAATAAAAAACAATGAACCTTCGAGAAGGTTATAATTCAAATTGGCTTGTTGAAAACTTCCATAGTCCATTTGTCCGCTAAGAATTGGACCTGCAAGAATGATAAAAGGAATGAAGACACTTCCATAAATACCAGAACGTTGTAAAACTCTTAATAATGCTTCCCATATTATTAAAAGATTAAAATTATCAACTACAGACTTTAGTCTTCTACTAACTTCTTTTTCTTCTTGATTTTCCCCAGAGTAAAAAGCAATTGATTCTGCATTGTTTCTGACATGGACAAGACCATAACGAAAATCAGCCTCATATCTTAATTGATCATAATTCAATTTAAAAAGTTTTCTACTTGCAAATAAAAGAAGTGATGAAACTAATGTGGCATAAATTATTAGCGCAAGCGTTAACTCTTTGCTTATACTTAACAAAATAAAAATATTTAATGAAAATACTAATAAAGAATCAAAGATATTTAGAGAAAGATCTATTGTTTGTGCAGTAAAATCTCTTGCATCTTCAGTAATTCTTTGATCAGGATTATCGATATTTGTTTCAGATTCATCATTTGGATTTAATATATAATAAGTTCTGTCATCTAAATAGTCTGTTATTAGGGTCTTAGATAACCATTCTCGCCACAAAAGTTGAAGCTTTGCTGAAAAATAAAATTGAAAGCTTCTAATTGGAAGAGCTGCGATGAAACATATTCCTAGAATCCATAGGTTTTTATAACTCTCATTTTCATCTTTTTGTATTAATGCGTTAGTAATGTCTCTTACAAGAAAAGTAATACCAGCGTTAATTCCATTGACAGACAATAACATCAATATAATTAATCCTAATAAAAGCCATGGAAGCCATCTCCTTTGTCTTAATTGCGCACGAATTGAGATAAAGGAAAAAATTCCTAGGGCAAATAAGGATGAAATTATTATTCCTGAAGGACCATTCCAAATAATCTTTAAGGAATTTTGAACTCCTCCTAAAAATTGGTTTGTTATGTCGGGAGCTAAATTGGAGAACAGGCTCATTAAACCTGTTAATAAAAACAGAACAGTTCCACCTACGCAAAATAATAGTGCTATTAATAAATAGACAAATAGCCAGCCATTATTTTTTGTATAGGGCAGAAAATATGGCTGAGTAAGCTTTCTTAACTTAATTAGTTGGCTTACTAGTCCTTTTTTTGCTTTAGAAATTGATGAGGTCATATTAATTGATTATTACAAAATCAAGGATTAAATAATTAGTACTAAGGCTAGCTAAATTTTTTAAAGTTAAAGTTTTGCTTGTTTTTTTAATGGGTAAAGAAAATCTAAATGGTTTATATTAGCTAAAACCTAAAAATGTTTTTATTGTCATTGGTATTGGAAGTAAAGAAATTAGCTGCATATCGAAAGAATGAACTGCAGGAATTTTTTGATCTAAAATCCAAATCACTAAAAAAGGAGCATTCAAAATGATTTGCCATTGCCATTTGTAGGTTAAAATAGACCAAATTTTCTTTAAGCTTGATTTCTGTGAATCACTGAGCTTTGACCAAAAGTCTTGTAAATTTGAATTAACTTGAGAAATAAAGCCTTTTTTATTTGCAGCAGAATTGGAATCCATTGATAATTTTTAATTACAGATGTTTATAGCGCATTCATGGGTGGAGATGAGTCATTAACTAACCAGTAAGGCAATCGTGCTGATTGAAGACCAATGAATTATGAAAATTGATTTATCCTGGCGGCCAATTTAATTTCCTTCCCCCGATAATATGAATATGTAAGTGGAATACTGTTTGACCTGCTTCCTCTCCTGTATTGATAATAGTTCTCCAACTCTCTAAACCCGTGTCATTAGCAATTTCAGTTCCTTTGAGAAGTAAGTGACCCAATAATTCTTTATCTTCTTCTTTTATTTGTTTAAGACTTTGAATAGGTTTTCTAGGAATTATTAAAATGTGAGTAGGTGCTTGGGGCTCTATATCTTTAAAAGCTAGGCATCTTTCATCGCTAAAAACCTCATCACAAGGTATTTCACCACTGAGTATCTTATCGAAAATTGTTGTCATTTAATTTAGAGAAGGATGAATAATATGAATCTAATTCGATTCTTTATGGTTTTAAATGATAGTAATTTTTCAATTTATTGTTTTTAAAACATCACTGTGCTTAAAATTATTTTCATTTAATTGTTTTTTGAGTTCATCTTCATCAGTGACTTTATCTACAAAACACACACCATTTAGATGATCTATTTCATGCTGAATACATCTTGCCATAAGACCATCTGCATTCATTTTTTTTGGTCTCCCCATTTCATCTCTATAACTTAATTTGATTGAGGCAGGTCTTAAAACATTTAGGTAAACACCAGGGATACTTAGACAACCTTCTTCATAAGTATCTAAGCTTGCACTAAATGAGATTATCTCAGGGTTTATAAAAACATTTGGGGGCGCATTTGGGTCTTCAAAATTCAGATCAATAACCAATAGCCTTTTTTGTATACCGACTTGGGGTGCTGCCAAACCAATTCCTTTGGCAGAATACATAGTTATGAGCATATTTTTAACTAGCTCTCTGATGGAGTCATCAACTTTACCGATACGATTGGCTGGAGTTCTTAGTGCTTCATGTCCAAGCTTATATACAGTCAATGGGGGTTTTTTGACAGCTTCTTTCGAAACTGAAATTGAAGGCTTATTTTTTTCTGCATTTTTTGCAAGTTGAGCAAAACTGCCAGCCAAAGGAGTCTCATGACAACAACATTTATACTTTACTTTGTTTTAAGTTCTATGAGTGAATTAATCATTGACTCTCAACATCAAAGATGAATCAATCAATGCAAATGTTGGATGCTGAAAAAGTCTATGGTGAAGTTCCCATATTTAAAGAGCCTCGAATAATAGATGACTGGGTTTTATGGTTAGAACAAAGACCAAACGAAAAGGGAAGGACCACAGCTTTAATTAGACCTTGGAGAGATAAAGAATTTTCACCTCAGGAGTTAACACCTTATCCAATTGATTTGAGGACAAAACTACATGGTTATGGTGGAGCACCTTTAACAGCCACCTTTAATGGACTTGATCTGACATTAACTTGGATTGATAATTCTGATAATTGCTTATGGATGAGATCTTGGTCTTGCGAGAATCAAAAAAATAACCCTTATTCTTTGCAATTAAAACCAAAAAGTCAATCCTTTTGTCTTTCAAAAAAACATAATCATTTTCTTGCAGGAGGTGTCATTGACCTTGAAGAAAATATTTGGATTGGGCTTATGGAATTTGAAGGAAGAGATTATATAGTTTCTTATTCTTTAGAAAAAACTAATCAAAAACCTAAAGTTATTTATTCATCTAAGGGCTTTTTAGGTTACCTTTCATTGAATTCAAAAAATAGAAAGTTGGCGTGGATTGAGTGGCAAAAAACTTCAATGCCTTGGGATTCGAATGAATTAAAATTGGCCAAATTGAATGAGCAGGGCAATCTTTGCAAAATACTAATTCTTAATAATGAATCTTTGAAGTTTAATGGGAAAATATCATTTTTTAATCCTGTTTGGTCTGAAAAAGGGGATCTTTATGTGGCTGAAGATAGTAGTGGATGGTGGAATATTACTCAGATTAAAACTGATAATGATAATAAATTAATTACCATTTCTCAGAATCAATGGACTCTTCAAGCTGAAATTGCTTTTCCCCAATGGGTTCTTGGAATGTCGAGCTTTTCATGTGTAGGTGATGATGTCGTTGGGACTTTTGCTAAGGACGGAATTTGGAATTTGGCTTTATTTAAAAAAAATGGATCGATTCAAATTATTGATCAACCTTTTAACGATTTCGCCTGTCTTCAAGCGTATCAAACTCGACTTGTTGCTATTGCTAGTGGTTCAGTAATTAGTGAAGGGATTTTTGAAATAGATTTATTGGATAAAAGTTGGGATCATACTCCTGCCTCTTCTTTTAAATTGGATCCAAAGAAAATCAGTATTGGTGAATCTTTTTGGTTTATTGGATCCAATGAGGACAAAGTTCATGCTTGGTATTATCCACCTCTGAATAGTCAATTATCTTTACCTCCTTTATTGGTAAAAAGTCATAGTGGACCTACTGGTATGGCTGGATCTGGATTGGATCTGGAGGTGCAATTTTGGATTTCAAGAGGTTGGGCGGTAGTTGATGTTAACTATGGTGGCTCTTCTGGTTTTGGTAGGGAGTACAGAGATCGCTTAAAAGGAAATTGGGGGGTAGTTGATGTTCAGGATTGTACTAATGCTGCTCAGTCATTAATTAAATCAGGTAAGGCTAACAAGGACTGCATAGCAATTATGGGTAGTAGCGCATCTGGTTTTACAGCTTTGGGTTGTTTAATATCCACTGACATTTTTCATATCGCAGCATGTAAATATGCTGTGACTGATCTCATCAGTATGGCTAATTCAACCCATAGGTTTGAAGAGTTTTATTTGGATTATTTAATAGGTGATATCAAATCAAATTGCGAAAAGTTTATTAAACGATCGCCAAGCCAAAATGCTTATAAAATTAATGCACCTATGATTTTTTTTCATGGATTAAAAGATAAAGTTATACACTCTGACCAATCTATTGCAATTAAAAATGAATTATTAAAACGTGACATTCCTGTGGAAATAAATTTATTTGAGAATGAAGGTCATGGATTTAAGGATGGTCAAATAAAAATTGATGTATTGAGAAAGACAGAGGCTTTTTTTAAAAAATATCTTAATATTTAAGAATTTTTCTTTAAAAAACAAATTATTGATTTTAATTCTTCGGTAAGAGAATCAATTTCTGATGGAGTAGATATAAAACTCAAGCTTGCTCTAGCTGTGCTTTTTATACCGTAAAAGCGATGGAGTGGTTGGCAGCAATGATGGCCGCTTCTGATGCAAATATTGCTGTTATCGAGTAGCTCTGCAATATCATTGGAATGTATTCCTTGTATGTAGAAAGTTGCTAGTGGTCCTCTATCAGGCTGAATTGATGGACTAGGACCAAGAATTTTTAAATTATCAATTTCCTCTAATTTTTCAAAAAGATATTTTGTTAATTCTTTCTCATAATTATGTATTTCGTTTAATCCAATTGATTTTAAGTAATTCAGTGCGGTTCCCATACCTATTGCTTCCCCTATAGCAGGAGTACCAGCTTCGAATTTATGCGGTAAGTCAGCCCAAGTGCTTTGATCCTCAAACACTTCATGAATCATTTCTCCTCCACCAAGAAAAGGAGGAATTTTTTCTAAAATTTCTTCTTTACCCCATAAAAAACCTATTCCAGTAGGACCGCAAAGTTTATGGGAAGATCCCGCAAGAAAATCAATACCTAGTTGTTTAATATCTATTGGTTTGTGAGCAAGACTTTGGCAAGCATCTAAAAGCACTAAGCTATCTTTCTGATGTGCAAGATCAGAAATTTCTTCAATAGGATTGCAACATCCTAGAGTATTACTTACGTGAACAAGACTTACTAATTTAGTTTTATTGCTCAATTTTTTTCTAAAATCATCAAGATCTAATTCACCATTCTTGTTAATATTGATATAAATAAGCTTGCATTTCTTTGCCTTGGCTATTAATTGCCATGGAACTATATTGCTATGGTGCTCCATTATACTTATTAATATTTCGTCGCCTTCTTTAAGTGCATAATTCCCCCATGTATAAGCTACGAGATTAATAGCTTCTGTAGCATTTCTAGTGAAAATAATTTCTTTCTGATTATTACTATTTATAAAATTTGCTGTTAATTTCCTAGAATTTTCAAATTTCTCTGTTGCGATTGCACTGAGTTGATGTGCACCTCTATGAACATTAGCGTTTTGAAAGCTATAATATTTTTTTAATGAATTTATAACTTCTTCTGGCTTTTGACTAGTAGCTGCATGATCTAAATATATTAAATTATTATTATTACCATTAAATAGTGGAAAATCATTTCTACATTTTTCAGCAATTTTTTCTACTAAATGCTTCACTTGTTTATATCTTTTATTAACTTTTCAATGAAATTCCATTTCCAAGCGCTTTGAGGAAAGTCTGAAACAACTTCATCATAATATCCTTGTAATAATAATGAATTAGCATGTTTATTATCAATACCCCTACTAAGTAAATAAAATAGCTCTTCATCTTGCAGTTGGCTTACCGTTGCTCCATGCGTACACCTCACATCATCAGCAACTATTTCAAGCTCTGGTTTTGTATCTATTTTAGCGCGTTTAGAAAGGAGTAAATTTCTACTTAGTTGAGCAGCTTCTGTTTTTTGCGCTTTCTGAGGAACTTCAATCGAACCATTAAATATGCTATGGGAATATTCAGAAGCTACGGCTTTTTGTAATTGATCAAGCTTTCCATTTGGGCCTTCAAACCTAATCTGAGAGTGTGTGGCTATTTGTTCTTTTGATTTAGTTACTTGTAGCCCTTTGATATTGGTGGAAGCATCTCCTTCTTTTTGAATTATTCTTGGTTCGAATCGGGCATAATCCCAACCATGATGTATTGAATTAAGGGAATATTTACTATTTGCTGATTGTTGCACAGCTAAAGTGCAAATTGAGGAGGATTTTTTCTCTTCACCCAAAGAAATTAACCCATGAGTTAATTCCACGTTGGATTCAACTTTGATTTCGATTAAATGGTTTTGTGTTGAATTCGTATTACCAAGAAAAACTTGTAAAAGATCTAATTTTGCTCCCTCTTCTATAAGTAGAAAGATTCTAGTTGAGATTGAATTTCCTTCTATTGATGGAATTACTATTTCTAATGATTCTTTCATATTACTTTTTACTTTTAAAGCTAAAAGTTCTGAGCTTGATGCCTGATTAAGGCTTACTGATAAGTCATTTTTTACATTGGTTGATTTCACTATTTTGCCAAGATTCTCTTCAATTTCTCTATCATTTAATTGTTCGATTCCATTAGTTGGAATAATATTTTTAGCTGGATTACCGTTGGGATCAATTATAATTCTCTCTCTATCTTTGTCCTTCTCTGGAATATATTTTAATTTTGAGGATACGTTTTTGTTATTAATCACTATTGGTAATGATAAAAAACTATTTAATCTATTGAAGTTACATAATCGCCAAGCTTCATCTTTATTGGATGGCATACCATGTTCAAAGAGTGATTGTCTACCTATTGATTGTTCTTTTTTTAAATAACCTTGCATAGGCGGAAGAGAGCTAAGCCATTCTTCGCAAATAGCCGATGAGTTCATTTTGCGATCTCCTTGTCTTCAGTATTTTTGTCAATAAAGTCATATCCTGATTTTTCAAGCTCAACAGCGAGGTCTTTGTTGCCAGTTTTTATTATTTGCCCATCAGCCATGATGTGTACAAAGTCCGGAGTAATTTCATTTAGTAGTCTTTGATAATGTGTTATTAAAATTGTTGCCGAATTTGGTTTTGATAGTTTATTGATCCCAGATGCAACAATTCTGAGAGCATCAATATCAAGACCTGAGTCTGTTTCATCGAGTATTGATATGGCTGGTTCTAGAAGAGCCATTTGAAGAATTTCGTTACGTTTTTTCTCTCCACCAGAAAACCCCTCATTTACACTTCTTTCTAGAAAGGCCGGGTCCATTTCTACTATTTTTAATCTTTCTTTGACTAGATCTTCGAATTCAAAAGTATCTAATTCACTTTTAAGTAATTCTTTTCTTCTTGCATTAGTGGCAACCCTTAGGAACTCTAAATTACTAACTCCAGGGATTTCTACTGGGTATTGAAAGCCAAGAAAAATCCCAATTCTTGCTCTTTCTTCAGGGGCTAGCTCAAGAATATTGGTGCCTTTAAATTGGATGGAACCCGACAGAACATTATAAGATGGATGCCCAGCAATAACTTTTGAAAGTGTACTTTTTCCACTTCCATTACGGCCCATGATTGCATGGATTTCTCCTTCTTTTACTATAAGATTGACTCCATGAAGTATTTGTTGATCCTCAACACTGGCATGAAGATCTTGAATCAATAATATTGTTTCTGAAGTAGATGAAATCACTAAATTAGATGGAACGTTGTAAAGGGAAAAAGTATGGCTTTGGTTTGTTTTTATCCAACTGAACCCTCCAATTTTAAAGCGAGAAGTTTATCTGCCTCAGAGGCAAACTCCATTGGTAGTTCATTAAAAACATCAGTACAAAATCCACTAATTAGCATTGAAACAGATTCTTCAAAATCTATTCCTCTACTTTGTAAGTAAAAAAGTTGGTCTTCTGAAATCCTACAAGTACTAGCTTCATGTTCAATATTTGATTGAGGTTGCTTGGATTGGATATATGGATAAGTATTTGCGCTAGCTTTGTCGCCAATCAACATTGAGTCACATTGACTGTAATTTCTAGACCCCTCAGCATTTGAGCTTATAGATACAAGACCTCTATAGCTGTTCTTAGATTTTCCAGCGCTAATACCTTTGCTGACAATTTTTGATTTTGTATTTTTTCCTATGTGAATCATTTTGGTCCCAGTATCTGCTTTTTGATGGTTATTAGTAAGTGCAATAGAATAAAACTCACCAATTGAATTATCTCCTTGTAGTACGCAACTGGGGTATTTCCAAGTAATTGCAGATCCTGTTTCGACTTGAGACCAGCTTATTTTGCTTTTCTTACCTCTACATTCTCCTCGTTTAGTGACGAAGTTATATATACCTCCGACTCCTTCTTCATTGCCTGCATACCAATTTTGCACGGTTGAATATTTAATAGATGCATTATCAAGTGCTACAAGCTCAACAACAGCAGCATGTAAAGTATTGGTATCAAACATAGGTGCTGTACAACCCTCTAAATAACTAACCGAGGAAGATTCTTCTGCGATAATTAAAGTTCGTTCGAATTGACCAGTATCTCCAGAATTTATTCTGAAATAAGACGACAATTCCATTGGGCATTCCACACCTTTAGGTATATATACAAATGAACCATCACTGAAAACAGCTGAATTAAGTGCTGCAAAAAAGTTGTCATTTATGGGTACAACTGTTCCCATATATTTCTCAATTAAATGTGGATATTCACTAATTGCTTCACTAATGGAACAAAATATTACACCATATTCAGCAAGTTTTTCCTTGTAGGTAGTTGCTATAGAGACACTATCAAATACAGCATCTACAGCAACATTGGTTAGTCTTTTTTGTTCACTAAGTGGTATCCCAAGTTTGTCAAAAGTTTCAAGTAATTTTGGATCTACCTCATCCAAGCTTTTCTTTTTAACATCTTGTTTAGGTGCTGCATAGTAAACTAGATCTTGATAATCCACTTTGGAATAGGTTAAGCCAGACCAATCAGGCTCGTTCATCTTTAGCCATTGTTCATACGCTCTTAGGCGGAATTTTAATAAAAACTCTGGCTCATTTTTTTTTGCAGAGATTAATCTAATAACATCTGCATTCAACCCTTTAGGGATTTTTTCAGTTTCTATATCAGTTATAAAACCATATTTATAAGGTTGAGAAACAATTTCTTCGACAGTATTAGTTTGGGTCATTTTATTTTGATTAAATCAAGTCGGAGTAGTGATTTTTATTTATGAAAAATTTGGCTTTTAAGATCCAAGATAATTGTCAATTATGACATCGGAAGCTCATCATAGGATCAGAGTGTTTGGATAATTGGATCTCAAACCTCATTCTAAGTCAAATCAAGAAGTAAAACTCAGTGTTGCAAAAGTAGTTTCATCTTTTATTACCTTAAACCACAATACTTAGAAACGTTTAAGTTTGTCATTTTGCTTGAATAAAATTCTTAATTTTTTTTGAATTCAGCCAAGATCTTGAAAACTATTTAAATAGTTATGCAAATCCTTATCAATACTGTATAGTTGATTTATTAATTATGGCTTTGGATTGATAATAGCTCATGAATTAATATTCTTATTCTGCTTAAAAGTGAAAGAAATCCAGATGAAATCTATCAAAAGATAAATATTCTTTTAAACTTTACCACTAGGAGAGCTCCTGCACGAAAATGACGGAATCTACTTTTCTCGATAATTTTGAAAATAGTCCTCTAAATAAAGATGATATCAATCTGATTGGATCAACCAATCTTTCAGTAAGTGAAAAGCATCATCTCAGAATGCTTTTGCATTGCTTGGAATGTTTTAAATCAATGAGTAAGGGAAATGAAGAAGGTTTGATTCCTGGGAAGGAGGCTTGGCTGGAATGGTGCTTGAAGAATCCCGTTATGTTGAAGGATGATGAGTTTGTGCAGGTTTTATTTGAGCAGTTTTCAGGAGCAGCTATCCAATTGGAAAGATTGTCAATTGTGTTAGAAGTTGCTCCATTGGATTTGACATTGCGAGATTTAATTCATGCATATGAGACTTGAGATCTTTCTAGGCCAAAGAGGCAAGATACTTTTCTGACGAAGATGATCCCAAAGAAAACAATTAGAGATTTGAAAAATTTTGATTTTTTTGTGTCCTTGCCCTCGATTTAATTTCGTTTGTTCGAAATTTGTTAATTGGAGATGAATCCCTGTTTTCAAGTGATTGCAATGCTTTTTCTCTATTGATCCCACTTTTTGAGCTCGCCTCGGAGTCAGTAGATGCTGACCACTTCAACGAGAAGCGCACATTTCATCACATACTTATCGCACTGATCCCAAACAAAAAATGGAGGTTTTATCGGCGTGACTTTTGATCAAGAATCCCTGTCACGTTTAACACTTCGTCAGCTTCGTCTTAAAGCTAGCAAGTTAGGTATTCCTCTTTATAGTAGAAAATCAAAGGCTGATTTGGTTAAAGGGGTTTTTCTATATGAAGAAAAAAAGGACCTAGAAAAACAACTGATAAATGTTGAAGGTGAATCCTCTGAGCAATCTACATATTCAAGTTCTTCCCAGACTAAAGTAGTTTTTCTACCTCGTGATCCCGAGTGGGCATATGTTTTTTGGGAGATATCAGACGCAGATCGTTCTAATGCACAACATGAAGGTGCTAATAGACTGTGCTTGCGTTTGGCCGATGTTACTCATAGAGATAACGGAGCAATAAACCCTGGCACACTTCAAGAAGTTGTTGTTGATAGTCACAGTACTGAGTGGTATTTACCGATTCCATTGGGTGGTAGAGACTATAAGGTTGAACTGGGTTACCGAATTGGACATAAGTGGATGTCATTAGCACATTCATCTTCAGCTAAAGTTCCTTCACTTCATCCAAGTGAACAAATTCTTGATCAATTTGTTCCATTTAGCTTGGAGGCTCCAGCTACTACATCAGAGCCTAAAGAAGATAGTCTTTCTTCAGATCAACCAGATAGCGGTCTTCATGAGCGCTTATATCAATCAGCGACCACAAAATTTAGAACTAGACGAGTTGGTTCAGAAGAATTTCAAGAGGGATTCCCCGGAGATCTGAATTCAAATAATGAATCTGGAAGTGGACTTTGGGCTAGTGGATTAAATGAATCTGGTATTGGAGGGGTTTCTCAAGCGCGCTCTTTTTGGCTAGTTGCTGATGCTGAATTAATTGTCTATGGAGCTACTGATCCCTCTGCGAAATTATTTATCGAAGATGAGGAGGTTCCTCTGGCCAATGATGGGACTTTCAGATTGCAAGTTCCATTTAGAGATGGTCTTCAAAACTATTCAATTAAAGCTATTGATAAAGAAGGATTAGATTCAAGAAATATAACAATGAAATTTGAAAGAGTTACTCCAGTTGATAATACTAATCCAAATTCAAAAGCTGAATCAGAATGGTTTTGATACTATTCTCACTTGATTAATGGTTCGTTTAATTGTTGCTTTTACACCTTTAGTCGGCGCAATAGCGTTTCCTTTATTAATTCCTACTACTATTGAGCATCTAGGATTAGGTCCTGGTGTATTGAGTGCGTTGATTTTAAGTACTCTTTGGTTTGTAGCTATGCTGCGCACTTCTGAAATGCCTCACTGAATTGAAAGTGTTTTCAATTTGATGCTCGATTTTTTAGATCATTCATTAATCTTTTTACAAAGTGTTTTCAACAGAATTTAGCCAACTTACAGTTAAGTTAAACGAACCTTTTACTGATCAGAAACCAGGGACTTCTGGATTAAGAAAAAGTACCTTTAAATTTGAAGAGCCTCATTATCTTGAGAGTTTTATTGAATCAATCTTGAGTTCTTTGCCTGGGGTTCAGGGAGGTGTTTTGGTTGTGGGAGGAGATGGAAGATATGGCAACAAAAGAGCGATTGATATCATCATTAGGATGGCAGCCGCACATGGAATTGAAAAAGTCATAACAACAGTAGATGGGATCTTGTCGACCCCAGCTGCCTCTAATTTGATTCGAATTCATAAAGCTATAGGTGGAATTATCTTATCTGCTAGCCACAATCCAGGTGGACGTGAAGGTGATTTTGGAGTAAAGCTAAACGGCTCAAATGGAGGCCCTGCCTCAGAATCTCTAACTGATGCAATTTATAACTACTCCAAGAATCTTAAAGAATACAAGATCATAAAATGTCAATCTAATAATTCTTACTCACTTGGTAAATATAAATTAGCTTCAATGATAGTTGAGATCGTTGATGGAATAGAAGATTACTTAGAATTAATGAAAAAAATATTTGATTTTGATTTAATTAGTTCTTATATTAAAAAAGATTTTCCTATTGTTTTTGATGCATTAAACGCTGTTACAGGACCTTATGCAAAGCGTCTTTTTGTTGATTATTTAGGGGCTAATTCAGAAACAGTAAGAAATGGAATACCTTTGGAAGATTTTGGAGGGCTGCATCCTGATCCAAATTTGACTTATGCAAAAGATCTTGCTGATTTGCTATTGAAAGGGAATTTATTTTCCTTCGGAGCAGCATGTGATGGCGATGGCGATAGAAATATGATTTTAGGCAGTGGTTGTTTTGTAAATCCTAGTGATAGTCTGGCTATCCTAGCTGCGAATTACGATTGTGTCCCAGGATATTCCAAAGGTTTATCTGGTGTTGCTCGCTCTATGCCTACGAGTTCAGCTGTAGATGTTGTAGCAAAACATCTTGGGATAAACTGCTTTGAAACCCCTACTGGATGGAAGTTTTTTGGTAATCTTCTTGACGCTAATGAAATTACTCTTTGTGGTGAGGAGAGCTTTGGAACTGGAAGTGATCATGTAAGAGAGAAAGATGGCTTGTGGGCTGTTCTCTTTTGGTTGCAGATACTTGCAACAAAGAGAAAGTCTGTTTCTGAGATAATGAGAAATCATTGGCTATTTTTTGGTCGTCATTATTACTCTCGTCATGACTATGAATCTATTCCATCTGAAGTTGCAAATTCTCTTTATTCCAGATTGAGTACCATGCTGCCAACTTTGAAAGATCAATCTTTTGCTGGAAGGATAATTAAACATGCTGATGACTTTAGCTATAAAGATCCAGTTGATGGTTCCATTACCTTTAATCAGGGTTTGAGAATTTTGTTAGATGACGAAAGTCGAGTATTAGTAAGACTTTCTGGTACTGGTACTCAAGGAGCTACGTTAAGAGTTTACTTTGAAAGCTTTGTGCCAAGTGATGGTGATATTACTCAAGATCCGCAGTTAGCCTTGGATCCTTTAATTAAAGGAATTGATGATTTAGCTGAAATTGCAAAAAGAACCGGTATGTCCACTCCTACAGTTATTACGTAGATCAACACCTTCCACTTGGAAATCATCAAAAGAACTGTATTAGTTTTTTTTTGCTTTTAGAGTAACTAAAATACTTTTCTATTAGCTTTGGCCAAAGATCTGTTTGCTTTTAAAGGTGAACAGCTAATACAGAATAATGCTCCTTTAGCTGATCGCTTACGGCCTCAAACACTTGATGAATTTGTAGGTCAAGACCATATTCTTGCTGAAGGTCGTTTGTTGAGACGATCAATTATTGCTGACAAAGTAGGCAATTTATTACTTTATGGACCGCCTGGTGTTGGCAAGACTACTTTGGCTAGGATTATTGCCTCAAATACTCTTTCTCACTTTTGTGTAGTAAATGCTGCATTGGCTGGAATTAAAGATCTGAGATTTGAGATTGATTCTGCAAGAGATAGATTAAATAAATACAGTAAACGTACGATTCTATTTATTGATGAGGTTCATAGATTTAATACTGCGCAACAAGATGCATTATTGCCTTGGGTTGAGAATGGAACTTTAACTCTGATTGGAGCGACTACGGAAAATCCATATTTCGAAGTAAATAAAGCTTTGGTAAGTCGATCTAGATTATTTCGTTTGAATAGTTTGAATCCAAATGCATTGCATCAATTACTGCAACGAGCTTTGAGTAATAAGGAAAGGGGTTATGGGTTGAAAGAAATTAATCTAGCTAGTGAAGCTAAAAATCATTTGGTTGATGTATGTAATGGTGATGCACGCGTTCTTCTAAATGCGCTTGAAATTGCTGTAGAGAGCACTATTGCAAATCAAGATGGCTCAATCAATATTGATCTCAAGATTGCTGAGGATTCAATTCAAGAACGTGCGATTTTATACGACAAAAAAGGTGATGCTCATTTTGATACGATCAGTGCCTTTATTAAGTCATTGCGAGGTTCGGATCCCGATGCTGCATTGTTTTGGCTTGCTCGAATGTTGGAAGCTGGAGAAAATCCAAGATTTATTTTTAGACGTATGCTCATTGCTGCAGGTGAAGATATTGGTCTCGCTGATCCCAATGCAATTGTCATTGTTGAGTCATGTGCCGCGGCTTTTGATCGAATAGGTTTGCCAGAGGGGATTTACCCTTTAGCTCAAGCAACTTTGTACTTGGCGACAACTGAGAAAAGTAATAGTGTTATGGCTATTTTTAAGGCAGTTCAGAAAGTTAGAGACTCTCAAAAGCAAAATGTTCCAATTCATCTTAAAGATCCAAATCGAGATAAAGAAGCTTTTGGAGATGGCATGGGCTACCAATATCCTCATTTATTCTCAAACAATTGGGTTCCACAGCAATATTTGCCAGATAGCTTGCTAAACGAGATTTTTTGGGAGCCAACTGATCATGGATGGGAAGGCGAAAAACGATCTCTTTTGAATCAGAGAAGATCTGAACAAGTGGCTTCAATAGTTGAGGTTGAGCAACAAAATCCTTTAACTATTACATCTGGAAAAGTTGATAAGGATTTTGAACAATGGTTATTTCGACAGGCTAGTCAAGATGGAGAAAGATTAAAAAACTTGATGACTAAATTATGGTCTGGTATCACTTGGAAAAAAAATCAGAGAATTTTAGTATTAACCCCTAGTTCTTTACTGTGGTCTTTAAAGCCTTTAATGGAGGCATCTGAAGGAGGAGTTTTTATAGCTGTATCAGAGAAAAATCATCCTAGTTTATTAGCTGAATTGGAAATTTTGGCTCCTATGGAGAGACCTATTTTAATTGATTCCAAAGTTGAATCAATTTTAGAATTAGAAAATAATCTCAAATTTGAGGTGATTGGAGGCAGGATTCCTTGGAAATTTTTTTCTGAAAGCAATTTTGCTGAATTGTGGCCTATTCTTACTAAAAAATGTACAGCTAATGCAGAATTAAGATTGATTATAACTAATCCATGCTCTGGTCCTGCACTTTCATTAAAGCAAAGTCTTCAAGTGAATAGAAATGATGAAAATATTGATTTTTCAATATTGAATAATTTAATTAGTAAAGAAGACAAGTGGTTAAATAATCAAGTTCATAAGGATAAATTTTCTCTACAATTGGAAGAATTAGGCTGGGATGTTGACTTAGAAGAGTGGACTGAATTTGTATATCTAAAAGTTGATAGCTCTATAATTAAAAGATGGTTTAATCAAGGAAGTGAGTATAGACAAATTATTATCAAAGAATATGAGGAAGAAACATTAATTTCCCTAAAAAAAATATTTGAAAAATTAGTCGGCAAGACTATAAAACAGAAGCTATTGCATACAAAATTTGTTGCTAGAAATAATAATTAACTGATACAAATTATTGGTTCATTTATCATAGTAGTTCCATTTAATGCAATTGCATAAGTCCATTGATCGTAGGTTTGTTTGTAAACTTTCACTTTATATTTAAGCTTCTTATGATATGCAAAAGATGAATTATTATCCCAAATCCATTGACTTAGATTATTCGATATTTTTCCACTCTGCCATTTTATTGCTGCTTCTTTTACGACCCATCGTCTTAGGACTTCTTCTTTAGCCTGGCTTGAAGTTAAATTTTCTATTTCTCGATTTTCGTATTTATGAAAAAAACGTTTTGATAATTTATGTGCATGCAATTTTCGATCTTTTCTTTCTATGTCTACTCCGATTTTCTCTGCTGACCACCCTATTAGTAAGGCATCAGAGCAATGACTAATACTGATATGTCCCCATCCTTCTTGTAATAATGGAGGCTTTCCTGGATCGGCTTTGAGAGGTATTTGATAAGGATCTAAGCCTGTCATATTTGATATGACATTCCTAATGCAGCCTCTGGAGAAGTGATAAATCCAACCTCTTCTTTTATTTAGCTTGTTAACCCATTTCTTTTCTTCGTTGCTGATTGGTAAAAGTTTTGATGGCATAAAAAAAAGCCAAAGACCTAGTACGCTTTTATTGTTTATTTGAGTTGTAATCATGCCTCTTTGTATAGGTGATACTGCACCAGATTTCACTCTGCCTAATCAAGATGGTGTGGATACCAGTCTCTCATCTTTCAAGGGTTCTAGAGTCGTAATTTATTTTTATCCAAAAGATGATACTCCTGGGTGTACTAAGGAAGCTTGTAGCTTTAGAGATCGATGGGATCTGTTTAAATTAAACAATATTAATGTTTTGGGTATTAGTAAGGATCCCTCAAAATCACATATCAAATTCATTGATAAACATCAATTACCTTTTACACTTTTAACTGATATTGAGCCTTGCCTGGTCGCAGCCGCATATGAGAGTTATGGATTGAAGAAATTTATGGGTAGAGAGTATTATGGAATGATGAGACATACTTTCGTGATCGATCAAGATGGGAGAATTGAATTAATATACTTAAAAGTGAAATCAGAAAATATGGCTAATCAAATTCTTAATGACCTTCAATTGCATTAAGTTTATGGTCTATATCAATCATTCCTTCTAGTACGAGATTGGGATAATGATTTATATCAATATCTTTATTTTTAAGTTCATTTAATATGATTGGGGCATCGCCTCCGCAAAGCCATATTGGTAATTTTGTTTCTTCAAAAATTTGTAATATTAATCCTAATAAACCATTTATTGCGCCTCTAATCATTGCATTTTTAGTTTCATATTGAAATGTTTCTATTGGGATTCGTCCTAGGTTTGGATCTTCTAAATTTAATGCACCATTTGCCATTGAAGATAATTGAAGTCTTAATCCAGAAATGAGTTGCCCACCTGCAAACTCTCCTTGTTTTGTTATTTTTGTGACGCTTAAAATTGTTCCTGCATCTATCACAATTAAGTCTTGTCCTTTGCTTTTTAAAGATGATTGTTTTTTAAATGCACTCCATGAAGCTAGAGCTCTATCAATGCCTAAATTAGATGGAAGATTTATGAGCGGAATATTATCTAAATTGATTTCTTTTTCAGGGCATAATTTTATATTCTGAGGAATGGGACCTACTGAAGCCCAGGATAATTGAGAATAGTTTTTATCTTTAAATTCAATTGGATTTGGAGGGGTATGAAAATATTTCCATTGTTTTTGGATCTTACTTGCCCAATGCCATCTTGTATTCCCAATCATTAAGTAATTCTTTTCTGAATACACCAGCTATATTCCTTCTCCTAAAAAATTATTTTCATCAATATGTATCCCACATTCTTCACTTAGTCCTCCAAACCTAGTTGATCTTCCTTTCGAAATATTATTTTCTGCTTCGCTTGAATGCCAATCTCCAACAGTAGAGTATCCTTTTTCAAATAAAGGATGTTGAGGTAAATTATTGTTTTCCATGTAATAGAAAATATCTTTTTTAGTCCAGTTTAAAAGTGGTCGTAGAGTCAAACGGTCTCTAATGTGATCAATATGAGACATGGATTGTCTATTTTTGGTTTGACCTTTTCTTACTCCGCTAGCCCAACAATGAACGTCTAGTTCTAATAAGACCTTATCTAAAGGGTCAATTTTTCGTATTTGATGATATTTGTTGAGATCTTTTCGTTCTCCTGTTTCCCATAGCTTTCCATATAAGGCTTCCATCCTTGCAGGGGATAGATTGCTTTGCGCCACTATTAGATCTAAGTCGAAAAGTTTTGTGAGCTCTTCTGCATAGTTATAAGTTTCTTTAGGTAAATAACCAGTATCAATCCAAATTATCTTTGGCTTCTTTCTAGACTTTAATGCCACTGTCATATGCAGTAACACAGCAGATTGGATGCCAAAACTTGTTGTTAGAACAAATTTCTCATCAAATGTCGTATGGGCCCATTGCAGTTGCTCTTGAGCAGAAAGTTTTTCAAGATATTTACTTGTTTCATCAATTGATTTCACCAGAAAAGGATGAGTAAAGTTACTCGATTCTCTCAAATTATAGGTGTACTTGTCTTGGGATTCTTGCGTCATATTTGAGAATTGAATGCCGAATCGGTCAAAGTTTGTTTAGGGTCTTTGAAATCATCTTAGATCTAGTCCCCATGGACTTGAACAATTTGAAATCTGATCCAATAGTTGTTGTAGGTGGTGGCTTTGGAGGCCTTGCGACTGTCCAAGCTTTATTAGCTAAGTCAGAGAGAACACCAATTATTTTGATTGATCAAGCTAATAGATTTCTTTTTAAACCATTGCTCTATGAGTTATTAAGCGGTGAGCTTCAATTATGGGAGGTAGCACCTCAGTATTCTGAATTAGCCTCAGAATTAGGATTTATTTTTTTGCAAGAGTGTGTGGTTGAGATTGATGCAAAAGAACGAAAGTTAATTACTTCATCTGAGACTGAAATAACATACTCTCAGCTTGTCATTAGCACAGGAGTGACAACTGATTATGCCTCTTTGGCAAATTTAAAAGATTATGCTTTTGGCTTTTCTAATTTAAATGACTGTCTCAGAATCAAAAAATTAATAACTACAATCAATAATTCTTCAAAATTTATGAATCCGATAGTGATTGCTGGAGGTGGTCCAACTGGTGTTGAACTTGCATGTAAAATTTCTGATTTACTGGAAGATAGGGTAGAAATATATTTAGTTGAGAAAGAGGATAGAATTCTAACCAATTGCAAATCTTTTAATAGAGAGAAAGGAATTAATGCAATTGGAAAGAGAAATATTAGAGTTTATTTAAATTCTTATATCAAGTCTATTGATAAAACTTTTTTATACCTTTCTAGCTCAGATAATCAAATGAAAAATTCTATGAAAATTGATTATTCTTTCTTATTTTGGACTGCAGGATTGAAACCTTCAAAATCAAAACTATTAGATCATTTTTCCGATGAGAATCAGAAGATTCAAGTTAATAAGTATTTACAGATTCATGAATTTAAAAATATTTTTTCCGTTGGAGATATCACATTTTATGACAAAGATCCTTTTCCCTCTTCCGCTCAAGTAGCAATGCAACAAGGTTTATTAGCTGCTCATAATATTATTTCTTTAAGAAAGGGAAATCAACTTAAGACCTTTACATTTGAGGATCTAGGAGAAATGTTGAGTCTTGGGATTGGTAATGCATCTATCACAGGATATGGAATAACCTTGGCAGGACCCCTAGCATTTGAAGTTAGGCGAATAGCATATTTAATGAGAATGCCAGGATTATTTCTATTTTTAAAATCCTCTGGATCATGGTTATTTAGTAAAAAAATAATTAATCGTTTATTTTCCCAAGATCCTTAGTTCCTTTAAGCAGTAGTCTTAAAATTAATACTTGGACAGAATCAATTGAACAGGTTATTAATTAAATAATATGAATGAGATATTCACTGTTTTTGATAATCCTAAAGCTGTCATAACTTTGGCAGTGTTAATCATTGCAGTTTTTTTATTTGTAAGTAGTGCTCTAGCTCCTGAACTGACTGGACTTTTGAGTGTTGCATTATTAATGGCTACTGGAGTTCTTTCTCCTCAAAAAGCATTGGCTGGTTTTGGAAGCCCTGCTTTGATTACATTGATGGGTTTATTTGCTGTTTCTGCCGCACTTTTTAAAAGTGGTGCTCTTGATCGTTTAAGAGAGTTAATTGCTTCTGAAAATATTAAAACTCCGCGTAGGTTGATAGCTTTGCTTGGATTAGTTGTTGCTCCTGTTTCAGGCGTTGTTCCTAACACTCCAGTCGTTGCATCTCTTTTGCCAGTTATTGAGGCTTGGTGCGTAAAGCGAAAATTATCTCCATCTCGTGTTTTGTTGCCACTATCTTTCGCAACAGTTTTGGGTGGGACTTTAACTCTGTTGGGGAGTTCAGTAAATTTGTTAGTAAGCGACATTAGCGATCAACTAGGTTATGGCCCTTTTGATCTTTTTACTTTTTCGGCAATAGGTATACCTATATGGTTGCTTGGGACAGCGTATATGTTGTTAGCTCCCCAATCTTTGTTACCTGACAGAGGAAGAATTAGTTCAGAGTATGGAGGTAGTTCGGATCAAACTGGATATTTTACTGAAGTTACAATTCCTTCTGATTCTGAATTGGTTGGGCATTCCTTAAGGAATAGTCGCTTACAAAGAAGATTTGATGTCGATGTTCTAGAAATACAGCGAGAGAATGAAAGACTTTTACCCCCTTTAGCTGATCGGATAATTCAATCAAAAGACCGCTTGCTAATAAGGATTACACGTTCAGATCTTTTGCGTTTAAAACAAGAGCATACTGTTCAGTTAACCAAAAATTTAAATACTGAAAAAAAATTTTTTCTATCTAATATTGATGAAGGACAACAAACTGTAGAGGTCCTTTTACCAGCTGGCTCAACCTTGGCTGGTGCTAGTTTACGTGAATTACGATTTAGGCAAAGGCATAATGCAACTGTTTTAGCGTTAAGAAGAGGTCGGCAAACTGTTCAAGAAAGATTGGGACAAGCAATTTTAAGAGAGGGAGATGTATTACTTCTGCAAGCTCCCAGGGATTCAATTCGAGGATTACAAGACAGTAATGACCTACTTGTTTTAGATCAATTTGATCATGATCTGCCAACTGTCACAAGAAAACCACTAGCGATTGGAATCGCCATCGCTATGTTGATTATTCCCTCGGTTACTGACTTGCCTTTGGTAGCTTCGGTTTTAATTGCTGTAATTGGGATGGTTTGGGGTGGATGTTTAAGGCCCGCAGAAGTACAACGATCTATTCGACTTGATGTAATTCTTTTGCTTGGGTCTCTCTCCAGTTTTAGTGTCGCAATGCAAAACACGGGTCTTGCTGATGCTTTTGCAAATATTTTGATTTTTATATTGCAAGACTTATCTACTTACGCTGCTTTAGTAGTGATTTTTCTCTCTACTACAATATTTACTCAATTTGTCAGTAACGCTGCTTCAGTGGCGCTTTTGGCTCCAATAGCAGTTCAATTGGCACCAACTATGAATTTACCTCCATTGGCATTATTGATAACAGTCCTTTTTGGTGCTAGTCAATCTTTTCTTACTCCTATGGGTTACCAGACAAATCTAATGGTTTTTGGCCCTGGGCGATATCAGTTTTTAGATGTAACTAGATATGGAGCTGGCTTGACTCTTTTGATGACGTTGCTTGTTCCTTGGTTGATCTTGTTAAAGTATAGTCTTTCGTAAATATTGTGGATATGCTTATTTATTTAAGTGGGTTTTTAAACAATCCATTTCACTTTTTTATTTAACTTTTGATGGAATTAGAATTTTCTATTCTTAAAGAAAGTGATTATTAGGAATGACTCTTACAGAAGGCTGACGGTCCCACAGTTTACTGTGGTGACTGGTTTGCTTGTGATTATCTGTGGAAGTTTATTATTAGCTACACCTTTATGTTCTAATGAAAATGTAGGTTTGTGGGAGGCATTATTTACGGCAACTTCTGCTGTAACAGTTACGGGATTATCAATTATTAATATAGGTGTAGATTTGACATTCTTTGGACAATTAATTTTGGCGATAATGTTATTAATTGGCGGTCTTGGTTTGATGGCAATTACTACATTTTTACAGGGCTTTATTGTTAGTGGGACTGAATTAAAAACACGTCTTGATAGAGGAAAAAAACTTGATGAATTTGGAGTTGGAGGAGTCGGGAAAACTTTCCAAGGTATCGCCATAACTGCAGTTATATTAATATGTCTTGGTGCTATTACTTTATATTTCTTTGGTTTCAACAATATAGCTAATTCAAATGAAAGAATATGGGCATCAGTCTTTCATAGTATTTCTGCTTATAACAATGCTGGATTTAGTCTCTGGACTAATAGTTTGCAAGATTACAGAAATAACTGGGTTGTCAATTTTGTTTTGATTATGTTAATAATTTTAGGTGGTTTTGGATGGCGAGTTACAAATGATATTTGGATCAATCGTAGATCTTTAAAATTAAGGAATTTAAGTCTTCATACAAGATTAGTGATTCGATCATCTTTCATATTAATTTCGTTGGGGTTTTTTGGATTGATTTTTACTGAATCTTTAGCTAAGGGTAGTTTCTTTTCCTTGATTAATTTTGATGATCGTATATTTACGGCTTTATTTACCTCTGTTAGTGCGCGAACTGCAGGCTTTACGAATTTACCGATATCAATTGACAGTGTTTCGGATTCTGGTCTTCTATTGATTATGTTTCTAATGTTTATTGGCGCAAGTCCTGGCGGTACTGGCGGAGGTATAAAGACAACAACTATTGCTGCATTAATGGCAGCGACAAGAGCAACTTTGCGTGGCCAAAATGAAATTATTATTCGTAATCGTCAGATATCTGACAAAGTAGTTCTTAAAGCGGTTGGCATAACAGTTGGCTCGCTTTTATTTGTGTTGATCATGGCCCTATTATTAAGCTTGAGTAATGGATTAAATAACGGTGAAAATTTTTCATTTTTAGAAATGCTTTTTACCTGTATTTCAGCTTTTGCAACGGTAGGTTTTGATCTTGGTGTTACATCTGAGCTAGGACACTTCGGTCAATTAATACTTGTTATTGGGATGTTTGTTGGCAGACTAGGTATCCTTCTATTCTTGAGTGCTATGTGGCAAGCCCTCTACAAAAGTAAGCTTCAACATCGCAATCGAATTGGCTATCCAAGGGAAGATCTCTATGTTTAAGGAGGAAAAATCATGAGCGATTGGTGGCAATGGTCTCCCAATAAAGCAAATCAGAAACTTGGCTTTGCTGTTGTTGGAATTGGTCGTTTTGGCAGCGCTGTGTGCAGAGAGTTATTAAGAAATGGTGCTGATGTATTGGCTGTTGATTCCTCTGAAAAAGCAATAGAAGAACTGCGTCAACTTGAACCAACTATTGAAGCCAGGGTTGTTGATTCAACGGATGAAGAATCGATGAAAGAAGCCGGTGTTCTTGAAATGGGAACTGTTGTAGTAGGTATTAGTGAGCCAATTGAGGCAAGTATTACGACAACGCTTATTGCAAAAGACACTGATGGAAGTTTAGTTAAGGAGGTAATTGCAAGAGCAACAAGTGATTTGCACGAAAAAATGCTTAAAAGAGTTGGGGCTGATCGAGTTGTATTTCCTTCAAGAATGCAAGGAGAAAGATTGGGTTTGGAATTGGTAAGACCTAATTTGATTGAAAGATTAGAACTCGATGATAAAACTGGAATTGACGAGATTAAAGTACCTGAGGTTTTTGTGGGTCGTTCCTTAAGGGATTTAAATTTAAGAAAGAATTATTTTGTCAATGTTTTAGCCGCTGGTCCTGCTCAATTGCTAACTGTTAATCCTCCAGCTAAATATATTTTGGAAAAAGACCATGTACTTGTAGTAATGGGATCAATGGAAGATCTTCAAAAGCTCCCACAAATTTAATCTATGCTGGCTTTGGGCTTGATGAGTGGTACCAGTGCAGATGGAATAGATGCAGTTTTAGTTGAATTTAAAGGGGATCCTGCAAAGCCAAAATGGAAAATTTTGAATACAGTTTCATGTGAATATCCATCTTCAACAAGGAAAAAAATTATCAAGGTTGGTCAAGGATTGAAAATTAATAGCAAAGATTGGCTTGAGTTGGCTGAGGAAATTACTGAGTTAAATGCTTCCGCTGCAAGAACTTGTGATCCTGATTCAGTTGCAGATGTGGTGGGATGTCATGGCCAAACAGTGTTTCATAGAAGTGTAAAAAATTCTCAAAAAGGAGGAAGTCTTCAAATTCTTTTAGGACCATTACTTGCAAATATGTTAAATCAAATTGTTATTTATGATTTCAGATCAAAGGATCTCGCTTCAGGTGGTCATGGAGCCCCTTTGGTGGCGTTAGTGGATGAATCTTTAATAGGAAGACTGTATGGATGGCGAGGAATTCTGAATCTTGGTGGTATTGCCAATCTAACAATTATTCCACCTAAAACTGGAATTCATAAAACTTCTGATTGTTTAGGATGGGATTGTGGGCCTGCTAACTCTCTAATTGATTTAGCTATTCAAGAAACTAATAATTCATTATTTAAGTTTGATCAGAATGGATCGATAGCATCACTTGGTATACCGAAATTAAATTTCATAGAGAAATGGTTGAAAGAACCTTTTTTTCATCTTGAACCTCCTCGATCTACAGGTAGAGAGCAATTTGGTTTTCAAGATTTACAAAAAAGGAAAAAAGAACTAGGTGATATAACAAAAGAAGATTTAATATCAACACTCACTACATTTACTGCCTCAATAATTGCGCAAGACCTAGATAATCTTTTTAGAGTTAAAAAAATACATTTAATTGAGCTTTTGGTCGCTGGAGGTGGAGCTAAAAATTTATTTCTAATGAAACAATTACAAAAACAATGTTGTGGTATCAGTGTGCGTCAAATAAATGAAATTGGTATTCCATCTCAATATAGAGAAGCTTTGGTTTTTGCAACTTTATCTTGGTGGCATGTCTTAGGGAGAAAAATCAACCCTAAGTTCATCACTGGTGCAAGTAAATCTATTCTTTATGGAGTAAGGGTTGATCCTTGATTGTACTTAAATCAAGGATTAATTTTTTTTAAACCTTAATCGTTTTGGAATACCTTTTAGTCTTTGTGTTTTTTGTTTCTCTAATGCATTTATAAAATTCTGAGTTCTTCTTGTTTCTGAATCTTGAGGTACTGAACTTTCTGTCAATTCGTAACGTTTAACACCCTCTTGAATTAGCACTTTGGCCATATTGCTAACAGTTCTAGATTCTTGCTCGGCTAATTTTGATAATTGCTCACATAAATCTTCTGGTAGCACAACTTGGATGCGAGGCGATTTTTGCTTCCCGTTTGTTGAATTTTGACGAGTAGCCATGCGTACAGAGAACTACCGGATAGTTAATAGTGTACACTTATACGGATGGATAGTATCCTTGTGTATGATGCTTGCCATTCTGGCCTGCTTTTCTTTGTCTGCCTTTACTTGAATTTTTGTTTAAAAAGGAGTATTTCATGTCTAAGCCTTCTCTCCCTCAAACATCTAAACCTCTTTCTTCGCGTGCAGAAGTCGATAAAGGATCTGTAAAGCGACCAAGAAGGAAGACTCGTCGTAATAGTACGAATGGGGATGTTTTAATTTCTGCTGTTGTGAGTTCCTATTTATTGACTCATTTACATCATGTTCTACAAAGAGCTGAATACGGGGCAAACAACGAGGGAAGATCTTCTCAGGCTGCCAACTTCGCTCAACTCCGTAAAGTACTGTGCATGGATGCAAGAAGTATGAAAGATGCCTCAGCTTTAGGCTTAAAAGAAAGTGACTTAGATAATTGCAATGATTCGGCTAGTTTCCAGACAAAAGCTGCGTAATTGAATATTCTTTTGTTTAGTTAATGATTTTCTTATGAGAGGCAATGCTGCAGAGCTTTATAAGCTTATAAATGCAGACCCTGAGAAAAAACAAGATCTTTTTCGTCAAGCTCTTCAAAACCCAAAAGGAGCAATGCAAGCCATATGTGCACTTGGAAATAAAATGAATTTGCCAGTTACTCCAGAAGAAGTTAAAGAATACTTGCAAACAATAGATGATTCAGAGACTAAACAATGGTTAATAAAAGCTAGGGGTGGATTGTGATTGTTTGTTGCTTGTAGCAGGGACTTTTATTAACTCTTGATTATTGTCTTTTATTACTCTGCGCTCATAGCCACCTCCTCCTGCCATGGTCCAAAAAAACCAATAACTAGGAATTGCAAGAGCTGCTGCAAGAACTAACGCAGTAATTTGTTCGAGTCTTAACATGGCTTTTCTTTCATAAGCTAATTTTAATCAGATGGCATCTTTTAAAGCTAAATGATTGAAGCTAATTCACATGAGGTTTGTTTGTAGTGTTGCGTCTTGAGCGGATTAGGAAGATTTATCCCACTGGCGAAGTCTTGAAAGATGTGAGTTGGGAAATAAAAAATGGAGAGAGAATAGGGCTAGTTGGGGTGAATGGAGCAGGAAAATCCACACAATTAAAAATTATTGCAGGATTAGAAGAAGCAACGGATGGATCTTTGATTATTGAAGGTGATCCATCTATTGCATATTTAAAACAGGAATTTGATGTTGATGTTTATAGATCAGTTAGAGAAGAGCTATTTGAGGCATTTCAAGAGGCTTCTATCTTGCTTCGCAATCAAAAACTAATTCAAGCAAAAATGGAATCTGAATTAGCATCTAAAGATTTAGCTTATCTGGATTCATTAATTAATGAATTAAGCGTAATTCAAAGCAAATTTGAATCTATAAATGGCTATGACTTGGAGTCTAAAGTTGAAAAGCTATTACCCACTATTGGCTTTCAACCTAAAGAGGCAGATAGATTAGTTGGAGACTTTTCTGGTGGTTGGCAGATGAGAATCGCTTTAGGTAAGATTCTCCTGCAAAGTCCTGACTTATTGCTATTAGATGAGCCAACTAATCATTTAGATTTAAAAACTATTGAATGGCTAGAGAACTATTTACTTACTCAAAAAGTTGCAATGGTTATTGTGAGTCATGATAGATCTTTTCTAGATAAAGTTTGTACTAAGATTGTTAATACAGAACGAGGACAGTCTAAAAGTTATTTAGGAAACTATACATCATATATTCAACAGAAAGATTTTGAATTAGAATCAATAAAAGCTGCTTATGAAAAACAGCAAAAGGATATTCAAGCCCAAAAGGTATATATAGAAAGATTTCGAGCTAGTGCTAATAGAAGTACGCAAGCGAAAAGTAGAGAAAAGTTATTAGATAAAGTTGAAAAGATAGAAGCACCGGAGACTAGTTTGAAAGGTCCTACTTTTCAATTTCTGGATGCTCCACGCTCTGGTAAAGATGTATTAAGCATTAATGATTTAACACATAGTTATGAAGAAAATATTTTATTCCTAGGTGCTTTTCTGGAGGTTGAACCAGGTGAAAAAATAGCATTTTTAGGAGAAAATGGTTCTGGAAAATCTACTTTACTTAGATTAATTATGGGTTTAGAAAAACCTGATGAAGGATCTATCGAGCTAGGTAAATATAATATTATTCCCAGTTATTTTGAACAAAATCAGGCAGAAGCTTTGGAATTAGAAAAAACAGTGATTGAGACAATTAGTCAATCAGTTCCAAATTGGACACAAACCGAGATAAGATCATTGTTGGGTAGTTTTGGCTTAACCAATGATTCTGTTTTTAAGCAAGTTAAGCAAATAAGTGGAGGCGAGAAAGCCAGACTTGCTTTAGCTTTAATAATAATTAAACCATCAAATTTTTTAGTTCTTGATGAACCTACGAATCATTTAGATATACCTTCAAAGCATATGTTAGAAAAGGCATTATCTAGTTATAATGGAACCGCGTTGATAGTCTCTCATGATCGATATTTTATTTCAAAAGTTGCAAATAAAATTGTTGAAATAAGGGATGG
>QCIG01000007.1 GCA_003216815.1 Prochlorococcus sp. AG-402-K14 | reverse complement strand
GCACTTATAGAAAATGCATTAGGTTTTGCACTTGCTGCACAAAATGATTTCAAATCAGCAGTAATTCATTACAAAAAAGCATTAGTAGCAAAATCTGAATATCCAGTTGCACTAAATAATCTCGGGTTCGCTTATCAACGTTTACTCAAAGAAGATGAAGCTTATAAAAATTATCAAGAAGTCTTAAAGCTAGATCCCAAAAATAAAACAGCTATTTCTCAAATTAAAAGACTTGAACGTATAATAGGAAAAAATCAAGATCAATTATTAGAGAAAAAAGGTTTCTGAATGAATTTTAATTAATTATATTTTTCTATGAACAACTCAAATCAATTACTAAAAATAGGAAACAAAGAGTTTAAAAGTCGCCTTCTTGTTGGGACAGGTAAATACTCATCATTAGAAGTCATGCAGAAAAGCCTATTCAATTCAAAATGTGAAATAGTTACAGTGGCCGTGAGAAGAGTTCAAGGACAAGAAAATGGACATAAAGGGTTAATGGAATCAATAGATTGGAACAACATATGGATGCTTCCAAACACTGCAGGTTGCACAAATGCTGAAGAAGCTATTCGAGTGGCCAGATTGGGCAGAGAATTAGCAAAGCTAGCTGGTCAAGAGAATAATAATTTTGTCAAATTAGAGGTTATACCTCACAAAAAATATTTATTACCCGACCCACTTGGTACTTTGAAAGCAGCAGAACAATTAGTTAAAGAAGGTTTTACCGTTCTTCCTTATATAAATTCTGACCCATTAATTGCAAAAAATCTTGAAGAAATTGGATGTGCAACTGTTATGCCTCTTGGCTCGCCTATTGGATCTGCTCAAGGAATCAGAAATGCAGCAAACATTTCAATGATCATTGAAGAAGCTCGTATCCCAGTAATTATTGATGCAGGACTTGGAGTACCAAGTGAAGCAGCTCAAGCACTAGAAATGGGAGCCGATGGGGTTCTAATAAATAGTGCTATCGCACTAGCAAAAAAACCAATTTTAATGGCCAAAGCATTTTCTAACGCCACGGAGGCTGGCAGAGATGCATATTTGTCTGGAAGACTGCCAGAAAATCTACTTGCGCATTCGAGTTCTCCATTAGATGGAGTTATTTCAAATAATTAGAGGAATACGTTAAAAATTAGTAACGTAATAGGCTAATAAACAAAAAACCATGACAGTCACTAAAGAAAGTCAAGGCAGACTTAACGTTTTTGCAGATGAACCAAAAATTGAAATACTTACAAAAGAAAGCAGTGGCAACAAAGGTTCTTGGCTTTTTACCCTTGCTGGAGTTATCCTTGTAATTGGGCTTATCGCATATTCTTTAACAATCAAGTGAAACCCTTGTAGTAGCTTGAATAATATGAGCATTTGCTCTGTATTTCGGAGTTTAGAGTGAAAGTTTTCGTTCTTGGTGGTGATGGCTTCTGCGGATGGCCTTGTGCAGTAAATCTTGCTGACAAGGGTCACGATGTAATCATCGTGGATAATCTCAGTCGTCGAAAAATTGATATAGACCTTGAAGTTGAATCCTTAACTCCAATTACAAGTATTGGAGAAAGGATTAAAGCTTGGTCTGAGATAGGTTGTAAACCTATTAACTTTATTCATTTAGATCTTGCATCAGAATATCAAAAGCTTTTAGATCTCTTGATTGAGGAAAAGCCAGATTCAATTATTCATTTTGCTGAGCAACGTGCTGCTCCATACTCAATGAAAAGCAGCGCAACCAAGAGATATACAGTTGATAACAATGTGAATGGCACGCATAACCTACTGGCCGCAATAGTTGAATCTCAATTAGATATTCATATTGTTCATCTTGGGACAATGGGAGTTTACGGCTATGGATCACATAGAGGCGCAACCATACCGGAAGGGTATTTAAAAGTAGAAGTGCCTCAACCCGACGGAAGCCGTTTTGAAGAAGAGATTCTGCATCCGGCCAGTCCTGGAAGCGTTTATCACATGACAAAAACGCTAGATCAATTGCTGTTTCTTTATTACAACAAAAATGACCAGATCAGAATCACTGATCTTCATCAAGGCATTGTCTGGGGAACAAATACTGATGTAACAAGCCGAGACCCAAGACTCACTAATAGATTTGATTATGACGGTGACTATGGAACAGTATTAAACAGATTCCTAATGCAAGCTGCGATTGGATATCCCCTAACAGTGCATGGCACTGGGGGACAAACTAGAGCTTTCATACATATCAGAGACTCAGTAAGATGCGTTCAATTAGCGCTTGAAAACCCCCCGGAAAAAGGTGAAAGAGTGAAAATCTTCAACCAAATGACAGAAAGTCATCAAGTAGGGGAATTAGCTAAGAAAGTAGCCTCTCTGACTGGAGCAAAAATCAATTATCTTCCTAATCCCAGAAACGAAGCAGTAGAAAATGACTTAATAGTTGATAATCGATGTTTTATTGAGCTTGGTTTAGATCCCACAACTTTGGATAATGGACTGCTGGAAGAGGTTGTTGGAGTTGCAAAAAAATACTCCAGTCGCTGTGACTTGAAACGAATACCTTGTGTATCTGCATGGACATCAACCCAAGCGCAAGCAATAAATCAATCCTCAACCTAACCAGTACAATATTTCAAAAATACACGCTCAGTGAAAATAGCTTTTTTTACAGAAACTTTCCTGCCAAAAGTCGATGGGATAGTTACTCGTCTGACCAAAACTATTCAAAATTTAGTTCAATCGGATGATGAGGTTACCGTTTTTTGTCCAGAAGGCTGTCCATCAAGCTATATGGGAGCAAAAGTTGTAGGTGTACCTGCAATGCCTTTACCTTTATATCCAGAACTGAAATTAGGGCTTCCTGGCCCTGGCGTATCAGATGAATTAGAAAACTTTAAACCTGACTTAATCCATGTAGTTAATCCTGCCGTACTTGGATTAGGTGGTATTTGGCTAGCCAAATCAAATAATATTCCACTTGTGGCTAGTTATCACACTCATTTACCAAAATATCTAGAGCACTACGGAATGGGGATGTTAGAGCCTCTTTTATGGGAATTATTAAAAGCTGCTCATAATCAAGCAACTCTGAATCTTTGTACTTCAACTGCAATGGTTCAAGAACTCACTGATAAAGGAATACAAAATACCGCATTATGGCAAAGAGGAGTGGATACAGATATTTTCAGGCCAGACCTAAGAAACGAACAAATGAGATCTCGTCTTTTAGGAAATTATAGTGATGAAGGATCTCTGTTGATATATGTCGGAAGACTTTCAGCAGAAAAACAAATCGAAAGAATTAAACCTGTCCTTGAAGCATTACCAAACACTCGACTTGCGCTTGTCGGCGATGGACCATATAGACAACAATTAGAAAAAATCTTCGAAGGAACCTCGACTACCTTTGTGGGATATTTAAGTGGCAATGAGTTAGCAAGTGCTTATGCCTCTGGAGATGCTTTCTTATTTCCTTCAAGTACAGAAACTCTTGGATTAGTGCTTTTAGAAGCAATGGCTGCAGGATGTCCAGTAGTAGGAGCAAATAAAGGGGGAATTCCAGATATTATCTCAGATGGAGAGAATGGATGTTTATACAATCCAGATGGAGAAAATGATGGAGCAAAAAGTTTAATTGAGGCTACAAAGAAATTATTAGGAAACGAAATAGAGCGCACAGCAATGAGACAAGCAGCTCGTTCAGAAGCAGAAAGATGGGGATGGGCAGGAGCTACAAACCAATTGAGAAATTACTACGAAGATGTACTCGAAAAAAACGAATCAAATATTGCTGCTTAGTCTTTACGCCGCATGAGGAGGGGGGGTAGGCGAATCAAATGATTGTAAAGGTAAAACCAAGGTTGCCCAAGTAGATAACTTTGCTGGTCTTTTTTTCTTAGGCTGGCGAACTCCAAATGGAACTCTCACTACGTTAGTTCCAGCAACTTGTAAAAGTTCACCTTTATTTAAAACAGATTCAAAGCAATTAGAAAAAGAAGGCAAGGATAAGTCATCCTTTTTTTTCAGTTGATCAGGCAGATCAAAAGATGTCTTTTTGTTCATTTGGTCCCCATATAATTTAAAGCTGCAGCAAAGTTAATAAAAGAAATTGCAAAACAGCTCTAAAAACCAGAAATTTGGTTTTCGCTTGAAATTTAACTAATAAAACGAGTTTTAACCAGTCTTTAAAGAGAATTAGTTGCTTCTATATCTTTAACGGAAGGACAACTGCATATCAAATTTCTATCCCCATAAGCATTATTAATACGTGAAACTGATGGCCAAAATTTATATTTTTCCTGTCCAGTCAAAGGAAACGCTGCCTCTTTACGAGAATAAGGTCTATCCCAATCATCAGACGTAATTGTTTTCAAAGTGTGGGGAGATTTTTTTAAAGGATTATTTATAGGATCAATTTTTCCTGATTTTATGTTTTCAATTTCTTCTCGAATTCCAATCATAGCCTCGCAAAAACGATCCAATTCAGATAAGCTTTCGCTCTCTGTCGGTTCAACCATCAAAGTTCCTGCGACAGGCCAGCTTATTGTTGGAGCATGAAATCCATAATCCATCAATCTCTTAGCAATATCTTCAACCTCAATCCCTAATTGACTCTTTAAAGGTCGCAAATCCAATATGCATTCGTGAGCCACTCTTCCATTGGGATCTTTAAACAAAACTGGATAATAAGACTCAAGTCGTTTTGCCAAATAATTAGCACTAAGAATTGCTATAGAACTCGCTTTACGTAAACCATCGATCCCCATCATTCGAATGTACATCCAACTAATTGGCAATATTCCTGCACTTCCATATGGCGCTGCAGAAACAGCCGAAATCGCCTTATCTCCTCCGCAATTAACAATTGAATGTCCAGGGAGATAAGGAACCAAATGACTGGCAACAGCTATAGGACCTACTCCTGGTCCTCCACCTCCATGAGGAATTGAAAAAGTTTTATGAAGATTTAAATGGCAAACATCAATACCGTATGATCCAGGCCTACAAATTCCTACTTGAGCATTCAAATTTGCGCCATCTAAATAGACCTGACCTCCCGCTTGATGAATGACTTCACAAATTTCACGAATATTAGGTTCAAAAACTCCATGCGTTGAAGGATAAGTAACCATCAAGGCAGCCAAATTCTTTGAATGAATATTTGATTTATTTCTAAGATCTTCTAAATCAACATTACCGTATTCATCGCAATTTACAGATACTACTTTGAAGCCAGACATAACCGCGCTAGCTGGATTTGTACCATGAGCACTTGTTGGAATCAAGCAAATATTTCTATGACCTTCTCCAAGTGACTGATGCCATGAACGTATTACAAGCAAACCAGCAAATTCGCCTTGTGAACCTGCATTAGGTTGAAGAGAAACTCCTTGAAAACCAGTTAAAGCAGCCAGCCAGCTTTCAAGGTCATTAATTATTTCTTGGAATCCAGCTAATTGATGTACAGGTGCAAAAGGGTGAATAGCTGAAAACTCGTTCCATTCAATTGGTAAAAGTTCTGAGGCTGCATTTAATTTCATAGTACAACTGCCAAGAGGAATCATTCCTTGAACCAAAGAAAAATCTTTCGAAACCAAATGATGTATATACCTCATTAAGTCAGTCTCGCTTCGATATTTATTAAATACTGATTGTTCAAGCCAAGATGATTGTCTAAGCGGAATGTCTTTTATTAATCCATTATCAAAAGAAAAAATAGAAAGATCATTAACATCTTTTTCTTTAATTGTTGCAAGTATTTTATAAAGTTTATTGATTTCTTCATCGCAAGTTAGTTCATCAAAAGTTACCCCAAAACCCTTTGCATCAGAAATATCTGATCCAATAGGTAGTACTCTAAGGTTATATCCTTCCTCAGAAGCTAACTGAATAACTTTAGGTGCTTCTGGACAATAAACATCAACACTATCAAATCTTGAATATAGATCTAGAGAATATTCCAAATCACTTAGAATAGACTCAAAACATGATCTATATTTAACAATTTTTTGTGCAATTTCTCTAAGGCCTTCTGGACCATGATGTACTGCATAAAAAGATGAAAGAACAGCTAATAAAACCTGCGCAGTACAAATATTACTGGTTGCCTTATCTCTTCGAATATGTTGCTCTCTCGTTTGAAGTGCAAGCCTCAAAGCTTGATTACCTTCGACATCAAGTGAACGGCCCACTATCCTTCCTGGTATTTGTCTTTTATATATTTCTTTAGTTGCAAAAAAAGCTGCATGTGGACCACCAAAAGCGATAGGAACACCAAGTCTTTGTGCGCTTCCAACAACAATATCTGCTCCAAATTCGCCCATAGGTTTAATCAGGACTTGAGCCAATGGATCAATTGCTATTGTTGCAAGTGCATCAAATTTATGTACATCGTTTATTATTGATGTTGGATCCCAAATGCGACCATTTTTCCCAGGCAACTGAATAAGTATTCCGAAAACATTGTTATCAATTTGAAAATTATTATTATCAAAGATCTCAAGTTCAATGCGTAAAGGTTCGCATCGAGTTTTTAAAACATCAAGTGTTTGGGGCAAAATTTCTTGATCTACTAAGAATTTATTAGCATTTTTATTTTTTCTAACAGCCAAACTCAAACTGATTGCCTCAGCAGCTGCAGTAGCTTCATCAAGTAAAGAAGCATTAGATATTGGCAAACCCGTTAATTCACTGATTAAAGTCTGAAAGTTAAACAAGGCTTCTAATCTACCTTGTGATATCTCTGCTTGATAAGGGGTATAAGCAGTGTACCAATTAGGGTTTTCCAATACATTTCTTTGTACAACTGGGGGGATAACAGTCGAATGATACCCAAGCCCAATAAGCGAACGATATTCAATATTTTTCTTTGCAATTATATTTATTTTCTTTAAGGCTTCATTTTGATCACATCCATCAGGGATAGAAACAGCTTGGTTTTCTGAATCAAAAATTTCACTTGGTATTACTGTGGATATAAATTCTTCCGAATTTTGAAAACCAAGAAATTGAAGCATTAAAGCTTCTTCTTCATTACTAGGACCTATGTGGCGAGACTTAAAAGTGAAATCCTTTAATTCTGCTTTTAACATGAGCTTGTTCTCAAGCACAAGCAAATTAAGTTATTAGAGAGAAGGCAAGTGTAGAGAAAAATTTCCTAATTTGTTGTAAGAAAAATCATTCAGTAAAGTTTTATGGAGAAATTTTCTTTGAATAAGTTTCAGAATCCATAAGGTCTTGTAATTGATCAGGATTGTCAGGACGAATTATTAATAACCATCCTTCACCATGAGGATCATTTTGAAGTTCCTCTGGGCTTGACATAACAGAATTGTTTGTATGAACAATTTGTCCACTCACTGGCGCATACATATCTTCAACAGCCTTTACAGACTCAACTGAGCCAAAGGTCTCTCCTCTCTTGATTGCAGTTCCTTCTTCTGGAAGATCAACAAAAACAATATCTCCTAATTGATCTACTGCAAATGCACTTATGCCAATTCGAACTAAAGCATCATCAGCAAAAGCATATTCATGACTATCAGCGAAACGGAAATGATCTGGGAAGGAAAAAGCCATTGCGTCAAAACGAAAAACGCTTATACATTCTGTGGCAATTTTATCAATCCTGCCTGAAATAAATTGGATAGTGCATGAATCAAAGCAATTTTCACATGAGAACGATGCGATCCTCCTTGAATGAAAAGATCAAATGGAGGCTTCATAGGAGCATCCGCAGAAAATTCACTCGTACTACCATCTACAAAAGTTCCTCCCGCCATAACTAAATTATTTTCATACCCTGGCATAGGAGCTGGTATAGGATCAAGAAAAGATCCTATTGGCGATTTTTCCTGAAAAGACCTACAGATCATTTGTAAAATTTTCGGGTCACCAATTCTTACTACTTGAATCAAATCTGAGCGTAAAGAACCCGCTTCGGGTAACACTTGAAAGCCTAAATCGCTAAATGCAGTAGAGATGATATCAGCACCAATTAGAGCCTCTGAAACCATTTGGGGCGCCAGAAAAAGTCCTTGTAAAATAGTTCTATTTAAATTAAAAGTAATCCCACCCTTAGATCCAATGCCTGGAGAAGTCAAACGGCAACATGCTTGATCAACTAAACCAGCTTTTCCCGCTACATATCCACCAGCAGGAACAATAGTTCCACCTAAATTTTTTATTAAAGAACCTGCAATCAAATCTGCACCTACTGCAGTAGGTTCTTTTTTCTCGACAAATTCTCCATAGCAATTATCAACAAAACAAATACAATCAGGTTGTATCTTATGACATAAATTACAAATCCTTTGAATAACATCAATACTCAAAGATGGGCGCCATGAATAACCACAACTTCGTTGTATAAAAATTAATTTTCTAGGTATATTTAAAGCATTTTCTAAAGCTACAAAATCTATTTTTCCATCATTTTTGAGAGAAATTTCTTCATATGAAATACCAAACTCAATTAATGAACCTTGACCAATTCCTCTTAATCCTATTACTTCCTCAAGTGATTCATAAGGTCTTCCAGTAATAGATAAGAAATTATCTCCTGGCCTTAAAACACCAAACAAAGATGATGCAATAGCATGAGTTCCACTTACAAGCTGAACTCTAACTACTGCTTTCTCAGCTTCTAAAACATCTGCAAAAATTTTATCAATTGTCTCTCTCCCTAAATCCCCATGTCCATATCCTGTTTGAGATGAAAAATGTTGTACATTTAAATGAGCATCAGAAAAAGCCTTTAACACTTTTTCCAAATTAAGAGTTACACTATCAGTTTTTTCTTTGATAGATAAATATAATTTTTTTTCTATATTATCAACAAAGTTTTTAGGAAAATCATTTAACATATTAAAAATTATATGAAAAACATAAGTTTGATAAGATCAATCTGAAAAAATAATTTCTAATTTTTCTTGATCTTTAAGTAATAATCCTCTTTGACGTAGATTCTCCAAGAAATCATCTGCACCTTGCATATTATTTGTATTTAATAATTTATTAGTTGCATGTAAATCTAATAATTCACCATCAAGTTCCTCGGCTGTGTAATCTTTTAAACCTGCCATAACTGCCTCAAATCTTTCCCTTCGTTGTTTTTTGCTTACTGGATAAGCTGCCATAACTTGCTCTCTACACATTCTCCAAGACCTACCTTTACATAAATAATCAGCCAAAGCAGCGCTGAGAATAGTCGCCTCAGCTTCCTCAATAAACCAATCAAAGGAAGAGGGTAAAGAGGCTAAGCCAACAAAAATCTCAAAGAAATCACCAGCAGAAAGTGGATTACCATTATTTGCTTCGACAGCAATCGCAGATTCTTGCAATGATCTATATAAATCTGGTTGAACACTAGATATTTGACCTTCTATATTTTCTAAACCACGGGAGAGTACTTGATTTACTTTTCCCAAAGCAAAAAATACTTCAGGACTAGGTGATACAAGTTTTCCATTCCTTAGATTAGAAATTTGGGAGCTATGAACTCTACCAAGATCCAAACATTCAGCCAACACAGGAAGAACTTTATGAGACCAACCATTGCGCTCATGCCATACATGGACGAGATGAGCCATAGCCCTTCTCCCTGCAGCCAGTTGGTCACGAAAACTAGAGGTCACAAATCACGTTCAAGATTGATAAATAGGCCTGATTAGGATCCTTATCGTATATTATATACGTTAAGTAGACTGATCACTAATGGTTTCCAGTTTAATCGAGGCGTCGGCTCCATTAAAAAAACCAATTGCTGCCGATAAAGCGATGGCCGCGTCGAAGAAGCTCCAGGGACATGTACCAAGACGGATTCAACTTCTAAGAGCTAAAAAAAGATGGGGAACAGTCATATTCATGTTCACAATACACGCTTTAACAATATTTACTTTGCAAGCCAAATTTTGGAGCTGGCAAGCTTTTTCTGGATTTATTTTCTTGTATTGGTTAACTGCATGCTTGGGAGTAACTACGGGATATCATCGCCTTCTTTCTCACCGTTCTTTTCAAGTTCCAAAATGGCTTGAGAGATTTTTTGCAACTTGTGGAGCATTAAGTTGCCAGCATGGTCCAATTGATTGGGTTGGTCTTCACAGACATCATCATACTTTTTCTGATACTGAAGCGGATCATCATGATAGTAATAAAGGTTTTTGGTGGAGTCACATGGGATGGATGTTTGAAGATGTGCCTGCCATGAAAGCAGTCCCAAGACTTTCTGGAGATTTAATCAAAGATCCTTACTATCGCTTCTTAAACAAAAATTTTCTCCTCTTGCAAATCCCTTTAGGAGCAACACTTTTTTTAATTGGTCAATCAACTGGTGTTGGAGGATGGGCAATGGTCCTATGGGGAATTCCTCTGAGACTAGTTTTTGTTTATCACATCACTTGGCTAGTCAATTCAGCAACTCACTGTTGGGGGACTACTGCCTATGACAGTGGAGATAATTCAAAAAATAATAAATGGGTAGCGGCACTAACATTCGGAGAAGGGTGGCACAATAATCATCATGCTTTCCCAAACTCAGCCAAGCATGGTCTTCAAAAAAACCAAATTGATCTAACATGGCAGCATATACGTTTTTTAAAAGCACTGGGTCTAGCTAAAAAAATTAGACTGCCTATCGCATCGTAAGATTATTAACAAGATTAAATAGCTTTAAATCATTTTCAATCCATGGCTAAGCGAGTTCAAGTTGTCCTGAATGAAGACATCAAAAGTCTTGGTAAAGACGGTGATCTTGTTGAAGTCTCTCCTGGCTTTGCAAGAAACTTTTTATTACCAAACAAAAAAGCATTACCAGTCACTGCAACTGTTTTAAAACAAGTTGAACATCGCAGAGCAAAACAAGCTGAACAAGAGGCTGCTAAAAAGCAAGAAGCAATTGATTTTCAAACAGCTCTTAAAACTATTGGAAGATTTACAGTCAAAAAACAAGTTGGTGAAGATGGAGTGTTATTTGGAACAGTGACAAATGGTGATGTTGCTGAAGTAGTAAAAGAGGCTACTAAAAAAGAAATAGATCGAAGAGATATATCTGTTCCTGAGATTCATGGTGTTGGTAAATACAAAGTACAAATCAAGCTTCATAGTGAAGTAAATGCAGAAATAAACCTTGAAGTTACAAGTTACTAATAGTTGCATCTTTGCCTGAACAAGCCAAAGTAGGTGTCCTTGTTAAACAAGCAATAAATGATCAGCACCCCCTCTTCAAATAACGGGGATTTTTCAAAACAATCTAGAGATTTTGGAACGTTTAAGAATTCCAAGATTGATAAGCCTAGTTTTGAAGCACAACCTGACCAAATACCACCACAAAATTTGGAAGCAGAAGAATCTGTTCTAGGTGGTATCTTGTTGGATCCTGACGCAATTGGACGAATAGCAGATTTATTACAACCTGAAGCTTTTTATATATCTGCCCATCGCGAAATATATAGAACTGCCTTAATGCTTCATAGCCAAGGCAAACCAACAGATTTAACAGCAATGAGTGCGTGGTTAGCCGATACAAATTCCTTAGAAAAAATTGGCGGAAATAGTCGATTAGTTGAACTAGTTGAGAGGGTTACATCAACAGCCTCAATTGAACAAGTTGCTAAATTAATTAGCGATAAATTTCTACGCAGACAATTAATCAAATCTGGCAATGATGTAATCAAATTAGGTTTTGATCAAACTCTCCCCATGGAAGAAGCCATTGATCAAGCTGAACAAAAGATTTTTGCCATAAGCCAAGAGCAACCATCAAAAGGTTTGACGCCTACTGCAGAAATTCTCACAAGCACTTTCAATGAAATAGAAAGTAGATCACTTGGCACCTCAGTTGCTGGCATACCAGTTAATTTTTACGATCTGGATGCAATGACTCAAGGACTACAGAGAAGCGATTTAATCATTGTCGCAGGAAGACCAGCAATGGGGAAAACTTCAATTGTTCTAAATCTTGCTAAAAACGTAGCTCAACTGCATGACTTACCTGTTTGTGTATTTAGTCTTGAGATGAGTAAAGAGCAACTGACATACAGACTTCTATCAAGCGAAGTAGGTATTGAAAGCAGTAGATTAAGAACCGGACGTTTGCAACAAGATGAATGGCCATTACTAGGGCAAGGTATTAATACACTTGGTCAATTACCAATATTTATCGACGATAAACCAAATTCAAGCGTTCTTGAAATGAGATCACTCTGCCGACGCTTAATTGCTGAGCAAGGTAAAGAACTAGGCCTAATTGTGATTGATTATCTGCAACTGATGGAAGGTACTTCACCTGATAATCGAGTTCAAGAAATCTCAAGAATTACTCGGGGTCTAAAGGGTATGGCAAGAGAACTAAAAGTCCCTGTCATCGCTTTATCTCAATTAAGTAGAGGAGTTGAATCAAGAACCAATAAAAGGCCAATGCTAAGTGATCTCCGTGAATCTGGCTCAATAGAGCAGGACGCGGACTTAGTTCTAATGATTTATCGAGATGAGTATTACAATCCAGAAACCACAGATAGAGGCATTACAGAAGTAATCGTGACAAAACACAGAAATGGGCCTATTGGAACAGTTAAATTACTGTTTGAACCTCAGTTCACGAGATTCAGAAATCTTGCTGCTTAATTTTTAAAGAATTAATTTTCTATATACTCAATTGATGATTACTAAGCAATGCTCAAATGAAAGTTTTGATGTAATCGTTGTAGGAGGTGGTCATGCAGGCTGCGAAGCAGCGCTGACTTCAGCAAGAATGGGTATGAATACTGCTTTGTTCACACTCAATTTAGATCGTATTGCATGGCAACCATGTAACCCTGCTGTGGGAGGACCAGCGAAAAGTCAACTAGTTCATGAAGTTGATGCTCTAGGCGGGGTAATTGGAAAATTAGCAGATTTAACTGCTCTCCAAAAAAGAGTACTTAATGCAAGTAGAGGGCCTGCAGTTAGAGCACTAAGAGCACAAACAGATAAGCGTTTATATTCAAATGAAATGCTCAAAATCCTTCAAAATACTCAAAATCTTAAGATTAGAGAGGCAATGGTTACAGGGCTAGAAATTGAGCACCATCAGGACAATCTTGAAAAAAACAGATCTGACGTTAAAGAAAAAATCGGATACATAAAAGGAATAAAAACCTATTTTGGAAGTGTGTTTCATGCAAAAGCAGTTGTCCTTACAACAGGAACTTTTTTAGGAGGGAAAATTTGGATTGGTAATAAATCTATGAATGCAGGTCGCGCAGGAGAGCAGGCCTCGGAAGGTTTAACGGAAGAATTACAAAAATTAGGTTTTACCACTGATCGCTTAAAGACAGGAACCCCTGCGAGAGTAGATAGAAGAAGTATTGATTTTGATTCTCTCGAGGAGCAATTAAGCGATGCTTCAAACAAATTCTTTTCTTTTGATCCACTTTCATGGAAAAGCGGAGATCAAATGAGTTGTCACATCACGCGAACGACACAAGCAACTCACCAACTGATTAAAAATAATCTTCATTTAACCCCTATTTATGGAGGTTTTATTGATAGTAAAGGTCCCCGATATTGCCCATCTATTGAAGATAAAATCGTACGTTTTGCTGACAAAGATTCACACCAAATTTTCTTGGAACCCGAAGGAAGAGATACTCCCGAAATCTATGTTCAAGGTTTCTCGACAGGACTTCCTGAAAACTTACAATTAGAACTTTTAAGAACTCTTCCAGGTTTAGAAAAATGCGTTATGCTCAGACCCGCTTATGCAGTGGAATATGACTACATACCAGCGACTCAATTGGAAGCAACATTAGAGACAAAAAAAATAGGTGGCCTTTTTAGTGCAGGACAATTAAATGGAACAACTGGATATGAAGAGGCTGCTGCTCAAGGTTTAGTAGCAGGTTTAAATGCAGCAAAATATATAAACAATGAAGAGAGAGTTTGTTTTAACAGAGAAAGTAGTTATATAGGAACGATGATTGACGATTTAGTAACAAAAGACTTAAAAGAACCATATAGAGTATTAACTAGTAGAAGCGAATATCGATTAATTCTTAGAGGTGATAATGCGGACAGAAGATTGACTCCATTAGGTTACAAATTAGGTTTAATAGATGAAAGAAGATGGAAAATCTATGATGCCAAGCAACAATTAATCAATAAAGAGAAATTAAGACTAGAGAACGAAAGAATTAAAGAAAGTGCTGATTGTGCAAAAGAAGTATATGCCAAAACAGGAACGCAAATTAAAGGTTCTATAACCTTGGCCAATTTTCTTAGAAGAACAAATATACATTATAAAGACTTAATAGATTATAAATTAACAAAAGAAAATATCCCTTTGGATGTTCAAGAAGGAGTCGAGATAGATATCAAATATAGTGGTTATTTAGAAAGACAAAAAGCTCAAATAAATCAATTAAAGCAGCAAAGTAAAAAATTATTGCCGAAAAATTTAAACTACAATGATATAAAAACTCTTTCTAAAGAAGCCAGAGAAAAATTAACTATTTCTCAACCCACAAGCCTTGGTCATGCTGCGCAACTTCCAGGGGTAAGCAAAGCAGACCTCACGGCACTTCTTGTATGGTTAAAAATAGAGCAAATGAAAAAAGGAGAAAAAAAGTACCCACTTAAATTAAACAGCTTATAAAAGTGAATTCAAATCAATCTCAATTTTGTTCGCCTGAAGTCATTTGGAAAGCATCAAAAGAAAATGTTCTTTCAGGCAAAGGCAATCAAAAACTCTCTGGTCCATGGCAATTAATGCTCTTGGGGGATGGAAGTCCAACAAGACATCTCAAGCTATTAACAGGTCATGAAGTTGCCATAAAGGTTATATCAATGGCTAGGGAAATTAATAATCAAAATGGAGTGCCAGAAGAAGTCCATGAGCTAGAGCCACCTTTGCTACGAAGACAAGTTTGGCTTATTTGTGGAGACTTAACTTTGGCATGGGCTGAAAGCTGGTGGAATTATCAAGAAGCAGCAAAACATCTGCAAAATAAGAATCAACCAATCTGGAAAAGCCTTACACAAGGACGGTCAGAGCTCTTTAGAGAGGTGGACGGATTAGCATTAGTAAATGCCAATTGGCTTAAATTAGAATTTGAAGAAGAAGGTCCTTTTTGGAGCAGACATTATCGATTTTTTCGCCAACAAAAAGAATTAACTGTCATTAGAGAGGTTTTCAGCCCAAAGTTAGAAAAATGGTTAGGACCAATACCAAGAAAAGCTTTTTAACAAAAACTAGTATTTTCTCCGACTAGATCGTGGAAAGTTTCTCCTTCTTATTGATCGCTCATTGTGAAAAGAGTCGTTGGAATCCTTTTCATCTTGTTGAAGGAAGTTATCTTTTCTTTCCCATTTGTTCAGTCTAAAAGATTGATCATCTGGCCATTCATCTATTTTCTTTTGATTATTACTTTTTTCATCACTTCGAGGAGGCAAGGCTTTAGGAGCTCGTAATGAGATAGCACCTAAGGGTTTTTTGGTATTTACAATACTTTCTTGAAAAAGATCATTATCTGACTCCTCATTGTCCAACCAATCATCATCATCCTCAAAAAACCAATCGATTTTCTCTTCCATCCAACGACCAACTTTTTCAAAGTTAGGTGCGGTTGCTGTAGCTTGCCACCTTCCCTTCTTTTGACCAGGGCGATTTCCTGCAACTCCATCAACTACTTGTTTTCCAGTTTCTATCCATTTGTCCATTCTGCGATCCAGGGGATCTCTAGATCGCTGACGACTTTGATTACGATTTCTATAAGAGCTCATTTATTGAATTTAACGCCTTCAAACCAAATAATGAAACACCTTAATAATGAAATTTTCTAAAAGTTTAAACAAACGCCAATAAAGAAAAAAAATTATTTATTTGACTTCAGAAAAAGGTTGGTAAATAAGTAAGCATTTTTCATCCCATTGGCCTTCAAAAAATGTTTGGCAACATTGTCGACAAGCAGCTCCTTTGACAATACGTCTGTAAGAGACACTTCTTTTACATAAAGGACAAGTCGCCACCCACTTAGGAGTTTTTTTTGATAGCGGAAAAGAATGACGAACAGATACCTGAAAATCAGTTTGAGAGGAATTGATCTCTTCCATGCGCCTCTGAAAATTAGGCCCATGTGCCTCTTCAACTTTCAGTACAAGATCAACCCAGGCATGAATCATTTCGTGGCAAAGGGTACTCATTAATGCCTTTGCTGGAAGATTCTCCAATACTGGTTTAGATAAAATTATTTCACTAGCTTTAACGCCAAAAAGATTAGTCTTACGTCTATACATCCCTGCAGTAGTTCGCATCCGACCATCACTCCAACGAACAGAGACTTTAGGAACTCCTTTATCAAACAAAGAATTTTGAAAATATTGTCTGTTTAATTTAAGAAATAATGGCAATACAGGTATTAAAGACATTGATGTAGAAAACTCATTAGCTTTATTATTCCGATAACATTCTGTCTGACTATCAAGCACAAACAAGCTAATCTCATAGCTAATAAGTCAGAATCTCTAATTAATCGGAATCAACCAAATGGATAGTGCTCTAATCAAAGCAATCGGAATAAAAGCTCTCCTAGTAGGGGTAGGGGCACTTCTGCTTTTTTGGACCTTTAATGCAATTAAACTTGTAATTAGTGCCAGAGGTATCAATCCTCTTGTTAAAAAGTTTTTTGATCAAATTGCTGCAGGTCGAATTGATGGCGCCTATAGACTTACTACTAAAGCTTATAAACAACATGTCAATAGACAAGATTTCATAAAATTTTTAGGTAGCTTGCAATTAAACCGATACAGAAACTTGAAATCAGGACGTCCAAGAATAGAAGATAATCAAATAATGCTTACGCTGAACTTAAAATCGGAAGATAAAAAAAATGAAATGCCTCTTGACTTTACTTTTATTAAAATTGAAGAAAATTGGCAAATCGATCGTATTGCGAAAGCAAATACATAATGAAGAAACATGTTATAAGTGGACTCAAATCTCAATCTAGATGCTGAACGAGCCAAAGAGCTTAGAGCTTTATTAAACAAGGCAAATCACTCTTACTATGTATTAGATTCACCAGAAATTGCAGATTCTATTTATGATCAATTGTATAGAGAATTGCTTGAAATTGAAAATATTGATCCATCCTTGATAACGGACGATAGTCCATCTCAAAGATTAGGCGGTATTCCATCTAAAGGATTTAAAAGTGTCGATCATAATATTCCTCTTTTAAGTCTAGATAATGCCTTCAATATTGATGAACTAAAAGCATGGTATTTAAAAATTAAGAAATTAATCGGTTCCGAAGATCCAACTTTCAAGGAAGCTGAAAACCCACAATTAATTTGTGAATTAAAAATTGATGGTAATGCAATTTCACTACGCTATGAAAACGGAATATTAACTAAAGCTGCAACCCGAGGAGATGGCAAAACGGGAGAAGACATTACTACAAATATACGAACAATTTCTACAATACCTCTTCGTTTATTGCTAAAAAACCCACCTCCGTGGATGGAGATAAGAGGGGAGGCTTTCATGCCAATTGAAATATTTCATAAACTAAATCTTGAGAGAAAAAATACTGACCAAGCATTATTTGCCAATCCTAGAAACTCATGTGCAGGAACATTAAGACAATTAGATTCAAAAATAGTAGCATCAAGAAAACTTGATTTTTTCGCTTACAGTCTTTATTTACCTAAGAATTGGAATCCAAAAGATAATAATTTCAACATACCAATATCACAATCTGAAGCACTTAAATTTTTAAAAAATATTGGTTTTAAAGTAAATACTACTTCCGAAAGAAAAGCAAACTTAAATGAAGCAACTAATTATTATAAATACTGGGAATTGAAAAAGAATTCTTTAGATTATGCAACTGATGGGATAGTAGTAAAAATAGATAAATTTGATATACAAAATATTTTAGGATCAACTAATAAAGCCCCAAGATGGGCAATTGCTGTCAAATACCCAGCTGAGGAAAAAGCAACCAAATTAAAAAAATTAATTTTCCAAGTAGGTCGAACTGGAGCTGTTACACCTGTAGCAGAATTTGAATCAATAGAGCTAGCGGGGACACGCGTGAACCGAGCAACTCTTCATAATGCCAAAAGAGTGGCCTCATTAGATCTTCATTATGGAGATACCATAGTTGTTCGAAAAGCCGGAGAAATCATTCCTGAAGTAATACGAGTAATTAAAGAATTTAGACAAATTGATAAAAAATTAGTAACACTTCCCACTAATTGCCCTGAATGTAATTCAAAGTTAATTCAAGAATCTAACGAAGCAATAACAAAATGTATTAATTCTGAATGCCCAGCAAAAATAAAAGGACTTTTACTTCATTGGGTAAGTAAAGGATCTATGAACATAGAAGGATTAGGCGAAAAGATAATCCATCAATTAGTAAATGTAGGATATGTAAAGTCAATCGCAGATTTATACAAACTAGAACTTAATTCACTTTTAAGTCTTGAAAGATTTGGTGAAAAATCAGCAAATAATTTACTTAGAGAAATCAACGAGTCTAAAAAGAAAGATTGGCACAAACAACTCTATGGTTTAGGAATACCTCATATAGGAGAAGCGAATGCTAAAGCTCTATCAAAAAACTTTCAAAGTATTGAAGAAATTGTTACTACTACTAAGGAGTCTCCTGAAAACATCTCAAATATCTATGGGTTTGGAAACGAGATTACAGACGCAATAATTAAATGGTTTGGTAATTCTAAAAATCAATATTTAATTGAAGAATTAAAATCAATCGGATTCTCTCTAAAAAAAGCTTTAGATTCAAAAGAAAATAATAAAAACAAGAGCTCAAATGAATCAAATCTTTTGAATGGCAAAGTTTTTGTCTTAACTGGTACTTTAAATACACTTACTCGAGAGGAGGCAAAAGAACTAATAGAAAAGGCTGGTGGAAAAGTCAATTCTTCAATTAGTAAAAAGACTGATTATTTAATATCAGGAGAAAATACTGGAAGTAAATTAACCAAAGCGCAAGAGCTCGGAGTAAAAGTAATTAACGAAAATGAATTCAAGCTATTATTATAAAAAGAGTAAACACCAAAAACATGAATAAGCTTCGTATCTTCTCATTAATTAAAACAGAATGTGGCCGAGCAAAGTATGAAATGTTAGCTTCAAAGAAAGGAACATTTAATCGCATCAGACTGTATTGGTTTATAGTATTTGCTACGATTGAAGATTGGAATTTCAAAGCCAAAGATTAATCTAAGGATTGAGAGAATCCTTATTAATTTTTCTCGTTGAACGAATAATTAAAATAACAACTAAAATTGTTGAACAAATACTAATTAAGCTCCAAATAAAAGAACTTGTCTCAGACCTTCCTGAAAGTACATCCCCAAAATTTGAAACTTTAAGTGCTAATGAACCTAAACTACAATATAAAATTGTCCCAGGTATGATACCAATCATTCCAAAAGTAAAATCCAAAACTTTTACCTCACTCAACCCATATGTAAAATTCAGTAAACCAAATGGAAAAAGAGGAGAAAGTCTAGTTAAAAGAATTACTTTAAGTCCCTCGCGCTTGACAGCCTTCTCCATTAGTTGAATTTGTGGAAAACTTGAGACCTTTGTTTGAGCCCAATCTCTTAAAAAAGTCCTACCTAAATAAAAAGTTAGATGAGCTCCAATAAAAGCCCCTAAAAAAACAATTAAGCTGCCTAGCCAAGTTCCATAAAGAAAGCCAGACAACATGGAAAGCCATGAGCCTGGCAGCAAACAAGACACCCAAAAAACATACACCAAAGCAAAAACAAAAATTCCAAAAGGGCTACTTAAAAAAGGAATGAAATTATTAACCAGAGTTTCTAAGTTATGAGACATAATTGAAAAAGATCAATCCAACCCCAATAGACGCTCTTTGACTAAACGGACTTGCGCTTCTGACTCCGTTAAGTTTGCTCTGCATTCCTCAACAACATCTGCGGGAGCTTTATCAACAAAATTTTTATTCGCTAGACGGCCAGAGAGACTGTCTATTTCCTTTTGTGCTTTATTTAAATCTTTTTCAAGCCTGGATCGTAAAGAAGCAATATCTATCAATCCTTCAATGGGCAAAACCACCTCTAAATCTCCACTTACCCCTGCTAAAGCTTTCAGAGAAGGTAATGATTTGGCTTGCTCTGGAGATAATATTTGGACCTCTTGGGCCTTGGTCAAAACAGCAATATCATTGATTGATGTTTTTAAAGTGTTCTGCAAAACCTCCTGACCAGAAACCAACATAACAGGAACTTTTTGAGAGGGTTTCAACCCAGCAACTGCTCGTAAATTGCGAATCAATCTGATAGATGCAAATAAATCAGAGAAAGAGCTCTCTAAATCGATATCCAAGTCTTGTTCATTTAATTGTGGCCAAGGCTGCAAAGCTAGAAATTGATCTTCAGCTAAACCTGTTAATCCATGCCAAAGCTCCTCTGTTAAATGAGGCATTAGAGGATGGAGCATAATCAAAAGATCACTTAAAACTTTGTATAAGATGCTTTTCGCTATTTTTTGATCTAATAATTCATCGGGAGAAAGATTATCTGAGCTATTTAATCGACGTTTAATTAGTTCTAAATACCAATCACAAAAATCATTCCAAGCAAATTCATATAGTCCCTTAGCTGCTTCTCCTAAAGCATAATTTTCATATCGATTAGCAGTCTCACGATTCACTCTAGCAAGTCTTGATAAAATCCACTTATCTGATAATTGCAACTTAGATGAATCATATTCCCCCAAATTTTCATAATCTTGATCCTCAAGATTGATAAGAGCAAACCTAGTTGCATTCCAAAGCTTGTTAGCAAAATTTCTAGAGGCCTCAACAGTTGCTGATGTTTGATTTTTACGATCAAAGTCAAGACGTATATCTTGGCCCGCACCGGCAACTTCACGAACAAGAGCAAACCTCAAAGCATCAGTTCCATACTTATCTATTAGTAATAAAGGATCAATACCATTTCCTGCACTTTTACTCATTTTTCGATTCTGCTCATCTCTAACAAGTCCATGAATATAGACATCAGAAAATGGCATTTTCTCCGTAAAGACTCCAGCCATCATTGTCATTCTTGCTACCCAAAAGAAAATAATGTCAAAGCCAGTAACTAGGGTATTTGTGGGATACCAACGTTGAAAATCAGGATGTGTTTCATCAGGCCAACCCAATGTCGAAAAAGGCCATAATCCACTAGAAAACCACGTATCTAGAACATCTTCATCTTGCTCAATTTTGACTGAATCTCCATATTTTTCTCGTGCTAATTTCTTCGCTTCATCCTCTGTTCGAGCAACAATATATGGTGTTTCATTAACAACTTTATTATCTGTTTGACTAATAATAAACCAAGCTGGAATGCGATGTCCCCACCACAATTGTCTGCTAATACACCAATCTCTAATATCAGTTAACCAATCTCGATAAACTTTAGACCATCTATTAGGAATAAATTTAGGTTGTCCTTGATCAAAAAATTCAGAACAATTAGTAGCGAGGGGATCCATTTTGACAAACCACTGAGTGGAAAGCAATGGCTCCACCGGTACTTTCCCTCTATCAGAGAAAGGAACACTATGTTTATAAGCTTCAATCTTTGTTAAAAGACCAATTTCCTTTAAAGAATCAACAACAGCTTCACGAGCATCAAAACGATCCAAGCCTTCAAATTGACCTGCGTTATGATTCATAGTTCCTTTTTTAGTCATGACTGTTATTTGAGGTAAATCATGTCTTTGACCTATCTCAAAATCATTAGGATCATGAGCTGGAGTAACTTTTACACATCCTGTTCCAAATTCTTTATCTACATGGGGGTCTCCAATAATGGGAATAGTTCTACCAACTAGAGGCAAAGTAAGTTTCTCCCCTATGAGATCTTTGTACCTCTCATCTGATGGGTTCACAGCAACTGCGACATCACCAAGCATCGTCTCAGGACGTGTAGTCGCCACTTCTAAGTAACTAATTTTTTTTGCACTTGATAAAGATGATGTGACTAACGGATATCGAAAATGCCAAAGATGTCCTTCAACTTCTTTCATTTCCACTTCTAAATCACTCACAGCCGAACCAGAAGCAGGGCACCAATTCACTAAATATTCTCCTCTATAGATCAATCCCTTCTCATATAAACGAACAAATGCCTCGGAAACAGCTTTACTCAGGCCCTCATCCAAAGTAAATCTCTCTCTACTCCAGTCTACGGAATATCCTAAACGCTTTAATTGATCAACAATCCTTCCGCCACTTTTTTCTTTCCACTCCCAAGCTTTTTCCAAAAAAGAAATTCTACCCAGATCACGACGATTTATGCCTTCTTCCTTCAGTTGTCTCTCGAGAATAGTTTGAACTGCAATTGAAGCATGGTCTGTTCCTGGAAGACAAAGAACATTATTTCCTTTTAATCTTTTATACCTGACAACTGTATCGATTAAAGCAGTATTAAAAGCATGCCCCATATGCAGACTGCCTGTGACATTTGGAGGCGGTATAACTACTGAGAACGGATCTCCATGGGCTGCTGGATCAGGTTTAAAAGCTCCTTTTTCTTCCCAAGCTTTTTGCCAGCGATTTTCAGTACCAGCTGGATCATATGTTTTAGGAAGCCTTGAGGCTTCAGATAATTTTGTAGTTTTTGCCCGCTCTATCACAGAAAAAAAATGTGTTTAATTTAATTTACTCATTCCCGACAAAAGTTTTACATCATTCTTGGTTTTCCTAAATTCAAATGTCACTTTTCACGTTCCAAGGGATAGATACTATTGAGTCATGTCTTTCCCATGAAGCCGAAGATAAAGAAACCTTTTGACTTAACCCGATCGTTTGTAAAGCCTGAACTACGTCGTTATTATTAATCCTCTTATCTAAAGCTAGAGGCATAATCAAAACTTGCGCTTCTGCAGGGTCAGCCATCACATGTAATGACAAATCTTCTAGAGCTCTTTCAAAAAATATTTTTCTCATTCGACTTGTTAAAGGGGAGCCCATAGCCTCCGCAAACAATTCCAGGCTTTCTTTGTCTCCAGAAAGCCCACAATTTAAACTTAACCAAATTAAAAATTTAACCCAGCTATCTACGCTCCACAGTGGCTGAAAGCTATCTCGCTTACTATAAATTAATTCCAACAATGCAAACTCAAATGCTTTTGCTTGAATAGACGTGCGAGATATTTGTTCCATAGAAGACATTTTCTCCAACTACAGCCAAACTAGTGTTTATTGTTCATTATCTGTTTATTTGTCATGGATCTGAACGACCCTGAACTTGAGTTCTCCGATCTTGTTTTCGCATATCAAAGCTGGGTAATCGCTGTAATCAACGATGAAAAATTAAATAGTAAGGAAAAGTTGCTTACAGATGAAATCTCAGATGATGCTTTAAATGCTATGAGATTCTTACCAGGTGAAGTAACTAGCGCAATTGAGACAAGTTTAGCTCGCGTCTATGAAGTTGATTCTGATGAGCTCTCTTCGATTTTGTTTCCAGAAGAATAAGTTCAATTCTCTATTGTTTTATAAAAATTCTTGCACTTTTGATAGTTTTCTAAAACCTGATCCACATGGAGAAGATTCTGCCCCTTTTGGAGTGCTAATCAGAAATCCACCTCCACTTAAATCACCAAAATAATTCAGCTTGAGACCTTGAAAAAATAAGATTTGATCTTGGGGAGCATACAAAGTAATCCCGTCAGCTCTGGCGAGTGGAACACCATCATTTTTTCCAGGTCTAATTCTGATAAATTTCCATCCCTCTCCACACTTGTCATCTAATAAATCAATATGCATCACTCCAGGAGATCCAGTAAAAGCAGCTTGCCTATTTAACTCTGATACTGCTGTTGCTGAAATTTTTAATCCAGGACCATTATGCATAAATAAAGAAAAATTTAGATGGGCGATCCAGGGTTCGAACCAGGGACATCCTGCTTGTAAGGCAGGCGCTCTACCGCTGAGCTAATCGCCCATACAACTTTTAGTCCTTAGACTAATTCATGTACTTTATACCTCAAGCTGCTCTGTTGTTGATAATTAACCAAAATTAGATCTACGATTCAAAAAAAATCGTTTCCGAGCTTAGTAACAGCTCTCCCCAGATAACTAGAAATGACTAACACAAACCAAATAAATTCAGAAGGAAAAATCAATAAACTCCTTGAAGTAGTGTCAGACCTAAGAGATCCAATCAATGGCTGTCCTTGGGATCTCCAGCAAACTCATCTTTCTTTAATCCCATATGTTCTAGAGGAAGCTTATGAAGTTGCTCACGCAATACGAGAAGAGAATCCTAATGCACTAAAAGAAGAGCTTGGAGATCTGTTATTGCAAATCATATTGCATGCTCAAATAGCACAAGAAAAAAACTTATTTGATATGACAGACATCATTGACATAATCACTGAAAAGATAATTCGAAGGCATCCACATGTATTTCACAATAAAGCAAAAGTTAGTATCAAAGAAGTGGAAGACTCTTGGGAAGAAATCAAGAATAATGAAAGACCATTAAATGATTCAAAGACACCAATTAGTGACCGATTAAAATTAAAGATCAGACCACAACCTGCGACAAAAGCAGCACTAATTATCTCAAATAAAGCTTCCAAAAACGGATTCGAATGGGGAAACTTTGATCAAATCTGGGATAAATTATATGAAGAATTAGAAGAATTGAAAGATGCAATAAAAAAAGAAAAAACTTCCGAGGCTGAAGCTGAAATAGGAGACGTATTATTTACATTGATCAATATTGCAAGATGGAATAAAATATCGATAGAAGAAGGATTAGCAAAAACTAACCAAAGATTCCTAGAACGATTAGCATATATAGAAGCAAATATAGAGGGCGAATTACATTCACAATCAAAAAAGAAATTAGAGAAATACTGGGAGTTAGCGAAGATTAATCTCAAGCATTAAATTATGAAAAACAAACTAAAAATAAATTCAGATTGGCTTGACGAGTATCATCAAGGTGTTCGATATGGACTACAGGGAAAAGTAATATTAGAAGAGGCTAGTCCTTATCAAAGAATTACCATATATGCAAGCAAAAGATATGGCAAAGCACTATTACTTGATGATTGTTGGATGACAGCAGAAAAGTCTGAAAAATGTTATCACGAATGTCTTATTCATCCTGCCTTGTGTTCTTCTACACAAATAGAAAATATTTTAATTATTGGAGGAGGTGATGGGGGTAGTGCAAGAGAATGTTTAAAATACAAAGAGGTTAAGTCGATCGATTTAGTTGAGATCGATCTAAGAGTTATTGAATTAAGTAAAAAGTATTTACCTACTATCGGAGGAAATGCATGGTCTGACTCAAGATTGAATTTACAGATAAAAAATGGAATTGATTGGGTAAAACATACAAAAGAGAATTCATATGATGTGATCATTATTGATGGTGCAGATCCTATTGGACCGTCCAAAGAATTATTCAGCAATTCTTTTCTACAAGATTGCAAACGAATACTTAAACCAGGTGGAGTTTTAGCAACACAAAGTGAATCGCCAGAATCTTTTCAGCAAATTCATATAAATATTGTCAAAGTTCTTCGTGAAATTTTTGACTACGCAGATCCAATGTATGGATCTGTATCCATATACCCAAGCGGTTTATGGAGCTGGACATTTGCATCTATGAATAGGCCAAAATACATGAATCCAAAAGAAAGTCGTGTCAAAGAGATCTCTGAAAGTTGTCAGATTTGGAGTGAGCGATGGCAACAAGGTGCATTTAACACTATTCCTGCATTCATAGAAAGGGAGCTTGCAAAAACATGACCAAATCCAACCTCAAAGATCTATCTCAATTTAATAACGATGGTGCAATATTTATGGGCGCGCAAAGAAGCATCGATCAATGCAAAGTTGCGCTATTAGGAGTTCCGTATGATGGAACTTGTTGCTTTAGACCTGGTGCAAGATTTGGTCCTTATGCTGTCAGAGAAGATAGTTGTGCAATTGAAACATATTGTCCTCAATTAAATTTAGATTTAGAGGATATAAAATTTGCTGATTTAGGTTCATTAGATGTTCCACTTGGAGACGCAAAGTTAACAATTGATTATGTACGAGATGCGACAGATATTTTACTTAGAAACAATTTAAAACCTCTTATTATTGGTGGAGAACATTCAATAACCAGTGGAGTTATTAAATCAATAATTACTAATTATCCTGAATTAATTATAATTCAATTAGATGCTCATGCAGATCTTAGAGATGAATGGTTAGGTAGTAAATATAGTCATGCATGCAGCATGAAAAGATGTTTAGAAATACTGCCTAGCAAAAAGATCTTTCAAATAGGAATAAGAAGTGGAACAAAATCAGAATTTCTTGAAATGAATAATGCCAAAAGATTAATTCAACATGCTTCTGGAGAGAATGCCAAATATTTAGATGAAGCTCTAAAAAATTTTAAAGGGAAACCAATCTATTTAACTTTTGATTTGGATTGGTTTGATCCATCTATAATGCCAGGAACAGGCACTCCTGAACCAGGAGGATATTTCTGGGGAGATTATGCATCAATAATAGATGTTATTAAGTCTCATAATTTAATTGGTGCCGATGTGGTAGAACTATCTCCTAAATTAGACAATTCAGGTATTAGTAGTATTCTTGCAGCAAAAGTTATACGTTCACTCATTATGTTATTAGACAAATAATCCCTCATACTTAGATTTTAATTCTCATTTGAAACTAATCCCTTTCCAAAATCGAGTTGTTGATGAACAAATTGGTCAGAAAATTGTGGTAAATTTGGTTCTTTTTTAATCCAATGATAACAAGCAACAAATGAAGCAATCTCAGAATGAATTTTAATTTTTCTCAGTTTGCACCATGAGAATGAATCAAAATCACTTGAGACACACTGATTACAGCTCCTACAACATCGTTGTGCAGTCATTGAGTCACCAATCGAGAATCATAGATTAGTAAAACTTTCCGTATCAAGCCACAAAGCATTAAATTTGATCTTAGAAATTCTTCTAGATTCATTTCACTAATTAATGAATTTCAAAGTACTGTTCATCAAACAATGAAATTACTGCAAACTCCTCTTTATCAAGAATGCAAAGAATTAGGAGGGAAAATGATCCCTTTTGCAAATTGGGAAATGCCGGTCAGTTTTGCTGGGTTAATAGAAGAACACAATGCAGTAAGAAAAAAAGTAGGGATGTTCGATATATCGCATATGGGTGTTATTAAATTAAAAGGTAAAAATGTCAAGATTGCATTACAAAATTTGGTACCTTCAGACCTTTTTCGCATAGGACCTGGTGAAGCGTGTTACACACTCTTGTTAAAAGAAAACGGGGGAATACAAGACGATCTAATCATTTATGATCAAGAAAATTTAAATACAAAAGAAGAAAGTATAGTTCTAGTAATTAATGCCGCAAGAAAAGAATCAGACATTCAATGGTTAAAATTGAATCTTAGTAAATACGAAATCACAATATCCGAGTACATGCCTGGAGGAGCTTTAATAGCTCTACAAGGACCAGAATCAATAAATACATTGGAAAATATTCTTAAAGAACCTCTAAACGATTTACCTCGTTTTGGGCACAGAACTATTACATCGAACTCAAACCTAATCAACTCACGTGCGCCTATTTTTATTGCACGAACTGGTTATACAGGAGAAGAGGGTTTTGAATTTTTATCATCTGCAGAAACAGCAAAATCCATTTGGAAAAATCTATTTGCATCGGGAGTTACACCATGTGGACTTGGTGCAAGAGATACACTGCGATTAGAGGCAGCAATGCATTTATACGGCAACGATATCAACTTAGAAACAACTCCATTTGAGGCTGGCTTAGGTTGGTTAGTACATTTAGAAATGCCTAATGATTTCATAGGTAGGAAAGCTCTAGAAAAACAAGCCGATGAAGGAACTAGAAAAAAACTTGTTGGTATCAAGGTACAAGATAAAGGAATTGCTAGAAAAGGGTATCCAGTTTTATACAACAACGAAACTGTTGGAATAATAACTAGCGGAACGTGGTCTCCAACATTGCAAGAGCCCATAGCTCTTGCTTATGTGCCTGACGAAATTTCAAAAGTAAACACTCAAATAGAAATAGAAATTAGAGGAAAGAAACACCCTGCGATTATCGTCAAACGACCTTTCTATAGAAAAAGTTTTTGAGCAAGTAAAAACTCTACTGTGCACAAAAGCCCATCTTTGTGGGAAACTCATTGTTCATGATGAATGGGTTTATGCGCAATAAAACTTGTGGAGAACTACGAGCTTCCGCAATAGGCGCAAATGTTCAACTATGTGGTTGGGTTGATCGTAGAAGGGATCATGGCGGGGTGATTTTTATTGATCTGAGAGATCGCTCTGGAACTATTCAAATCACAGTTGATCCAGAACAAGGAAAAGATTTATTCGGCATTGCTGAAAGTCTTAGAAATGAGACTGTCCTTCAAATCCATGGCTTAGTGAGAGCAAGACCTGATGAAGCTATCAACAAAAAAATCCCAACAGGTGAAATAGAAATTTTAGCTGAACAAATAAAAATACTCAATGCTGTGACCAATACTCTACCTTTCTCAGTTTCAATTCATGATGATGATGAGAATATCAAAGAAGAACTCAGGCTGAAGCATAGATATCTAGATCTCAGGAGAGAAAAAATGAATAATAATCTGAAATTAAGACATAAAACAGTTAGAGCCGCTAGAAGTTTTCTTGAAAATGAAGGATTTATAGAAGTTGAAACACCTGTTTTAACTCGATCAACGCCTGAAGGAGCTCGAGATTACTTGGTACCTTCACGTGTTTGTGGTGGCGAATTTTTTGCTTTACCGCAATCGCCACAATTATTCAAACAATTATTGATGGTTGGAGGCATTGAACGTTATTACCAAGTCGCACGTTGTTTTCGTGATGAAGATTTACGAGCAGACAGGCAACCAGAATTTACTCAATTAGATATTGAAATGAGTTTTATGGAAGAAAACGAGATAATTGAATTAAATGAAAAATTAATAGTATCTATCTGGAAAACAATTAAAGGGATTGATCTGCCAACTCCATTTCCGAGGATGACTTGGCAAGAGGCTATGGATCGATTTGGGACTGACAGGCCTGACACCAGATACGATATGGAGCTGGTCGAAACAAGCGATTTATTCTCAAAAAGTGGATTTAAAGTATTTTCAAACGCTATTTCTTCTGGTGGATGCGTAAAATGCATCACAATCGAGGATGGAAATAATTTAATTAGTAATGTAAGAATAAAACCAGGCGGAGATATTTTTAGCGAAGCCCAAAAAGCTGGAGCTGGCGGACTAGCATTTATTAGAGTTCGGGATCATGAGGAAGTCGATACTATTGGAGCCATCAAAGATAATTTAACAACATCACAAATAAAAGAACTTATATTAAAAACAAACTCTAAACCTGGTGATCTAATCCTTTTTGGTGCAGGACCAACAAACATTGTCAATAGAACCTTAGATAGAGTTCGTCAATTTGTTGCGAAAGATCTAAAAATAATCTCAGACAACGAATTAAAAACGCAATGGAATTTTCTTTGGGTCACTGATTTTCCTATGTTTGAATTTAATTCTGATGAAAATCGTCTTGAAGCAATTCATCATCCCTTCTGCGCTCCAAAGCCTGAAGATATTGGTGAATCAGAAAGCTTATGGAAAGACAAATTACCCAATTCAAATGCTCAAGCGTATGATCTAGTTCTTAATGGATTAGAAATTGGTGGAGGATCTTTAAGAATTCACAACTCAGAACTTCAAAAAACCGTACTAGAAATAATTGGTCTATCTAAAAATGAAGCAGAAGAGCAATTTGGTTTTTTAATTGATGCGCTCTCAATGGGTGCTCCTCCACATGGTGGGATTGCATTTGGACTGGACAGAATAGTTATGCTCTTATCCAATGAAGATTCAATTAGAGATACTATTGCTTTTCCAAAAACACAACAAGCTCGTTGTTCCATGGCTAAAGCCCCTGCAAACGTGGCAAACAAGCAATTAGAAGACCTCCATATAGCTTCTACTTGGATAGATCCCGATTGAATTGATAGAAATTAACGGTAAAAACATTATCCTAAAGAGAAAATATGTAAATTTCTTGGTCTTTACCTTGATCAAGGTAGCTTAAAGAATGATTGAAAAGTAAATGGCAAAATTTGTTTTCGTCACTGGTGGAGTCGTTTCAAGCATTGGCAAAGGAATTGTCGCCGCAAGTCTTGGCAGATTACTTAAATCAAAAGGGTACAGTGTTTCTATCTTGAAGCTCGATCCATATTTAAATGTTGATCCTGGGACGATGAGTCCTTTTCAACATGGAGAAGTTTTTGTAACTGAAGATGGTGCTGAAACTGATTTAGACCTCGGACATTATGAGCGCTTTACGGATACTGCAATGTCAAGACTAAACAGTGTAACGACGGGTTCCATCTATCAAGCTGTGATTAATAAAGAAAGAAGAGGTGACTATAATGGAAGAACAGTGCAAGTAATACCCCACATAACTCGTGAAATTCGTGAAAGAATTCACCGTGTAGCAGACAACAGTGGTGCAGATGTAGTGATATCAGAAATTGGAGGTACAGTTGGAGATATTGAATCTCTACCTTTTCTTGAAGCAATAAGAGAATTCAAAGGAGATGTTAAAAGACAAGATGTTGTTTATGTTCACGTCACATTATTACCATATATAGGTACATCTGGAGAAATTAAAACTAAGCCAACACAGCACTCAGTCAAAGAATTACGTTCAATTGGTATTCAACCGGATATTTTAGTATGTCGAAGTGATAGACCAATTAATGATGATTTAAAAAATAAAATAAGCGGTTTCTGTGGAGTTCACTCGAATGGAGTCATAGCCTCTCTTGATGCTGACAGTATTTACTCTGTTCCACTAGCACTAAAAGATGAAGGACTTTGCAAGGAAGTATTAGATAGCTTAGATCTAACTGATCATGAGAGTGATCTAAAAGACTGGGAGCAATTAGTCCATAAATTGCGCAATCCAGGCCCTTCTGTCAAAGTTGCATTAGTTGGCAAGTATATCCAGTTAAATGATGCCTACTTATCAGTAGTCGAAGCATTACGTCATGCGTGCATTTCCCAAGATGCATCGTTAGATCTTCATTGGATCAATGCGGAGAACATTGAATCAGAAGGAGCAGAAAAACTGCTTCAAGGAATGGATGCAATTGTCGTTCCAGGAGGTTTTGGTAATCGTGGCGTAAATGGGAAAATAGCAGCTATCAGATGGGCAAGGGAGCAAAGGGTTCCTTTCCTTGGACTTTGCTTAGGTATGCAATGTGCTGTCATTGAATGGGCTCGCAATTTAGCTGGTTTAGTAGGTGCATCTAGTGCCGAACTAGATCCAAATTCAAAACACCCTGTAATTCACTTACTGCCAGAACAACAAGACGTAGTTGATCTAGGAGGAACCATGAGATTAGGAGTATATCCTTGTAGACTTCAAATCAACACAACCGGTCAAAGTTTATACAACGAAGAAGTTGTTTACGAAAGGCATAGACATCGTTATGAGTTCAATAATTCATATAGGACTCTCCTAATGGAATCTGGTTATGTAATTAGTGGTACTTCACCTGATGGTCGATTGGTAGAGCTAATAGAATTAAAAAATCATCCATTTTTTATTGCATGTCAATATCATCCAGAATTTCTCTCTAGGCCAGGGAAACCACACCCTTTATTTAGTGGCTTGATTCAAGCTGCACAATTACGTGTCCCATCCTCACCAAGTGAAGCATTCAATCCACAATCAACAATTATTGAAAAAAAATCTCTAGAACAGCAATAAATGGAACCATCTCTACCAGTAGTGGAATGTTTTCATTCTCTACAAGGAGAAGGAGAACATGCTGGTAGAAGCGCTTACTTCATCAGATTAGCTAGCTGTAAAGTTGGATGTCCTTGGTGTGATACGAAAAATTCATGGAATTCCGAACTTCATCCACAACAAACTTTGATAGATTTATCAATTAGCACAGCCAAAGCGCAAAAAGAAGGTGCAGCTTTTGTTGTAATCACTGGAGGTGAGCCATTGCATCATAATTTAGATCATCTATGCAGAGAAATTAGAAAATCTACACTCAATATAGAGAAAAAATCTATTCCAATTCATCTCGAAACAAGTGGCGTAGATGCACTAAGTGGCAACCCAGATTGGATAACATTATCTCCTAAACGGCATTCTCCTCCACGCCTTGATAATCTGTTATCTTGCCAAGAATTAAAAGTTGTCATACAGAATGCTGAAGATTTACTTTTTGCTAAAAAAATGGCTGATTTAATAAAAAATAATGGAAAGATTAAACCTCAATTATTTTTGCAAGCAGGATGGGAAAATGAAGAAGGGCAAACACTCGCAATCAAGTATGTAAAAAACAATCCTGATTGGAGATTAAGTATGCAAACTCACAAATGGCTAGGTGTACTCTAACCATCTAGATAAATGAGATTTTGCTTCATTAGATTTAAAAAAAATAATGATTGAACAGACAACAATTGCATTACTTTCCGGAGGAATTGATTCAGCTACAGCTGCTTGTATAGCTATGGAAGCTGAACAAAAAGTGATTGGATTATCGTTTGATTATGGCCAACGACATCTTAAGGAGTTAGAAGCAGCCGCAGATTTAGCAAAAGATTTAAATCTTGAGGATCACATAACAATTAAGATTGATTTATCTTCTTGGGGTGGGTCCTCCTTGACCGACACGTCACAAATAATTCCCACTAAAGGCATACAAAAAAATACTATTCCTAACACTTACGTTCCAGGTAGAAACACTATCTTTGTTGCTATTGGGTTAAGTCTTGCAGAAGCTCGTGGAGCCAATCGAATAGCATTAGGTATCAATGCAATGGATTATTCTGGCTATCCAGACTGTAGACCGGATTATTTAGAGGCATATCAAGAATTAGCCAATTTATCCAGCAAAGTAGGACGCGAGGGGAAAGGTATAAAACTCTGGGCTCCACTACTAGATTGGGAAAAAACAAAAATCTTTAAAGAAGCATTACGCTTAAAAATTCCTATAGAAAAAACATGGAGTTGCTATCAAGGTGAAAGTAAACCGTGTGGTAGATGTGATAGTTGTCGTATTAGAGATAAAGCATTAAAAGAAATAGGTCGAGAAGATCTATGTAGCCAAAATATCTAGTGAATAACATTAAGCGACTACTATGTCAGTGGAAATCACCTGAACTAGTAGCTTATAAATTGATTCAAGAATGGGGAGAGGCAGGATTTATATGGCTTGATGGCGATGGGAGTGATTTAGGTCGATGGGTCACCTTAGGAATTAATCCTCTAGAACAGTTTTGTTCTAGAGAATTAGAAATTTCAAAAAAGGATTCTAATCCTTTTAAAATTTTACGCGAATTACCGCCAGGGCACTGGACTGGTTGGTTGAGTTATGAAGCTGCATCTTGGACAGAGCCACAAAATCCATGGCAAACAAGTTCTATGGCAACTTTATGGATAGCCTCTCATGACCCTATATTAAAATTTGATCTTCAAAATCAAGAGCTATGGCTAGAAGGCAAAGATGAAAAGCGCATCTCAATTATGGAAAATTTTCTAAAAAGTACTTTTCATCAAAAGCTTGCCAAACCAGACAGTGAAGAAGCAAAACAAGCAGAACGCAAACATAGTATTCCCCTAGAGTCTTGGGTCTGGAGGTTAACAAGTCAAGAATATTCTGAAAGAGTTGATGAGATCAAAGAATGGATTGCGAACGGTGATATTTTTCAGGCTAATCTAACTACCTCATGCCAAGCCCCATTGCCAGAATCCATGCGTCCAATAGACGTATATTCAAAACTTAAAAAATGCTCCCCTGCTCCATTTGCTGGAGTAATTATCGGGGATCAGATGGCAAAAGGAGAAGCTATTATATCAACTTCACCAGAAAGATTTTTAAAAGCGTTACCCAGTGGTGAGGTGGAAACGAGACCAATCAAAGGAACTAGACCCAGAGATAGAGATCCAGAAAAAGATGCTGATTGGGCAGCAGAGCTTATTTGTAGTCCAAAAGATCATGCTGAGAATGTAATGATTGTAGATCTACTAAGAAATGATCTTGGAAGAGTATGCCAACATGGTTCAATCCAAGTCCCTCATCTACTAGTTTTAGAAAGCTATTCACAAGTTCATCATCTCACTTCAGTAGTTAAAGGTAGACTCAAAACAAATAAAACTTGGGTTGACTTGCTTGAAGCATGCTGGCCAGGAGGTTCAGTAACAGGAGCACCGAAGCTTAGAGCATGTAAAAGATTGTATGAACTTGAACCAACAGCGAGAGGTCCATATTGTGGATCAATATTAAATATAAATTGGGATGGGGTCCTTGATAGCAATATTCTCATTCGATCTTTAATGATTAAAGAATCCTCTATCAGTGCTCATGCTGGATGTGGAATTGTTGCAGACTCAGATAGTCAAAAGGAAGCTGAGGAAATGAATTGGAAATTGATGCCACTTTTAAACGCATTAACATGACTGAAAATAAGAACGAAAAATTAGGCTGGATTAATGGTCACTGGGGAATCTTCAAAGATTTAAAAGTGCCAATTAATGATCGAGGTCTCAACTTTGCAGATGGAATCTTTGAAACGATTTTCATTTTGAATGGCGTTCCGCAGCTTCTTAATGAGCATTTAAATAGATGGGAAAAAAGTGCAAGTATTTTAGAAATGAATCCTCCACCATCAAAAGAATGGTTGATTTCACTCATTGAAGATGGTATTAACCGATCGCAATTAAATAATGACAATGGAGTAATTCGTATTAATTGGACTCGAGGAGTATCAAAACAACGTGGAATTGATATCAACAAGACAAGCCATCATAGTTTTTGGTTGGAGATAGATTCTTGTCAACCAAATTTTGGATCAATATCTACAATAATTAGTCAAACTGAAAGAAGAAATTCTTTTAGCCGATTGAGTTATTGTAAAACATTTTCCTATAACCAAGGGATTCAAGCGCGCATAGAAGCAAAGAATGCAGGCTTTAATGATGCAATATTATTAAATAATCAAGGTGAAATATGTTGCGCCACTACAGCAAATATATTAGTAAAAAGAGAAAATAATTGGTTGACTCCACCATCTAATAGTGGTTGTCTACCTGGCATAATGCGTCAACGAGGAATTGATTTGAATATAATAAAAGAAGCTCTCATTGAAGCGACACCAAAAGATAATGATGAATGGTTTTTAATCAATAGTTTAAGTTGTCGTCCAATTCAAAAAATAAACAAAAAAGAATTAAAAATGTCAACTAATCCCAAAGAATTTTGGCTGAGTTTATTCAAAATCTAAAAAATAATATCTGACAGACTATCTATATAGGAATTGGAAATGTCACTTCAGCTGGCTTTGGAGAGCAAGCTTCTACTTGAAAATCCACAACTGAACCTATTACAACAATCGCAGGAGATTTTAAATTTTCTTCTTGAACTCGGTCAAAAAGCTTTACCAAAGGGCTCTTAATACAACGTTGACCAATTACAGTCCCCTGCTCAATAACTGCCGCAGAAGTCTCAGGATTCATACCACCAGCAATCAACTCTGCTGAGATAAATTTTAAATTATGAACACCCATATATATAACGATTCCATCACTGGATTTCGCTAAAGACCGCCAATTTACAGCTGGGCGTTTTTTATCAATCCCCTCATGTCCAGTCACAAAAGTGACTGAAGATCCAGCAAGTCTATGAGTAATAGGTATCCCGACATAAGCAGGAGCAGCTATACCTGATGTGACCCCAGGTACTACTTGTACTGGAACCCCTTTTTTATGAAGATAAGAAGCCTCTTCCGCACCCCTACCAAACAAAAATGGATCACCACCTTTTAATCTAACAATACAAGAATAACCCTTTGCTAAATCAAACAAAATATCATTCGTTGTCCTCTGAGGAACCGAATGATGACCACGCCTCTTACCTACTGAATGAAGTTGACAATTTGAAGAAACTAATTCAAGTAGCTCTACAGGAACTAAAGAGTCGTATACAAGCGCATCACATTTACTAATTAGTTTTTGCGCTTTAACTGTTAATAAATCGGGATCACCAGGACCTGCTCCGACAAGATGGACAGTACCCAACTGATTTTTATTCATGGCAAGTTACCCAAAATATTAACAAGACCACGATGAATAATATCAATCTCAAGCAAGGATTTAAGTTGCTCTCCTTTACTATCAATTTCTACATTTTTGTTGGGAGTCAAAAGATAGGGAATAGGAAGATAATTCTTCTCCTTTTTCACAGTATCTTGATTCCATCTAGACCATGAATAAAGAGGAATATTGAGGAATTTTTCTAAGGACTTAAGAAAAACACTTGAAGTATCTGAAGAGACTGGGTGATGAATCAATGCAGGTTTAACAAAAGGGCTCTGACTAGTTATCAGATCATCTATTAATGATAGCCATGGCATAAAAGAACCTAGGAAAGGAAACAATTTTATATTTTGTCCCTCTTCTTGCAAACGTTTAAAGATTTTTGGTACATCAATACAAACATGACTTCCAGGTAACAAAAAAAGAGGAACTAAAAACACTGACCTATTACCGATGTCAATTTGTTCTGGATTGTCATCAGTCAAAGCCTCTATTGAAACAGAACGATTTTTAAGCTTTTTTAATTGGTAAACCAAAGAAAGAAGAGATGGATGTATCTCACCACCTCGAGAACCATGAACTAGTAAATGTAAATGGTGAGGAGACTTACAATTAATTCTATTTGGTAACAAAGACAACTTTTGATGGACATCTGAAGATGTATTAGTATTTTCAACTAATTTATTAAAATTCAAATGATGAGAAATTTTAGATACTCCGGAACAAATAATTTTAGACGAAGAGAGGACGTCGATCGAAGAAACACTCAATACAGAGGAAGAAAAAGATTCAAAAGTACTTTTCATAGAGACCTCTTTGCCATGAAAGAGGTTTGGGAAATGCTCAAAAGTGGAGCGATTAGAAGTCTCGGAGAAATTGGACGTCAATACTAAATGAGAAATTATGAAACCAATTAATCAATTAAATGGATAGATATGATGTATTGAATGATACCAAAATAAATAAAAAATTTGGTAAAAACTGATACATCTAGAATTTAGGTTTTAGAGGTTAATTATAAATGTCAAATCTCAATACTAATGGTTCAATACTATCTCGAAGGGAAAAAATTAAATCAAGTTGAAAAGAATAAAGCTGCTAAAGATGGACTCGCAATCGGAAAAGATATAGACAAATTTGCTGAAATGGGATGGGAGGAAATGGATAAAACTGATTTAGAATTAAGATTGAAATGGTATGGAATGTTTTGGAGACCAAAAACACCTGGAAAGTTTATGTTAAGGCTAAGAATACCTAATGGAATAATTAATTCAGAACAATTAAAAGTGATTGCATCAATTGTTGCGAGATATGGAGATAATGGAAGTTGTGATATAACAACCAGGCAAAATATACAACTTAGAGGAGTTTTAATTAGTGATTTGCCTGAGATATTAAATAGATTAAAGAAAGTAAACATATCAACAACTCAATCTGGATTTGATAATCCAAGGAATGTTACTGGAAATCCCATCGCTGGAGTTGATCCAGAAGAAATTATCGACACAAGAAAGTATACATCAAAAATGCAAGATCATTTAACTAAAGAAGGTAAAGGAAACTCAGAATTTTCAAATCTTCCAAGAAAATGGAACACAGCTATAGCTGGATCTAAAGATAATTTTCTTTTACATAATGATTTGATTTTTCATCCAGTTGAAATTAATGGTGTTTTAGGTTTTAGTGTTTGGATTGGAGGTGTACTTTCAGCAGTAATGAATGAATATGCGGTGCCTTTGAATGCCTGGGTAGAAGAAGAAAAGATTTATGAATTAACATCAATCATTATATCCCTATGGAGAGATAATGGTGAAAGAAATATAAGACCTAAAGGTAGATTTAGATTTTATTTAGATAAAATTGGTATTGAGACATTTAGAGATCTGGTCGAAAAACAATATGGAGAATTAAAAGAAGATCCAGGTTCAATATTTTCAGATAAACCAAGGTCATTCTTTGGAATTCATACTCAAAAGCAAGAAAATAAATATTATGCAGGAATTCATGTGCCAGTAGGTCGCCTTTTGGCTGAAGATTTACAAGATCTAGCAAATATATCTGAGAATTTTGGTGATAAAGAAATAAGACTGACCGAAGATCAAAATATTATTTTTACTGGGATAGATTCAAATCTAATTCAAGAGTTTAAGGAGCAATCTATCTTACAAAAGTTTCCATTAGAACCAGAAACAATTGCAGCAGGTACTGTTTCTTGTACTGGAAATACTTATTGTGGTTTCGCTCTGACAAATACAAAAGATCAAGCTTTAAAAATCTCGCATGAATTAGACAAAGAATTAGATTTGAAAGACGAATTAAAGATTCATTGGACAGGGTGCCCTAATAGTTGTGGCCAAGCCTACATGGGAGGAATTGGTTTAACGGGTAAAAAAGCTAAAGACAAAGAAGGAAAAACTGTTGAAGCTTATGATATAAGCATTGGTGGATCACAAGGCCCTAATTATAAATTAGGAGAATTAATAAAAAAATCTGTCCCTCAAGATGAATTAAAAGATGTACTAAAAGATTTACTTATCTCAAGTTTTGAGGCAAAAGAAAAAATATTTTTAAGTAATAAATCTGGTTCATTCTCTCGTTTTATGAATTGGTTTAGTCCTCTTGGCAAAGATAAACCATTGGTTAATAGAGCCAATGGTAGCCCCGACATCTTTTCCAAATTTATGAATCGAATTAGCAATTAATTCGATTTTATAAAAAATTATTTTTCTTATTTTCTAAATTTATGACTCAAAGTACATCTCAAATGAACTACGTCTTACCTAAAGATTCTATTTCTCGTTTCATTAATTGGTTTAACAACGTTGGCAAAGATAAACCATTGGTTAATAGAGCCAATGGTAGCCCCGACATCTTTTCCAAATTTATGAATCGAATTAGCAATTAATTCGATTTTATAAAAAATTATTTTTCTTATTTTCTCAATTTATGACTCAAAGCTCGTCTCAAATGGACTACGTCCTACCAAATGAATTAGTAGATGGAATGATCGCTGCAGGTGGAAAGAAATCATCTGTAAGCGTAAAAAACTTGCTAGTAAGAGGCTTCTATTCAGGAGCAATTTTAGGTTTAGCGACGTGTCTTGCAATTACTATAGGTATTCAATCTGGGATGCCTTGGTTAGGTTCTTTCATATTTCCTTTTGGTTTTGCAAGTATCGTACTTTTCGGTATGGAGCTTGTTACTGGTAATTTTGCGTTACTACCAATGGCCGTATGGGCTGGAAAAAGTTCTTGGTCTGCAACTGTAAGGAATTGGCTATGGGTTTGGATCGGTAATTTTCTTGGTACAGCATTTGTTGCAGTTCTACTATCCATAAGCTTATCCAGTGCTGGAAATGTTGATCCATTAAGTGCTGCTGAAGGTGGAAAAGGATGGGCAGTTGTTGCAGCAAAAATAATAGCTATTCATAAAGCAAACACAGTTGTTAAATATGAAGCACTTGGAAGTACTGGTTTCTTCCTGGCATTTTTACGTGGGGTAATTGCAAACTGGCTGGTTTGTTTAGGTGTAACAATGGCACTTGTCAGTAAAAGTGTTCCAGGCAAGATACTTGCTTGCTGGCTACCAATAACTGCCTTCCAAACAATGGGAATGGAGCACATAGTAGTTAATATGTTTTTGCATACAACTGGCCCTCTACTAGGATCAGGTATTCCTTTTACAAAAGTAATTTTTTGGAATTTCTTACCAGTTACGATTGGAAATATTATTGGAGGTATGGTATTTATTGGAATGCTTTTCTATAGCACTCACAAAACTCCTATCTCTAATGTTTTACCAGACGTTAAAGATGAAAAATTAGAACGAGAGGTGGCAGCTCAACTTGGTGCAAGGTAAAAGTAAAAAGATTAAATTTTAACAGCCTAAATTAAGAAAGCCTAGAAAACTGTATTCTAGGCTTTCTTAATATGTCTATTATTTAGTAGTTATTTATAGGCCTTTAAAAGATTTTCAATTGATCTCTAAACAAATCAGATACTTGACTTGATTAATAAACAAATAGTAACTTATAAAATTACTCTGATTAATCATTTTCTAATCCACTAAATTTAAATTCTATGATTATTGAAGAAAGCAATATATGGGATACCATTAATAACGCAAAAAAAATCAAGCCTAGCGCTGAGTGGCTTAAGAATGCATACAATCCAAATATTAACTTTGAACTCAGGCAAGAAATCGCAATTCGCTTGGGACAACTATCAAAAGTAGGATGGATCAAAATCAAAGATCTAATTAATACATATGGCAATAAAGATGAACTAATCCTTGCTGCAGGACTTACTTATCAAAATGATGCTAAAGAATGGCTCTTAAACCATCTTTATAGTAATGACACACTAAACATCAAAGTCGTAGAAGCTTTGGCTTGCTGGGGAGGAACATTACCGATCGAGCTTATCAAAACAATATTAGAAGAAAAAAGTGAAAAAATGAAAATTGCTGGTCTAGAATTACTAAAATTTAAAGCTCATTTACTATCTGATTTTGATTTACTTGACATAGCAAAATCACCTTTAAATGATTTCAGAGAAGAGATCGTGATCAAAACACTGACAATCATTCAAAGACGTGAAAGCTTAGATATCTGTATGGCTATCAGCGATGTAATACAAAAAGGCTCGGATAAGTCTGCATACTATGGACTAATGGCTCTTGGTTCAATCGGAACTGAAATTAGTCAAAATATCCTATTAGATTTGGTTAAGAATTTAAAAAATGCTGAGCGCAAAGAACTTGCAAAAAAACAACTTAACTTTGAAATATAAACTCTAATGACAAACAAGTATGAAGAATTTAAAACCTATTTAAAAAAAATAGGCAGTGGTGAGTTTACAGGAAAAAGTCTTACTCGCGAAGAAACCAAATCAGCTCTCAAGCTGATGCTAAAAGAAGAAGCAAGTGCAGCACAAATTGGTGGCTTTATGATTGCACATAGAATTAGACGTCCTATCCCTGAAGAATTAGCCGGGATGATTGATGCCTATATAGAACTAGGGCCAAAGATTGACTCGCCCAGTAATCAACGCCAACCTATATTTTTTGGGATGCCTTTTGATGGTCGGAAAAAGACAGCACCTATTTATCCTCTAACAATTTTACTATTATTAACTCAAAAACAGCCAGTTATTTTGCATGGTGGTTCTCGTATGCCAGTAAAATATGGTGTTACACATAACGAACTCTTTCAAGCCTTAGGGATCAATTTTACCGGTCTATCTATAAAACAACTGCAAGATTTTTTCAACCATAATGAACTTGCCCTGATCCATCAGCCAGATCATTTTCCACTAGCTGAAAATTTAATTCCCTACAGGGATCAAATAGGTAAGCGACCACCTCTTGCAAGCATGGAATTAATCTGGACATGTCATCAAGGAAATCATCTACATATAAGTGGTTATGTTCATTCTCCAACTGAAGAAAGACATTGGAAGACCCTAGAGCTGATGGGTGAAAAGAATATAATTACAATTAAAGGACTTGAAGGTGGGATAGATCTTTCAATTAGTCGTTCATCAACAATTGGACAGTACAAAGATGAACATGGAACTAGAACAGTTTTTCATCCCAAAGACTATAAATGTTCAGGACAAGATATTGAATGGAACGACATCGAAGAATGGAAGGTCTTTGCTTTACAAGCTCTTCAGGGCAAGGGTCCTTTAACTAAAGCACTGGAGTGGAATGCTGGTATTTACTTTTTTTATGCAGGGTTAAGCTCTGATATTCAAGAAGGAATTAATAACGCAAAAGAAGTAATTAATTCCGGATTTGCTTTAAAACACTTAGAACAATTAATTTGTTGGAGACAAGAAAATATTGATGCATAAAGGCTTTTCAAAATATATTTAATACAAAGTCTTTTCCATTAAGTAACGAGAAAAATGAACACCACCTATTTGAATTTCTTCTGGAGCAATAATTGTCCATCCATGACGTAAAAGTAGTTTATAGCTACATAAACTTGCCTCAGTTTTTAAATTAATAGGTCTATCTTTGAGAGTATCTTCCTCAATTTGATGTAATAGAGCTGTAGCGTGCCCCTGCCGTGAGGAACGCCCTCGGCAATAAAGTAATGCCAAACGATCACGAGGATATTTCAAAGCAAATGCTTCAATCGTTTTATCAATACAACTCACCCAGCCCATGCCTTTCTTGAGAGGTTTGTCTAAAATCCCAGGAAGATAAGCCAAAGATGACCATGCTTCAATCTGTTCTTGGCTATACAGGGATTTATCGCAAGTACGAATAGCATCTTCATAAACTTCTCTTAGAGACATTTCATCAGAACTCTCACAAGGTCGTAAATATCGATTTAGACTGATCCTATTTAATGAAGTCAAATTCTCTGACAGTATGAGATGGTGAATAAATTATGAGCTATTTGCTTTGAGAAGGCTAAAAATTCCCACACTTTTAGGTGCTTTCATAACACTTCTAGATGATCGATTAGGTGAAACTATTGTTTTACCTCTATTACCTTTTTTATTAGAACAATTCACCACAAGCGCGACAACTCTTGGGTTTCTAACAGGAACTTATGCAATATCTCAATTTGCTGCTGCCCCATTGATTGGGGCTATGAGTGATCGTTTTGGTCGTAAGCCAATCATGATCACATGCGTATCAGGTTCAGTGATAGGAATATGTTTATTTGCAATAACAGTAAGCCTGAATTGGGATAATTATTTACCTTTTTGGGCCTCAATTTTACCTTTGTCTTTGCTATTTTTAGCCAGAATAATTGATGGAATCAGTGGGGGCACCGCAGCTACTGCTACTACCATACTTGCAGATATTTCAACCCCAGAAAATAGAGCAAAAACCTTTGGTTTGATTGGAGTAGCGTTTGGGTTAGGTTTTATTCTTGGACCAGGATTAGGAACAGCTCTAGCCAAGTTTAGTGTTACTTTACCCGTATGGGTCGCAAGCGGATTTGCAATATTTAATCTGATTTTTGTAATTTGGTTTTTACCAGAAACACTTCCTAAGCACAAAAGAAATTTATTACCACGAAAAAGAGATTTGAATCCAATTAGTCAACTTTTAATTGTGTTTAGAAATCCCTTATCTAGAAGACTGTGCTTATCATTTTTTGTTTTCTTTATGGCATTTAATGGCTTTACAGCTGTTTTAGTACTTTATCTAAAAGAAAAATTTGAATGGAGTCCTGAATTATGTAGTGCTGCTTTCATTGTTGTTGGAGTCATCGCGATGATTGTTCAAGGAGCACTCATTGGCCCTCTAGTAAAAAAATTTGGAGAATCAAGATTAACTTTCACTGGTATTGGCTTTGTAATGACAGGATGTATCCTTTTGACACTTGCGAATATAGACACTTCAATTCCGCTTGTATTTACAGGAGTCGCAATACTTGCTATGGGAACTGGACTAGTAACTCCCAGTTTAAGGGCACTAATCTCTCGAAGATTAAACTCCATAGGACAAGGAGCTGTATTAGGAAATCTTCAGGGTTTACAAAGTCTGGGAACCTTTCTTGGGGCAATAGCTGCTGGACGTTCGTACGATCTTTTAGGTCCTAGAAGTCCATTTTTTGGAACTATAGTGCTTCTATTATTTGTTATGTTTTTAATTGCAGGCAAAAAAAAAGGGAATAAAAAAGTTTCCGTCTAGACTTATAGATGATTAAGATATTAAAATAATTTTTCAAAATTGAATAATTTAGTTATAGATATGAGTTCTCCAAGCATCAATAATGAAACTTATATTAATCGTGAATTAAGCTGGATAGATTTTAACAAGCGTGTTTTAGAACTAGCCATAGAAGACGAAACACCATTACTTGAGAAAATTAAATTCAGCTCAATTTTCAGCAATAATTTAGACGAATTTTTTATGGTTAGAGTTGCTTCATTAAAGTCACAAGTAGATGGTGGAATCTCCAAAAAAAGCCAAGATGGCAAATCTGCCGGAGAACAACTCATTGCAATAAGAAATTATCTAGATCCTATTTTAGAAAAGCAACAATCTAAAACCAATCAATATATAAAAGAAGAATTTAAAAAAAATAATTTATTCATACTTGAATATCAAGAATTAAACGAAAAGCAAAAAGTCTGGATTGATAATTACTTTACAAATGCCATTTTTCCTATATTAACACCCTTAGCAGTTGACCCTGCTCATCCATTCCCTTTTATAAGTAATCTTAGTTTAAATTTAGCTGCAATTATCGTAGATAAAGAATCTGAAAAAGAACAGTTTACACGTATCAAAATTCCAGGTGAAAGTATTTCTAGATTTATAAGTATTCCAATTGAACTAGATAATAATGAATCAACTCAATATACAGGAATTCCTATTGAACAAATTATTGCAAATAATCTATCAATGCTTTTTCCTGGAATGGAAGTTAAAGAATATTCTTTCTTTCGTGTAACCAGAGACGCTGATCTTGAGCTTCGAGATATTGAAGCTGATGATTTAATGAGTGCACTCGAGGAAGGTTTACGCAAGCGTCGAAAAGGGGGCGAAGTCGTTCGACTCGAAGTCTCTTTCAATACACCTGAAATTATTCTTGATCTTTTACAAGAAGGTATGAATGTAGAAAAAGAAAATTTATATGAAATAAAAGGATTACTAGCTTTAGATGAGGTTATAGAGTTAGCAGCTATTAATCTTCCAAAACTAAAATTTAAAGAGCATCAGGGAATTACTCACACTTTACTTAAAAATAGTCAATTACGAGATACCGAAGAGTTAGATATAAGAAATAAAAATAATTTTAAAAGTATATTCTCTATTATTCGCCGTAATGATCTACTGGTCCATCATCCATATAATCTTTTTTCAACATCTGTAGAAGAATTTATCAATCAAGCTGCTGAAGATACACAAGTAATGGGAATCAAAATGACTTTATATAGAATATCAAAAGACTCTTTAATAATTGATGCTCTAATAAGAGCTGCTGAAAAGGGAAAGCAAGTCATGGCCCTAGTTGAACTCAAAGCCAGATTCGATGAAGATAATAATATCCAATGGGCCAAACAACTTGAACAATCAGGAGTTCATGTTGTATATGGAGTCATTGGACTAAAAACTCATACAAAAATTGCTTTAGTTATAAGAAAAGAAAAAAATCGATTAAGAACATATTTTCATATTGGAACAGGAAATTATAATTCAAAATCATCTAAAACATATACAGATATTGGTTTATTATCATGTCAACCTGAGCTTGGCCAAGATCTTATTGAACTATTCAATTACCTTACAGGATTTGCTAAACAACAATCCTATAGAAAATTATTAGTTGCTCCAGTAACTCTTAGAAATGGAATAGAAAAATTAATCAAAAGAGAGATCAACTTTGCAAAAAATGGTTTGCCCGCAAAAATAATAGCTAAAATGAATTCCCTTGTTGATCCAGGAATTATCCAATTACTTTATGAAGCATCCAAAGAAGGAGTACAAATTGAACTCATAATTAGAGGTATGTGCTGCCTATATCCTCAGAAAAAAGGCTTAAGCGAAAATATCAAAGTAAAAAGCATTATTGGTCGATTTTTAGAGCATTCAAGAATTTTTTGGTTTAATAACAATGGAAATTCAGAAGTTTTTATTGGCAGCGCAGACTGGATGAGGCGAAATTTAGACAGAAGAGTAGAAGCAGTTACACCCATTGAAGATATTAAAATTAAAAAAGATATTAAATACTTATTAAATTGTTATTTAGAAGAAAATATAGACTCTTGGAATATGCAAAGTGATGGTAGCTACACTAAAAACAAAGTTATGAATGATAAAAAAAAATATATTCAAGAAAAAATTATCAAGCTATACAGGAAAGAAGCAAATTAAAAGTTAGAAAGATTTTGATGAAAAATTTTATCTATTTTGTGATGCGCTTTATACCTAATTAGCCCAAAAAACATAAATTTTTCGTTTCAATTAGTCAACTTCTCCTCATAAGTGCTAACTTCTTAATAAATCTAACTTCAAGAGGCCAGGGTGATGGGGATCCCGCTGGAATCTGCCAAAAATTTTTCTGAGATTTCATCAGAGAACTCAAATTCGGCAAGTACAACTCAAAAACTATCTACAGCAACTGTAAGTAGTCAAAAATCACGAGGTTCACGCAGACAAAGCAATCGTCTAGCGACTGATGCTATAGGCTTCTATCTTACAAGTATTGGAAGAGTCCCTCTTTTAACTCCAGCAGAAGAGATTGAGCTTGCTCATCACGTACAACAAATGAAAGATTTATTAAATCTTCCGCTAGAACAAAGAACTGCACGTCAAAAACACAAAATCAAAATGGGTAAGCGAGCCAGAGATCGTATGATGGCTGCAAATCTTAGATTAGTTGTAAGCGTTGCAAAAAAATATCAAAATCAAGGTCTGGAATTACTTGATTTAGTGCAAGAAGGTGCTATTGGTCTAGAAAGAGCTGTTGATAAATTTGATCCTGCAATGGGTTATAAATTCTCAACCTATGCATACTGGTGGATACGACAAGGTATGACTCGAGCAATTGATAACAGTGCTAGAACAATTCGACTGCCAATACATATCAGCGAAAAGCTCTCTAAAATGCGACGTATCTCACGTGAATTATCACATAGATTTGGTAGGCAACCAAATCGACTAGAACTTGCCAATGCGATGGGAATTGAACCTCAAGATCTAGAGGACCTTGTATCACAAAGTGCGCCATGTGCCTCTCTTGATGCGCATGCCAGAGGGGAAGAAGATAGAAGTACTTTAGGAGAATTAATTCCAGATCCTAATTATGATGAGCCAATGGAAGGAATGGATAGGAGTATTCAAAAAGAACACCTCGGTGGTTGGTTATCTCAATTAAATGAGAGAGAACAAAAAATCATGAGGCTTCGATTTGGCCTTGATGGAGAAGAACCACTAACTCTTGCTGAAATTGGAAGGCAAATCAATGTTTCAAGAGAACGTGTCAGACAACTTGAAGCAAAAGCAATTTTAAAATTGAGAGTAATGACTACTCATCAAAACGCCGCATAAACATTGCCTTTTCCAATAGCTATTGTTGTAATTGCTTTATGGATAATCACAATTTTAGTAATTGCATTTTTGTGTAAAAGATACTTTCCAAAAAAAGAGGAGTTAAGTAGAAAAATCATTCATATTGGAACAGGACCAGTAATTCTTTTAGCTTGGTTATTTAATATTCCAAAAAATATAGCTTTTTTGTCTGCATTTTTGATAACCATAGCCTTAGGCATTAATTATCAATACCGTTTATTACCCGCCCTTGAGGATGTAGAAAGAAAAAGCTTTGGAACAATTGCATATGGAATCAGTATCACTCTTTTACTCTTACTATTCTGGCCTCGCTATGCATCATCTATTTCAATAGGAGTCCTAGCAATGGCTTTTGGTGATGGCCTTGCAGGCTTAATCGGAAGATCAATTAAGTCTCCAAAATGGTCAATACTTAGTCAAACAAAATCAATCGCAGGAACATTCACAATGGGTACTGTAGTTGCTATTACGACTACAACAATTTCTTCAATGAATAATCTAGATATACAACCTATAGAAATTTTATTTATATCACTAATAGCCACTTTTTTAGAACAAATAAGTCCTTGGGGCATTGACAATATAACTGTTCCTATTGGAGTCACTTGTATTGGAATATGGCTAGTAGGCACATAAAATAAGTAAAAAATTTATTTGACTGATTTCGCTAATTCCTCTAATAAAATTTCAGTTGTAGAAAAATTTATACAAGCATCCGTAACACTTTGACCGTAGGTAAGTTTTGATAAATCAGTATTTAATTTCTGATTTCCTTCCACAAGATTACTTTCTATCATTACGCCCATTATGTTCTTGGATCCACCTTGTAATTGTGATACGACATCTCGTAAAACTTCTGATTGTCTACGGAAGTCTTTCTTTGAATTACCATGACTACAATCAACCATGACTTTTTCAGGCATCTTATTTTGTGCTAATTCGTCAGCAATTAATTTAATTGCATCAAAATGATAATTGGTGCCATTATTACCACCTCTTAAAACAAGATGACCATCTGGATTACCTGTTGTACTTACAATTGAAGCATGGCCATCACTATTTATTCCTAAAAAATGATGTGGTTTTGAAGCCGCTTGCATAGCATTAATCGCTATCGATGCGGTCCCATCAGTACCATTCTTATAACCAACCGGCATTGATAATCCAGACGCCATTTCACGATGAGTTTGACTCTCTGTCGTTCTTGCTCCAATAGCAGTCCAACTAATTAAATCAGCAATATATTGAGGAACAACTGGATCAAGTAATTCAGTCGCTGCCGGCATTCCTTGTTTCGCTAAATCAAGTAATAGACCTCTTGCCTTTCTTAAACCAGTATTAATATCGTAAGAATTATCAAGATGAGGATCATTAATCAGTCCTTTCCATCCAACAGTTGTACGTGGTTTCTCAAAATAAACACGCATGACAATCTCTAACTTTTGACTGTATTTCTCCCTCAATGGGGCTAAACGATTTGCATATTCAATAGCAGCATCAACATCATGAACCGAACATGGTCCAACAATAACCAAAATTCTTTGATCATTACCATGAAGAATTGATTGAATCTTGTTTCGAGTAGTAGAGACAACTCCAGAGGCTGCCTTGTCTAAAGGCAAATCTCTATGAATTAATGCTGGTGACATTAATGGACGAGTCTCGACCACATGAAGGTCAGAGGTGCTATCCACCATTGAAAAATATGATGAGGTGGACATTTAAAGCGTGATCATAGATATAAGATTAGAGAAGTATCAGTCATAGGGGGTAATAAGTTGCATTATCTGAATGTTTGTTCAAGAAACATGCGGTTGTAAACAATGAAAACAAAAAGCCCTCACTCAAATACATTCTCTATTGAGATTTAAAAATGCTAAAAAATTACTTATCACATGTTGCAGAAAGAGAAACATTAGGGATCCCTCCTCTTCCTTTAGATGCAAAACAGACTAAAGATTTAACAGAGTTATTAGAAAAACCAAATAATGAATTCGATCAAAACTTCTTACTTGATCTTCTTGCTAATCGGATTCCTCCTGGAGTGGATCAAGCCTCTTATGTCAAAGCGACTTGGCTTAGCTCAATTGCTCAAGAAGAATCAAAAAGTCCATTAGTAAGTCCTTTAAAAGCAACTGAGCTTTTGGGTACCATGATTGGCGGTTATAATGTAGCAGCATTAATTGAAATACTAAAATCTACTAATAAAGAGTTAGCCGCTAAAGCATGTGATGCATTAAGTAATACTCTTTTAGTCTATGATGCATTAAACGATATTTTAGAATTAGCAAAAAATAATATTTATGCAGAAAAAGTTATAAATAGCTGGTCCAATGGAGAATGGTTCACTAATAAACAACCCTTAGCTAAAGAAATAACAGTAACAGTATTTAAAGTTGAAGGCGAAACAAATACAGACGACCTCTCTCCAGCAACTCATGCCACAACAAGGCCAGATATTCCTTTACATGCTCTAGCGATGCTAGAGACTAGAGATCCAAATGGTTTAAGCACAATTGAAGAATTAAAAAAGAAAGGATATCCAGTTGCATATGTTGGCGATGTCGTTGGAACGGGAAGCTCTAGAAAGTCAGCAATCAACTCTGTCCTTTGGCATACAGGACAAAATATCCCTTACGTACCAAATAAAAGAGGGGGCGGGGTTGTAATAGGAGGCAAAATTGCTCCTATTTTCTTTAATACTGCTGAAGATTCAGGTGCACTTCCAATTGAATGCGATGTAAGCAATCTCAAAACAGGAGATATCATCACAATTTTTCCTTATAAAGGAGAAATTCGAAGAGAAAAAAATGAAGCAAATGGCGGAAAACTGATTTCGAAATTTGACTTAACACCACAAACTATTACTGATGAAGTAAGAGCAGGTGGGCGAATTCCTTTAATGATTGGGAGAGCATTGACAGACAAAGTTAGAACAAAATTAAAACTTCCTCCCTCTACTCTTTTTATTCGTCCTGGTCAGCCACCTGCATCAAAGCATGGGTTTACACAAGCTCAAAAAATAGTTGGAAAAGCATGCGGTTTAGCTGGAATACTCCCTGGTGCCAGTTGTGAGCCAATAATGACAACTGTTGGTAGTCAAGATACTACTGGTCCGATGACTAGAGATGAAATGAAAGAATTAGCCTGTTTAGGATTTTCTGCTGATTTAGTGATGCAGAGTTTCTGTCATACGGCAGCATATCCCAAGCCCGTGGATGTCAAAACTCAAAAAGAACTCCCTGATTTTTTTGCTGAAAGAGGAGGAATAGCATTAAAACCCGGTGATGGAATTATTCACAGTTGGCTAAATAGGATGCTTTTACCGGACACAGTCGGGACAGGTGGCGATAGTCATACACGATTCCCATTGGGCATCTCATTTCCAGGAGGTTCGGGAGTTGTGGCATTTGCTGCTGCCATTGGTTCAATGCCTTTAGATATGCCGGAGTCAGTTCTTGTACGTTTTCAAGGGTCTTTACAAACTGGCGTCACTTTAAGAGATGTAGTTAATGCCATTCCGTGGATGGCCATAAAACAAGGTCTGCTGACCGTTGCCAAAGCAAACAAAATTAATGTGTTTAATGGAAAAATATTAGAAATTGAAGGTCTACCAAACCTAAAATTAGAACAAGCCTTTGAATTGACTGATGCAAGTGCAGAAAGATCTTGTGCTGGATGTACTATTCAACTCGCTGAATCAACAATAAGTGAATATTTAAAAAGCAATATTGTTTTACTTAAAAATATGATTGCTAGAGGATATAAAGACGCAAGAACAATAAGTAGAAGAATTAAAGAAATGGAAGATTGGTTAACAAAACCAGATTTACTCTCAGCAGACTCAAATGCACAATACTCAGAAATCATCGAAATAGACTTGAATGAACTCACAGAACCTGTTTTAGCTTGTCCTAATGATCCTGATAACGTCAAACTTTTAAGCGAAGTCGCAGGAACTCCCATTCAAGAAGTTTTTATTGGATCATGTATGACTAATATTGGTCATTATCGAGCCGCTGCAAAAATTCTCGAAGGTGAAGGGAGGATAGCAGCAAGATTATGGGTATGTCCGCCAACACGAATGGACGAGGAAATTTTGAAAAAAGAAGGATACTACGAAATCTTTGAAAAAGCTGGTAGCCGAATGGAAATGCCTGGTTGTTCTCTATGCATGGGCAATCAAGCTCGTGTAGAGGATAATTCAACTGTTTTCTCAACCAGTACAAGAAATTTCAACAACAGATTAGGCAAAGGAGCTCAGGTATTCTTAGGAAGTGCAGAACTGGCCGCTGTTTGTGCTTTATTGGGTCGTATACCTACAAATGATGAATATCTTGCAATAGCTTCCAAAAAAGTTTCCCCTTTAACTGAGGAAATATACAGATACTTAAACTTTGATGAAATACCAAACTTTATTGAAGATGGCCGTGTAATAACAAAAGAAGAAGAGTCCTCTATTTTACAAACCTAAATTAAATTAAATGATCAAAAGTCAAAGTCAAAATGCCGTTAAAAAGAAATCAAGTCAAAGCATAAAAAAACTTCTTCAAAGAAAATGGCTAAATGTAATTCTTGCTCTCATACTTACAGGTTTAGGAGCAGCATTGACGGGAATATTATTTAAAACTGGAATCCATGCATTAGAAGATTATCGATCAAATCTTCTTGCATATATACCTAGATGGATAGTTTTACCAATATTAGGAACATTAGGAGGCTTAATATCAGGATCGCTCATTCAAAATTTTGCCCCTGCAGCAAAAGGAGCAGGAGTAAGTCACATCATTGCATTTCTTCGCCATAAGTCAGTCCCTATGGGATTAAGAGTTGGAATCGTAAAACTATTTGCTGGAATAATTGCTATTGGCAGTGGATTTCCACTAGGTCCAGAAGGCCCAGCAGTACAAATGGGAGGATCTGTTGCCTGGAAAATGGCAAAATGGCTAAAAGCTCCTATTTCATTTCGCAGAGTCATAGTTGCAGCAGGAGGGGGAGCGGGAATTGCAGCTATTTTCAGTGCACCTATTGGAGGCTTTGTCTATGCAATTGAAGAGCTGCTAAATTCAGCTAGACCAGTCGTCCTCTTACTAGTAGTAATAACAACATTCTGGGCTGATAGTTGCGCTGATATTTTGCAAGCAATTGGACTAGATCAAAAAGCTGGTGGATTTGTTAATAATTTAGGTTTTCAATTGGAGAGAGCATATACACCAGTAATTGATTTCTTTCCGATAGATTTTTTATACCTAATATTTTTAGGAATCTTACTTGGATTCTTAGCAGAAATGTATTGCCAATATGTTTTAAAAATGCAAGTCCTAGGAAACCAATGGTTTAAAAATAAAACTATTCAAAGAATGAGTTTATCCGGATTATTACTTGGCTCAATGTATTCAATAATTCCAGAAAGTTTCCACAATATCGAAGGATTGCAAAAGATTATTGTTAATGAAAGTAGTAGTTTTACGCTGGCAATCAGTATATTTCTAGTTTTATTTTTTGCTTCTGGTTTGGCCGCCGCCTCTGGAGCTCCAGGTGGTTTATTTTATCCAATGCTTACCCTAGGAGGAGCAATAGGATTAGCCAGCGGTATTGGAGTAGAAGCATTTACGGGTCATGTACCAACAACCTATATTTTTGCAGGAATGGGCGGATTTGTAGCTGGTTGCTCTAGAACACCTTTGACAGCAATGTTTTTAGCCTTCGCCTTAACTAAAAATCTTTTAATACTTAAACCACTTTTGATTACATGTATAGCTAGCTTTTTAACTGCCAGGATATTTAATGAACATTCAATTTATGAAAGACAAATTACAATTGAAGAAGGAGATTTAATATGAAATTTGTTCAAATTATTTTAATCAAATATTATGGCCTTAGAGTTATAAATCATGCATCTAAGACCTATTAATAGTATCCAACCTAAGATATTTACTCTGCTATCAAATAGTGGAATATCTGTCGCATGAAAACAAATAAGAATTAAAGCAGAGGTCCACCAAGCTCGATCTAGTATTATATTTTTTTGCAGATCTAAATTATTAAATATTCTATAAAAAGAAGAAATTAATAATAAGCTAAACACAAACAAATTAATCAACAAAGAGACTACTATGCCATGACTAATTGCTAACTCTAGAGGCAAATTATGAGAATGACCATGAGATAATCCTGTCCTTAAAGGATAAAGAATTGAAAAAGCTGCTGCCCCCCAACCCAACCATGGTTTTTCAAAAATTAAATTAAGTGCCATTTTCCATTGACCAATACGTGTTGCTTCAAAAGATCTAGTATCAACGAACTGCATATCATTTAGTCTCATCCAAATAGATTCAGGAACAATACTCCTTGCAAATTGTTGAATTCCAAAATCAAAAACTGGTAGAACCGCAATAATCACCGGAAGAAAGCAAATAAGCATTAAAGGTAATAACCAGCTCCATGATGCTGAACCAAAAACTAATGGTAAAGCTAAAAAAATTGCACCCCATGCGTTTCGAGAATCAGTCAAAATCATTGCTGCAACAAAAGCAATTAAAAGTGCACAGGGAAAAACTCGGTTTCTTCCAACAATAAAAGGATGCAGAACGGATGCTAAACAAAATGGCCATACGCCAGATAACCATGCAGCAGTGATATTCGCGTAATCAAACAACCCAGATAATCTGCCTAGAGGCTCTCCTCCTGGAGAAATAAACCAAATAATTAAACCATCAAAAATCTCCCAAGGGCCCTCCCATCCAAGCCATAACTGACCAAAGCCTGTTATTAAAACTGGAAGACTTCCAAATACAAGCAAAGAAGCACATTTTTTTCTTCTTTCAGGAGTTAACAAATATGGTTGTAAGCCCCAAAAACACCAAAAAAATGGCAACCAATTAAAAAGGCCAAGCCATGCTAGCCAACCTGTTTGAGAACGAATACAACCAACTAACATCAAAAAAGATATAACTAATAGTGGATAATTCCAATACTCCCTCCAATAATTATCGCTTCTTCTAAAGGTTCCTTCAAAAAGAGCTACAAGCAAAAATATATAAGAAATTAAAGCACTTGAAGGTAAACAAAATACCGCTATCTGAAAACACTTCCAGCCAATATTTTCTGATAAATAATTTTTTAATTTAAAAAAATAAGCATTATGAATCATGTAAATACAGCTGTTCTCCCCCGATAAACAATAACTTGCCGCCTTAAATGCAATCTTAAAGCTCTTGCTAGGGCCACTCGCTCCAAATCTCTTCCCTTTCTTATTAAATCTGCTACTTCATCACGATGACTAACATTAGATATAGTCTGCTCAATAATGGGGCCAGCATCAAGATCCTTGGTAACATAATGAGCAGTTGCACCAATTAACTTCACACCTCTTTCCCATGCTTGATGATATGGTTGAGCACCTTTAAAAGCAGGTAGAAAAGAATGATGGATATTAATTAAATGAGGGAACTGTTCTAAAAATGAACTGCTCAAGATCTGCATATATTTAGCCAACACCCCTAAATCAATTTTGTATTCATTTAATAAATCTAAAATTTTAATTTCTGAATCTAATTTATTGTTTTTATCTACTTCTATGAGCTTAAAAGGAATATTAAAAGTTGAGCAAATCTCCTCTAAATCTGAATGATTCGAAATAACTAAAGGAACATTCATAGATAATTCTCCTGCCTTGACTCTCCATAAAAGATCAACTAAACAGTGGCTCTGCTTACTTACAAATATCGCAACATTGGGAAAATCATCAGAAAAACTCAATACTGCTTTTCCATTCAATCGCTGCTCAAGTAAAATAATCTCAGAATTTATTTCATTTTTATCAAGCAAAAAACCATCTAAATCCCACTCGATACGACTAAGAAATAATTTTGCATCTGCATCAGTATGGTGATCCGCATGTCTGATATTCCCATTTTTACTTGCAATCCAACTTGCCAAATGACTTACAAGTCCTGGCTTATCTGGACAAATGAACTGCAAGATAACTGTTTTGACGCTCACTCGAGCTATATCCTTAAACTATTCTCTTTTTTAGAGCAAACATTGCAAATTAACAACCGAATTTAATAGCATTTGTGGAAATGAATAACCAAAAAGCTAAAAATAATCAAATCAAAATCTCAGTAATTGGTGGAGGAATTGCAGGGATTACAACTGCTTTCTATCTGGGAGAAAAAGGCTATAAAGTAAATTTAATTGACCCAAAAATCAAATCAAAAATAAATAATTTGACGCCACAAAATGGCACACAAGCGGCTTTAGGTGTGCTCATGGGAAATAGCTACAAAAGATCAAAAGGAAGAGCTTTTTCACTACGCAATAAAAGTATGAAATTATGGAAAGAATGGCTCATTCAATTAGATAGTTCCGAGTTGAAAATTAAATTTGATAAGCCATTGATTAAATTAGCAAATTCTGAAAAAGAATATCAATCTATGATTGAAATAAGTAAAAATAAAAAAGAGCATGGAATTGAACTTTTAGATAAGAACTCTATTGAATTTTGGAGTTCTATCTTTGAAAAAAAATTAATAGGTGGCTTTATTTCTCATGATGATGGTCGATTAAATCCTATAAATCTACTAAAGTTATTAATAGAAAGATTAGAGAAAGTAAAAGTAAATAAAATCGAAGATAATGTAATTAAAATAAAAAAAAATATTAATTCATTTACTAGAAACTGGGAAATCCATTTAGAAAGTAACCAGTGCATCTGTCAAGATTACATTGTAATTTGTTCGGGATTAAATACCCAAAAACTCTTAAAAACATTAGGTCATTCAATATTTTTAGAATCAATATTAGGACAAGTTATTGAATTGGAAGTAAAAAATGAAGTTTCGCACTGGTATAAATGGCCAGCTGTTGTAAATTATCAATCTATAAATTTTATACATCATAAATCAAATCATATTTTCATGGGAGCAACTTTAGAAAGGGGAAATAAAGCAAATCTCTTATGTAAAGAGAAAATGTTAAATATGAACAATACTGCTCCAAGCTGGATAAAACAAGCACGAATTAGCCATGAATGGCAGGGAATCAGAGCTCGACCAGTAAACGAACCCGCTCCATTATTGAAAGAATTAGAACCGGGGTTATTAATAAATACAGGTCACTATAGAAATGGTATTTTGTTAGCCCCTTCTTGCGCTGAATGGATTGGCCTTCAAATTGAAAAAGATCAATTTACAATATAATTATAAGTTTATTTTGTCTCAGTAAATTCAGCATCAATAACATCATCTCCATCATTTTTACCGTCTGTATTTGTATCATCTGCAGCTTGTGAAGCAGCATTTGCTTGTTGATATACAGAAGCTCCTAATGAATACAACTCTTGTTGCAACTCTTCCACTAGAGATTTCATAGATTCATAATCATCTTTTTCAGTAGCTTCTTTCAACTTAACCCGTTTTTCTTCAACTTTAGTTTTTGCTGCTTCATCGACTTTGTCACCTAGTTCAGTCATTTGCTTTTCGGCTTGATAGACAAGTGTTTCAGCTTGATTTTTTATATCAATTCTTTCACGCTTTTCTTTATCGGCAGAAGCATTTGTTTCGGCATCTTTAACCATTTTTTCAACTTCATTATCCGACAAAGTTGAAGCACCAGTGATCGAAATACTTTGTTCTTTTCCACTTCCTTTGTCTTTAGCAGTAACACTGAGGATTCCATTTGCATCAATATCAAAAGTCACTTCAATCTGCGGAACACCTCTTGGGGCAGGCGGGATTCCATCTAAACGAAAGGTTCCCAAACTTTTATTATCAGAAGCCATTTCACGCTCCCCTTGTAAAACATGAATTTCTACATTCGTTTGACCATCAACTGCTGTTGAATAAGTTTCAGCTTTTTTAGTAGGAACGGTAGTATTCCTTGAAATCATTTTTGTCATAACTCCGCCCAATGTTTCAACACCTAGAGATAACGGAGTTACATCAAGTAGCAAAATGTCTTTAACTTCACCAGCAAGCACTCCTCCTTGAATGGCGGCTCCAACTGCAACTACTTCATCTGGATTAACTGTTTGATTGGGATCTTTAGTAGTTACTCTTTTAACTAACTCTTTGACAGCTGGCATTCGAGTTGAACCTCCAACCATCACAATCTCATCTATTTCTCCAGTAGATAATTTTGCATCTTTCAAAGCTTGCTCTACAGGAACCCTACAACGATCAATAAGGTTCGATGCTAATTCCTCAAATTTGCCTCTTGTAAGGGTCAAATCAAGATGCTTAGGGCCTTCTGGAGTAGCTGTAATAAATGGAAGATTAATTTCACTTTGAGTAGCATTTGACAATTCTATCTTTGCCTTCTCTGCGGCCTCGGTTAAACGCTGCAGTGCCTGTTTATCTTGGCGTAAATCAATACCTTCATTACCTTTAAAAGTAGAAGCCAAATGATCAACGATCACTCTATCAAAATCATCACCACCTAGATGGGTATCTCCAGATGTAGAAAGAACCTCAAAGACTCCATCACCAACCTCCAACACTGATACGTCAAAGGTGCCTCCTCCTAAATCAAAAACTAAAATTCTTTCATTGCTTTTTTTATCTAAACCATATGCTAATGCTGCAGCTGTAGGCTCATTAATAATTCTCAGAACCTCTAAACCAGCAATCTTTCCTGCGTCTTTAGTAGCTTGACGCTGTGAATCGTTGAAATAAGCAGGAACTGTAATTACAGCTTGTGTAACGGTTTCACCCAAATATTTTCCAGCATCTTCAGAAAGTTTTCTTAAAACCTGAGCACTAACTTCCTCTGGAGAGAATTGTTTATCAAGTATTGGACATTTTAATTTGACGTTAGATCCTGCTTTTTCAATTCCGTAACTAACTTCTTTAGATTCATCATTTACCTCATCTACTCTACGACCAACAAATCTCTTTGAAGAATAAAAAGTATTTTCAGGATTCATAACTGCCTGGCGCTTAGCAATTTGTCCAACCAATTGATCCTGATTTTTTGTATACGCAACTACTGAAGGTGTTGTTCTAAATCCCTCGGCATTTGCTATTACAGTGGGCTTACCTCCTTCCATAACTGCCACGCAACTATTTGTAGTACCTAGATCGATTCCAACTACCTTCCCCATGAGTGAAGAGCTCCTTTAATTTCTTTCTTTAAGTATCATCCTCGTCAGTGAAACCTATTTGAGGCGAGGCGTGGTTCCCGAACAGTCTTTTGACTTTTTAAATAAACATTCTCAGAAAATGAGCACTATCACTGGAAAAACTAGTCTAGTAGGACTTCTTGGACAACCAGTAAATCATTCTCTTTCCCCGATTATGCACAACGCGGCATATGAAGAAATGGGACTTGATTGGTGTTATTTAGCAATGCCATGCGACACAAAGGACCTAAAGGAAGTAGCAACAGGGTTGAGACTCATTGATTGTAAAGGTATTAATGTAACCATCCCGCACAAACAGGAAATTTTACATTGTTGTGAGAATTTAACTAAAATTGCAAATGATATAAAAGCAGTCAATACATTAATACCCGGAAAAAATAATCACTGGATAGGTGCAAATACTGACGTAGAAGGATTTTTAATGCCCCTAAAAGGTCAAAATCTAATCAATAAAAGTGTTGTAGTTATAGGTTCCGGAGGTAGCTCTAGAGCAGTAGTTATGGCCTTAATTAGTTTAAATGTTCAAAAAATAACTATAGTTGGTCGCAATGAAAATTCTTTAGATGTTTTTATTAAAAATATGAAAAAATTATCAACAAAAGAGAAAATATCAATTGAAGGTATTAATAGCAAAAAATTAAATGTTACTCCATATATTGAAGAAGCCGATTTAATTGTTAATGCAACACCAATCGGGATGAATAAAAATAAAACAGACGAAGAAAATATTCCTCTTGGTCATGAGATATGGAATAGTCTTTCAAATAAAACTATTTTATATGATTTGATTTATAATCCAAGGCCAACAAATTGGTTAAAGATTGGACATCGAAAAAATTGTTGCATAATTGATGGGCTTGACATGCTTGTTGGTCAAGGTGCTTTATCAATAAAACTTTGGAGTGGTTTTGATGAGATTCCCACTGAGATAATGAAATCATCTGCACAAAAACATTTAATGGTTTAATCTAAATAAAAATCTATTCAATTATGCCTTCACTAGGTGGAAAGATATTAGGAATTCTTCTATACATGATTCCATGGGCAGATTGTCTTATCTTTGGTAATCATTTATATATAAAGTATCCTCTAATTCAAATTATTCAGATACCAGCAATTCCAATAATAATAATTGAAAGATCGATACCTTTTGGAAACTTATTATTATTTTTTGCTATCTTTATTGGTCTAGTAAGAAATAATAAAGTATCTTATTTTTTACGTTTTAATGCACTTCAATCTTTATTAATCAACATTGGTATAATTATTATTAGTTTCGTATTTCAAATTTTCTTTAGTCCTTTTGGGAACTCATTAATTATAAGAACCTTTTCAAGTACTTTGCTAATAAGTCTTTTTGCGATGATTACATATTGTGTTTGGTCATGCACACAAGGTGACGAACCAAATCTTCCTGGAATCAGTCAAGCAACAAAAATGCAATTGTAAAAAGCTACCACTTCAGTATAAGATTAAGATTCCGCCGCTCTTGATGAGCCATTCAGTCCTCGTCGGAAACTCCTAATGTCTGAACAACCTTATTACGAAACCATGTACATTCTTCGTCCGGATATTCCGGAAGAAGAAGTTGATAGCCATCTAAAAAAATATAGTGAACTTCTTGAGAAATCAGGTACAGAAGTATTGGATAGTCAAATGCGAGGAAAAAGAAGACTTGCTTATCCCATTTCCAAACATAAAGAAGGAATATATGTGCAACTAAGTCATCAAGGTAATGGACAGCAAGTTGCTCTGCTTGAAAGAGCTATGAGGCTCAGTGAGGACGTTATTCGCTATCTCACAGTTAAACAAGATGGTCCTTTGCCAACTCCAAAACCCACTACTAAAGAAGATGAAGCTGATAAATCCGAAATAAAAACAAAGGAAGAAAAGCCTACTGAAGATAAAACTGAATCACCAACTACAGACGAGAAGCAAGAAGACACGAAGTAATAAAAATAAAGACTTATAAAATTAATAAATTAATTCTTTATTTGTTTACCCAAGACCAAACTCTACTGGGTAATCCCCATACGTAAATAAATCCCTCAGCGGATTTATGGTTGAATTTATCCTCACTTCCATAAGTAGACATATCTGGAATATATAAACTATTTTTTTGTGACTTGCGGCCAACAACATCTGCATTCCCTTTGAAAAGCCTAATCCTTACTGTGCCATTAACTTGCTTTTGAGAATGGTTAATAAATCCATCCAAGGCTTCTTTTAAAGGACTAAACCAAAAACCTTGATAAACCAAGTCAGACCATTGTCTTTCCAATTTAAATTTAGTATTCAATAAATCTGCAGGTAAAGTTAAACTCTCCATTTCTTGGTGAGCTCTAATTAATAAAAGCAAACCAGGTGTTTCATAAATTTCTCGACTTTTAATTCCGACAACTCTATCTTCAATAATATCGAGTCGTCCAAAACCATGTTTTCCTGCGAGGCTATTCGCCTTCTTGATAAGAGATACCGGATTCATGCGTTCTCCATTAATTGCGACAGGATTACCATTCTCAAAAAGAATATCAACCATCTCAGGCTCATTAGGTGAATCATAAATAGATGAAGTGATGCCAAAAACTTCTTCTAATGGCATTTCAAATGGATCTTCAAGAGGCCCGGCCTCAATGCTTCTCCCCAAAAGATTTAAATCAATAGAATAAGGATTTTTTTTACTTACAGGAGGAACTATTCCATATTTTTCTCCATAAGCAATGGTTTCTTCACGACTCATGCCCCATTCCCTCGCTGGTGTCAACAATTTCAAATCAGGAGCCAAAGCTGCAATAGTTACATCAAAACGAACTTGATCATTACCTTTACCAGTGCATCCATGAGCGACTCCATCAGCATTTAATTCTCTTGCAATCTCAACGAGTTTTTTTGCAATTAATGGTCTAGCTAATGCAGTTGAAAGAGGGTATTTGCCTTGATACAAAGCATTAGATCTTATTGCAGGAAAAGCAAAATCTTCAATAAAAGGCTTTACTAAATTGCCAATCAGAGATTCAGAAGCTCCAGCTGAAATAGCTTTTTTTTTAATTTCATCAAGTTCATCACCCTGACCAAGATCTGCTGCAAAAGCAATTACATCCTCCACCCCATATTCCTTTTTCAAATAAGGAATACAAACACTAGTATCAACTCCTCCTGAGTAAGCCAAAACAACCTTCTGAGCTCTTCCCATATGATTCTCTCCTTAAATGAATTTCAATTTTCTATGATAAATATAGAGAACCATTGGACAATATTTCTTATTTAGATAAACAATACAGATTCAAATTTTTCTTAGACAAGCAACTACTCATAAAATCTTTAATCGATTACTCCCATGGTTGCTTAATAGATTTGTCTGATTGCCTTTCTGCTAACAGTCCTATAAACCAAACCGAGACAAATGCCAAAGCAGTTAACCCGAAAAAAATAAGTACATAAATTAACCATGTATCAATGCTATGACCAAAAATCAATAAATCTTTAACATCATCATTTGAAGTAAAAACAAAATAAAAAGGTAAAAGCTTTAAAACCACTTGCAAATAAAATTAAATTAACGGATCTAAAGACATTGATCTCTTAACCAAAAAATAAATAAAAAACAAAAATGAAGGGCCAAAAACCAAAAACCACACAAACATATGGTTTATAGAGAATGGTTGTGGATGAATAATTCCAGCTGATCGAAGACAAATACTTACTAAAAAAGCCATCCCCCAAGTAAAAGTAATCAATATCAGCTTTGAAGTCAGCATAAAAATTAGAAAATTAATCCATAATGCATTATGTTAATTCATCGATCATAATCTTAATATGAGCGATCTAGAAAAAATCGATTTATCTGATTTGGACGGCATTAACCCCGCACTAACTCGTTATGGGAGACAAGAACCTGCACCTGTTCTGCCTCTAAGAGAAGAACCGGATTTACTGTCATGGTTAGAAACAAGTGGCAGATTAGTTTCTGATGAAGATTCAAATGACCAAGAAATCAGTACAGTTGAAGAAGAAGAGCTCTCAGCTTTAATGGGTGAAAAAGAAGATTATAAGGCTGAAGAAGAAACAACAGACGACGAATGGGAAGAATAATTTACAAGCTTAAATTTTGACAAAATCTAAAAAGATTTTAAACAAAAAAAATATATCATTATTTAACAGTGTTAATAACCAAATATTGACTGTATTTGGATTAATAACAATTTTATGTATCTTATGTGATTTTTATATTGAAAGTAGTAATTTATTAATTCCTTTTTTAATTACAACTCTAATATCCACAGGTATTACTTCTTTAGGAATCTCTAAATTAAAAAAAATTAAACTGAAACAAATCATTAGAGAAGAAGGCCCAAAAAATCATTTTATCAAACAAGGAACTCCTACAATGGGTGGGATTTTTTTTATTACTTTAGGAGTACTAATAAGCAATATTTTATATTTCAATCAAGATAATTACAAAGTAATTATAATTTTAAGCTTTCTTACAATCTTCTTTATGTTTATTGGCATGATTGATGATTTACTAAGTTTTAAAAAACAATTTAATACTGGTTTATCTTCAAATCAAAAATTAATATTACAATTAGTTATTAGTCTTATTTTTATTGTTATTTGTGCCTCAAATAATTTATTACCTAATACGATACAAATAGGAAATAAACTGATAAATATAGGAATTTTAATTTATCCATTAGGAATCTTTGTATTATTAGCCGAAAGTAATTCCACTAATTTAACTGATGGTTTAGATGGTTTATTAAGCGGATGTAGCGCAATAATTTTTACAGGTTTAGCGATTACTATTTTATTAAAAGATCCAAGTAATAATCAGACATTAGCTCCTCTCTGCATAGTTATGTCAGGGGCTTGTATGGGATTTCTTTTTCTGAATAAATACCCTGCAAAATTATTCATGGGAGATTCAGGTTCTTTAGCTATAGGAGCTTCTCTCGGTGGTATTGCTTTGATATCAAATAATCTTTGGTCCCTTTTAATTATAGGAGGAATATTTGCAGCAGAATCTGTATCAGTAATAATACAAGTAAGTATTTTCAAAATTTCTAAGAGACTAAAAGGTAAAGGTCATAAATTATTTTTGATGACTCCATTACACCATCATTTTGAGCTTCAAGGTAACAATGAAACTCAAATTGTAGGTATTTTTTGGCTCATTACATTATCATTAGTAATAATAAATCTAATGTTTTTCGTTAAACCTTAAAGTTACAATAATGACGTATTTTACATGGAAAGAAGAAGGACTAACTAAGGACTGTGAAACTCTAGATTCTATGGCCGCCCGCTTTGAAGAGTCCGCAAGGCTGATGAGAAAAATGTCAGCTGAAGGTTTTAAAGTAGAGAAAAGAAATAAACGTCAAATAATAACTCATCTAGATTCAAAAATTTTTAATAATTGGGGTTTTATTAGCGAAGAGCCGCCATATCAGCAACTTACATTAATCCTAGAATAATAAAAATCAAAACAAGTTTTGAATAAATATTAGATTAAAAATAATTGCAATTATTTTTTCAAAAAGCGAAAATGTTTTAGTCCATCAACGATACCTTCTCTGGGATGAGAAGAAAAGAAAACTCCTTGTCGGGACTTTAGCTCGTCTAATGATGAATCATGTTCAACTGGAATAATTGTAGAAGTCAAACCTTTAATCAAATCAGAGTCACCTTGCTGACTAGCAACAATGACAACTTGATCTAAAGATATACCCCAACGTAAAGTCAAAAACCTAATAGCTTCTGATCTTGATGCTCTCAAAGGAATAATATCTAAATACCAATGACATCTCAAGTGTGGAGAAGCAGCTAGTCCAATCTGCCTAAGCCTTTTGCGAACCAAAGGTAAAATTGCATCTCCAGTTTCCTTTAACAAATAACTAACTTTAAAAGGTCCTTGCTGATCAACTGATTGAAGAATTAAATAATCTTTTAAATCAAATAAAGCTTTTTCTACTTTTTTTCGATTCCAATCTACACTTATTGAATCTTGCCAGAAAATATCAGATTTGTTTTCATCAGCATAATAAATTTCTGTTCCTGCTCGACAAATCCAAACTGCAGGGCTAGGTAAATGCAATTCTAAATATCTATATCGAGCAGCTTGAATTGATCTCCCAGTTAAAATTCCTAATTGAATATCAAAATCTAAAGAATTTGATTTTAACTTTTCTGCCAAATTCGATATTTCTTGAGATTCCAATTGTTCAAGGTTGCTATCTAAATCAAGGAGTAATAATTTTTTTCCAATAGGATTTTTTGCTTGTGAAGTGCCGACAGTAAAATAGCGGGGTGCAAGAAACTTCAAACGCTTCTGCATCAATGCTATGTAATTACATACGTGAGCATCCCAACTAAAATGCCTGCTTACTGCCTCCAAGCCATTATTGCTCCAAGTTTCCCATGCAGAAGAAGATGAACCAGCCGTTTCTAAACCATCTTGCAAAGCTTCTAACTCAGTAACATCAACAAGTAAACCATTTTCACATCGAGCAATAATATCTCTTGGTCCACCATCATCAGTAGCAACCATAGGTAAACCACAAGCTGCTGCCTCTAATAATGTCAAACCAAAAGGCTCAGTTAATGCAGGGTTAACAAACAGTCCTTTTTTATTTGTGGCCCATCGATAAATTGAAGGTATTTGTTCTCTTTTATGGTGTTTTGGATATGCAACTTTTCCATATAAATTGTACTTATCAACTAGTTCAAAAACCTGCTGAAAAACTTCTCTTTGTTGTTTTTCAAGATGTCTTGAATCTTCACGACAACCTAAAATTAAAATAAGATTATGTCTTTGTTGTAAAACTGGAGAACGTCCATAAGTTTCAATCAAAGCAGGAATATTTTTCCTTCTGACTGCTCTAGAGATAGATAAAAGAGGAGGAAGTTTTATATCCCTTAAAAAGGGATTAAACATCTTATCTAAATCTTTTTGTTCCTCTTCGAAATTAAAATCTATGGGATGAAAACGATTTAAATCAACACCAGGAGGAATAATTTCTACATTATTTGCATTAAAACTTCCATAACGAGCATATTGATGCTCAGATTCTTGTCGAGTACTAGTGATGACTAAATTGGAATGAGCTAAAGCCAATTCTTCTGCATCGATTCTTTTACTAACGGAATAAGTTTGTTCGATCTGATCATGATCTATACCTGCAGCCAATAATCGTCTCTGTTTTTCACGTCCAAGTGAGTGAGCTGTAAATACTAATGGTATTCCTAGCCTTCTACTTACTAAAGAACCAACATAACCTGCATCCGCATAATGCGCATGAATCCAATCAGGGAGATAACTTTCTTTTTGTAATAATTGAACTATTTGATCAGCAAGATCATCTAAATAAGGCCAAAAAAGTTCTTTCCTAATATAACGCTTAGGACCAAAAGGTAAGCGCACTATTTCAGCACAATTTGATATTTTCTCAACTGACTTTGAATAATCAGAGGAAACTTTTCTATCAATAATTAATCTTGTTAAGAGCTGAACTTTCTCTACTTCTGGCCTAGCTGCAAGTCCTTTAACTAGTTCTAAAACATATAAAGTTTGTCCACCAGTATCAGAATCTCTACCCAATTCTAGATCACTTGAACGGATTAAACCATGCAAATTTAAATGTAAAAGCCTTAATCCCAAGCGAAACCTCTTATTAAGAGTAAGAATTAATTACTATATTTTTTACTGATCAAACATAAAGAAAGGCTTATGTATTCACACCAATAATTATAAACTTATGCTTATAACAGTGAATGACAGGCTTTAGCAGGAAATTAAGAGGGGAACCCTAAATAAAAAAGGGTTAAGGAATATATCAAGAAAACTTAGTTTCTTAATAATTCCTTAACCCTTTTTAGGTGGATGAATATTTAAAACCTTTTTTAAATATTTAGCGGTATGACTTTTCGAATCTAAGGCAACTTCTTCAGGAGTACCCATAGTAACTATCTCTCCACCTAAATTTCCTCCTTCCGGACCCATATCAATAATCCAATCTGAACATCTAATAACATCTAAATTATGCTCAATGACAATAATTGAATTTCCTTTATCTACCAATCTTTGAATAACATCCATTAACTTATGAACATCATAAAAGCTTAAACCAGTCGTAGGTTCATCAATTAAATAAAGTGTTTTACCAGTAGCTCTTCTAGATAACTCTGTAGCAAGTTTTACTCTTTGAGCTTCTCCACCAGATAATGTTGGAGCAGGTTGACCTAATTTGATATATCCAAGACCAACGTCTAAAAGTGTTCTTAATCGATCTGCTGCTTGAGGTATTGCGGAAAATACATCAACTGCTTGTTCAACAGTCATTTCTAATACATCAGAAATAGAATAGTTTTTATATTTAACTTGCAATGTCTCCCTATTAAATCTAGCTCCTTTGCAAACGTCACATTGAACATAAACATCTGGAAGAAAATTCATCTCTATTACGTTTACACCCTGACCACGACACGCTTCACATCTTCCACCTTTAACATTAAAACTAAATTGTCCCGCTTGATAACCTCTAGCTTTTGCTTCAACAGAAGAGGCAAAAATTTGACGTATAGGGTCAAATGCACCTGTATACGTAGCCGTATTAGATCGAGGAGTTCTACCTATTGGAGATTGATCAATAACAATAACTTTATCAATAGATTTAATGCCTTTAAGTTCTTTTAAACCTTTTGGAAAAGGAACTTTTAGTCCCAAAGAATGATTCAAAGCAGGATGAAGTAGTTCGTTGACTAAAGTGCTTTTACCGCTTCCACTAACTCCAGTGACAGCAACTAATCTACCTAATGGAAAATCTACCGAAACATTTTTAAGGTTATTTTTATCACAATCAATCAAACGTAACTTTCTTTGTACTGAATCTCTGCGATGAGTAGGAGTAGGGATAGATGAACGGCCACTAAGATAAGCACCAGTTAATGATTTTTTTGCTGACAACAAACTTTCTAAAGAACCTTCCGCGATGATTTCCCCTCCATGAACTCCAGCACCAGGGCCTATATCTACCAGATGATCAGCCGAACGTATAGTATCCTCATCATGTTCAACTACAACCAAAGTATTTCCTAAATCACGAAGTTTTTTTAAAGTAGATAATAGTCTATCATTGTCTCTTTGATGTAGTCCAATACTAGGCTCATCTAAGACATAAAGAACTCCCGTTAGACCTGCACCTATTTGAGTTGCCAGTCGTATTCTTTGAGCTTCGCCGCCAGATAGTGTCATTGCTGGTCTATCAAGAGTTAAATAATCCAATCCAACATCTAAAAGAAATTTAAGACGTAATCGAATTTCTTTTAACACTAATTCTCCAATCTTTTTTTGTTTATTAGAAAGTAATTGTTTTGAATTTTTAGAAGCGTCAAGACCCATTAATTCTTCTACATTATCAAGTGTTGTAGAAACACTTGATGAGGTAAGTTCATTTATGGAATAAGGTCCTATTTTTACCGCAAGAGCTTCAGACCGTAATCTCTTTCCATGACACGTTGCACAAGGGACTAATTCAAGATATTTTTCTAATTTTTGGCGTACAGCTTCACCATTTGCATCTTGTAACTGCCTTTCTAAAATTGGCAAAATACCTTCAAAAGGTCTTTTAAATCCAGAATCTTGCTTATATCTGCTATCAACTTTAATTAAAATAGGCTCTTTACTACCGTTTAATAAAATATTTTTTTGATCCTCTTTTAAATCTTCCCATGGAGTTTTTATCTCAAAACCAAATGCCTCACCAACAGAAAATAATAATGAGAAATAATATGAATTATCCTTTTCACTCCATGGAGCAACTGCAGCATAAACTGGTAATGATGGATCAGGTATAACTCTATCGCATGTGAATTTTTTCAAATGACCAAGACCATGACAATCTGGACATGCCCCATAGGGACTATTAAAGGAAAATAACCTTGGAGATAATTCTTCAATTACTGCACCATGAATTGGGCAGGCAAAATTTTCAGAAAATAATCTTTCTTTATCAATATTTTTAGGAAGTTCTTCATTTTTTTTAGGTACTGCTTCAACAATTGCCAAACCATCTCCCCTTTTTAAGGTAGTACTCAATGAATCAGTTAATCTCTCTTGAATTCCATCTCTAGCAATCAATCTGTCAACAACTACCTCTATAGAGTGAACTTGATTTTTATCTAACTCAATATTATCCGATAACTCTCTAACTTCCTTATTAATTCTGACTCGAACAAATCCTTCTGCTGCCAATCCAGACAATAATTTTGAATGTGTTCCTTTTTTACCTCTAACAACTGGAGCAAGTAATTGATAACGAGTACCTTCTGGAAGGGTCATTATTTGATCAACCATCTCATCAATACTTTGAGGCTTAATTGGCCTGGAACACTCTGGACAATGAGGTTCACCTGCTCTTCCAAAAAGCAAACGAAAGTAATCGTGTATTTCCGTAACCGTTCCGACTGTTGAACGAGGATTATGACTTGTTGATTTTTGATCAATAGAAATTGCTGGAGACAAACCTTCAATTGAATCAACATCTGGTTTATCAACTTGTCCTAAAAATTGTCTTGCATAAGCGGACAAACTTTCAACATACCTTCTTTGGCCTTCAGCAAAAATAGTATCAAAGGCTAAAGAACTTTTTCCGCTTCCACTAACACCAGTAAAAACCACCAATTTATTTCTAGGAATTGATAGATCAACATTTTTTAAATTATGCTGTCTTGCGCCACGAACTGTTATGACCTCTTCACTAGAAGAACCACTGTTTAATGTCTTGTTTTTTGAATTAGATTTTGAACTTCCCATTAGGGAAAATTAATGATAGTTAATTGTATAAAAAAATATGCTCATCAGGCAGCTTTGTGTTCCAGCAAGCTCGCCGCATAAGCATTCGCTTCTACAATTTCTCCTCCAGCCAATAAAGCTAGTTCCTTCTGTCTATCAGCTATTGCCGTCAAATTAGTAACCTCAGATTTGGTATCACCAGCAATAACACTCTTTTTCAAAGCAAAATGATTATCAGCAAATGCTGCAATTAAAGGTTGATGAGTCACGCAAAAAACTTGGCGATGATTAGACAACTTACTCAATAGATTAGCTACATAACTACTAACAGAACCACTGACTCCTGAATCAATTTCATCAAAGATTAGTAAATTTGTTTGATCAAATGAAGCAAAAATTGCCTTAATTGCAAGAAGAATCCTAGCTTTTTCGCCGCCCGATGCTATTTGAGCGAGAGGAGCTAAAGGGAAACCTGGATTCGCTGAAAACAAAAAATTAACTCTATCAATCCCATTAACTGTTGGTTCGCATTCTTCAAAAAGAACTTTAAAACGAACATTAGGGATACCTAATGCTTTTAAACTTTTTATCAATTTGTCTTCTAATTGTAATGCAATTTTTTTTCTCATACTTGATAATTTTATATTTGAACTATCTCTAATGATTCTTTTCTTATGCTCAAAAGAAGAAAGTTCGTTTATAATACTAGAATCATCTTTAAATGATAAAGAATTAAATAATTCATCTCTATAACTT
>QCIG01000006.1 GCA_003216815.1 Prochlorococcus sp. AG-402-K14 | reverse complement strand
CAACACCTTACCAAGACTAGTATATGCATACATGAAGTCAGGTTTAATTTTAATTGCTTTTCGAAGTGATGATTCTGCCTCTTTTAGTTTGCCAGTATTTTTTAAAATGGCTCCTAGATTAAAATAAGCATTTGCATAATTAGGGTTAAGTTCAATTGCTTTTCGAGTTGATATCTCTGCTTCTTTATATCTATCAAGATCTTTCAATATGCTTCCTAAATTATTATGAGCTATAGCAAAATCAGGTTTAAGCAAAATTGCTTTGCGGTATGACAATTCTGCGTCTTTTAATTTACATAAATCTTTCAATATGTTTCCCAAATTACAATATGCCATTGCGAAATCAGGGTTAATTTCAATTGCTTTTCGAGTTGATATTTCTGATTCTTGTAAGTTGCCAAGATCTCTCAATATGCTGGCTAGAGTTAAAAACCCCTCGGCAAAATCAGGTTTAACTTCAATTGCTTTTCGACATGAGATTTCTGCTTCTTGCATTTTACCAAGATCTCTCAATACAGCTGCAAGATTAAAATGAGCATCTCCGATATCAGGTTTAAGCTCAATTGCTTTGCGATATGACAACTCTGCGTCTTGTAATTTTCCAAGAAATCTCAATACATTTCCCAAGTTGTAATGCGCCTTTGCGTAATCAGGATTAAGTTCAATCGCTTTGCGATATGACAATTCTGCGTCTTGTGATTTGCCTAGATCTTTCAAGATTGATCCATAATTCGAAAAAACTATGTGATCCTTAAATCCTTGATCTATGAAATATTGATAATATTTTGCCGCTTCTTGAATATTTCCTTGCGAATGAAAATCAAATGCTTGATTAATAATTTGTTCTTTAGAAGGTTTAGAAGGACCATTAGTCGTAATAGTAATATTCCCTTTGATTTCTTCTAAAGCAGATGGAACAGGGTATGTTTTTATATCAGGGAGTTTATTCTTCATTTGTTCTTGTTTGTCTGATCTTTCCATATACTTTGTTTCTATGAAGGAAGCAATAAAAAACGTAAATAGATATATCCTTTTTAGCAGATTTAGATCTATTAAAATGTTCTTCTTAATAGTTTACGACTGCAACGCCTCAAATATCGATCAGTTTTATTAGTTTCAGATCTTAGGTATTCTTTAGTGGGAGCAGACAAAACAGACCTGATTCTGTTCACAATACGTATTTTTTTCTAATCCATGTCAGACAAAGACATCTCGTACTGGCTAATGAAGCATGAGCCAGATTAAAGGATTAAAAATAGGAAGCTATTTAATTAATCTAGCCAACTGATTATCTTAAATATTTCAAACCTCTATAAGTAAGAGTTATTGATGCCTTTTCTACATGAGTGCAATAAACAAAAGCTTTTCCATTAAAAAACATATTTACCATGATGATGCAGTCTCCCTTCAAACGCTCAAGTCCCCGTCCTATGGCTTGAGTCGAACTGCGGTCTACAAGTAGCAGATCGGACGATTAGGTAGCCATGGCTACTCTTTATTTATAGTATTTATACCTAAGAATGTCAAGAGCAGGGGATTGGGACGATGCATCAACAGCACTCACAATCACTTTCACCTTCGGATGATGGGTTTTCGAATGCATCGGCAATATCTCTAAGCATTAAAGCTATAAACTCTGGAGGGCATTGAAGCTCATTAATATGGGAAGCGCATTGTTGAGCTATTCCCTGCATAGCTGGAAGAATTATTTTATCCACTTGCTCCTCAGTTGGCTTCCAAGTTGCTTGGCACTTATCACCCATGAATTAGTAATTATTGTATGAGTACATTATGGCAACTAGTTAATTTCCTTGTTTGTATATGACACTAATTCCTTTCTTTTAAGAGGATCTTTGGTTGACATTTTTTAGGTATTTAGGATCTAAAAAACTAGTTTTATGCTGCTAGATTTCCTCTCAAACCTCTATCCCTACTTCCTTTAAACCATACAGGTCTAGGAAGAAGTCTATTCTCTTGATATAAGTGACCTGTCTCTGAATAAGGCTTCTCAATACAAGAAGCTTCTGCAAGAACTGCTTTGTATTCCCTCATTGAAAGAACACTCCGAGAGGATTTAGAAGTCATAGTTCTTGGCTGTTTTATAGATGATGAGCCAACAATCAGATAATGACGTTCAGAGCGAGCTTTTCCAAAAGAATATGTGGAAGATCAGTTTTTCTAAGCTTTAATTTTGAGATATTCTGTCAGTTGCGATCTGTTAGTTATTAGTAGAACTTATATTGTAGCGACTATCACTTCTCAAATACTTTAAGAAAATTCAAGATTAATCTATATGCTCCAAACACATGATTGATTCAGCTAATGAAATGACTCCACAAGAAAAAATCATTCAAGAAAGAGTTGCTCAAGCAAGAAAGTTTCTTACTTCAAATGGATTTAACCAATCAATAAAAGACCTTTGGAACGAGATCAAAGAGGATTCAAAATATGATTTATTGTAAAAATAACAAGTAATTAATTCGAATCAAATACTTATAATTTCTATTTACTTTTAATTTTATTGCATGAAAATAAAAAACTCATTGTAAGATTATATACACAATCAATTATTAGATAATGTAATTGATATGACTGAAAGAATTAAGACTAAGACTTATTAATTAATTGCTTATCTCAAAGAATCTTTTCTTTTAGAGAGATAGCTATCTTTCATTCTTAGATTTATCTCTATGTCAATTTTTGAAGCTACTCCATTACTATTAAAAGCAAAAAAAGAAAAAGGTTTAACCTTTTCGGAAATTGGAAATCTATTGGGACTTGATGAAGTCTGGGTTGCAAGTCTTTTTTATGGTCAAGCAACTGCAAGTGAGGAAGAAGCTGAGAAATTATTGACTAAGTTAGGACTTGATTTAGGACTAAAAGAATTATTAACAACGCCTCCAGTGAAAGGATCACTAGATCCAGTCATCCCAACTGATCCTTTGATATATCGATTTTATGAAATCATGCAAGTATATGGAATGCCCATGAAAGACGTTATTCAAGAAAAGTTTGGTGATGGAATCATGAGTGCCATTGATTTTACAATTAACGTCGATAAGGTTGAAGACCCAAAAGGTGACAGAGTAAAAGTATCAATGTGTGGAAAATTTTTGCCATACAAGAAATGGTAAAAGAATTATTTTTTCACTAGATCAGCTAGAAGAATTAGGAAGTACTATTTATACAGCTCTAAGGAATAGATATAAAAAAGCTTCATACACATTAAATAAACACATACCGTCCAGACATCACTCCATCAATGAGTGTTGTCTAGATTGGTTTTGAAAATCATATAGATAGAAAATACTAAAAACTCAAATCTGTTTGCGCACTAGTTTTCTCAACAGGGGGTTCTTATTAGCAATCATCATTTTTTCTGAAACTTGCTTTCTGTTAGTTATTAGTAATAGAAACCTGATTGAAATAGAATAAAGAAATAGGGGTGAGAATGTTAAGCCATCCACACACCATCCACACATTGCAATATCGCTGAGATCCCATGGCATCAAAAGAAATCAACTATTGGCTAATGAAAAGTGAGCCTATGCTAAGACCCGCTTAAGAAAATTAATTTTAAAGTTATTTCTTTGCTGCTTTGTCTTCCTTCTTAGTTTCTTCAATATAAGGAATCAACTTCTTCAACAACCATTTCTTGAATGAAATCTGTACATCAGAAAATCGCCGGAATAAATTATTTTTCTGCTTTTTGAGAACTGCAAAAGCAGTGAAGAAGATCCCCAACATAGCTACTATTAGTACTAAAAAGAAGGAACCAGCTTTTGGTTTCAAGTTACCGCATTCGTTAATTCCTCGAACCCAATTACTTTTCAAAATTGGCTTCTTAACATTTAACTGTTGAAACACATCAACTATAGATACAGCAAAGTTTAATCCTTCACTAGCAGTCTTTTTAAATGTATTTATTCCTATCACCTCTCCATTTTCATTAAGCAATGGTCCTCCACTATTGCCAGGGTTTATAGCTGCATCTGTCTGAATAAGAGAAGTACTTGAACTGGCGATCATATCGAAATCAGATCCTGACCTTCTTACAGCACTGACTATCCCCCTAGTAACGGTATTCGTAAGTCCCATCGGCGAACCTAATGCAACAACTTCCTCACCAGACGTAGGATATTTTGCATAACAAATAGGTAGCGGAGTTAATGACTTCGACTTCTTTACTTTTAATAAAGCAAAATCATCTTTCCTACTGACATATATAACTTCGCCAATGAGATCACTTCCATCAATTGTCTCTATATTAAATTGCTGGTTATATGAAGAACCAATCACATGTCGATTAGTTAAGACGGTTCCATCATCACTAATTACAAAACCTGTGCCTTGACCACCATCGGATTTAATGGTTACAACACTTGGTAATGACATTCCTGCAATATTTTTAATAGAAAGTCCATTAGAAACTTCTTTAACTACTAAATCTATTACTGGTTTTTCCCATTGTTCATCAGGTAAATTTTTATACATCTCTGAAAGGTTTGAAACCGTTTTCTTCCCAATAGGAACGACTAATTTTCTCAACCTAATATTTAATTCACTTTCAGGATTATTCTTAACTTTATTAACTAATGAATTGGGTAATTGGAATTTACCATTATCTCCATAAAGAGTATATTTTTTACCAGAGAATTTTATCTCCAAAGGAGATGGTAAATCACCTTCATCAACTGGCCATCCAAATGCACATGAAAGCAAACCACAACCGGCCTTAACCGAGTAAGAACCTTCCAAATAATCTCTAGTCCACTTGGTATATATCGTTTGTTCAGTAGGGTATTTAAAACGAAAATTCTTATCAAATACCGCGTATTCTGTAATACCGTCAAAATTTGACTTTAATTTAGTTATTAAGCCCCAAGGTATTTTTCTAAACTTTCTTGCATTCCAATTATTATCACTTTCTAATTCAATAACTGTCATTCCAGTATCAGGATCAATTACACCTTTTCTTTTAATCCCTCCATCTTCATCTAAACATACATCCTTATTTCTATAAACAATAGAGTCACAATTGATTTCTGCAGCAATTGTCTCCTGAAATGTAGGCAATGCAATTGATCCTAATAAAAGAAGAGATATTGTAGTTTTAGATTTCAACGATTTGTTCAGCAAAGTTTTCAAGCTTTAACAGCTATTGATAGTTCACACTAAATCAGTTAAGTCTAATCAAGGGAAACAATTGACATATCAGTTAAGATTTTTAGTTATTAGTAATAGGAACCTGCTTGAAATAGAATAAAGAAATAGGGGTGAGAATGTTAAGCCATCCACACACCATCCACACATCGCAATATCGCTGAGATCCCATGGCAGCAAAAGAGATTAACTACTGGCTAATGAAAAGCGAGCCAGATGCTTACAGTATTAAAGATCTAAGAAACGAAGAAGAAACTCTCTGGGATGGAATTAGAAATTATCAGGCAAGAAACTTTATGAGATCAATGAAAATTCGTGATCAAGCATTCTTTTATCATTCAAATACTAAACCACCTGGAATAGTTGGTTTAATGGAAATTATTGAGACAAACTTAATTGATCCTTTCCAATTTGATGAAAAATCAAAGTATTACGACAAAAAGTCAACTAAAGAGAATCCTCGTTGGGATTGTGTAAAGACTAAATATATTTGTGAATTTAAAAATATGATTACTTTAAAGGAGCTATCTGAAATTTATGCCCCTGAAGAATTAACGCTAGTACGTAAAGGAAATAGATTATCTATAATGCCAGTGAAAAAAAGCATAGCAATAGACCTTATCAAAAAACTTCAGCAAAATTAATTTAAAAAGAATGAGATCCAAACATATTTCCAATATATAGACGTGTTATCAATCTAGAACTGATCCCATTTTGAATTAAGAATCCTGCTAGAGCAGCTTGCAGAAGTCTATATTGATCCCAATTTGGATGTTTTTCTATATAGACCTTCATCGCTTCTTGAATAGGCTTAGGTATGCTTGTTTGAAAACTAATTACATCCTCAGAGTCCAACCCCCCCGAACTTTGAATGGTTCTGTTTCCCTCAGTAAAATCAATATTCTTCATTTAAAGACTTAAAAATTTAATCCGTTAGCAAATTACTCTCAAAATCAAATATGAAAAAACATTTTCTCGAGCCGTCTCATTCTCAGATTAGGCACTCAACAGCTTTCTCAGGAAAAACATAAGAATTACCTATCTCTTATATAAGAATTTTTTAATTGTCATATTCAAGCAATAAAAGAATAGCTTTTTCCACAGCCAATAGTAAGAGGCTTATAAATCTAATCAATCCTGTGGAAAAAATGTGAGTTGAATCAAGTCGAATGGGGGGAAAGATTGAAAAACTTTTAATTAAGTTCTTTCACAAATAGTCTGAATCCCACATTATTCTCATTGCATTGGCAACTCTTTTTGCAACGTTCCTTGGCCAAAAGACCTCTGCTCCTCGATTTAATGAAAAGCTCCCATTCAAGATCAATTTAAGGTTCCATCCATTTTTGTCACCTTTCAAAATTGCTAGCCAAGGACTTCGTTCTAATTCAAGAGTTATGTCCTCATCGCCCATCAATTGATCTTTAATATTCTTGTATTGAGCAGACAAATCCATCACTACACTAACTAAATCTTCCCACTCTGATTGATTCAACTCTATTGCCCAGTTTTCTCCTCCTATAAGAGTCGAGAAGTTATCTCTTGATGAATCTCTAATTATTCTCCAACCCGGACCTTCTTTTTTGAACACTTACCCAGGTAAAAGATCAGGCTGATCTTGTTCATCACTAAGTTCAATTATGGCTCTTTGAACTGGCTTGACTGTTGATTCTTCTAAAAGGCCATCAAAATCATCAAATCTCCTTTGCTTTGCCCTAAAAGCAATCCGTACAGTAGTGAGGTATCTATTAGTCGAGTGCCGTATAAGACTCTCGCCTCTTTTTGCTAAATCCTTGGAATTGATACCAGAACCTGACTTAATCACACTAAAAAATTAATTGTTGTTCTATTCTAGAAGAGAATCGTTCATTTCCATATTTTTCGCAAATAATAACAGTGTTATTAGTTTTCTAAACTCACCTCACATTGATAAATTCTCGCTGCTCCTGATAATCACAATCCCTAAGAAAAATGGAGAATAATAAAATAGATTATTTAGAGAAAAGCAAGCAAAAAGAGATCGATAAAAAATATTTTGGAACACTAGCAATTGACTTGGGGAGCTCAACAACAGTAGTTGTGTTTCAAAAAGAGAATGGACAATCTCCTGAACTCTTAGATTTACCTCCAATTAGTCGTTCCCCGGGTGAGATACCAAGTTTAATTTGGGAATCAGAAGAAGAATGCTATTTAATAGGACAGCAAATTATTGATTTAAACCTTATCAGTGCAGACAAAGAAAATAAATTAAGCCAAGATTTTAAACGATGGATAGGATCTCCAAAAATTGATCCTATCTATAATTCAAAAATCCCCCCAGAAAAAGCTGGAGAGATTTTAATTCACAATATTTGGGAAAAAGCCTCAGCGAAAGTAAACATTAAAAGACTTGTCTTAACTGCTCCTGTAGACACATACCGAGAATATAGAACTTGGCTAGTCAAAGTATGTAAGTCCTTAAAAGTAAAAGAGATTGCTTTAGTTGATGAACCTACTGCTGCAGCGATGGGAGCTGGACTGGCGCCAGGATTAACATTGCTTGTTTTAGATTTTGGGGGAAGCACAATTGATATGTCCATTGTTGCGTTAGAGGGAGGGGAAGGCGAAGCTTCACCAATAGCGCAACTTATTAGATTTGATGGAAATAATCTAGAAGGGAAAAGTACTCAAGTTCTTCGAACAGCAAAAGTCCTAGGCAAAGCAGGAATTCGCATAGGTGGTAAAGATATAGATAGATGGATCGCTAATCATTTATTACCAGATGAAGAACCTACAAATTTAATCTTGAGTATCGCAGAGGAACTTAAATGTGATCTAAGCAAAGTAGGTATAAAAGATACATTAACTATTTCAAAAAAAATAATAATTAATCAAAATGAAGAAAAATTCTTAAGTCTATCAAAAGCTGGTTTGGAAGAGTTACTTATTGATAAAGGACTTTTAGAAAGTATTAAAATACTTTTCAAACAAACAATTAATATCGCAAAACGAAATTCATTTGAATTAAAAGATCTTGATAGTGTTGTTTTAGTTGGGGGAGGCTCACAAATACCTTTAATTAAGAATTATTTAAGTAATCTTTGCAATTCAATTCCTTTTCTAACTCCTCCCCCTATTGAGGCAATTGCATTAGGAGCATTAAATCTAACACCAGGTGTTCAAATAAAAGATGTTCTCAATAAAGGGGTGAGCTTAAGATGTTGGAATAAAAAAAATGAAAAACATATATGGCACCCTCTTTTTCTAGCAGGTCAACCATGGCCTACAACTAAACCACTCGATATAATTTTAGCGGCAAGTATAAATAATCAATTGTGTATTGATTTGATAATTGGAGAACCTGAGGAAGAAGGTTCAAATGAGATTATTTATATTAATGGGTTACCCTCTTTGAAGAAAATCGAATCTAAGGACAAAGTAAAGAAGATAAATAATACTATAATTTCAATTCCTCTTGATCCTCCTGGGAGGATTGGTCAAGATTGTATTAAATTAAGTTTTAATATTAATGACAAGTGTCAACTCGAAATAGTAGGTATCGATTTAAGGAATAATGATGCAATAACAAGTCAGAACCTTGGCAATATAAGATAACTATCTAATATTTTTTAAGATTATTTTCTTATAGTTTTTTACATAAAAATATACCTTCCTCTCCATCAACTTCTCTTAATCTAAGGTCAATAGACTCGTCTTTGCTGGTAGGAACGACTCGTCCACAAAAATCTGGCTGAATTGGGACTTCTCTGTGACCTCTATCTACCATCGCAACTAGCATAATTCTCTTTGCTCTCCCCCATGAATGTAAAGCCTCTAGTGCTGCTTTGATAGTTCTACCTGTGTATATAACATCATCAATTAGAACGACCTCTCTGTCATCGACAGTCGATGGTAAATTAGTTGCTTGAGCTATTCGAGTGCCAACCTTTGAAAGATCATCTCTATGAAAAGTAGGATCCAAGCAACCACTTTCAACTGGTTCACCAGATAATTCCTCTAAATAAATTGCCAATAATTTAGATAAATAAACTCCTCTAGTAGGGATCCCAACAAGCAATAGAGAATTCGTATCTGGAACCTTCTCCAAAATTTGAGATGCCAGTCTTTTAATAGTTCTGTTAAGTTCTTTTTTTGAAAGAATTTCCAGCTCTTTTTTTATGATTTGATCTGACATATTTTAAATGTCCTAAAAATTTTAGTTTTTCTTAGGAATAACTGAAATACTTTTTTAATCTAATAAGGAAAAGCTAACCAAACATCAAAGTATTAGCCTCTTTACCAATTAGGAAGTAATTTAATACGAAAGAAAACCATCAAAAGAAAAATTTTCTTTGAATGTCAAACAGTAACACCGCTGTTTCAATGAATAAAGAGAAAGTAGCGCCAGTCGTGCTAGCGATACTTGATGGTTGGGGGCATAGAGAAGAAATTGAACATAATGCAGTAAAACAAGCCTCTACTCCTGTAATTGATGCTTTATGGCATGCTTATCCTCATACTCTTATAGAGGCTAGTGGCGCAGACGTGGGGCTTCCAGATGAACAAATGGGAAACTCTGAAGTCGGTCATCTAACTATTGGAGCAGGAAGGATAATTCAGCAAGAATTAGTTCGAATATCTAATACCGTTAAAGAAAATAAATTGATTACTAATCAGGCTCTTAATAAATTTTCCAAATCATTAGAAAGCAATGGGGGAACTCTCCACATAATGGGACTTTGCTCAGATGGCGGAGTTCATAGTCATATCAATCATTTATGTGGATTAATTGAATGGGCAGCTCAAAAGGGGCTGAAAAATGTCTCATTGCACTTATTTACTGATGGAAGAGACACTTCCGCAAAAAGTGCATCTAAGTATATAAAAACAGTGGAGACTAAAATCAAAACAGTTGGAGTGGGAGAAATTTCATCAATTTGCGGAAGATATTGGGCTATGGATAGAGATAATAGATGGGAGAGAACTTCAAAAGCCTATGAATTACTGACCAATCCTAACTTTAAGATAAGCAAACTATCAGCTAAAGAAAGCATAAATAAAAGCTATCAAGAAGGAATAACAGATGAATTTATTGAACCCGTTCGACTTTCTTCCTCATTATTAAAGGATGGAGACGGGGTAGTTTTTTTTAATTTTCGCCCTGACAGAGCGAGGCAATTAGTTAAGGCACTTACGTTAAAAGATTTCGATGGCTTTGAAAGAGAACATACATTAGATATTGATGTTCTTACCTTTACACAATACGAATCAGGTCTTCCGACTTCAGTAGCTTTTCCACCTGAACCTCTAAATGATTTGTTAGGCCAAGTAGTTTCTGATCATGGTTTAAGACAATATCGTACGGCAGAAACTGAAAAGTATCCTCACGTAACATATTTTTTAAATGGAGGCATTGAAAAGCCATTAAAAGGGGAAGCAAGACACCTTGTACCTTCCCCAAGAGTAGCAACATACGATCTTCAACCTGAGATGTCAGCAGACGAGCTTACTGAAAGTTGCATAAAAGCAATTGAAAGTGGACTTTACTCATTAGTGGTCATTAATTTTGCGAATCCAGATATGGTCGGACATTCTGGAATAATGAACGCTGCAATAAAAGCTAATGAAAAAGTTGATAGCTGCATTGGAAAACTATTAAATTCAATAGGGAAGCTTGGAGGATCTATTCTAATAACAGCTGATCATGGTAATTCTGAAATGATGATTGGCCCAGATGGGCAACCCTGGACCGCTCATACAACAAATCCAGTTCCAGTTATACTTGTCGAAGGTGAAAAACGTAAATTAAGCGGATATGGTAATGATATAAAGCTTAGACAGGTAGGAGGTGGGTTATCTGATTTAGCCCCAACTCTTTTGCACCTTTTAAATTTGCCAAAACCAAAAGCAATGACTGGTTCTACGCTTATTGAGCCAATTAACTTACCTAAAAAACCAAATCTTATTCCACAACCCGCATAAGAAATAGAAACAAATGATCATTCCTTTTTTATCTTGGGCATGGGCAATCTCAGGAATTTTTCTCATTTTATTAGTTCTTCTTCATAGCCCAAAAGGTGATGGCATGGGAGGACTAGCATCAAGCGGAAGTTCAATGTTTACAAGTGCAAGCAGTGCTGAATCAACATTAAACAAAGCAACTTGGTCATGTCTTATCTTATTTTTAACTCTTGCTATTATTCTTAGTGCAGGATGGTTAAAATAAATTTTGATTTTCAACTCTCGCGTTTTTGTTAAACCTTAAAAGATATTTTTCAAAATAAAGTCTATTAATTAGAAAAAAGTATATGGACTTCTTTCTAAATAAAAAAATGAAGAGATTGCAATATTGCAGTCTCTTCATTTCTTTGAATGATCAGAAATCAAGCTAGGAATTAGTAATCAAAATCACCACCCATACCACCTGCCCCAGCAGAGGGGGCCCCATCTTTCTTCTCAGGTAAATCAGCAACTATACATTCAGTCGTAAGAACCATTCCTGCTATTGATGCAGCATTTTGCAAGCCTGAACGAGTCACCTTTGCTGGATCTACAATCCCAGCAGAAAGCATATCTACATATTCACCAGTTGCAGCATTGTAACCATCGTTAACTGGCTTGGATTTAACATTCTCGGCAACAACTGCTCCATTAGCCCCTGCATTCTCAGCTATACGCATTAATGGAGAAGTAAGAGCAGCCTCAACAATATTTGCTCCAATTAATTCCTCTCCTGAAAGATTAGCTGATGACCAATCACCCAGCGCGGGCGCCAAATGAGCAAGTGTCGTTCCACCACCAGGAACAATTCCTTCTTCAACTGCCGCTTTAGTTGCGTTAATTGCATCTTCTAGGCGTAGTTTCTTATCTTTCATCTCAGTCTCAGTTGCTGCTCCTACCTTCACTACAGCTACGCCACCAGATAGCTTAGCTAACCTTTCTTGAAGCTTTTCTTTATCATAGGTTGAATCAGTTTCATCCATCTGTTTCTTGATTTGTTCACACCTAGCATTTACTGCTACTTCATTGCCTTCAGCAACAATTGTGGAAGTATCCTTGTTAATTGTCACTCTCCTTGAAGTTCCAAGCATATCGAGAGTGGCATTCTCAAGCTTCAATCCTGCATCCTCAGTTATAAGTTGACCATTAGTTAAAACAGCCATATCTTCAAGCATCGCTTTTCTGCGATCACCAAAACCAGGAGCTTTAACTGCTGCAACGTTTAACACCCCCCTTAGCCTATTTACCACCAATGTTGCCAAAGCTTCTTTTTCAATATCTTCAGCAATAATTAGAAGAGGCTTACCTGTTTTAGCAACTTGCTCTAAAACAGGAACAAGATCCTGAACTAAACCAATTTTTTTGTCAGTTAGTAGTATGTAAGGATCATCCAATACTGCTTCCATTCTCTCAGTATCAGTAGCAAAGTAAGGAGAAATATATCCCTTGTCAAAACGCATTCCTTCAGTGACCTCTAACTCAGTGGTCATTGATTTGCCTTCTTCTAGAGAAATAACTCCTTCTTTGCCAACTTTATCCATTGCATCTGCAATCATTTTCCCAACTTCATCATCATTACCAGCAGCAATAGTTCCGCACTGAGCAATTGCATTACTATCACTTATGGGTTTGGAATGATCTTTTATTTTCTCAACTAAAAAATCGGTTGCTTTGTCAATTCCTTTTTTAAGGGTAATTGCATTTGCACCAGCAGCAACATTTTTCAAACCAGCTTTTACCATTGCATGGGCAAGGACAGTAGCAGTGGTTGTTCCATCACCAGCAGCATCGTTTGTTTTTGAGGCAGCTTGACGAATAAGAGCCACCCCAGTGTTCTCTATGTGATCTTCAAGTTCTATTTCCTTAGCAATTGTTACACCATCATTGATTATTTGAGGTGCACCAAACTTTTTCTCTAGAACAACATTACGACCTTTAGGTCCTAAAGTCACTGCGACTGATTCAGCCAAAATGTCAATACCTCGCTCGAGTGCACGGCGGGCTTGCTCGTTGTAAATAATGCGCTTAGCCATAAGAGGCGATTTCCTTTGATTTCGAAAAGTTTTTTTGGTTTGGACTGCAGCTAAAGAAGCTGAGTTTTAATTAACGACAGCTAAAATGTCTTTTTCTGATAAAAGAACATATTCATCACTGCCAAGTTTGATATCAGTACCTGCGTACTTACTGTAGAGAACCTTGTCTCCAACACTTACTTCAGGAGATTGACGAGAACCATCTTCGTTACGCTTTCCAGGACCAACCTGGGCAACTTCACCGACTTGAGGTTTCTCTTTTGCTGTGTCGGGAAGCAATATGCCTCCCGCTGTCTTCTCTTCTGATTCAGAAACTTTTACAAATACACGATCTCCAAGTGGCTTAACAGTGGAGACGCTGAGTGATACAGCTGCCATAAATTAATGCAGTAGCAGAAAAACAAAAAAGCGCGTAGCGCCGCTCGATAAAGAGTATTACTCATTACCAACGGTATTAATTTATGCATCTAAGTAGGCTCAAGACCACATTTATTCTGTGCGGTTGACCGAACACTTAAAAAAAATGCCTGTGAAGTGGTAGTCTTAGCCGCTGATAAGAGTATGCGCATCAGAGCATGCTCACAAAGTTTCTAGAGATCTTATGGCCGCTTCTGCTACCGCTAATGTTGGAACTAAGGGTATTGTTCGCCAAGTAATTGGTCCTGTATTAGATGTTGAATTCCCTGCTGGCAAACTCCCCTCAATTCTTAATGCATTAAGAATTGAGGGGAAAAACCCTGCCGGTCAAGATGTTGCACTTACAGCTGAAGTTCAACAACTTTTAGGTGATCATCGGGTTCGAGCCGTTGCGATGAGCGGTACTGATGGATTAGTTAGAGGAATGGACGCTGTAGATACAGGTGCTCCAATTTCCGTACCGGTTGGAGAAGCGACACTTGGAAGAATATTTAATGTACTTGGAGAGCCTGTTGATGAGCAGGGGGATCTTAAAAACGTAACCACCTCACCAATTCATCGCTCAGCGCCTAGCCTCACAGACTTAGAAACCAAACCAAAAGTATTTGAAACAGGAATTAAAGTCATTGATTTACTTGCTCCATATCGTCAAGGAGGAAAAGTTGGATTATTTGGAGGAGCAGGGGTAGGGAAAACAGTTCTAATCCAAGAGCTCATCAACAATATTGCTAAAGAGCATGGCGGGGTATCTGTTTTTGGAGGAGTTGGAGAAAGAACTAGAGAAGGTAACGATTTATATGAAGAATTTAAAGAATCCGGTGTCATCAATTCAGAAGACCTAACCAAATCAAAAGTGGCTTTGTGTTTTGGTCAAATGAATGAGCCCCCTGGAGCAAGAATGAGAGTTGGCCTATCAGCATTGACTATGGCTGAGCATTTTCGTGATGTAAATAAGCAAGATGTTCTTTTATTCATTGATAATATTTTCAGATTTGTTCAGGCGGGATCAGAAGTATCTGCATTACTAGGCCGTATGCCATCAGCAGTTGGATACCAACCAACATTGGGCACTGACGTAGGAGAACTTCAAGAAAGGATCACATCTACCCTTGAGGGATCCATTACCTCAATTCAGGCTGTTTATGTTCCAGCTGATGACTTAACAGATCCTGCACCAGCTACTACTTTTGCTCATTTAGATGCGACTACAGTTCTAGCAAGAGCTCTTGCTGCTAAGGGAATTTATCCTGCTGTTGATCCACTTGATTCAACTAGCACCATGCTTCAGCCTTCAGTTGTTGGCGATGAGCATTACCGCACAGCAAGAGCAGTTCAATCGACACTTCAAAGATACAAAGAGTTGCAAGATATCATCGCCATTTTGGGATTAGACGAGCTATCTGAAGAAGATAGAAAGACAGTTGATCGTGCACGGAAAATCGAGAAATTCTTATCTCAGCCTTTCTTTGTTGCTGAAATATTTACTGGGATGTCAGGTAAATATGTGAAATTAGAAGATACAATCAAAGGCTTCAATATGATTCTCGCAGGTGAGCTAGACCAATTACCTGAGCAAGCTTTCTATCTAGTCGGAAGCATTGATGAAGTGAAAGCCAAAGCAGAAAAAATAGAATCTGAAGCAAAAGCCTAAATATTTTGTTTGTTCAATTAACTTCACTCATCGTTTTTCTAAATCCTTAAGAAATGTCTCTAACTCTCCGAGTTCTTGCTCCTGATCAGAGTGTATATGATGATACTGCTGATGAAATAATACTTCCAAGCACTACAGGACTCTTGGGAGTTTTACCCGGTCACATATCAATGGTTACTGCTATTGATTTTGGTGTATTAAGGGTTTTAAAAAACGGCAATTGGGACTCAATTGCCTTAACTGGAGGTTTTGCAGAGGTTGAAGCTAATGAAGTTACAGTTTTAGTAAACAAAGCTGAGATGGGGAAAAATATTGATTCAGTTAAAGCTGAGGCTGAATTAGAGCAAGCAAAAAATGATCTAAGCAAAGCTGAGGATAAGAAAAATAAACCTGAAAAAATCAAAGCTCAAGAAACTTTGAACAAAGCTAAAGCTTGGTTTCAGGCATCAAAATCAAATTAAATTAGATTTTGATATTTTTTCCTTGAGCGATGTGTTTGCTCAAGGATTTTTTTATGCAGTCCCACAGAAAGTCACATCAGGGAATTTAACTTTGGCTTGTTCTAGAGTCTTTCCTTTCCCCTCTTCTTGCCAGTAATTAATAACCTCTGTCGCTTTGTTTAGCACTTCTACTCTTTCGTTGTCAGTAATCCAACTTTTTTCTTCTAATTGAGACTTTAATGTTTCCCAAGCGTCTTCCCTTGGCCAAAAGAAATAAGCAGTGAGTGGGCTTGGACCACCTCCAACAATTTGATCAACTGCTAAGGCAACATTATCTGGCAACCAAAGAATTTTTAGTAAAAATCTCCCCTCATCTGCCTTTGGGGTATATCCAGAAGGCACTCCATCTGCATCAATTGTTGCAGTAGCCAAAGCCGCAGCGCCACCAAGCGGACTTGGCCGACCTGATTTCGTATCTTCCGAATCTAATTTGCCCTGATTTTCAGATTGTGTGCTTGCCTCAGTACTTGTTACATCCTCTTGAACAGTACCAGCCTCTTCAGAAACCATCATTTCGAAGTTTTCAACTAACTAACGAATATCTAACTTAACAGGAATTAGGACTTATTTGAATTACTAGAGATGGAATCCAAAAGGTTTTCTACTTTTCGATAATAACGACAATATTTTAGGCGAAAAACATTAGAATCAATTTATTAAACTTTTGAACTTTAAATTGTTCAGGTTTCAAAGAAAATTACTAAAAATATATTTAATCAATCTTCCAAATCAATCAAAGACTTAGCTGCATTACAACTAAGTATTTCAGAAGAATCTTTTGTTACAAGCACATCATCCTCTATACGAATTCCAATACCCTTCCATCTTTCGTCTATTTCGGGCTGTCCATTTGGCACTGGCAACCTATCACTGATGTAAATACCTGGTTCAACTGTTAAAACCATCCCAGGTTCTAGATTTAAATGATAGTCCCCTAGCCTGTATGCACCAACATCATGAACATCTAGGCCTAACCAATGACCTGTTCTATGCATATATAAATGAGAGTATGCTTCTTGTTCGATAATCGAATCTACGTTGCCAACAAGCAAGCCAATATCAATTAAACCCTCAACGAGATGTTTTAAAGCGGTATTATGAACATTCTCAGCATTATCTCCCGGGCGAACACAGCCAATTGCGGCTTCTTGAGCTATGAGAATAATTTCATATAAAGCTTTTTGCTCTTCAGAAAATCTTCCATTAGCTGGAAATGTTCTTGTGATATCACCATTGTAATAATCATCTAAAGAGCAACCTGCATCTATTAAAACGAGGTCTCCATTCTTAATTTTTGAATTATTTGCCGTGTAATGAAGAACACATGCATTATCTCCTGAAGCAACTATAGAGCCATAAGCAGGTCCTCTAGTTCCCTTTTCAAGAAAGTATTTTTCTATTTGAGCTTGTAAATCTCTCTCATTCATCCCTGGACGGGTAAATTTTCTAACTAATTCATGAGCATCTGCCGAAATTCTTGATGCAATACGCATCCTTTCTATTTCAAAATCATCCTTACGAAGTCTCATATCATGAAGTATTGGGCAAGGTGCAATCATTGAAAATGGAGTAAACCCACTCCTTGGAAGTTTATGTAAATGTTCAGACCAAGTTTTTAAAACCAAAGGCTCCAAATTTGGATGTTTACCAACTCGAAAAGCAATTCCTTCCGCTCCCTCTAAATAATTTGGCAATAGGCTTGGCAACTCATTCAAAGAATGAGATTTATCAACATCAAAATTATCTAAAACGCCTTTTGTTCCCCATCTAAATCCTGTCCAAACTTCAGCAGCCGACTCCTTAGGTAAAACGAATAGTACATATTGTTCCCCCTTCGGTTTATGCGGCAAAAACAGAGCAACTGCATTTGGTTCATCAAAACCAGTTAAATACCAAAAATCGCTATTTTGCCTGAAGGGATACTCACAATCTGCATGATGTGTAACTAATTCTGCAGCAGGGATAATGGCCGCAAAAGAACCTAAATGTGACAAAAATATGTTTCTTCGCCGACTAAAGATGCTTGAATCAGCCACAAAAATACTCCTATTTACTCTTAAGGATGGCAAGAGAACTAACTTAGTGGAAAAATAAGAGCAAAAGATCCTTACTCTTTAAAAATTCTCTAGCGGATGAGCCAAGACATTCTGATCTTAACTGCTCTTGTTGTGGTTGTTTTAATAGGTTCTGCAATGTGCTCAGGCGTAGAAGCAGCATTGCTGGCTGTCAACCCATTACGTGTACATGAGCTAGCCAGTAGGAGTCCAAAAATACTAGGAGCTAGAAGATTAGAAAAATTACGACACAGACTTGGAAGGACTTTGACTGTAGTAACAATTGCCAATAACAGTTTCAATATTTTTGGAAGTTTGATGGTTGGTAGCTACGCAAGTTTCATATTTCAAAATAGAATCGGATATTTAATGCCAATATTTTCTATTGGCCTGACCATTCTTGTTTTACTTCTTGGAGAGATTTTACCCAAAGCTCTTGGTACAAGACTTGCATTGCAAATCAGCTTAACCAGTGCTCCTATTCTTGATTTCCTAAGTATAATCATGCGACCATTGCTGGTATGTCTTGAACGTCTACTTCCAGTTATAACTGCGAAGAGCGAACTCACAACGGATGAAGAAGAAATCAGGCAGATGGCTAAACTTGGATCTCAAATAGGTCAAATAGAAGCAGACGAAGCTGCAATGATATCCAAAGTTTTCCAATTAAATGATCTTACCGCAAAAGATCTTATGACTCCAAGAGTCGCTGCTCCAACACTCCCAGGAAGAGTGTCACTGCAATCGGTCAGAGCAAACTTGTTAGACAACAACTCAACATGGTGGGTAGTATTAGGTGAAGAAGTAGATAAAGTCGTTGGAGTTGCCAACCGTGAAAAGCTATTAACTTCTTTACTTAGAGGAGACTCTCATCTGACGCCATACGAGCTAAGCGAGAATGTGGAATTTGTACCCGAAATGATTCGAGTAGATAGACTACTTCTTGGCTTTAATGAAGATAAGAATGGTGTAAGAGTTGTGGTAGACGAATTTGGAGGATTCGTAGGTCTAATAGGGGCAGAAGCTGTATTGGCAGTTTTAGCAGGTTGGTGGAGGAAATCTAATAAATGATTAAAGAAAGAGACATACCTACAAAATGTAAAATTTTACTTACTCAATGGGGAAAGAACTTAAATCTTACAAATTACGAGAGAACAAAGTTTGAACACATTTTAAATCAACTTAATTCTAGAATAAAAAAATTAGAGAAGAAAGAACTACAGATATCAGTATATGGACGTGTAGGAGTTGGGAAATCAAGCCTTTTAAATGCATTAATCGAAAAGCAAATATTCCCAACAGATATAGTCAATGGAAATACAAAGACAATTAAATCTTATAATTGGAAAAAAAATTTTAAAAATTTAAATAAGGTTGCATTATTTGACTATCCAGGTATTGATGAAATAAATAATTCTAATAATGATGAGTTAAATTTTGATTACTTATTAGACACAGATTTAATTCTTTTTGTAATTGACAGTGACTTAAACCAAATTGATTTAGACACCATAAAAGCACTTCTAAAGCATAAAAAACCTATACTTATAGTATTAAATCGTTGTGACCAATGGAGTGAAAAAGAAGCGAAATTAATTCTATCGAGTATCCATAAAAAATTATCATTTTACAAACAAAAGATCAAAATTTCCCTAGCATCATCTTCCCCAAGAGAAGCAAAAATAAAACAAGATGGTACTATTAGAAGTGAGCAAAAAATGCCTAAAGTAGGCGTTTTCAAAAGAGAGCTTACAGATATTATTAATCAAAGTGGTGAATTACTTCTTTGCATCAATAGCCTCAGAGTTGCAGACCAACTTTACATATTACTTAAGGAGCATCGATTGCAAAAAAAGAAAGAAGAAGCGCAAATTTTAATAGGTAAGTATGCTGCTTTAAAAGCTTCTGGAGTAGCAATTAATCCCTTTGTAATGATTGACCTTTTTACTGGTCTAGCTTTTGATAGTGCCCTTCTTATCCAATTAAGTAAATTGTATGGATTAGAAGTGGGTGGTCCCTCAGCAAGAGAATTAGTGAAAAAACTTAGTTTACAAAACTCATTACTTGTGGGTTCACATATAGGGATCCAATTCACTTTAAATATTCTCAAGCAAATATTTATCCTTGCTGCACCATTGACTGGTGGATTAAGCCTTACGCCTACTGCTCTTATAGCTATTGTTCAAGCAGCTCTAGCTATTCATACAACAAAGCTCATAGGTCGTCTCGCAGCTTATAAATTTCTAGTTGGAACAACAAGGAAAGATGGTCGACCTCGAAAAATGTTGAAATATCTTCTCAAAAAAAATACACACTTAAGAATCATGCTTGGAGATCTAAGATTGCTTGCATTAAATACCAACAAAAATAAAAATTTTTTATTACCATGAAATCGAAAATAAATTCAATAGCCTTATTTGGTACCAGCGCTGATCCACCAACGCTTGGTCACCAAGCGTTGTTAAGTGAACTAACAAAAGTCTTTCCAAAAGTTATCACTTGGGCAAGTGATAACCCTGAAAAAAAGCATCATATTCCACTTCTAAAAAGAACTCAGCTTTTAAGAATTCTTGTAAAAAAAATATCACATCCTAAATTAGAACTAGTACAAGAGCTGAGCAGTCCTAGAACTATTCATACACTACAAAAAGCTTTCCAAATCTGGCCTGAAGCAAGTTTTAGTTTTGTAATCGGTAGTGATTTAGCTGTTCAAATTCCAAAGTGGCTTCATGCTAAATCTGTTCTAAATAAAGCAAAAATAGCTATAGCCATTAGAGATGGATGGCCAATTAGCAATAAACAACTAGAAGAGATTAAAAAACTTGGAGGAGACTTTGAGCTATTGCCTTTTAAGATACCTGAATCATCAAGTTCAAAGTTTAGAGAAAAACCTCAAGAGAGTCTAGTTCCCTCAGAGATTATTCCAACACTCCTTGAAGAGAATTTATACGGTTTTGCCGATAAGAGAAAATGAACTTAGTCCTAGCTCAACTTAATCCAATCATTGGAGATCTCGATGGTAATGCAGAAAAAATATTTGAAGTATGCAAAAGCATCAAAAACAAGGATGTAGCTCTAGTAATAACACCAGAGCTTTCTCTTATCGGCTACCCTCCAAAAGATTTATTATTTAATCCACGCCTTTTTGAAGAAGAAAAAGACGTTCTAAATAAACTTTGTAAAAAATTAGATACTCTTAGTAAGAACTTATCTGTATTAATTGGTATTGCAGAATCCACCCAAGACCTACAAATTCCTAAACTCTATAATTCAGTTGTAATTTTAAGAAAAGGTGATTGGAACGTCGTTGCGAGGAAGCAACTCCTTCCGACTTATGATGTTTTTGATGAGAAACGATATTTCCGTTCTGCAGAGAGTAGTAGTATTTTAAATTTTAACTTTCAAAAACAAGTTTATAAAATTGGAATAACTATTTGTGAAGATATATGGGTAGAGGAAAAGCTACAAAATGAAAAAATCTTAGGAAAAGATCCTATACAATCTCTAGAAAAAGAAAAGTTAGATTTACTGATCAATCTTTCAGCATCGCCATTTATTCAATCAAAAAGTTCATTACGCCAACGAATAGCAGCTAAGGCAGCTATTCGTCTTTCATGCCCTGTAATCTATGTCAATCAAGTAGGAGCTAATGATGAGCTGATTTTTGACGGTTCTAGTTTTACTCTCAATAGAGAAGGTAAGTTAAGACAAGAACTTCCGGCCTTTAAAGAGTCCGTTCTTCTGTGTGACATAGCTTCGCTGAAGCAACAACAATCCATATCACGTACGTATCCAAAGTCACAAGAAGTTCTTTTCAAAGCTTTAGTTCTTGGAGTTAAAGACTATGCAAGAAAATGTAATTTCAATAGTGTCCTTATTGGGTTAAGTGGGGGGATCGACTCAGCTCTAGTAGCAACGATTGCAGTAGCGGCTCTAGGCAACTCTAAAGTTGATGCAATTCTAATGCCATCTCCATGGAGTTCATTAGGATCCATAAACGATGCAACAACATTAGCTAATCGACTTGGGATAAATCATCAAACGATTCCTATTTCAAATATAATGGATTGTTTTAATGATGTTTTATCAAACTCAGCATCGGGGACACCAACTGGTATCACAGCTGAAAATCTTCAATCTCGTATTAGAGGGACAATATTAATGGCTCTAGCAAATCAAAAAAATCATTTGCTTCTTTCAACAGGAAACAAGTCAGAACTAGCCGTTGGATATTGCACCCTTTACGGAGATATGAATGGGGGTTTGTCTGTAATTGGAGATCTTTATAAAACAAGTGTATTTGAATTATGTAATTGGATTGATAGTGAATCATCATCAAAGTGTAGAAATGAATTCTTTCTTCCTAAAAAAGGAGAAATCATAAGCTCTGAAATAAGAAATAAACCTCCCAGTGCTGAATTACGGCCAGAGCAATTAGATAGCGACTCTTTGCCAGATTATTTCATTCTTGATCCAATACTAAAAGGATTAATTGAACAGCATTTACCAACTGAAGTTTTAATAGAGCAAGGATTTGACAAAAATATTGTCAATAAAGTAGCCAATTTATTAAAAAACGCTGAATTCAAACGTTATCAAGCACCACCTTTATTGAAAATAAGTAATCAAGCTTTTGGTAGTGGATGGAAAAAGCCAATAGCCTCAGGATAAATCCTTTAATTGACCCTGTTAATTATTCAATTCCTTTACACCATCAATCGGTCTACGCAGGGACTTAACATTAATTCCGTGACGTAGAGCTGTTATTAGTCCTGCAGCCTCAAGATAATTATCAGCATACAAAATATTCTTATCTTGATCACTACTTAAACAATCTAATCTCATCTTTGTAGAACTTACATTTAATACCCCTTGGTTCTCAACTATTATCAAAGGAATAAATCTTTCGATACAAGACATAACCGCTTCTCCACCTAATGCACCCTGTGGCACAACTACAGCACCTAAATTCCTATTGCTTAATAAGGTTTTCACTTGCGAAAAAGCATCTTCATTATTTTTCATAACTGATTTAAAAACCAGATCAGGTGCACGGCTAAGACCAACTAAAACACTTTGCAAAAATGTATAGCCTATCTCCTCCCCAGAGGTTCGAGGATCTAGATCATAATCAATTGGCAAGGGTGCTAAGCCTGGCGCATGCGCACATGGAATCAATAAATGTTTTACAAGAAAATGACTTATTACAGATTCAGCCCCGGAAATAATATCAACGCCATTGCCTTGTCGATAAAGTTTAGTTTCTAGTTCGTCACTATCATCGGGAAAACGAGTTACGACAGCAATTGCTGTTGCACCAGCTTTCTTCAATGTTTCAGCTCCTCTCAAAAGGACATCTGGTTCTTCTATATTTCCCCAGCTAGAGCCACTTAAACCTTTTCTTAGATTAATTCGTAAGGCTCTTTCAGTCGTAATTGTGGGGCCAATATCTAGCCCCAAGCTTGCTACGCATCCATCTGCAACCTGTAGATGCCTTTTCTTTAAATCAGGTTCTAATCCTGCATCTAATAGTAAACCTACTTTTTGTTGCCTTACTGGTTTTAGAAGCACTTCTCCAGAAGCAAAAAGATTTAAACTATATCCTTCTACATATTGGATACGAGAATCAGGCCAATATAAAGACCCACCATTCATAACATTTGGATGAGTTATTAAACAGTCACTAGCAGAAGCCAATAATCTTGCAGTAGGTATTGCATCCCCTGCGTATCCACCAATATCACACCCTATGCCAGTAGGGATAATCAACAAAGTTGGGAAAGGTTCAGTGTTAGTCACAAAAAAGTCAATTCAATTCAGTATTTATATCTTTTTTCTTATCTTCATTAAGAATAAATACAGCCTCAATAGATATTGTTTGAATTGTATTTCCAGAATTCTTAGTTAATGAAGTAATCGCCCACCTAATCGGTTCGCCATAATTTATTAGTCTAGATAAAACATAATTCTTAAGCTCTAAAACACTTATTTCAGAGGGCCATTCAATCTCTAATTCTTTCAGTTCAATATTCACTTTATTGATAATTTATAATTTAGATTCGTCAACTAAAGGATAAATGAGATTTTAAACGGCTGATCCACCAACAACTTCTAAAATCTCTTGAGTAATAGCTGCTTGTCTAGCTTTGTTATAGTCAATAGTTAATGTTTTCGCCAATTCCTTGGCATTATCACTAGCGTTATTCATGGCTGTCATTCTACTCGCTAATTCTGAAGCAGCAGACTCTTGCAATGCTCTCAATAATTGATTCTGCAAATACAAAGGGAGAAGAGCATTCAATAGTTGGTCTGGACTTTGTTCAAAAACAATATCCGATGGCAATTTGGGTTCTTCGTTAGAAGGGGCAGCATCCTTCTCAATGATTAATTGACTATCTTTAGTAGTTAATCTAAAAATTTCATCTTCGGAATCTGCAATACCTTGAGGATCTAAAGGTAAAAGAGTTTGAATTGTAGGGTTACAACTAACCAAACTGACAAACTTAGTAAAAATAACTTCGACTCGATCGGTACTCTCAGAAAGAAACTCCGCTAATACCTCACTCGTAATTGAGCCAGCATCTCCCGAAGTAGGAACTTGCTCTAATTCTTTGAAAGTAGCTCTTATGTTGTAGAGACTAGATCTATTCTGGAAATAACCTATAGCTTTTTTTCCAATTAGCACCAAGTCAGGGCTATATCCTTGACCTTTTAATTCTGCATAACGTTTCTCAGTTCGTTTAATAATATTTGCATTGTATCCGCCACATAATCCTCTGTCTCCAGTAACAGCTAAAAGAGTAATTGTCTTAACATCACGTCTGTTAAGCAACGGAGAGTCTGAAGCTTCAAACTGCATCCTAGATTGAATGTTTTCTAATACCCTTGCTAAGCGATCAGCAAAAGGTCTACTACGAAGCACTTGGTCCTGAGCCCTTCGCACTTTTGCAGCAGCAACGAGTCTCATAGCCTCAGTGATCTTCCTCGTATTTTTGACAGATACAATTCTGTCTCTAATTTCCTTAAGGTTAGCCATAGATAATTGTCTCTTAGATAGCTTTGGATTTAAGCAGCAATCATTGAGGACTTAACCTCGTTAATAGCTTCTTTAAGCATTGTTTCCGATGATTCACTTAACACTTTTTCTGAGAGGACATTCTTGATGAAATCAGCCTTATTTGTTTTTAAGTAATCACGTAATTCACGAGCAAATTTAGTTACTTCCTCTTCAGGAACTTCATCAATTAAGCCCTTAACACCTGCATAAACTATGGCTACTTGTTCAGCCAAATTCAGAGGATCAAATTGAGGTTGTTTAAGAAGTTCTCTTAGCCTTTTTCCTCTACCTAATTGCTTTTGAGTTGCCTCATCAAGATCTGAAGCAAATTGAGAGAAAGCAGCAAGTTCATCAAACTGAGCTAGCTCAAGTTTTAAAGTACCGGCAATTTTCTTTATAGCTTTTGTTTGCGCAGCTCCACCAACTCGGCTAACTGAAATACCGACATTAATAGCAGGACGTAATCCAGAGTTAAACAAGTCAGAACTTAAGAAAATCTGACCATCAGTAATTGAAATTACATTAGTTGGTATATATGCAGAAACATCACCAGCTTGAGTTTCAATAATAGGCAAGGAGGTCATTGAGCCTGCACCCATCGCATCAGAAAGCTTTGCAGCTCTCTCGAGTAGACGGCTATGGCAATAAAAAACATCTCCAGGATATGCTTCACGTCCAGGTGGACGACGCAAAAGCAATGACATTTGCCTATAAGCCTGAGCTTGCTTAGTTAAGTCGTCATATATAACAAGTGTCGCCTTTCCTTGATACATAAAATGCTCAGCAATAGCTGCCCCTGTATAAGGCGCCAAATATTGCAACGCTGCAGCTTCAGAAGCTCCTGCATTCACAATAATCGTGTAATCCAAGGCTCCTTTCTCTCTGAGGACTTCAACAACATTTGCTACTGATGCTTGTTTTTGTCCAACAGCTACATATACACAAACAACATCTTGACCTTTTTGATTAATGATTGTGTCTATAGCTATTGCAGTTTTACCTGTTTGACGATCTCCTATTATCAACTCTCTTTGGCCACGCCCAATAGGAATCATCGCATCAATTGATGTAATGCCAGTTTGCATAGGCTCATGTACAGACTTTCTCTTAATAATTCCAGGTGCAATTGACTCAATTAATCTTGAATCAGTTGTTGCCATCTCTCCTTTTCCATCAATTTGCTGACCAAGAGGATTAACAACTCTTCCAAGCATTGCCTCCCCCACTGGCACTGAAGCGATCTTGCCGGTTGCCTTTACTGAGCTTCCTTCTTGAACTCCTAAAGCTTCACCCATCAAAACGACACCAACATTGTCATCTTCGAGGTTTAAGGCAATCCCTTCCGTTCCATCTTCGAATTCAACAAGTTCACCTGCCATTACCTTTTCCAGGCCATAGACTCGAGCGATACCATCACCAATTTGCAAGACAGTTCCTACATTGCTTACAGATACTGACTTGTCATAATCAGCGATCTGCTGCTTAAGGATTGAACTGATCTCGTCGGGACGTATAGAAACCATGGGATTAACTTAAATTGGGGAAGATGAAAGAAGGGGAAAAAGGATAAAAGCCAGAAAAGAGTTAGCTGACTTTGGCCAAAGAGAGACCAAGTCGTCTAACTTGACCTGCAATGCTGGCATCAATGACCTTTGATCCAACATTGACCACAAAGCCACCTATCAATTCTGGGTCGACTTTGAGATCGATTTCCAAATTGTCGGTACCAGCAATAGATTGTACTTTCTTAAGCAACTCAGATTGTTGTTCTTCATTTAAAGCTGAAGCTGAAGTAATTGTTGCTAAAGCAATATTTTTTTGCTCTCGATAGATTTCTAGTAATCTTTCAAGAACTGAATTCAATAATCCAATTCTCTGACGATCTGCCAAGAGTTTTAAAAGATTAAGGAATGAAGGTGATACCTCTTTAGAAAAGAGTTTTTCTAAAGCCGCTTTCTTTTGATTAACCTCTAGAACAGGAGATGACATCGCATCACTAAATTCAGGAGAATCATTCCAAAGTTCTAAAATAGACTTTGCTTGAGAAATAACATCATCTAATTCATTACGGCTTTCAGCTACTTGAAGGAAAGCTTCAGCGTAAGGAGTTGTAATTGTATTAAGTAATGGCATCAGTTCCCTCCAATATTTTTAATGGACTCTTTAAGAAATTTATCTTGAGTATTTGAATCTAATTTTTTAGGAAGAATTGCCAGGGCCTTTTGAATAGCAAGTTCAGCAGCTTCTTTACGCAATTGAGATGTTACTCTTGCAGCCTCAGCATTCAGATCAGAAGCAGCACCCTGCTTAATTCTTGCCATCTCTTCAACAGTTTTCTTCTCGCTTTCTAAACGAATTGCTTCTGCTCTTGATTTGCAATCATTTCTGATTTTATCTGCTTTTTGCTTAGCAGAAGCGAGCTCTTCTTTTGCTTTTGAAAGAGCTATTTTTGATTGCGATAAGCGCTCTTCTGCATCCTTCAAGTCAGAAAGAATTGTTGTTCTTCGTCTTTCAAGGATTTTCCCTAAGAAACCTGGCAAGAACTTATAGAGGCCAAAAATAACAACAGCTAAGTTGAGTATATTTGTCTCAAAGATATTTAAATTGAGGCCAAAGCCTCCTGAAGCGAAAAATAAAGTCATTTTTTTGCCAATAGTCTTTCAACAATCAAATCACCAAGATTATCAGCGTCGCTTTTGAGTTGCTTAAGAGCTTCGTTTTTTTGAGAATCAATCTCAAGTCTTGCATTCTCTCTAGAAGCATTTGCCTCTGAGGTAGCAAGAGCAAGAGCTTCTTTATAGAGATTCTCTGAATCCTGCTCTGCCTCAAGAATTACTTTTTGAGCTGCAAGACGAGCTTCCTTGAGCTGCTCTTTTAGTTCAGTCTCTAATCTTTCAACCTCAGCAATTTTTTTCTTTGCTTCTGCTCGACTTGTATTTACATAATCCTCTCTCTCTTCAACTACCCGTCCAACAGGCTTAAAGAAAAGAGCATTAAGTATAAAAGTGAGTAATACAACTTGAACCGCCATGAGCGGAAGAGTTGCATCGAAGTCAAACAAACCTCCCTCAGAGGCACCAAACAAAAACAAAGATGGCATTAGCTAATGGTGCAAGAAATTAAGCGGGCCGCATAGCGGCAATTGAAATTTGCTAAAGAATTTTCAAATATTGAGGCTGAGATTAATCAATTAGATTGATTTATTCAGCCCCTTTTTGAAATATTCAACCAGCGAAAGGGTTGGCGAAGAGAAGCACCAATGCAACCACAAGGCCATAAATGGTTAGTGATTCCATGAAAGCGAAAGAAAGAAGCAAAGTACCTCTAATTTTTCCCTCAGCTTCTGGTTGTCGGGCTATACCCTCTACTGCTCCTTGTGCAGCACTACCCTGACCGATACCAGGGCCTATTGCGCCAAGGCCTACAGCTAAACCAGCTGCAACAACTGATGCGGCGGTGGTAATGGAATCCATAATTCAGCTAAAGATGTGGAGCGTTTTTAAACGCTTAAGAGTTGTGACCGGGAGTTTATACCTGCGAGGGGTGAATCTCATAGTTCTCGAGACGATACTGAAAGAATTTCAAACCTTAACGCAAGTTTTTCGCTACTAAAAAGTGATTTCAATAGCAAATGATTATGATTAATGATGCTCTTCGACTGCTTCCCCGATGTAATAAGCAGCAAGAGTTGCAAAAATCAAAGCCTGAATAGCACTAGTAAACAAGCCTAAAAACATAACTGGAACTGGCAGGACTAAAGGTACTAGAAAAACAAGTACAGCTACAACAAGTTCATCAGCCAAAATATTTCCGAATAAACGGAAAGAGAGAGAGAGAGGCTTTGTAAAATCTTCTACAATTTTGAATGGGAGCATAATTGGCGTTGGGTGAACGTAATACTCGAAGTAACGCAAACCTTTATTGCTCAACCCCGCATAGAAATATGAGAGAGATACCAGTAGTGCTAAAGCAACAGTTGTATTTATGTCAGCTGTTGGAGCGCCAAGTTCACCACTTGGGAGTTCGATCAGCTTCCAGGGAACTAATGCTCCGCCCCAATTGCTCACGAAAATGAACAGGAAGAGGGTTCCAATGAAAGGCATCCAATCTCTATAAACCTTTTCACCAATTTGCGTTCTTGCAAGATCACGTATGTAATCCCAAAGAAATTCCAAAAGGTTCTGAACACCCTTTGGATCACGTTCCATTTTTTTAGTCCCAATGACCACCAAGGCAAGCAAAGCGCCTATAAGAAGCCATGAAGTCATAAAAACTTGGCCGTGAATTCTAAAATTTCCAATTTGCCAGTAGAGATGTTGACCCACCTCTAATTCGGCGAAAGGAAGAACAAATGGCAAAGAACCCATTTATCTGGAAGTTAGGTTGCGTAGAAAATAAAAGCCAAACAAACAAAACTTAAAAATTTGATTTCTAAATAAGCCTTATGGCATAGATAGAAACTGAATAATTAACGCTGGTTTATAAAGCAAAAATCCTAATAATGCCGGAATCAAATCAAGTTGAGCAAATCTAGAAGATGCCAAAACCAATAAAACCGGAACTATCAACTGGACTTTACCGACGATTTTTGATGAGGTACCTAATCTTCCAACTCCGCGAGCAAGCAAGCGAAAATAAAAAATTCCTGATAAAGCACCAATAAATAGGCTTGCACTAGCTTGGATTCCCCAAAAGAAACCTGCTATGCCAACAGAAAAAAGTGTCAATAAAAATGCCAGACGAAATACTTTAACTTGAAGTTCAAGATATTCGTCTGATTTGACTGAGGACGAGGAGTCCAACGAATCAATATCCAGAAGAGGATCACGACTTGGGCAATTTTCAACTATCTCAGATGCCACAAAAAATCCTCCTATCGGAGTTCCTTAGTAATAGCGAGAAGTTGTTTTGCAAACAAGACACCTAAGCTCTCTGCAAAGGCCCGGGGAATCTATCACGAGACTTGCATCAAAACAAAAAAAATTTCGTAATAATGAATGGAAATTTAGTTATTTTATTAATAAGAGCAAAAGTTTTTAAATACAGTTTTATTTATCAAATCTAGCTTAAATAGATAATCTTTTTGGAAATTTAATTCCAATCATATAAAATTAATGAATTAGTTATTGATATAATTTTTTAATTTGTCTCTAAAATCTAATAATTAAATTTTATCTTATAAAAAACTTATTGAATTTTCTGGAATTCCATAAAAAAGTAAATTAATCACATTTAAAGACTTGGCAAAATGGCAATTAAGCGGCTCAATGGTATATAAGCTAAAGATCCTTTGAGTAATATTTCTAATAAAAGAATTGTTTCTAAACCCAAAGAAAAAAATGCTCGCGAATCAAAAGATAATTTGGGTCAATTAATAAACAACAAGATCCTTCCATTGCCTTGGACTTTTTGGCCAAAGGAGGGCCGTTTAATAATCGGATTAATTGCCTTTTGGAGCATCGCAGGAATTTTCATACTTGGATCAGCGAGTTGGTGGGTAGCAACAAGAGAGATGGGGGAGGGTGCTTATTACATAAAAAGACAAATAATTTGGCTAGCTTCTAGTTGGATCATTTTTTACCTAGCCATTAATATCAATCTTAAAAGTTGGCTTAAACTTTCAGGTCCTTGCCTTTTGATAGGAATGGTTCTTATTGCTTCAACAAACTTTTTTGGCAGTAATGTTAATGGTTCGACTAGATGGTTGATTATTGGCCCAATCCAAGTTCAACCATCAGAGCTAATCAAACCTTTTCTAATTCTACAAAGTGCAAAAATTTTTGGTCAATGGGAAAGAATAAATTCAGAAAAAAAGATTTTTTGGTTAACTATTTTTGCCTCCATTATTTTATTAATTATTAAGCAGCCAAATTTAAGCACTGCTGCCTTAACAGGGATATTGCTTTGGATGATTGCTTTAGCATCCGGTATTAATTTTCGCTATCTTTTCAATACTGCTCTATCAGGCTTAGCTATCGGCTCAATAAGTATTTTATCCAATGCTTATCAACAAAATCGGGTGATGTCATTTATTAATCCATGGAAAGACCCACAAGAAGGCGGGTATCAATTAATTCAGAGTCTTTATGCTATCGGCTCTGGTGGTCTATTTGGAGAAGGTTATGGTCTATCAATGCAAAAATTACAATATTTACCCTATAGAAGTACTGATTTCATATTTGCTGTTTTTGCTGAAGAATTTGGATTCTTTGGATCTATTTTACTTTTATCATTTCTCCTTGTAGTTGCATATTTAACTCTTAAAATATCTCTAAATTGTAGAAATAATTATTCCAAACTAATCGCTATTGGATCAGGTACTATTCTTGTTGGCCAATCAATTATGCACATAGCAGTTTCAACAGGTGCAATGCCTACAACTGGTCTACCTTTCCCTTTGATTAGCTATGGGGGTAACTCATTAATTTCAAGCTTGCTAATAGCTGCCTTATTGGTCAGATCCTCTATTGAAGCTTCAGATTTATTAGTTAAAAAACGTCCAATAGACTTTTCAATAGATAATTAGTAATTAGAGTGGCAAATCTTTTTTTGAACATTCCTTCTATAAGTTTAATTTTCTCTGATTTTGCTCGGAATGGAGAACAATTAATTAGCAATGGGCTAAGTGATCCAACCCCCCTAACACTTCTAATAGTTTTCACAGGCGGGCTTCTGACTAGTTTTGGCCCTTGTTCATTATCACTTTTACCAATAACAGTTGCATATTTAGCTGGATTTAAAAACAATCAAAACCCCTTACAAAAAACTATTAGTTTCTGCAGCGGTATAGTTGTCTCACTAGTGATATTAGGAAGTCTAAGTGGGTTTTTAGGGAAAATTTATGGTCAATTGCCAGGTTTCTTTTCAATATTTATTAGTTTTTTAGCAATAATTATGGGTCTTAATCTTCTTGGCCTTTTAAAATTCTCACTTCCATCTGGTCCAGACCCTGAAATTTGGAAAAATCAAGTACCTCCGGCATTAGCTCCAGTTTCAGCAGGGTTGGCTTTTGGATTAGCTTCCTCGCCTTGTACTACTCCTGTCCTAGCAGTTCTTCTCGCCTGGGTTGCGAAACAAGGCAACCCTATTAGTGGCACAATTTTTCTTGGAAGCTTTGCTATTGGACAAATTGTGCCTCTATTTATTGCAGGTACTTTTGCAGCGAGTATTCCAAAATTATTATCCTTACGTCCTATTGGGAAATGGGTACCACCAATTAGTGGAGTAATTTTATTAACCGTAGGTTTTTTAAGCCTTCTTTCGAGTTGGATATAAAATAGATGAAAAAAATTAGCCAAGTTTTAAATTGGCTTTCCAGCTTAAAGATTGCGATATTACTATTATTATTAATAGCAATTTCTTGTGCAGCAGGAACTATAATTCCACAACAAGAATCAGAACAATTCTATTACGATAATTTCAATAAAAATCCATTCCTTGGATTAATAAATGGGAACATATTACTACTTTTTGAATTCAATCATATCTATACAAGTTTTTGGTTTTTATTCCTCCTCATTTGGCTAGGTATAGCTCTTTCAGTTTGTAGTTTTAGGCGACAACTTCCAAAGCTTAAATCAGCATTGAATTGGATTGATTATAAATCTCCTCGCCAAATAGCAAAGCTTTCTATTGCTCAAACAATAAAAACTAACAATCCATCAAAAAGCTTAGACAAGCTTACAATTAAATTAAAGGAGGAGGGATGGAATATTAAAGAAACAGATGGAAGGATAGCTGCGAGAAAAGGTGTAATCGGAAGAGTGGGGCCAATATTAATACACCTTGGAATGATCTTACTAATGATAGGTGCAACCTATGGATCTTTGAATGGAAAGACTATAGAAAAATTTCTTGCTCCTGGTAGATCTATAGATTTATTAGACAGAAATAAAGAAAAAGGCTTAACTATTGAATTACAAAAATTTCAAATTGAAAGAGACCCAAAAGGAAGAGCGGAGCAGTATCGATCGCTAGTCAATATCATTGAAGAGAATGGTAATTCTAAAGTCAAAGAAATCAGTGTTAATTATCCATTAAGATATAAAGGACTAACATTATATCAAGCTGATTGGTCATTGGCAGCAGTTACTATTCAAATTGATAATAGCCCAAAATTACAAATTCCAATAAAAAAAATTCCCGAGCTAGGTGAACAAGTTTGGGGAACAGTAATACCTACAAAGAAAGATGGAACAGATCCTATTTTATTAACTGTTAATAATGAGCTAGGACCAGTGTTAATTTATGATAATGATGGGACGAAATTAATTAGCTTAAGTCCTAACAAGGAAGCAGAAGTCAAAGATACATTAATCAAAATTATAAATATAATTCCAAGTAGTGGATTACTTTTAAAACATGATCCAGGTGTTCCAATTGTCTATTCCAGTTTTGCCATAATACTTATAGGTAGTTTTCTGAGTATAATCTCTACTCAAAAATTATGGGTATTGTATGAAAAAGAAAAATCTCTAATTTATATTGGTGGATTAAGCAATAGAAATCTTTCTGGTCTTTCAAGAAAATTACCAAACTTTATAAGTTTATTAAATAACTAGATCTAAATTATTTCTATTTCCATGACAAACTCTAATAACAGTATGGACATTACCCCTAGGATTAAAATTGGCCTCTAGTTGCATCCACTTAGGATCAGAAGCATTAACAAGGTCATCTATTATTTTATTTGCAACTTCTTCATGAGATATTTTTTTGTCACGAAAGCTATTCAAATATAGTTTTATTGCCTTTAATTCTATTACCTTTTTATTTGGTTGATAAATTATTCTCAAGTTGGCAAAATCTGGATAGCCTGAGAAAGGGCACTTACATGTAAATTCAGGAAAATCTATTGAAATTTCATAATCTCTATTACTTTTAGGGTTTGGGAAACAAATTAAGGTCCCATTCTCTATTTTTCTTTCCCCATACATGATTGCTTCTTTGGTGTTTTCTTCTTGTTTCAGCACATTTTAGTAGCATGTAAATGACACATTACATAAAAGTTTGATTAAAAGATTTAAACCTCAACTAAATTCTGCTGATAAAACAAATAACTAAAAAACATCAAAAAGTAGATTTGTATCATTCAGCACAAAACTATTCCTCTCTATCCCCCCTAATAGAAGTATAAATATTGATTTGTATGGACATCAGTCTTTCTGATAAACGAAATGGGGCTCAAATTGAGCCAATTAGTGTACATGGAATTCTGTGGCTTCAAACTCATTTTGAATCTGAACACTGGGAATCATTAGCTAATGGTCTAGTAAAAATTCCTACGAAAGATGCCCAAATGCTTAGAAAAGATGCTTTAAATGCTGGATTAAATGTAAATTTCATCAATTCTCTAAGTCATTTAGACAAAATTTGATCTAAAACTATCTAAAATTCAAAAAGTTACTTAAAGCAATATGAAAAAAATAGAAGCAATAATTCGTCCATTTAAATTGGAGGACGTAAAAATTGCTTTAGTAAATGCTGGGATAGTTGGAATGACAGTAAGCGAAGTAAGAGGATTTGGGAGACAAAAAGGACAAGTGGAAAGATACAGAGGTTCAGAGTTCACTGTTGAATTTCTTCAAAAACTTAAAATTGAAGTTGTAGTGCCAGATGAAAAAACTGAAATTGTTTTAAAAGCTATTGCTGATGCAGCCAAGACAGGGGAAATTGGAGATGGAAAAATTTTTGTTACTCCTATCGACTCAGTTGTTCGAATCAGGACAGGTGACAGAAACGAAACAGCTCTTTAAATTTACAAAAAATTAATAAACTTTTCGATTTCAATATTGCCTTTGTTTTCATCATCCATCCAAAGCAGATATTCTTGATTACCAGCGGGACCCTTTAAAGGAGAGGCAATGAGTCCTTTTGGATACCATCCGTATTTTTTAGACTCATTCACCACTCCTTCGATAGCTTCAATATGCAGAGAATGATCACGAACAACTCCACCCTTTCCAACCTTCTCTTTGCCTACCTCAAACTGAGGTTTCACTAGAACAAGCAATTCAGACCGAGCCATCTTAAGAAGCAATTTAATACTAGGTAAAACAATTTTAAGAGATATGAAAGATAAGTCTGCTACTGCTAAATCCGGTATTGGATCTCCATCCTTAAATAATTTTTCAGGAGTCAAATATCTAATATTAGTGCGTTCTAAAAGAACTACTCTTGGATCATTTCTAATACTCCATGCAGTTTGGCCATATCCAACATCAACGCCATAAACCTTCGATGCCCCAAACTGCAAAAGACAATCCGTAAAACCACCAGTTGAAATCCCTGCGTCTAAACAGACTCTATTTTTAATATTTAAAGGAAATTGATTAAGTGCTTCAGCTAACTTTTCACCTCCACGAGATACATATCTAAGCGATTGCGTAACTTCTATCTCAAGATCTTTTAAAACTTCTTGACCTGGCTTATCAAGTATCTGTCCGTGAACCGTTTTAACTTTGCCTGCTCTGATAAGCTTCTGAGCTTCTTGACGAGATTTAACCAAACCTTTAGTTAGCAAGTGAAGATCTAATCGCGATTTTTTAGTCATTTGTTTACAAAAACAAACATGAAACGGAACAAAAACCGCAGAAGTAGAACTAATTCTCTTTTTCAATAGAGAATCTAATCAATTGAACCAAGGTTTTGTCTAAAAAGCTCAGGCATCAAACTAATGAAAATGAGCTATCTAGCCATGGTCATTTTCCTCTAATCTCAAAAAAACAGACTGGAGAAGTACTTGAACTTCTTCCTCCAGGAAGTTTTGCAAAATTTGCAAATCAGCCCAATGATTTGCCTCCTTTTCAAGTTATTGATTGTAAAGGAGGGAGATGCAGAGTAAGACAACAAGCATGGGGAAGATATGTCCATTGGGAAGTTGAACACAATAGACTCAAGTCAGCTTGACCTTGACGACCTAAATTAAACTAACCTTTAAATTTGTAGCACTTTGATTGAGCGTTACACAAACCCAGACATGGGAAAGATTTGGTCTGAGCAAGCCAAATATCAAACTTGGCTTGATGTTGAGATAGCAGCATGCGAGGCTAATTGCAAATTGGGGAAAATCCCAATTAGTGCAATGGAAACAATCCGATCAAAAGCAAGTTTCAAACCAGAACGCATACTCGAGATAGAAGCCGAAGTTCGACATGACGTAATTGCTTTCCTAACCAATGTGAATGAATATGTTGGGGATGCTGGCCGTTACATCCATGTTGGGATGACTAGTAGCGATGTCCTCGATACAGGACTTGCACTCCAATTAAAAGCCTCAGTAAAGCTCCTAAGAAAAGAGCTTTTATGCCTTGAAGAAGCTATTAGAGATTTAGCAAGGCAGCATAAGGAAACAGTAATGATTGGCCGTTCTCATGCAATTCATGGAGAACCTATTACCTTTGGATTCAAATTGGCGGGATGGCTAGCTGAAACTCTCAGAAACAAAAACAGGCTAAACATTCTTGAGAAAGACATTTCGGTTGGTCAAATTAGCGGTGCTATGGGTACTTATGCCAATACTGATCCAGAAATAGAAAGAATAACCTGTGAAATTTTGGACCTTGAGTGTGACACTGCAAGCACTCAAGTTATCTCTAGAGATAGGCATGCTAATTATGTACAGATTCTTGCTTTGATTGGATCTTCACTAGATCGTTTTTCTACAGAAATTAGAAACCTTCAAAGAACGGATGTTCTTGAAGTAGAGGAAAACTTTGCTAAAGGCCAAAAAGGAAGCTCTGCAATGCCTCATAAAAGAAACCCCATACGGAGTGAACGAGTAAGTGGTCTTTCCAGAGTTTTAAGAAGTTATGTAGTTGCGGCTCTTGAAAATGTAGCTCTTTGGCATGAAAGAGATATAAGCCACAGCTCCAATGAAAGATTAATGCTGCCAGACACATCTATTACTCTTCATTTTATGATCACAGAAATGACCGAAATAATTAAAGGTCTTGGGGTTTATCCAAATAATATGCTGAAAAACTTGAATGTTTATGGAGGAGTAGTTTTTAGTCAAAGAGTTCTTTTAGCTTTAGTTGAGAATGGAATGAGTCGTGAAGATTCTTATCGACTAGTACAAAAGAATGCTCATTTAGCCTGGAATCAAAACGAAGGAAATTTCAAAAAAAACCTTGAAAATGATCCAGAAGTAATGAATAATCTATCAACAGAAAAGCTTTCTGACTGTTTCTCCACCGAATTACATCAGTCCAATTTGAGAGTTATTTGGGAAAGACTTGGTATATAACTTTAAAAGCTGAATCAATTAATATCAGTGAATACACTCTCAAAAGTAAATAGAACTAGATTCAGCTAAAATAAATAGTTATACATTCCTATTCCCGACGAAACTTCAACATTCTCAACCCAAGATCAATGTCCAATATGAAACGACTCGAGCAAGATAGCCTAGGTTCGATTGAGGTTCCTAAAGATGCGCTATGGGGAGCTCAGACTCAACGATCAATATTAAATTTTGCTATTGGGGATGAGATTGTGCCACTCGAGATCATTCATGCAATTGCCCAAATAAAAGCCTCTGCTGCTCAAATAAACAATCATCTAGGTCTAATAGATAAAGAAACCACTCAATTTATTACCGAAGCAAGTTTAGAAATTATTGAAGGAAAACATAATGATCAATTCCCAGTGAAAGTTTGGCAAACAGGCAGTGGTACTCAAACTAATATGAACGTCAATGAGGTTATTTGTAATATAGCCTCAAAACGTTTCAATAAACCTCTAGGTAGTCATAATCCAATACATCCCAATGATCATGTCAATTGCTCTCAATCCACAAATGATGTTTTTCCAGCTGCAATCCAAATAGCCACAATAGTTACATTAAAAGACACATTAATACCCGAATTAACAAAGATCATTGGGGTATTTAATCAAAAGAGTAAAGAATGGAAAGATATTATAAAAATAGGACGTACTCATCTTCAAGATGCAGTACCTCTTACTCTTGGACAAGAAGTCTCTGCTTGGGCTACTCAATTAGAAACTGCAATAGGACGTCTCGAAATCAACCTCAAGGAGCTTTATCCACTTCCACTGGGAGGGACCGCTATTGGAACTGGCCTTAATACTCCTAAGAATTTCGATAATTTAATTGCTCTTGATATTGCCAGAAAAACAAATTTACCTTTTGAGACTGCAGCTAATAAATTTGCCATTATGGCTAGTCATGATGGTCTTGTAAATATAATGTCTCAACTAAAGTTATTAGCCGTAACTTTTCTGAAAATTGTTAATGATCTTCGACTTTTGTCTTGTGGACCTAGAGCTGGATTATCAGAACTATACCTACCAGCGAATGAACCTGGCAGCTCAATAATGCCAGGGAAGATTAATCCTACTCAATGCGAGGCGATGGCAATGGTGTGTACTCAAATAATTGGGATGGATACCTCGGTATCAATTGCAGGGAGTGGAGGACATCTACAAATGAATGTTTATAAGCCACTCATTGGCTACAACATTTTAAAAAGTATTAACCTTATTCAAAATGCATGCAAGAGTTGCAGAGAACATATGATTGAAGGTATTCAACCCAATAATGAGAAAATCAAAGAATATCTAGACAATTCTTTGATGTTGGTCACTGCATTAGCGCCGTCAATCGGATACGAAAAAGCTAGTGAAATTGCCCAATTAGCCCATAACAAAAATTTAAGTCTAAGACAAGCATGCATTCAATTAAATTATATTGATCAAGAAGAATTTGATCATCTCACTAATCCGAAATCTATGATTTAAGGTGATTAAAAATTAAAATTTTTTTCAATCTCAATTACGTCTTTCAGTTGCTGGATTAATAAGTTCATGATTTTTTTCTTTTGCTTGATTAATATCTTCAGCTTCACAAACTGGAAATCTATCCATTAGTTTCATTGCTGCCTTGGCATTATTTCTCAGTTGCCTACTCACAGACTCGCAATAGGGAATCTGTGAAAGTAAATCATTTGTTCTTCTTAAAATTCTTACGACATCTCCCTCATCCAAGGAAGTATTAGAAATCAAATCAGTCCAAGTACTTCCACGAGCCCAGGCTTCTACTAAACCCATTAATTCTGAACTCCATAAGATTGGAACTTCTATAGCAAATCGTTCTTGAACTCTATACAATTCTCTTCGAATATTTGATAAATCATTAAACGCTTCATCTGCAATTACACTGGGAATAAATCCAGACCATAAATCAGGACGATTTACTTCAGTAACAATTGACTGAATAACACCAGCTAATTCTACTGGTGTTAATTCATCAAGATGCCCACTCATCAAAACCAATCCCAACCATAACTCATTTTCACCTCTTAAAGACCCAATACCTCTACCGATTTCAGTTGGATTCAAGTCGTCCAAGCACCCGAAGTGGTTTAGTACTTTAATTAGTGATAAGAAAGTTTCCCAGTGACGATTAGACCTGTCGTAGAGAATCTCCTCACGTTCATGTATTTCAATATCTAGTTCGTCCATTCTTCGTCTATGCTTCTTTAGCTTTTTCTTATCCACCCATCGATGAGCTGGATGAATCAATAATTCATCATCCAAAGATTTAACTAATTTTGCTTGAGATAAAACTTCACTAGCAAGATCATATTGAGGCGTTCTCATATCATTTTTTTGAGCCAAACTTGAAATGATTGAAGCTATTTCATTACTTAATAAATCGCCGTGATGTATTTCACCTAATCTACTGATCTCAGGAGTCATAAGGTTTGATACGTCTAAGCAAGTCAATTCACCATAAAGACTAACCACTTCCTTACAAGCGATAAGTATCCAAATATTTTCATCTGTTAAGCATAATAATTGAGTTTGTCTATCTCCTTTTTGTATTTTTCCAACAATGACTGCAGGTGTAACTTTCCCTCGCAACTGTGATGTCTTCAGACTTATGAGGGTTCCATTATTTGCAAATTCTAAGGCTAAGATTAATTCATTAGATAAGGTTTCTGCAGATTGTTTTTGGAGAATTTTTAATAGTCGTCTTTCTTCCTTTAGATGACTTTTTATTTTCTCATATCTTTCAAATTCTGACCATGGTATATCCTCTGAAAAGGTTTTATAATCTTTCAACTCTTCTTTTAACCTGGACAACTCTTCTTCTTCTTCAACTAAATCCAAGCTTGCTAGATATCTACTAAAGCTTCTTTCTATCAATTCTTTTGATTTGTCTAAATCATATCGCTGTAATAAATTCAGAACCATGCCATAGCTCGGCGTGAATTGACTTATGAGTGGGTCGGCTGGACTAGTCGCTAATTGACCAGCTTCTCGAACCCCTTCAAATCGAGTTTGTACAGTAACCACATACCCTCGAGAGTCAAGACCTCTTCTTCCGGCCCTACCGGCCATTTGTAAAAATTCACTCCCCATTAATTGACGATGTCCATTATCTGATCTCTTCGACAAAGTAGATATAATTGTACTTCTCGCCGGCATATTGATTCCTGCAGCTAAGGTTTCAGTTGCAAAAACAACCTTTATCAATCCTTCTTGAAATAATTCCTCAATTAACTCCTTCCAGGTAGGAAGAACTCCTGCATGATGAGAGGCAATTCCATTAAATAAAGCTTTTATATGTAAATCATCTCTCAAACCTTCTGAATTTAAAATTAAATATTTTTCGAATCGATCTTGAATTGAGTTTCTTTCTTCTTTGTTCACTAAACACGTGCTGGCTATTGTTTTCACAGCATTGTCACAACCACGGCGACTAAATATGAAATAAATAGCGGGTAACATATTTCTTTCTGCCAACTTTGATATCACAAAGCCCAGTGAAGGAGACTCAGGTTGATTTGGCTTGGATAAGCGCCCTCTCTTCTTATGTGATTTTGTTGGACGCCAAATCTTACAGTTTGGATGTAATCCAGTTCCTTTATCGTTGAGTAATTGATGAAGTCCTTTAGCACTACAAAAATTAAATTCTAGGGGAACTGGTCTTAAATCACTAGATATCAAATCTGTAGGTCCATGAACTTGCTCAATCCAATCAGTTAATTGACCTGCGTTTGCAACGGTTGCCGATAGAGCAACAAACTGAACGGATTTAGGACAATGAATAATTGATTCCTCCCACACCGTCCCTCTATGAGCATCATTCATGTAATGACATTCATCAAGAACAACAGTTTCTATATCAAGTAGAGGATCATCATTTCTATCTGCTGCTGCATAAAGCATATTCCTAAAAATTTCAGTAGTCATAACCAGAATCGAAGCCTCTCTATTCAGGCTTAAATCACCTGTTAAAAGACCTACATTGCTTGAACCAAATTGATTCCTAAAGTCTCTCAACTTTTGGTTAGATAAAGCTTTTAAGGGCGTTGTATAAAACACCTTATTCCCATGAGAAATCGCTCTATAAATTGCATACTCTCCTATTAAGGTTTTGCCTGATCCTGTAGGAGCGCTAACAACTACAGAATGCCCTTGATTGAGTGAGTCAATTGCTTTAAGTTGAAACTCATCCAATTCAAATGGAAAGATTTCCTTTGGATTTAAATTGTTTTGGAGGATTTCGTTCTCAGACGTATCTCTTTCTAATGAAGTCATTACTAAATCCTAGAGGAATATTCTATGACCACATGATTTTTGACGTGGATACATCATAAAATCAAGAAACCAAAGAAAAAATGTTAAACCAGTACCCAAATCTTTAAATAAAGAAAACAAAATAACAATATGCTTGAAATCCCTAACTCTAGAATTCGTAAACTCAGAACTTGGGTTCCAGGAGAAAGATCATCAGAATTGATTGGTGTAGATGAAAATAAAAATCAAATCACTTTAATTGACCTAGCGAGTAATGACTATCTAGACCTGGCAAGACATCCATTATTAATTGAGGCAGCCAGGCAAATCTTAGAAACTGATGGAGTTGGCTCTGGAGGATCAAGATTTATTACTGGTAGTAGAAATATTCATCAAAGACTTGAAACGAAGCTTGCTGAATGGCTTGATCGTGAGATTGTCCTGCTTTACCCGAGTGGTTTCCAAGCTAATCTGGCTGCAGTTTTAGCACTCACTGATCGTCATACTCCTGTTATTTGTGATCGTCTTATACATCATTCTCTGCTCGTTGGAGTCAAAGCGAGTGGAGCAAAGCTCATTAGATTCAAGCACAACAATTTATCTGAGCTAGAAAGACTTTTAAAGAAATCTAGACAAAGCAATCCTCAAAAAAAACCCTTAGTAATTACTGAAAGCCTTTTTAGTATGGAGGGTACAACAGCCCCCATAAAAGAAATTTCAAAGCTATGCATTAAGTATGATTCAAAGTTATTAATAGACGAAGCTCATGCTTTTGGCGTTATGGGGCCGGAAGGAAGAGGTGAATCATTTGGGTTAAAAGAACCAAAATCAATTATCAGTGGGACCTTTGGTAAAGCATTTGGAAGTGGGGGGGCATTTCTAGCAACAGACAAAATAACAGGTGAAAATTTAATACAAAACTGTGGGGCATTTCGCTATACAACTGCTTTAGCTCCTCCACTCTGTGCAAGTGCTTTAGCCGCATTAAATCTAATTGAAAGTAACCCTAGCTGGGGTAGCAAACTGAAAGAGAAATCATTAGCTTTAAGAGACAAGTTGTCTCGAATGGGGTGGCAACGACCTGCTGGAGTAGGTCCAATAATCTCCATAATTCTAGGCTCAGACGAATTAGCCATGGATTATCAGAAGAGACTTGAAGTAGAAGGCCTTCTTACTGTTGCGATCCGTCCACCAACTGTCCCTGAAGGGAAATCGAGACTTAGATTAGTTATCAGGCGAAATACTCCAGTTCAGGCCTTCGAAAGACTTATCGCAGTTCTTAAAAACAAGTGAACGAAATAATTGCTATTCATGGGTGGGCTGGTGATAGTCATCAATGGGCAAATTGGGAAAAATTATTTAAAAGTTGTGATTGGAGATGGCAAAATGCTGAACGCGGTTATAAAAATTTAAGTCCTCATACACCAAAATGGAATAACAACTCAAATCAAGTTGAACTTAAAAGAGTTGCTATATGTCACTCTCTTGGTGCACATTTAGTAGATAAACAAGTTTTACACTCAGCTACTCATGTTGTATTAATCAATAGTTTTAGTCGTTTTATTCCAAGTAGCAAAGAGAATCGCCTTATACAACTGGCCCTCAACAAGATGATGAATGCCATTAATACGCCTAATGAAGCAGCTATGTTAAGAAAATTTCATATAAAAGCTTATAAACCGAATTACATAGATGTTAAAGCAATCGAATCAAATCTCCTTCATATATCAGATTTAGGAAGGTTAAGACTAAAAAATGATTTAATACTTCTTATGAATTCTGATTCTTTACCAATTGGATTAAATACTTATTCCAAAGTACTAATTATCAACAGCGAACAAGACCATATATTGGCTAATCAAACAAAAGTAAAGCTAACTGAAGATTTAATAAAACACTTAGAGGCTGCACCAAAAATAATCAACCTTCAAGACGATGGACATTCCATTACAAAAATTAAAAATATCAAAAAAATAAAACACTGGCTAGAATTTGATCATGCAAAAAACATGGTCTAGCCAAGTTAATAAAAACTTTAATGAAGCTGCATTAAACTATAACGAATCCGCATCAATTCAAAAAAGTGCTGCTTTAGAACTTGCAAAGATATGTTCTCATCATGCAATTAAACATGGATTATGGGTTGACCTTGGTTCTGGCACTGGACTACTCGCGAAATCATTAGAAAATCTAAATCCCAACCAATATGTAATGAGATTAGATAATTCAAAAAAAATGATTGATCAACATCCAGAAAAAAGTGTTAAAGAACTTTGGGATTTAAATGATGGGTTACCTAAGTGGTCTGAAAAACCAAATTTATTAGCTTCAAGTTTTGTTTTACATTGGCTTGATAATCCACAAAAGCAACTTAAGGAATGGTTTAATTCTCTAAGTTTACATGGATGTATTGCTTTAGCAGTCCCAGTCAAGGGAAGTTTCCCTGAATGGTATGAAGCTGCAGAAAAGGCAAATTTAACATGCACGGCTCTTGATTTACCATCACACGACTCACTAATAAGAGTCGTTCCAAAACAAAGTATTTTATATAACAAAATTGAAATTATCAATCAGACAGCTAAGAAGGCAACTTCATTATTGAAACCGATGATCAAGGTCGGAGCACAAAGCAGTAAGAAGGAAAAATTAAGTATTTCAGATTGGCGTCATCTCTTGTCTTTTTGGCCAATTTCCAATCAGGATGAAGAAGTAAGCCTTAGTTGGTCAATTCAGTTTTTATTAATTAGGCGATGAGTACTTTCTCAAAAAGAATTATTATTTGTGGTACAGATACAGATGTAGGCAAAACGATAGTTAGTAGTTTTTTTGTTCAAGGTCTTCAAGGTATCTACTGGAAACCCATTCAAAGCGGAACAGAGGAAGGTACTGATACCAAAACTGTTTGCAAGCTCTTGAATCTTGAAGCTAACCGCTATCTTTCTGAAAGATATAAATTCAAGGCTCCTGTCTCGCCACATTGGGCTGCTGAAAGAGAGTCAAGTTTTATAGAACCAAACAATTTACACTTACCCAACTTAGACAAGTTAATAATCATCGAGACTGCAGGAGGATTAATGGTTCCTTTAAATCGAAATTGGCTACAAATCGACCAACTAAAGGTTTGGGGAGCTCCAATAATTCTTGTAGCCAGAACTGGCCTTGGAACCCTCAATCACACTTTATTAAGTCTGGAGGCCTTGAAACATAGAAATTTAAATGTATTAGGAATAGTATTAAATGGCCCTCCACACAATGACAATCCAAAGACTCTAGAACAATTCGGAGATACTAAAATTCTTGCAAGTCTTCCTATCTTTGATGAAGTAAACGCAAAAGTACTTTCACGAGAATGGGATAAACAGCAACTAGATCAAAAGCTTAAAAAATACATTTGAAATTAAAATTTTATTTTTTTCTTAATCAATAGATTATTTTGACTTCAATCAAGTTAAATAAAACAAGAGGGAAAACCAAATTTAATGAATGAGAAAGAAGGGGTAAATCAAACTATTCAGAATCCTCATATATGGCCACCATTCACACAACTTTCATCCTCTCGGCCTCAATTATTGGTTGAAAAAGCCAAAGATGCCCTTTTACTACCTAAAGGCCAAGCTCCAATAATCGATGGCATAAGTAGCTGGTGGGTCACTCTACATGGCCATGCAAATAAATATATTGCTAAGGCTATCGCAACTCAAGCAGAACAATTAGAACAAATTATCTTTGCAGATTTCACTCATCCTCAAGCTGAACTATTAGCGAATCGTCTAAGTAAATTGACAGGTCTAGAAAAGTTATTCTTCTCAGATAATGGCTCTACTGCGGTAGAAGTAGCCTTAAAGATGGCTCGTCAATGGTGGAAAAATAAAGGGGACAATAGATCTCAAATCATTGCGTTCGAAGGTGCCTACCATGGAGATACATTTGGAGCAATGGCAGTAGGTGAACGAAATATATTTAGCGAGCCTTTTGATCAAATGCTATTTCCTGTAAGCAGAGTCCCTTGGCCTGAGACATGGTGGGGAGATGAAGATTTTGAGAAACGAGAGAATGAAGTTTTAGAAGCTCTTGATCGCCTCTTAAATACACCGACTATTGCGGTAATTCTTGAACCATTAGTGCAGGGAGCTGGAGGGATGAGAATGGTTCGTCCAGAATTTTTAGTAGAAGTCGAAAAAAGAATTCGCCAATCTAATTCTTTGCTTATTATAGATGAAGTACTAACTGGCTTTGGTAGGTGTGGAGAATTATTTGCTTTTCAAAGAGCCGGATTACAGCCAGACCTGATATCACTCTCGAAAGGCTTAACCGGTGGATTCCTTCCAATGGGAGTGACTATGTCCAGCAAAAGAATTTCTGAAGGATTCCTTGGGGAAGATCCCAAGCAAACATTCTGGCACGGTCATAGTTTTACCGCTAACCCCTTAGGATGCGCAGCTGCTAATGCCAGCTTAGATCTTTTAGAAAAATTCCCTCAAAGATATTTGGGTTTCGAGTCACGTCATCTACCTCATCTACAAAAAATAGTTAAAGATCCAAGAATTGAATTTCCAAGAATTACAGGAAGCATTGCTGCTTTTAATATTAAAGTTAAAGGTAAAAAAGGGTATTTAAATTCAGTTGGGAGAATCATGAAGGAAAGTGCATTGAGAGTTGGTGTCTTTATTAGGCCATTAGGAGATGTAGTATATTTAATGCCACCACTTTGTATCACAGATGAAGAATTAGAGAAGTGCTATTTGGGAATCCAAGAGGGCTTAAATGCTATATCCTAGTATTTTTTCTTATAGAGTCTAAGCACTAACCCATATAATGATTTCTGACAATTCAACTTATCAACCAACTTGGAGTAAACTCCAGGTTTCCGCCTCTTAAAAAAGCAATAAACACTCCTAAAGCGAGGCTAAAGAAAATAGAGATAATTAAAAGAAAGAGTGAAAACAATTCTCCACCTGAGAATGGTCGTCTTACTCCTATCGATTTAGAAAATTGTACAGATTTTATATTTGTTAAATAAGGTTCTTTTTTCTGACTTACAAGATTATTCTCTTTCTCCATAAGCAAATCATAGTTAGCCCTTAGGACAGGATCACTTAATAAATCATAAGCCTCGCAAACATTTTGGAATTGACTTGTCGCTTCATCTCTTGGCAAAGATGTCGTATCCGGATGAAGTCGCTTAGTTAATTGACGGAAAGCTTGTCTGAGCTCTGCATTATTGGCAGAGGGAGAAACTCCAAGCAGTTCGTAACAATTGGAGGAAGGAGTCAACTAAAGAAAATATGATCTAATAATAATAGATTTTATCTAAATATCTCAGGACTGACTATTTCAATCAACAATTCAAAATGTCTACTAATACAAACAACAAAAAAGCAAATCATCTCAGTATATGGAATGAGCTTAAATGGGTGCCAAATGAAAAACAATTAGCTCAATTTATCCATTTACAAGAGTTACTCAAAGAATGGAATAAGAAGAGCAACCTTACTCGTTTAGTCAATGGAGATGATTTCTGGACTTCACAAATATGTGATAGTTTGTTGCCACTGCATGAAGAACTTCAATTTCCAGAACTTTCTCATCAATATATTGATATTGGTTCTGGCTGTGGATTCCCTGGTATTGCCATAGCTATAGCAATGCCAAATTCAAATATTACTCTTTTAGATTCTTCAAATAAAAAAACGATTTTTCTTAAAGAAGTTTCTAAAGAAATTGGATTGAATTCTCGAATAACAGTCGTAACTGAACGAGCTGAAACAGCAGGAAAGAATCCAATCCTGAGAAGTAATTTTGACTATGCCACTGCAAGAGCAGTTGCTTCTGCAAATGTAGTAGCAGAATATCTCGTACCTTTTTTAAATTCGACAGGTCAGGCGCTCATCTACAAAGGTGGTTGGAGTGAAACAGAGCAGAAAATACTAAAGAAAGCTTTAACTAAACTGAATGCGAAGATCAAACAAACACATAAATTCGAGCTCCCTAACAATCGCGGTATTAGAAATATTATTAGGATAAGTTCTATTAATAAATGTCCCAATCAATATCCAAGATCAATTGGCAAACCAAAGAAACAGCCTTTAGGGTACTAGATTCCCCATAATCTATCTCTTCTTTCTCCTCCCAATCGATCTTTCAATTTTCTCAAAACAAAAGGTATTTCAGATCTCCACGGACTATCAATCAAAACTTTTTTCAAATCATCCTCGCTCACTTCACAATCCAAGCAATCTGCGTTAGAGCCTGGGAACCAATGTCCTCCTCTGCCTAAAAGACCATAACGATCTTTAGCGAAGCTTTCCATATCCCAAGCAACTAATAAATTATTTAACCATAACAAAACAGGTATATTAATTTCTCCTGGAGTTTGATCCCAACTCGGCAACCCAATATTCCAAGTAGTCAACCATGATTCTCCAAGCGACTTATATAAGGCATTCATTAGTCGTTTATCTATAGTATTAATTAACCCATGCATGATATCCATTTTAGAAATTGCACTTAAATGGATATCAAGATCTTCAGGCTTTGATGCTCCAACACTTAATGTATGAATTCTTTTATCACTCAAGCAAAACAGATCATTAAATTCTATTGGATGCAAAGGACTACATAAATCTAAAAGTTTCAAAGACGGGGTATGTAAATGACCTCCCTTATCAGTGGGACTGATAATAAAAACCCCCATATCATTAGCACTCGCTGCTTCTAAAGCTCTTTCATTTTCCTGACGAATAAAATACCAATGCAAATTCACATAATCAAAAAGACCTGTTTCAATTGTTTTAATTATCAGGTCAACCTTCGCGTGAGTTGAGAAGCCAATATGACCGACGAGACCATCCTTTTGCCAACGACGCACAATATCTAGACATCCATTCGGACGAATAGTCATATCCAAATGCTCTGGAAGATTAATACCATGAATGGCTAATAAATCAATTTTCTCAGAGCCTAATTTATTTAAACTGAACTCAAGTTCTTGTTCAAAAATCAAAGGATCACTATTTGGTGGGATTTTCGTTTGCAATATTCTTTTTGGGTCATCGATTTGCCCCAGAGCCCATCCTATCTGCAATTCTGATGTCCCATAATGACGGGCAGTTTCTATATGATGCATTCCTTTCTGAGACGCATACTTAATAGTTTTTTGTAAAATATCTTGTTGTTGATTATTAATCTCTTGAGGATCTAAATCCTTCCAACTTTGTTGAAAGCGCATTCCTCCAAGTGATAGAACTGGTAACTGAATCTCTGTTCGCCCAAATCTTCTACAGGGTATTAAATTGTTTTTGCCATCATTATTTCTTGACACTTCTGTATTTGGAAATCAAGTGACAGGGGGCAAACCCAAATTGCGAAAATGATGATTTTCCAATATTTTTCTCAATTTAATTAATTCTTCAAAAGAGACCCATTCAATACAATCAACAGGACAGGTATCTATTGCTTCTTGAATTAGTTCCTCACCATCTCCATCTTGCCTAAAAGCTCTTGCTCTGCCTTGTTCAGGCTCCATTGCGAACGTATTAGTAGCTACTGAACTGCAATATGTACAACCAATACATTTTCTTTCATCCACCCATACAGCTTTTTCTCTTAATTTCCCTCCTAATACTGGATCTCTACCATTGAGCTTAAAATCTTCATTATTAGCCGCTTCAAAAGCAGCGCTTGGTTCATGAATATCAGACGATTTCTGGTATTCATGTGACTTAGTTTCAAAAGCTGCACTGGGATCAAATGTCAATTTGAATTAAGAAATTCAAGAATCCCACCTAGTAACAACTAGTTCAATTGAACCATCCAAGTTTTGCTTTTGCTCAGAGATTTGGAACCCTTCTTGAGCTGAAGAGCTTAGAACAGTATTTAAAGCATAACGTTGGGTAACCTGAGCTAAAAATCTTTCGACTGGTATTGATTGTCTCCACAGATCAAGATCAGTTACAAGTTCATATGATTTTGAACCTTCATTCCAGCGAAATCCTATATCTGCTCCCTTATTCATCTCTACAGTTACTTCAGCCTTGACTGTCTGGCCTCTGTAACCTCTTACTAAATTTTTACCTTCATTAGGTATATACCCTAAATCTAATAGAGCCTGTTTTAAGAACTCTTTCTTACGAAGTTGGGTTTTAACTGTGCTGAAATGTGACATCAGTGAATTTCTGCAGGAATAGTCTGTGTTTGGACCTTTTCACGAAGAAAGGTATCAGTGGTTGGAACTCTCCGCTCAACGGTGCCTAAGGCATCTTCAAGCTTCTCCGTTAAATCGATACATGCTTCACCAACAATACCTTCGACGGTTTCTTCAACACGTCCATCTTGTCGGATTTTAAAGCGCAATGTGCGTTGTGGCATGTAATTGAAGCCTTAAGTCACTGATGATATAGAAAAAAAGTATAGATTCGCGAATTATTAATTACATCGAAGTGTTTTCGTACCAAAAATTAAACCAATTGACCATCATCAATTAGTGACTTTAATTTTTTTTGTACCTCTGGCTTATCCAATTGCTCCAAAGCCATCCTGGCTTCATACCTGACAGAAGGCTCCCGATCATTCAATAAAACAGAAATAAAAGACTCTTCTATATGAATTTTGATTTCCTCACTCAAAAAGCTGTAAAGGCGTCCAAGAGACCAAATGCAATTACTTCTAACAATTGGTTCACAATCAATTTTCAGACTTTCAAGCAATTGATTCGCTGCGGGGAAAGAGCTTTCTGCTGAATTAAGTCCAACCTCTGCTAAAGAGCTTGATGCCCATAATCTAACAGCTGCAACATCTAGCTTTAATGCCTTAATAAGAGGTTCCAGAACAGGGGCATCTGAGTAATTTCCGAGACTCCATGCAGTAGCTTTTCGAACATAAGCATTACTGTCATAAATCAATAAATGTAATAAGAGATCTACAGCTTGTGGGCAAGGATTTCTGCCTAAGGCATAAACAGCACTCATCCTCACAACAGGAGAAGGTTCATCAAGTAAAGGTACTAAAAATGGAATAGCTCTAGGATCCCTATGTTCGCAAAAGACTCTTAAGCCCTGAAGTCTTTCTTCATTTCCAGATTGAAGCCATTTCAAGGCAAGATCACATTCCTTTGTTGAATTAACTAAATCCTCATCAGTTTTATCTAATTCAATTTCATCTAAGGGATCACCCGCTAGTTGAGCTGCTAATTCTCTTGCCAATAGATCAGGATCTATGGCTAAATTAGCCAACCCTTCTTTACTTAATTTTTGATTTGCATCATCCATAGCTCTGACTTAAGAAGAGCAAACTTAATTAATTGGTGCTGGTGCAAGCATATCCCCAGGAAGCCATATCCGAGCGCTGACTGCAAATAAAGCAACACCAAAAAGGGCAACTATTAAAATGGGGAAAAGAGTTGTACGTAAAAAGCCCAATGTTACTAACTAAGTAGAATTCTATTCTGCTCTAAATTTTGACCATTTGGCTATGCTAGGTCAACTTTTTGAGTTAATAGTCTTGTTTTTTTAATTAAAAAGACACAACTAACCGCAATAGAAAGGGCAATCCAGCCGCTCCTTTCTTGATGTAATAAGAAAGCTCCAATACTGATTAAGCCACCATAAAGAATTCCTGATCCTAAAAAAAAGCGAGAACAAAGAACTAAAAAAGAATCAACCGGATCAATATTCATTCTTTCTCTGATTTTCCGCCAACCTGGGCCTGGAGGTTTTACCTGCATGACAAATTTATTAAGTGTCTCTTCTGACTCTGGTTCAGTCATAAGCAAAGTCATCAACCAAATTACAGCAGTAAATGAAGTGGTAAATAAGAGCCTTATACCAAAATCTTCAATTATGAAATAGGGAGAGAGAGAAGTCAGTAAGCCTACAAAAAAACCACTCAGCATTGCAGAAAGTTCTGCTAATGCATTGATTCGCCACCAAAACCACCTAAGGACAAGAACAGCACCTGGGCCCGTACCTATCGCAATAACAAGTCTGAACATAGAACCAATACTATTGCTAAATAAAGCTGTAACAATTCCAATTAGAAGCAACACAATACTTGCTAACTGACCCATGAAAATCATTTCTCGGGGACCAGCAGATGGCCTTACAAATCTTTTATACAAATCATTAGCGAGGTAACTTGCCCCCCAATTGATTGAAGTACTTACGGTACTCATAAATGCAGCGACCATGGAAACCACAACTAATCCAAGTCCGACAGGTGGTAAATAAGTAACAGCGAGATTTGGATAACTTAATTCCCAGTCAGTTTGATAAGGCAAAAGGACTAAAGCGGCCAATCCAACTAAAATCCAAAGCCAACTGCGAATAAGATAATTAACAATTAAAAAAACTATCCCTGCCCAAGTGGCTTGTTTTTCATCTTTAGTAGCTAACAAACGTTGAATAAATTCACCACCACCATCACTACGTCTAAAGCTCCACCATTGCAAAGAAATAAAAGCTAAAAAAGTAGTAATACTTATTCCAGAACTATTTATCCAATTGATACCGTCTTTATTAAACGTCCATGGAAACAAAGAAAGTAATTCAGGTCGATCTAATTCCTCTAACTTTAACAGTAAATCTGACATACCACCTGCAGCATCTAGTGCTACATAACAAACAGCAAACGCACCTATAAGGGCCAAAATCAGTTGCACAAAATCATTAACAACTACTGCCCAAAGACCACCTAATACTGTATAAATCAGCAAAAATGAAGCAACTATAATCATTAAAAATGTCGTGTCAGTGAATACCCAAAAAACGATATGTCCATCTACCACACCTAATGATTCAGCGACCTTACGCATTGCCAAAAAAGCATACCCAATTCCCATGCAATTAATAGGAACAGAAAGTAAAAAAGCTTTGACACCTCTTAAATAAGCAGCGGGTTTCCCTCCATAACGTAATTCAGTGAAAGCTGCGTCAGTCAATACTCCACTACGCCTCCAAAGTGGAGCGAATACGACGGTCATTGCAACATGTGAAAGTCCAAAACTCCACCATTCCCAATTCCCTGCCAAACCTCTCGTCCCAATAATACCTGCGACATACAAAGGTGTATCAATTGAGAATGTTGTAGCAGCCATAGACATTCCTGCAATCAAACCATTTAGACTTCGCCCAGCAACAAAGTAATCTGCTTCATTATTATTTTTCAGTGCTATATAAATTCCTAAAATCAAGGAACAAATCAAATAAATAAATAAAATAGACCAATCAACAAATGTCATAAGAACTCACAAAGATTTTTTTATATATTTAATTGATTGTCATTTTATCGATTTTTTGCCTTCGTAATTGTCCACATGCCGCATCCTTATCCCTACCTCTACTTGCACGAACACTTACCGCAACCCCTTTATTTTCTAGAAGTTCTCTAAAGATCTTAATTCTAGATTGGCTTGGTCGTTTAAACCTCTCTTCAGCGATTGGATTGTAAGCTATCAAATTCACATGGCTTTGGAATCCTCTCATTAAATTAGCTAATTGTTCTGCATGAATATCTTTATCATTCAAGCCTCCCAAAAGGATATATTCAAAACTTATTCGTCTACCAGTAAGTTCTATATATTTCTTACAGTCTTTTAGTATTGAAGTTATTGGATAAGAACTAGCCGATGGAATTATACATTCACGTAAATTCTGATTAGGTGCATGAAGACTAACTGCAAGAGTGAATTGAACTCTCCCTAAACGCTCTTGAGCTAATTTTGCTAAATCTTGGAGAGCATTAGGAATTCCCACAGTACTAACAGTTATTTTCCTTTGACTAATACCAATATCATTCGTGAGACATTCAATTGAGTCTAAAACATTATGAATATTTAGAAGTGGCTCCCCCATACCCATAAAAACGACATGAGTAGGTCTCCTATTCATTGTTTCTCTAACACTAATAACTTGATCAACTATCTCATTTACATCAAGAGATCTATTAAGCCCTCCCTTTCCAGTCGCACAGAACCTGCAGCCCATAGGGCAGCCAATTTGACTTGAAACACAAACAGTAAGTCTTTTATCTGTTGGTATACCTACTGTCTCTACAATCTCACCATCCAAAGTCCCCATCAATAACTTTAATGTAGAATCTTCCGCAACAACCCTTTGAATTTCATGAAGTCTTCCAATCTTTACACCTTTATTTTGTAAAGAATCTCGCCATTCCTTTGGAAGAACAGTTATTGAATCTAGATTTTTTGCACCTTTTTTATAAATCCATTCATAAATCTGCCTACCACGAAAAGCTTTTTCACCTTCCTGAATAGCAAATTCTTCAAGATGTTTCGAACTTAATCCAAGTAAAGATGGATTACTGGATAAATTACGATGTTTATTCACCAATTCATTAAACCATGTCCCAATTTATATTCCAGAATCACTAGTGCTATAAAACCAATCATTGCCCATCGACCATTAACACGTTCAGTATGCGTATGGAAGCCGTATCTGGGTAATTTACGCTTTGGTACTACAGGTGGGTCAATCATTTCTGGACTGTTAAGTAGAGGATTAAATATTAGAAAAAATAAAAGTGTATTGTAGAAAATTCATTTATTCGTCAGACAGCAAGCCCTCTTCTTGCAGTCCCTCCAATGCAGCAGGATCTGGCATTTGATCTTCAGGTGAATCATCCTCACCGGTTGGGCGAGCAAATGCTGCAAAATTACTCGTTGTCGGATCAATTCCATGCCTACTTCTAGTTGCCTCTAAATCCTCGTCACTAGGGTCATCCAAAACAGAAGTATTCTTAGCTACTGGGGAGGATGGCATATCAACAGTATAATCCGGTCTAAGATTTTGTATCCGTCGATAACCCGCTGGATCTTCAGCAAGAATATCTGGATGAGGTCCTGCTTCAGCATTTAGCTCCTCAACGAAACCGCTAAAGCCTGTACCTGCAGGTATCAAGCGTCCAATAATCACATTTTCTTTAAGTCCGCGTAGCCAATCAGACTTACCTTCAATAGCAGCTTCCGTAAGGACTCGGGTTGTTTCTTGGAATGAAGCAGCTGATATAAAACTATCCGTATTAAGCGATGCTTTAGTAATACCAAGTAAAACAGGAGTAAATTCGGAAGGAGCGCCTCCAGTAATGGATATAGCCTGATTGGTATCTTCAACTTGCCTTAGTTCTATCAATTCACCTGGTAAAAATGTTGTATCTCCCGCATCTTCTATTCTGACTTTGCTTGTCATTTGACGAACTATTACCTCTATGTGTTTATCATCAATGGCTACTCCTTGTGACTTATAAACATTTTGAACTTCACTTACCATTCTATGCTGAAGTTTAGCTATTGCCTCCTGAGCAGCATCCATTAAAGGTTTTTTATCACGCAAGTCAGTAAAGAAACATTCCAATAATTCATGAGGATTTACTGGACCATCTGTCAGAAACTCACCAGCTGCAACTTGTTGACTATTTCTAACCATCACATTACGACCTAGCAGAATTGGATATTCAGTTACAGCATCATTGTCTTCAATAATAGATACGACTACAGAATCATCATCATCACCTTTTTTAATATCTACAGTACCAGATTTTTTACACAAAATTGCTGAGTCTCTAGGTCTACGAGCTTCGAGTAACTCTTCAATCCTTGGCAAACCTTGTACAATATCTCCTGTTTTTTGTCTTTCAAAAACCAACAAAGCTAAACCATCTCCTCTTTGAACCAGATCTCCGTCACGAACATGAAGAACAGAGTCAGGTGAGACCATATAAGGTCTACCGAGACGCAACTTCACATTTTCACCCTTAATACTCTCTATTTCGCCACAAGAACCTATTGGTTGACCTTTTGATATGAGATCTCCATCTACTACTCTTTGTCCGACCTTTAGCAAAGTAGCTCCTTTAGAAGCGATATTTATTGTATCTTCTTCTCTTTCAACGATTAGTCGGCGAATTGGATCACCCTCAATGGCATCTGGAAGTTGAACAATTCCCTCCTCTTTACACAAGATCTGAGTTGTCGCAACAACGTCTCCAGCTGAAACAATTTGATTATTTTTTATCTGTAGCTCAGTATGTGTTGAGCCATGACTTGAATCGGATGTCGTATCTCTTCTAACTAAAATACTTTCAAGAATAACTAATTTTAATCTATCAATATCCTTTGCATTTGAGTCTTTTATAACTTCTACGTCTACGGTCATTTGTGGTGTTGTCTCAAACGTCTCAAGCATTAGCTGAGTCTTAAGCAATTCGACTCCTTCAACTGATTTGATCAGTTCACCATCTTTAAAAGTGAGCCTTTGAGATGCTTTTATTCCTAGCGATGGACCTTTAGGTTGTTTAACATGCTCTAGTTCAGGAAGTTGTGCTTGGTCAGGAATGGTATATTCCTCTACAGGTCTCATCAGAAGGCCTTTACCTTCGGGTGTTTCAACTGATTGAACTAATACCATTGAATCAGTCTTGATACCTTTTGCGATAGTCTCACCAGGATTAACTATTTGCCCATCACCATCAAACCTATCTAATGCTTTACTTTCTTTGCATAGTTTAAAAGTACCGCTTCTAACAATGATTTCTCTAAGAATATCATTCTTCTGAGTAACAGTAACTATTCCAGACGTCTGACTAAAAATATCTTTAACAACTTCAGTTCCTGCCTCTATCCATTGACGATCTTTAATCATGAGCAATGAAATATCCTTGTTAATTTCATGAGTCTCTTGCGGAATCCACAAAAGAGTGCCACCTTTACTTACCTCATAACCGTTCTTTGCAGAACGAGCTTTCTTGATTGTCAATCCAGGAGCATATTTAACCATTCCTCCTGTTTCAGTTTTAAACCGATCATCTGACAATTCAGCTATTACCTCGTTATTGCCAATTTTACTTCCAGGTATAGTATTCAATCTATATTGAGTATTATCTTGAGCTTGGAGATGCCATATCTCACCTGAGTGAGTCGATTCTTCAAGTAATTTAAAATCTTTTAGAGTCATCGAGGTAGTTACTATTTGTACTTCTCTAGAATCACCTATGGAGTCTCTAAGCCTTACTTCACCGCCAAACTCACTTGCCTGACTTGCTTCCGCTAAAACTTGTCCTTTAGTTGCAGAAACATTTCCAGAAACAACTGGCTTAGCATTAGGAGGCAAGTTGTATACATCACCTGCTAGGACCCAGAGCCTTCCCAGTCTTTGAGCTTTTAGAGTGATATTACCTTGTCTATCAGTAACTTCTTTAGGCTGAATGATTGTTTCATACCTAACTTGCCCAGCTAAATCACAAATCACATCTTTAGTAGCCTTCTCAACACTTTTCTGAACAGCTCCACTAGCAATTTGAGCGACTGTTACATCTACATCAATATCTTGATCATTATCTACAAAAAGTAGAGAACCATTAGGAATATCAATTTTCTGAGATTTACCACCACTTTGCGGAACAATACTTAGGCTGAAATCAACTTCGGCTTGCTGTGCCTCAACACCATGTGGAGTTCTATAACCTCTCACCCTTGCCTTTGACCCGAATTGAACTTTGCCTGAAATTGTGGAACGGACCACACCAGTCTCTGCTGTGGAAACCCCTCCAGTATGGAAAGTTCTCATCGTTAGTTGAGTACCAGGCTCTCCAATAGACTGAGCCGCAACTATACCCACTGCTTCTCCTAAATCGACTAGTTGATTATGTGCTAATGCCCAGCCATAACATTTACGACAAACTGATCTAGTTGCCTCACAGGTAAGAGGGGATCTAACACGAACCCCTAGAATTTTGGATTGTTCAAATTTCTTTGAAAGCTGAGGATCAATTGGAGTATCTCGCTCAGCTAAAATTTCTTGATCTGAATTAACTACTTGTTCAGAGGTTAAACGTCCAACGAGCCTATTACCATATTTTCCATCCTCAGAACTTATTAAAATTGATCTTGTCGTACCACAATCCTCTTCTCGTACAATTACATCTTGAGCGACATCAACCAAGCGTCTAGTTAAATATCCAGAGTCAGCCGTTCTTAAGGCGGTGTCAACAAGGCCTTTTCTTGCCCCATAAGAAGAGATGACATATTCAGTAACTGTAAGACCTTCTCTGAAATTTGTACGTATTGGCAAGTCAATAATCTCACCCTGAGGGTTTGCCATTAATCCTCTCATCCCAACAAGCTGACGAACCTGAGACATATTCCCTCTAGCCCCTGAATTAGCCATCATCCACACTGAATTCAAAGGATCGTTTTGATTAAAATTCTTTTTAACTGCATCAACCAATCTTTCGTTAGTCTCTGTCCAAGTGTCGATAACTTTTGTATGCCTTTCTACTTCAGTAATTTCTCCCAACCTATAACATTCCTCTGTCGCAGTAATTTGTTCTTCAGCCTGACCAAGTAAATCTTGTTTAGCTTCTGGGACCTTTAGATCATCAACAGAAATTGACACTGCTGCCTGTGTTGCATACCTAAAACCAAGATCTTTCAAGTTATCAGCCATAGCAGCAGTTGCAGCAGTTCCATGATTTTTAAATGCCCATGCAACTAAATTTTTCAAGCCTTTCTTATCTACTACTTTATTTCTAAAAGGTGGAGGGGTTTTAGAAAGTCTTTGAACAACTTTCATTGCTGCTGCTTTTTTTGCTTTAGAACCTCTTTTTGCTTTTGATTTAGAAGAGGATTTACGAGTTTTAGGAGATGAAGAAGTCATGATAAAAACTATTCAAGATAAAAGAAAATTTGTGCTATGAGTTATGAGGTAGCTGCTACAGCATCAATAATTGTATGGTTCATTACAACCCGACCAACTGTAGTCAAAATGTAACGGCTAATCAAACCGCCATCTTCATCAAGGCGATCTCGTCGATATGTCCACTCTTCAACACGAGTTCCATCTTCTAAAGTCTCCGAATTACGCGGTTTTTGAAGCTCATCGTCGTCCTCTACTTCACCAGAGAATCGAACCCAAACCCAATCATGTAGATCTATTCTTTTATCTTCAAGTGCTTGTAGAACATCTTCAAGTGATGCATATGTATTTGCATAATCTCCAAACTTAGGCTGATTGGATTGAGGCTGAATTGCAGTAAGGTAATATGAACCCAAAACCATATCTTGAGACGGGGTGACAATTGGATCCCCTGTGGCTGGAGACAGAATATTATTACTGGCGAGCATCAACATCCTCGCTTCTGTTTGAGCCTCAATCGCTAATGGCACATGAACGGCCATTTGATCTCCATCAAAATCAGCATTAAAAGCTGGGCATACCAATGGATGTAGCTGTATAGCTCGACCAGCAACTAATTTTGGCTCAAAAGCTTGAATACCTAATCGATGCAAAGTAGGTGCACGGTTAAGAAGGATTGGATGACCATCTATAACCTCTTGTAATACCTGCATTACTTCATCATCGGCTTTCTGAATCAGTTTCTTTGCGGCTTTGATGTTGTTAACAATATTCTGACGAATCAACCTGTGAATTACAAAAGGTTGAAAAAGCTCTATTGCCATTTCTTTTGGCAATCCACATTGATGCATTTTCAGCTTAGGGCCAACCACAATCACAGAGCGACCAGAGTAATCAACTCTTTTTCCAAGTAAATTCTGCCTGAATCTCCCTTGCTTACCCTCGATAATGTCGCTAAGTGATTTCAAGGGACGATTATTTGCACCAACAACAGTTCTACCTCGTCTACCGTTATCAATAAGCGCATCTACAGCCTCTTGTAGCATCCTTTTTTCATTTCTAACTATTATCTCAGGAGCTAAGATTTCCTGAAGACGTGCAAGACGATTATTCCTATTAATTACCCTTCTGTACAAATCATTTAAATCTGAAGTAGCAAATCTACCCCCGTCCAATTGAACCATAGGTCTTAGATCAGGAGGTATTACAGGTATCGCATCTAAAACCATCCATTCTGGACTTGCACTAGTAGCAATAAAATTATCTATTACTCTTAGTCTTTTGATGAGCTTAGCCCTTTTTTGACCTTTGCTTGTTGCGATTTCTTCTCGCAATTGCTCAGCAACCTCTTTTAGATTTAGATCTTCAAGTAACTGTTTTAATGCCTCCGCACCTATTCCTACAATCGGCTCATTTTCGATGGTTGAATCCTCAGCATAAATTTCATCTTCAATTTCAAGCCATTCATCTTCGGTTAATAACTGCTTATACTTGAGATCCTTACTATCTCCTACATCTAAAACAACGTAACAATTAAAGTAAACAATTTGCTCGACATCTCTCAGAGGCATATCTAATAAAATTGCTACATAACTAGGTATTCCTTTTAAATACCAAACATGCGAAACAGGAGCTGCTAATTTTATAAACCCCATTCTGTGTCTTCTGACACGACTTTCAGTTACTTCAACGCCGCATCTTTCACAAACAATTCCACGATGTCTAACTCTTTTGTATTTTCCACAGTGACATTCCCAATCTTTTGATGGGCCAAAAATCTTTTCACAAAATAATCCATCCATCTCTGGCTTCAAAGTTCGATAATTTATTGTTTCAGGCTTAGTAACTTCACCAACAACCTGGCCATTCGGCAAAGTTCTTTGCCCCCATTCCATTACTCTTTCAGGGGAAGCTAATTTAATTTTGACGTAATCAAAATGATTTTCTGTACGTAGATTGCTATTAGTCATGAGAAGTAAGGGTGTTGAGTGTTGTTCCGATTGAGACGATTATTCCTCGTACTCTTTACCTAATGATTCATAGGTAGGTCTACTTGGTGTGCTCCTACGTGGATTCACATCTTGCATAAGATCCACTTCTTTTCCATCATCTGTATAAACTCCAATATCTAATCCCAATGACTGAAGTTCTCTCATTAAAACTTTGAAAGATTCTGGGGTACCAGGTCTTGGAATTGGTTTACCTTTCACAATTGAATTAAGAGCTTCGTTGCGACCTTGCATGTCATCAGACTTCACAGTTAATAGCTCTTGCAATGTATAAGCTGCTCCATAAGCCTCGAGTGCCCATACTTCCATTTCTCCCAATCGCTGTCCACCTTGCTGGGCTTTTCCACCAAGTGGTTGTTGAGTGACCAAAGAATATGGTCCTGTTGAACGAGCATGAATTTTGTCGTCAACTAAATGTACAAGTTTAAGGAAATGAGCATAACCAACAGCAACTGGCTGATCAAAAGGCTCACCAGTTCGGCCATCAGTAAGAAGCAACTTTCCTGGATCCTCAGGGTTATATACCCATGATTTACCTGGCTGTTTTGCAGCTTCTTTTAAGTAAGATTGAACAGTCTGATTAGACATTTCTGGTCCATACATCTCATCAAAAGGTACTATTTTCACTCGACAATCCAAGTTTGAAGCGGCCCAACCCATTAGGAGCTCAAAGACTTGACCTACATTCATTCGACTTGGAACACCTAATGGATTAAGGCATATGTCAACAGGTGTGCCATCTGGAAGATAAGGCATATCTTCTCTCGGAAGTATTCTGCTAATGATCCCTTTATTACCATGCCTACCTGCCATTTTATCGCCAACTTGTATCTTTCTACGTTGTGCGACGTAGACTCTAACTACCATATTGGCTCCAGGTGGAAGCTCATCACCTTGTTCCCTAGTGTAGATTCGGACATCAACTACCCTTCCTCTTTCAGTTGAGGGGACTCGAAGAGAGTTATCTCTAACATCTCTAGCTTTTTCTCCAAAAATAGCTCTTAGAAGTTTTTCCTCTGGTGGTTGATCTGATTCGCCTTTAGGAGTTACTTTCCCAACCAAAATATCTCCGCTCTCAACAAAAGCTCCTATTCGAATAATTCCCATTTCATCTAAATTCCCAAGACTTTCTTCTGAGACATTGGGTATTTCCCTTGTGATTTCTTCAGGGCCTAACTTTGTTTGACGAGCTTCTATTTCATATTTTTCAATATGGACAGAGGTATATAAATCATCTTTAACTAATCTTTCACTTACAAGAATTGCGTCTTCGTAGTTATAACCTTCCCATGGCATATAAGCAATTAAAACATTTTGACCTAGGGCTATTTCCCCTCCTTCACATGCTGAACCATCAGCTAAAACTTGGCCAATAATAACTGGATCACCATTAAAAACTATAGGCCTGTGATTAAGGCACGTATCTTGATTAGATCTCTGATATTTCTGTAAGTAGTGCGTGTGATCATTACCTTCTTCATCAGTAACAACAATTGCATTAGCGTCAACGTAAGTAACTGTTCCATTTACCTTTGAAATTGGAACCATGCCAGAGTCTCTAGCAACTTGAGTTTCTAAACCTGTACCAACTAAGGGCCTTTCTGGACGCAAAAGAGGAACGGCTTGCCTTTGCATGTTTGAGCCCATCAAAGCTCTGTTAGCATCGTCATGCTCCAAAAATGGAATTAACGATGCAGCTACAGAAATAACCTGAACAGGTGATAGTTGCACATAATCAACTTGCTCAGGAGATACCGTTTCAAAGTCTTGACGATACCTAACAGGAACAAGTTCTGCCAATATTTTTCCTTCTTCATTAGTCGCAACATCACCTGGGGCCACTCTGCACTCATCTTCCAAATCTGCAGACAAATAAATAGGATCACCTTCTTTAATTAATCGCCCATTTTCAACTTTCCAAAATGGTGTCTCAATAAAACCATATTCATTAACTCTTGCGTGTGTTGCTAATGAATTAATAAGACCTGCATTTGGTCCCTCTGGGGTTTCGATTGGACAAAGTCTTCCATAATGAGAGGGATGAATATCCCTTACCGCAAAACCAGCTCTTTCTCTAGTTAATCCTCCAGGTCCTAATGCAGAAATACGTCTTTTATGTGTCAACTCAGCTAATGGATTGGTTTGATCCATAAATTGACTTAATTGACTTGAACCAAAAAATTCTTTTATTGCTGCAACCAAAGGTTTTGGATTGACCAATTGCGCTGGGGTGAGTGAGTCCGTCTCCCCAACTGTCATTCTCTCTTTGATTATCCTTTCAAGCCTATTTAAACCAACTCTTACTTGATTTTGTAGAAGCTCCCCAACTGACCTTACTCTCCTATTACCTAAATGATCAATATCATCTAAAGTTGCGCCACCAACATCTAATTCTAAATTGATTAAATAATCTAAAGTAGAAAGAACATCTTCATTTGTAAGAGTTCTTATATTATCGGGAATAGTTAATCGTAATTTCTTATTTATTTTATATCTACCGACTCTTCCTAAATCATATCTTTTTGGATCAAAAAATCTTGTTTGGAGTAACTGTTGACCGCCACTAACTGATGGAGGTTCACCTGGTCTTAACTTCTTATAAAGCTCTAACAATGCCTGGTCTTCTGAACTAATACCTTCTTCATTTGCTGCATCAATTGACTTTTTATAAAATTCAGGATGTCGCAATTTATCAATTACATCATTATCTGATAAACCCATTGCCCTCATTAAGACATGAGCATTAATTTTTCTTGTCTTATCTACACGAACATGCAATAAATCATTTTTATCAGTTTCAAACTTCAACCATGCTCCACGATTAGGAATAACACTTGCATTATAAGTTCTTCTACCATTTTTATCTTGCTCATCTTTGAAATAAACTCCAGGACTGCGAACAATCTGATTAACTATAACTCTTTCTGCACCGTTTATTATAAATGTTCCTCTCTCAGTCATTAGAGGCAGTTCACCTATAAATACTTCTTGCTCCTTAATTTCTCCTGTTTCTTTATTAACTAAGCGACAAGTAACATACATTTGAGAAGCAAAAGTCGCATCTCTTCTTTTCGCTTCTTCAACATCATGCCTAGGACGCTTGAGCTTGTATTCTGCACCAATAAAATGCAGCTCAAGCTTGCCAGTATAGTCAGTAATGGGAGAAAAATTATCTAATTCTTCTATTAAGCCTTTTTCCAAAAACCACTTAAAACTTGATCTTTGCACCTCAACCAAATCAGGCAGATATGTAGCTGCTTTGGCTACCTGAATCGCGCTTCTACTCATTCGAGAACCTGCGTTTATATTTAGAGGACGGGTTTAATGCCTTGCCGATAGGTCAAATTGTTTTCTAGTAAGAAAAAACAAAAAACAATCTCCTAAAAGACTGAGATGTGAAAATGAATTTTCTTAATTAATGAACAAACTGACTCTAAAGTAGTAGAACCTTAAAAGGCCAAGCGCAGATACCACGCTATGCAAGACAATAAATAACTCTACACTCAAATCAGATAATTAACTAGTGGGAATGGAGATATTTAAGGCAACCCAAACAATTTCCTAGAATTTTGAGTTGTTTTGTTTGCGATTTCAGAAAAGCTTTCGCCTCTAAGCTCTGCAATTTTATCTACTACATGCTTTACGAAAGAAGGTTCATTCCTCTTCCCTCTATGAGGGACTGGAGACAAGAAAGGACTATCAGTTTCTACAAGAAACCTGCACGAAGGAACTTCTTTAGCACATTCATGAATATCAATAGCGTTTTTAAAAGTTACATTTCCACTAAAACTTATATAAAAGCCAAGATTAAGGAATTCCCTCATCTCTTGGACATTGCCACTCCAGCAATGCATAACACCTCTTGGACAGCGACCATCTTCAGAAAGCTTAGAAAAAACTTCTAGCATTTCTTTAGCCGCATCTCTGCAATGAACAATGACTGGTAAATTCAATTCAAATGCAAGGTTCAATTGTGGCATTAAGACAGACAACTGCTCACTCAAGTTCTCTGCTTTAAAAAGATCAAGTCCTAATTCTCCTATTGCGACAACTCGGGTATCATCAAGAGCTGCTTTCTTTAAAACACTTAGAGTTTTAGGTTCCCAATGATTTACATCCAATGGATGAACTCCAACTGAATACCTGATTTCCTTAAATTGATCGGCAATTGACTTAATAGCTGGGATCTCAGATGGTTCTACGCAAGCATGTAATAAAGCCTTTACCCCTTGCGATCTCCACCTTTGAGCTACTTTTTCTCTATCTTCATCAAAATTAGAGAAAACAAGATGACAGTGGCTATCTATTATTGAACTAATTTGATCGCTCAAGATAAATGATTAATCGATCTTTCTATATTAAATTCTAATTAATGATTCTCAAACGACTTCCTTCAATGCTTTTTTCAAAGCAAAGCTAAGCCTGGATTTCTGGTTAGCCCCTGTGTTTCTATGAAGAACACCTTTCTTAACAGCTTTGTCAATTTTACTAAAAGCTGCATTAAAAGTTTTTTGAAGATCTGCTTTAGCTTCATCTCCAGGTTCTTTATCAAAAGTCCCACAGGCAACAAAGCATCGCTTCATCAATGTGCGAACTGTAGATTTGTAATTTTTGTTTTGAAGGCGATTGCGTTCAGCAATTTGAATTCGCTTTTTAGCTGAGTTGGTGTTTGCCACGGAGGCTTTGTGTTTTAGTCTTATATTAATCCAGAGTACCTCAAGACCATGAAGAAGATCTACATAAATCAAAATTAGGGCATAAGATAATCAAATTGAACCCATAGCCAAAAGTTCATGATGCAAACAATTGATAAAGATGAGGTTGAAAAAACCTTTTCAAATAAACCAGTTATAAAAGTAGCTAAAAATATTGAGGAAGCTAAATCTGAACTCAAAAGAATTACAGAAAGGACATCAGGGAATGTTCAAGATGAAGCAATAAAGTTAGTCAAAGATATTCTCAAGAAAGTCCAAGACAAGGGAGACCAGGCACTTAAAGAATACACTTCTCGATTTGATGGATTTCTACCAGAATCATTGCAAGTATCATCAGATTCAATATTAAAAGCTTGGGAAGAAACTCCTAAGGAATTGCAAGATTCGCTTTTATTAGCAAAAAAAAGAATTGAGAAATTTCATAGTCTTCAGGTGCCAAAAAATATCTCTTATACTGGTCCTAATGGCGAATCACTTGGGAGAAGATGGAGTCCAGTTGAAAATGCAGGAATATATATCCCTGGGGGAAGAGCCGCTTATCCAAGCACAGTTCTGATGAATGCCATTCCTGCCTATGTTGCCGGAGTTAATCAAATCATTATGGTTTCTCCAGCGAACTCTCGAGGGGATATAAACCAAACCGTTTTAGCTGCAGCTCACATAACAGGTGTCAACAAAGTTTTTCGTATAGGAGGTGCTCAAGCCATTGGTGCCCTTGCTAATGGAACCGAATCAATTCCAAAAGTTGATGTAATTACTGGTCCTGGAAATATATATGTCACATTGGCAAAGAAAAGTGTTTACGGAAAAGTAGGAATTGATTCATTAGCTGGTCCAAGTGAAATTTTAATAATTGCTGATCAATCTGCGAAATTGGAACATGTTGCATCAGATATGTTAGCTCAATCGGAACATGATCCTCTTGCCTCAGCAATCCTAATCACTACTGATAAAAAACTAGCGGAAAAATTACCAGCAGAAATTGAACGTCAATTAACCAATCACCCAAGATTAGAAATATGCAAAAAATCAATAGAGGAATGGGGGCTAGTCGCTATATGCAATGATTTAGAAACTTGCGTAAAATTAAGTGATGCTTTCGCTCCAGAACATCTTGAATTACTTGTAGAACAACCCAAGCAATTATCAAAAAGCATAAAAAACGCTGGTGCAATTTTCATGGGTTCATGGAGCCCCGAAGCTATTGGAGACTATCTTGGAGGGCCAAACCATACACTCCCCACCTCAGGTACTGCGAGATTTGCTGGTGCGCTAGGAGTAGAAACATTTATGAAAAACACTTCACTTATAGATTTTTCAAAAGAAGCCTTTAATGAAACCAAAAACGCTGTCATAGAATTAGCAAAAAGTGAGGGTTTGCATAGTCACGCGGAATCAATACGAATTAGAGATTCTAAATTTTGTTGAGCGATTTAACACCAACCACATCATTTTCTACGCTGCCAACTAAAACCTCATCTGCAAGATTGATGAAAAGTCCATTTTCAAGAACACCGGGGATATTATTGATTTGACTCTCCAGCGAATCAGGTTGATCAATCCCATTCTTGAAAGTCAAATCAAGGATCAAGTTGCCCTGATCAGTAACTATAGGTCCAGCCTTTTTCTGGGCCATTCTCAGTTCCCCTACTCCTCCTAACCCTTCTAATTTTTTTTGTACTTGTTTCCAGGCTGAAGGAAGAACCTCAACAGGTAATTTGAAATCAAGGTTCAATTTTTTAACCAGTTTTGATGAATCAACAACAACTATGAATTTCTTAGCCAAAGCAGCCACAAGTTTTTCCTGTACATGACATGCTCCTCCTCCCTTGATTAATTGAAACTTAGGATCAACTTCATCTGCCCCATCAATTGCTAGGTCAATTTCTGAAACTGAAGAAAGTGATTTGAGTGGTATTCCTAATTCAGAAGAAAGAACTTCGCCTTGAAAAGATGTAGTCACTCCAACAACATCTTTAATTTTTCCTGATTTTATTTTCAAAGCAAGCTCTTCAATCATCAAAGCTGCGGTTGAACCAGAACCAAGACCAAGAATCATTCCATTTTGAATTTGATCTACAGCAGCTTGGGCAACTGCTTTTTTCATCTGTGTTTGAAGATCCATTTAGTCGTACCTTTTTAATGACAGTAGCAATACGTTTTAGCTTATTCCTGGCAAAGCAGCTGGCGTTATAGAAAGATTAATCTCTTTATTGTTTCGAAGAACTTCCAATTCAAATGGCTTTCCAATTTGAGCATTTTCAACTTGCATGAGTAAAGACTTTGGATCTTTAATTTCATTACCCTCTGCATTAATCACAAGATCACCTCGTCTTAATCCTCCTTCCTCTGCTGGGCTTTGAGGGATAACAGATTGAACGAGAGCTCCAGAACGTTCAGGTAAAGAAATCAACGCATTAGGGTCTTGATTGTGCTCAATAGCAATTCTTTCATTCAATAAAACTAGCTGCGCACCTATGTAAGGATGAATAACCTGACCATTAGCAAGCAACTGGTTAGCAACCCTTGAAGCAAGATTTATTGGAATTGCAAATCCAAGTCCAGCCCCTGGTCCTGATCTAACTAAAGTATTTATCCCGATCACCTCTCCGCTGGAGTTGATCAATGGTCCACCAGAGTTTCCAGGATTTATTGCTGCATCGGTTTGAATTAAATCCAATCTCTTATCAGAGAAACCAAGACTATTTATATCTCTATGAAGGCTGCTAACTATACCCAATGTAACCGTGCTTTCAAGGCCATATGGAGTACCTAATGCAATTGCCCAGTCCCCAACTTGAATATCTTCTGAATCGCCCAATTTTGCACTTTCTAATCCAGAAAACCCATTCAATTTAACCAAAGCCAAATCAGTTACTTGATCAGTTCCAATCACTTGTCCATCCACCTGATTACCATTTTGAAGAGTAATCATTACATTTTCGACTCTTTCAACCACATGAGCGTTGGTGAGAACCAATCCAGAATCATCAATTACAAATCCTGAACCCTGCCCCCTTTCCTTTTGTGGGAATGTTCCCAAATCTCCTAAAAGATCTCTTAACAGAGGATCTAGCAAATCTGATTCAAATTCGTCAGTTTGAATATCCCTTTCAATATCAATCCTTACCACTGATGGAGAAACCTTTCTGGCAACATTGGCAACAAAACCATGAGATTGACTAATTTGAAAATCATCAACAGCCACTGAAGGTGACGGCCCTAATACAAAGAAAAACAAGAATGCAGCAAGATAAAATATTTTACTTGCTCTATTTATAAGTTTTAACTTTTTAAAGGTAAACATAACTAACAATATATCTACAAAGAATAAAGTAGATCAATACAAAACAAGAAGAACTTGATTTTAGAGGTATCCGAAACCTCTATCTAGTAATATTGAGTTGCCTGACGGTACCTCTTAAATAGAGGCGGGTCAAAACTGAAACCGCTCGGGCTGCTTGTCCGAGTTCGTCACTACCTTTTGTCTAATCAAACCGCTACAGAATTAAAAATTCTTACAGCGAAGTCAGCAACCAATAATGGCTTTGATGTAACGGATTTTAAAATATTCACTCATTCAAACCCTTTATCTATTCAAGTTAATATCCGCCATAAAAATCCTGACAAGAAAGTCACTATTGATGACTGTTCTATCCTTAGTGCATATATTGATGAAGCTATTCAAAATTCATTTATCCTTGACCAACCTTTTACGTTAGAAATCAGTAGTGAGGGAGTTGGTGAACTCTTAACTGAAGAAAAAGATTTTCAAATTTTTAAAGGTTTTCCAATTGAAGTTACTTATCAGGATTTAAAAAAAAATGAACAACAAACCAGTGGTTTGCTTCTAAAAAGGACAGATAATGATCTACAAATAAATCAAAAGGGGAAAACTCACCGAATCCCAGTCGAAGACGTTATTAAAGTCCGACTTACGACACCTTCTGGTTAACACTTAGATATTAATTATCTAAATCCAATCATTCTCATCTTTATATCCCATCATCGATGGCCCTAGTTCTACTCCCAGGCTTAACCAACTTAATTGAAGACATAAGTGAGGAAAAAAAACTTCCATCACATGTGGTCGAAGCCGCTTTGAGAGAGGCACTTCTAAAAGGTTATGAAAGATATCGAAGAACTCTCTACCTAGGAATCAGCGAAGATCCTTTTGAAGATGACTATTTTAGTAATTTTGATGTTGGCTTGGATTTAGAGGAGGAGGGTTATAGAGTTTTGGCAAGTAAAATAATTGTTGAAGACGTAGAGAGCGATGATCATCAAATAGCAATAGCTGAAGTTATGCAAGTTGCTGATGATGCTCAAGTTGGAGATACAGTTGTTTTAGATGTGACACCTGAAAAAGAAGATTTTGGAAGAATGGCTGCTGCTACAACCAAGCAGGTTTTAGCCCAAAAATTACGCGATCAGCAAAGGAGAATGATTCAAGAGGAATTTGCTGATTTAGAAGATCCAGTTTTGACTGCCAGAGTTATTAGGTTTGAAAGGCAATCAGTAATTATGGCAGTCAGTTCTGGCCTTGGGAGGCCAGAGGTTGAAGCAGAGCTCCCAAGGAGAGATCAATTACCAAATGATAATTATCGAGCAAATGCAACATTTAAGGTATTCCTCAAAGAAGTTAGTGAAATCCCTAGGCGAGGACCTCAACTTTTTGTAAGCAGGTCAAACGCAGGACTGGTTGTATATTTATTTGAAAATGAAGTTCCTGAAATACAAGAAGGGTCGGTACGTATTGTTGCTGTTGCACGTGAAGCAAATCCACCTTCAAGAGCAGTAGGTCCCAGAACAAAAGTCGCAGTTGACAGCATTGAAAGAGAAGTTGATCCAGTTGGAGCATGCATAGGTGCAAGAGGATCTAGAATTCAACAAGTAGTCAATGAACTGCGAGGAGAAAAAATAGATGTAATTCGATGGTCCTCTGACCCTATTCAATACATCTGTAATTCATTAAGTCCTGCAAAAGTTGAAGTTGTAAGACTTGTAGATCCTGAAGGTCAGCATGCCCATGTATTAGTCCCCCCAGATCAACTCAGTCTTGCCATTGGAAGAGAGGGACAAAATGTAAGACTTGCTGCAAGACTTACAGGATGGAAAATAGATATCAAAAATTCGCAGGAATATGACCAAGCAACCGAAGATTCTGAGGTTGCAGAATTAATCTCTCAAAGGGAAGAAGAAGAGTCCTTACAGAGAGAAGCTGAGCAGAGATTGGAGGCAGAGCAAGCAGCGAGAGCGGAAGAGGATGCAAGATTAAGAGAGCTTTATCCTTTACCAGAAGATGAAGAAGACTTTCAAAATGAACAATTGTCAGATATCAATATAGATGAAGTAGAAACGGAATCTACAGAAAGTGATCTTGAAGCAACCAATGAAGAATCTATAGATGTACAAGATAAAATCATTACACAAGAGGAAGGAACCCGGTGAGCAAAAATCCCATTCTGCGCCGTTGCGTAGCTTGCAAAAAAGTTCTTGATAGAAAGTATTTTTTAAAAGTTACCAAAGATTTTCAGAATGGAGTAGTTCTCTCAAATGGGATGGGAAGATCAGCCTATTTATGTCCAACTGAATCATGTCTTGAGGAAGCTTGGAAGCGAAAACGACTACAAAAAGCACTTAGATGTGCGATTCACTTAAGCGTTTTCAATATGCTCCAAAAACAACTTAATACCTGCAATGATTCCGATACTGAGGCATGATAAAACTGATATGAACTCTACCAACCCAAAAACCAAATCTAAAGTTCAAGCACAACATTAATGACCAGCAGCGGCAAAATCAGAATTTATGAGTTGTCAAAGGACTTAAGCCTTGACAATAAAGATGTGCTAAACGCAGCTAGAGAACTTTCTATTGCGGCAAAAAGCCATAGCAGTTCAATTAGCAATCTTGAAGCGAATCAAATTAAAGAATTCCTGAAAAAAAGTGTTAACTCAAAAATCACCGCTAAACCTATTAAAAAGCTAGATAAAGAAATTCTTTCAGTTAAAAAAAGTCCTGCAAAAACTCAAAAACATCAGAAGCCTGAAATCCTGCAAAATACGCCTGCCCTATCAAAACATCCAAAACCAAATTTAAATGCCCCTTTAAAACCTAATCAAAATTCAGTTCAATCTATAAGCTCTAAACCATCGATCGATCAAAAAACCTTAACGAATAAACAAACTAAACAACCAATAGCTTCATCTTCTCAACCAAACAAACCACTCCCACCTAAGCCAAGAAAAGACATAAAGCAATCTATTGCCAAAATTGTCAATAAAACTGAGAAAGAAGAAACTCTTATCTCACAACAAAAAGATAACAAATTCAAAAATCAACCAATAAGTTCTAGATCGGCCAAGAAGCCAACAATTCAAGAGCAAATACCTTATCGCCCTGAACCCAAAAGGCCATTAGCCCCTCCAAGTAGGCCACCAATAAATTTACAAGATAAAAAACAACCACAAATAAATAACCCTAAGCTAAAACCAAAAATCAATCGAAACGAAATACCTAAACAGAAAGTTGGTCCAGGCAATTTTCAAAAAATCAAAAATCAAAACGACCAGAATTCGCCTTCAAAGACGCTTCAGCCTCCA
>QCIG01000005.1 GCA_003216815.1 Prochlorococcus sp. AG-402-K14 | reverse complement strand
AACTCAGGAACCATATGACGAATCTCTCCACCAAATCTTGCGACTTCTTTAACTACAGAACTACTTAAAAAACTATGATGTGTTTCTGTCGCCAGAAAAATCGTTTCGTATTGATTATTTAAAGATCTATTTGTATGAGCAACCTGTAGTTCATATTCAAAATCACTCATGGCTCTTAAGCCTCTTAAAATTAGATCCGCATTATGTTCACGAGCACAATCTACAGTTAGACCTTTAAAAGCTATTGTTCTACAACCTGGTATATCTCTGGTTGCATTTTTAATCTGCTCTATTCTTCTCTCGCAAGAGAAAGTTGCCTTTTTCGAAGGATTTTCTAATACCGCAATGAGAACTTCTCCAAATAAATCACTTCCTCTTTGAATTAGATCAAGGTGTCCAAACGTTAAAGGGTCGAAGCTACCAGGATAAAGTGCCTTCATGGTTTTTTAACTTTAAAAAAGTCCATTTCTTTCATAGAATCTCATATATATAAACGTATCAAAGCGCATGACTCTTGATCAGGATGCCAAAAAAGTTCTTTTGCGCAAAATCCCTCATGGATTATTTATATGTGCAGTAAGAGAAGGAGATGAAATAAATGGTTTTACTGCTAGCTGGGTAACACAAGGATCATTTACGCCACCATTAGTTGTAATGGCTGTTCGCGCTGATGGATCTAGTCATGGAATTATTCAAAGAACTAATATGTTTTCGCTCAATGTTTTGAGAGAAGATCAAAAGGATCTGGCAGCTGTGTTCTTTAAGCCTCAAAAAGGATTAGGTGGACGTTTTGAAGCTTGTAAATTCACTTATGGAGAGTTTGGTATGCCCTTAATCGAAGATGTAATAGGTGGAGTTGAATGTGAAGTTATTTCGGGCGTAGAACACGGCGACCATACAGTTTTTGTCGCTGAGGTAAAGAGTGCAGTATTGAATAAAGATGGATCTGCTTTAAATTTAGCGAGTACAGGTTGGAACTATGGCGGCTAATTTAACGAGACATGATCGGTGGAATTAACGCCTTTAATTAAGGACAAGTCAAGACTCTCGAATTTTTTGCAGGATATACCAAACGATCCTGGTTGTTATTTGATGAAAGATCGTGAGGATAGATTGCTATATGTTGGTAAGTCAAAAAAGTTAAGAAATAGAGTTAGAAGTTATTTTCGAGCAAGTGGTGAATTGAGTCCAAGAATCTCCTTAATGGTTAGGCAAGTTGTAGATATTGAATTGATAGTTACTGATACCGAAAGTGAAGCCTTAACTCTAGAATCGAATTTAATTAAATCTAATCAACCCTATTTTAATGTTCTATTAAAAGATGATAAGAAATATCCCTATATTTGTATAACCTGGGGCGACAAATATCCAAGAATATTTTTAACTAGGAAAAGACGGGAAAGACAGAAAAAAGATAAATATTATGGTCCATACGTTGATGTTTATTTACTTAGACAGACCCTATTTAGTATAAAAAAACTGTTTCCTCTTAGACAAAGAAGAATACCGCTTTACAAAGATAGAACGTGTCTTAACTATTCAATTGGAAGATGTCCAGGCGTTTGTCAAGAAGAAATAAGTTCAGAAGATTATAAAAATACACTAAAAAGAGTTGAAATGATATTTCAAGGGAGAACAGAAGAATTGAGACTATTATTAGAAAAACAGATGCATTCTTTTTCAGAGTCATTGAAGTTTGAAGAAGCTGGATCTATAAGAGATCAGTTAAAAGGTATAGATAGATTGCATGAATCTCAAAAGATGATTATTCCTGATTCATCTGTATGCAGAGATATAATCGCTTTGGCATCAGAGGAGAATATATCTTCTATTCAAATTTTTCAAATGCGATCAGGAAAATTAATTGGAAGACTTGGCTATTTCTCAGATAATAATAATCTCAGTACTTCTCAAATACTTCAAAAAGTTGTAGAGAATCATTACTCAAATGTAGATCCGATTGAAATACCTTCAGAAATATTAGTTCAATATCAATTACAAAATACAGATATAATATCTGATTGGCTAAGTGAATTAAAAAAGCAAAAAGTTAATATTACAATCCCAAAAAGATCAAAGAAGGCAGAAATTATAAAATTAGTAGAAAAAAATGCAAATATTGAGTTGCAAAGAATTAGACAATCTCATGATAAAAATCTAGTTGAGCTCGACGATTTAACCAATATACTTGAGTTAGTAAAAATTCCAAAAAGAATTGAATGTTATGATATTAGTCATATTCAAGGTAGTGATGCTGTTGCATCTCAGGTAGTATTTATTGATGGTATTGCGGCTAGGCAACATTACAGAAAATATAAAATTAAAAGTTCAAATATAAAACTAGGACATAGTGACGATTTTGAATCAATGGCTGAAGTTATTACTAGGAGATTTAGAAGATGGGCTCGTTATAAAGATGATGGTGGTGATATGAATAAACTCTCAAGTAATGAATCTAGTGTTTTAGACAAGGATAATTTGAATGACTGGCCTGATTTAGTTGTAATAGATGGAGGGAAAGGGCAATTAAGTTCGGTATTAGAGGCTTTAGAGGAGTTGAATCTTGATCAAAATATAAATCTTATATCTTTAGCCAAGAAGAAAGAAGAGATATTTATTCCAAATGTTAAACAATCATTAGACACTGAACCCAACCAACCAGGAATGCTTTTGTTAAGAAGACTTAGAGATGAAGCTCATAGGTTTGCAATTACCTTTCACAGACAAAAAAGAAGTCAACGTATGAAACGCTCACAATTAAATGAGATACCCGGTTTGGGACCACAAAGAATCAGATTGTTATTAGAGCATTTTAGATCAATAGAGGCTATTCAAATGGCATCTCTTTCCGAACTTTCCTCAACACCAGGCTTAGGATCATCTACTGCTGGTGTTATTCGAAATTATTTTCATCCAAATGAAAATAAATAATCTATTGATAAATTATTAACGACATTGGGACAGTTAAACTATATTATAGTATTGTATAGAGTGATATGAAGGTACGAAACATTTAATAGAATATGATTTTTTCACCAGAGACATATTTATGGTTTAAATCTTTTCATATTATCGGTGTTGTTGTTTGGTTTGCTGGCTTATTTTACTTAGTCAGATTGTTTATTTATCATGTAGAAGTGCAGAATGAGAAAGAAGAAATAAGGGATGTATTTAATAAGCAATATACATTAATGGAGAAAAGACTGGCAAATATTATAACAACTCCTGGCATGATCTTGGCTGTCATTATGGCATCTGGATTATTATATATGCAGCCTGTTTATCTTACTCAAACATGGATGCAGATTAAATTATTGTTTGTCGCCTTTTTACTTATTTATCATTTTTATTGCTACAGAATTATGAATGAATTAACTAATAAGCAATATAATTATAGTGGACAGCAACTCCGGGCTTTAAATGAGTTGCCTACACTATTATTAGTAGTAGTTGTAATGCTTGTTGTATTTAAAAACCAGTTTCCAACAAGTGCAGCAAGTTGGTTGATATTTGGTTTAATTCTTTTTATGGCTGCAAGTATACAGTTTTATGCTAAATGGAGAAGAAATAAGAAACAACTCACTTAGTTAGTATGTCTGATATTGATCCTACTGAATTAATTAACATAATTAAATCGATTACTAAGAATAGTTGTCCAAATTCTATAAACTTTCACATGCATTCAACATATAGTGATGGAAGTTTGACTCCTAAACAAATTTATTACCAAGCGATTGAACTTAATATTGATCATTATGCAATTACTGATCATCATTCAGTAGATGCATATATTGAATTAAGTAAATTTAAAGACTCTATATATAAAGAAAGATCAAATTTTCCTACACTTTGGAGTGGAATAGAAATTACTTGTTTATTGAAAGGGTGCTTGGTTCATGTTTTAGGTCTTGGTTTTGACCATAAATCAAAATACTTATTACCTTATGTTGACCATAAGTCTGCTATTGGTAATGAATTATTAGCTTCGACTGTAGTAGATTCAATTCATAAAGCTAATGGTATTGCTGTGTTGGCTCATCCCGCAAGATATAAGCTTCCATTTGTTATCTTGATTGATGAAGCATCTAAACTAAATTTTGACGCTGTTGAAACATGGTATAACTACGAAAGAGCAAATAATTGGATCCCTTCTGAATTTATCTGCGATAAAATATTTGATTGTGCAAACTCTTATTCTTTATTATCAACATGTGGTACAGATAGCCACGGAGTATCTCTTCTTAGACGTTGAATGATTTATAAATTATTTTTAGAAGAATAGGCTTCAATCTTACTATCTACATCTGATAATAATGTTTTTATAGATGATATTTCTTCATTAGTTGGATTTGTCCAAAGTTTTCTATTAGATGCTTCTAGTAATCTTTCAGCGATATCTCTTAAAGCCCAAGGATTGTTATCACTAATAAAATTTTTCGTATCATTATTCATTAACCAATTATTCAAAATAGATTGATAACACCAATTAGGAACTAAGTTTGTAGTTGCATCAAAAGAGAACAAATAGTCAAGGCTAGCTGACATTTCGAAAGCACCTTTATATCCATGTTTTTTCATCCCCTCTATCCATTTTGGGTTTAATAATCTGCTTCGAACTACTTTATCAATTTCTTTTGAGAGTTTATGAATTCTTGGACGTTGATACCTTGAATTATCGGCAAAATAGGCTTGAGGATCTGTCCCACTAGTTTTTTTAATCGCTGATATCAATCCACCTTGAAATTGATAGTAATCATCTGAATCAAGGATATCGTGTTCTCTATTGTCCTGACTATGAAGTACTACTTTTACCTTTGACAAATTATTTTCTAATCCTTTTTTGTCTTTTATGATTTTATTTGAACCTTCATATCTCCATTTACTCCATTCGATAAAAGCATCAGCGAGTTCTGATTGATTCTCCCAAGATCCACTATTGATTATTTCTTGTAATCCTGCTCCGTATGATCCAGGTGCTGAACCATATATTCTTGATTTTGTATTTCCATTTCTATATGACTCAGCAAGTGGATTAATAGAACAGGATTCTTTTAAATTACCAATAAGGTTTTGACCTCTTCGAATCAATTCAATTATCTGAGGAAATGCATCCCTGAATAAACCAGAAATTCTTAAAGTTACGTCTACTCTTGGCCTGTTCAATACACTGATGGGAATGACTTCTACGTCAACTACTCTTCTTAAAGTCCCGTCCCATATTGGCCTTAAACCCATTAGAGCAAAAAGCTGACAAATATCTTCTCCACCATTTCTCATTGTTGAAGTTCCCCAAATTGAAATAGCAAGATGTGAAAGGTGTTCTCCATTTTCTTGCAGGTAAAGTTCCATTATTTGATCAGCGCTTCTTTTCCCTAAGTCCCAAGCTGTTTCAGTTGGTATCGCTCTTATATCAACGGAAAAGAAATTCTTACCTGTTGGTAAAACCTCTAATTTCCCTCTTGTAGGCGCCCCAGAAGGGCCACTAGAAATTCTTTTTCCTTCTAAAGCTCTGAGGAAGTTAATTTTTTCGTTGACTGAACTGTTTAATAGTTTGGGTAAAATATTATTTAATAAATGATTTATAAAAATATTAGGTTTTTCATGATCTAGATAATTAAAAATCTTACTATCAAGTCTTATTTTCTTTTTTGATTTTATTTTGTAATTAAGAAATTTAAAACAATGAAACTCTATTATATATTTTCCAATGTCATTCAACCAGTCAACTACTTTACCGACTTTCCTAGCATTAATTCCTGTATAAGCTTTAAATAAATCAATGTCTACTTTCTTTAAGTTTTTGCTCTCTTCGTCACTCCAAGGGTCAATAGTAAACCCTAAATCTTCTGCTAAGCATTGAGTAAGACCGAGATTAGTTCCTGTCGGGACATTAGAAATTGTGAGTGTTAACTCTATTAATTTATCCATGCTCTGATTGACTCCAAAAACATGAAGACCAGTTCTTATCTGGGAATTCTTAATTTCACATAAATAACTCTCTGCGTTATCTATTAGATCTTGTATAATTAAATTTTCTTTTTCTGCTTTTAATTTATTTGATTCAATACCTGGCCATGAATTTTTAATTAAAAGATCTACTATCTTTTTTTCTAATAATTCACTTCTATTATCATTAATTAGTTTCGATTCATAATATTCATCTATAAGGTTCTCAATTATTAGTAGGTCATTAAAACTACCCGAATGAGACAATGGAGGAGTCAAATGATCTATAACAATTGCATGTGTTCTTCTTTTTGCTTGAGAGCCTTCACCAGGATCATTTACAATAAATGGATATATATTTGGAATCGGAGGACAAAGAATAAATGGGAAACAATTATGACTTAATCCAACTCCTTTTCCTGGTAACCATTCCAAGCTTCCATGTTTACCTAGATGTACAATTGCATTAGCTTTAAATGAATTATTTAACCAAAAATATTGTGCAATATATTTATGTGTAGGAGGTAAGTCGGGAGAATGTAAATCAGATAAATTATCGCTCTCATAACCTCTATTTGACTGAATTAAAATTGTTATATTTCCAAATGAAATGCCATTAATTGGAAATCCATTCTTTTCTAATTGAATAGAATCAAGTGGATCTCCCCATCGATTTGAAATTGTATCTTTAACCTTAGATCCAAGTTTTTCCCAATAAAGTAAATAATCTTGAATATTTAAATATGATTGAGGTTTATTTGATATAGTCTCTTCAGAATTTGTTCTATGACTTACTAATAAGTCTATTAAATCTTTACTATTATTTGGAATATCTTTATTGCCTAGATAGTAACCCTCATCTTTAAGCCATTTCAAAATATTTAATAGGCTTTCGGGTGTATCTAATCCTACTCCATTCGCAATTCTTGAGTCTTTTACTGGATAGTTTGCTATCACGAGAGCTATCTTTTTATTTGAATTGTTCGATTGTTGTAGATAAATTAGATTTTTTATATATTTTATGCACCATTCAATATGTATATCATATGGCTCCGTTTTATGTATAGCAATTGATAATTCATTATCTATATAAGTAAGGTTTTTAAATGCAACTGGAATTGTACAGATTCGACCATCTACTTCTGGTAAAACAACTTGAATTGATAAGTCAATTGGGTTAAGACCTATTGTAGATTGATTCCACTCACTTACAGATGAGCTAGATATTAGTAGTTGATATACAGGTATATTTAATCTATCCCACAAGTTATTCTTATCATCATCATGTTTAAATTCAACTGATGAAAATGAGGTTGTTGTTATTATTGCTTTTATGTTCTCTTTTTCTAATAAACTTATAATTTGATTCTCTATATTTTTAGATTTAAAACTTGTAATCCATATTATTTTGGCATTTAAGTTGTATTTATTAGATATATCTTTTATTTTATCAGCTAACTCTGAATTACCCGATTGTAAAAGTGATTTATAGAGAAATACGGCTATAGATGGATTATCATTATTATTCCATTTCCATTTTATTAAGTCATCATGATATTCAATTAATTCTGAATTTAAATAAATTTCTTCAACATCAATTATTTTCTCTAAGGTTTGTAGCATATAATTATAGTTTTTTATACCTCCTTGATTTAAAAGTGTTTGAATTAAATCAACTTTCTCTTGATTTAAGCTACTAATTTCTTGAACATCATTTGCTGTACTTTCAATTCCAGAGACTACTATCAGATGTCTATTTGGTTTCTCTAATTGCCATAAACCTAATTGTTCAAACCCATAAGACCAGTAAGATCTTGACCCTAAAAACCTAACAAGAATAATTTCAGCTTTATTACATGTATTAGATATATAATGATCAATTGATGTATTTGAAGATAAATAAGCTATAGGTAATGCTCTTATTTTATTTTTCCAATTATTATTGTCAGGGAGCTTTAATACTGTAGATAGACAGGTTATATCAGATGTAGCGCTAGTTAGGAAGATAACCGGAGCTGATGGCTGTTCGATAAATGTATTTTCTTCTTGAGGTTCATTCCCCGGAAGGGTGGAAATTCTATGCATTCATTTATTATGTGTAATAAGAGCAGTAAAAACTGAAATGCTGATTGTTTTCATCTTAGCTGGAACTAATAATGCATAATTTTCTTCCATTCGCTTGGTTTGAAGGGCAATGTATCCCTTTTAATGAGGCGAAGCTATCTATAGCTACTCATGCACTTCATTATGGAACTGCTGCTTTTGGAGGAATGCGAGCTATTCCTGATCCAAATAATAGTAAGTCATTTTTATTATTTAGAGCAGACAAACACGCAAAAAGATTATGTCAAAGTGCTAGATTTTTGATGACTGAATTAGATGAGGATTTTGTATTAAAGTCTCTTGAAACATTTCTTGTTAAAAACAAACCGACTCAACCTGTATACATCAGACCATTTGTATATACTAGTGACTTAGGAATTGCACCAAGGTTACATAATATAGAAACTAATTTCTTTATTTATGGAATAGAACTAGGTGATTATCTATCACCTGATGGAGTTACTTGTCGCGTTAGTAGCTGGACACGTCAGCAGGACAACTCACTTCCATTAAGAGGTAAAATTAGTGGGGCTTATATCACTAGCTCCTTAGCCAAAACTGAAGCAGTAAAAAGTGGATTTGATGAAGCACTATTATTAAACAATCAAGGAAAAATAAGTGAAGCCAGTGGTATGAACATTTTTATAGTACGTAATGGTGAATTAATTACACCTGGTGTTGATCAAGACATTCTTGAAGGTATAACTCGTTCAAGTGTTATAGAACTTGCAAAAAAAGATGGTTTAAAAGTTATTGAAAGACCAGTAGATAAAACAGAATTGTTTATATCTGATGAAGTATTCCTTACAGGAACGGCGGCAAAAATTACCCCTATAAAAATGATTGAAACTACATCAATGAGCAAAGATATGCCAATTATGAATTCATTGAGAACGAAGTTGACTAAAATTACAGAAGGTTTAGATCCTGAATATGAAAATTGGGTTACACGTGTACATATAGATTAAAATAAGATTATATAACTTATTTAAATTAATGATTTTTATTTTTATAAGTTAAATATATAATTTATGACTGATTTTTTAGGCTATCTCAACTCTGAAAAGAGACCGATATTAGTCTTTGATGGCGCTACCGGCACGTCTCTGCAAGATCAACAACTTAATGCAGATGACTATGGCGGAGCTTCATTAGAAGGTTGTAATGAAAACCTTGTATTGACATCAGTCTCCAGCGTCAAAAAAGTACATGAATCATTTTTAAATGCTGGTTGTGATGTAATCGAAACAAATACATTTGGTGCTACTTCAATTGTTCTAGATGAATATGGAATTGGTAATAAAGCTTATGAGATCAATTTAAAAGCAGCACAAATAGCAAGGAATGTTGCAAATAAATATCAATCAGAGGAAAAACCACGATTTGTAGCTGGATCTATTGGACCAACAACCAAACTACCAACCCTAGGTCATATCAGTTTTGATGAGCTAAAAAATTCTTATCTCGAGCAAGCAAAAGCACTAATTGAAGGTGGAATTGATCTTTTTATTATTGAAACTTGCCAAGATGTCCTTCAAATCAAGGCTGCTCTGCAAAGCGTAAATGAAGCTATTGGTTCTGGAAAGAGAATTCCATTAATGGTGTCGGTAACCATGGAAACTACCGGCCAGATGCTTATTGGTAGTGATATTTCTTCTATTACAACAATACTGGAGCCATTTAATATTGATATTTTGGGCCTTAATTGTGCAACTGGCCCGGAAGAAATGAAAGATCATATTAAATATTTATCGCAACATTCACCATTTCATATAAGTTGTATACCAAATGCAGGACTTCCAGAGAATGTAGGTGGCAAGGCTCATTATCGATTAACTCCAATGGAACTTAAGTTCCAACTTAGTCATTTTATTAATGATTTAGGAGTTCAACTAATTGGAGGTTGTTGTGGAACTAGACCGGAACATATTAAGCAACTTTCAGATTTATCTAAAGAGCTTTTATCTTCTGAGCAAAGATTGAATACTCTTTCAAAAGAAAGATCTATAATTCCTGCTGCATCATCAATATATGAGTCTATTCCGTATGTGCAAGATAACTCTTTTTTGATCGTAGGTGAGAGATTAAATGCTAGTGGATCTAAAAAAGTAAGAGAACTCCTAAACGATGAGGATTGGGACGGACTTGTTGGAATTGCAAAATCTCAACTCAAGGAAAATGCTCATGTTTTAGACGTAAATGTAGATTTTGTTGGAAGAAATGGTATCGAAGATATGTCTATGTTAGTTAAAAGACTTGTTAATAACATTAATTTGCCTTTGATGCTTGATTCAACAGATTATGAAAAAATGGAGAGTGGGTTAAAACATGCTGGCGGAAAATGTATATTAAATTCTACTAATTATGAGGATGGACCAGACAGATTCTATAAAGTAATTGATCTTGCTAAACGATACGGATCAGCGGTCGTAATTGGAACAATTGACGAAGATGGAATGGCTAGATCTGCTGATAAAAAAGCAGAAATAGCAACAAGAGCCTATAAGGATGCGACTGATTCTGGATTAAAATCATATGAACTTTTTTATGATCCTCTAGCATTACCTATCTCAACAGGATTAGAAGAAGATAGAAAGAATGGTTTAGAAACTATAAAAGCAATTAAGTTAATAAAAGATCAACATCCAGAAGTTCATTTAATCCTTGGAATTTCAAATGTAAGTTTTGGTTTATCTTCTAGTGCAAGAATTGTTCTTAATTCTATCTTTCTTAATGAAGCAATTAAGGCCGGTCTTGATTCTGCAATTGTTTCTCCCTCCAAGATTTTACCTCTAAACAAAATTAGTAAAGAACAGATAAAAATTTGCATGGATCTTATTTATGATAGAAGAATATTTGAAAATAAAGTATGCACATATGATCCTTTAACAACCTTAACTAGTTATTTCGATGATTCAAAGACACTTTTAAACAAAAATACAAATAATTATGATATTAAATTACCAATAGAAGAAAAACTAAAGAATCATATTATTGATGGTGAAAAGACTAATTTACATTTAAATCTTGATTTCGCATTAAAGAAATATAAACCTTTAGTAATAATTAATGAATATTTACTAGATGGCATGAAAGTAGTTGGTGAATTATTTGGTTCGGGACAAATGCAATTACCCTTTGTTCTCCAATCTGCGGAAACAATGAAATTTGCTGTTTCATATTTAGAGGATTTTATGGATAAATCTGAGGTTAATCAATCAAAAGGAAAATTTATTATCGCTACAGTTAAGGGTGATGTTCATGATATTGGCAAAAATCTAGTAGATATAATTTTATCAAATAACGGTTATGAAGTTATTAATTTAGGAATTAAACAAGAAGTCAATTCAATAATTAATGCTCAGAAAGAGCATAACGCTGATTGTATTGCCATGAGTGGACTACTAGTTAAATCAACTGCATTTATGAAAGATAATCTTAAAGCATTAAATGAAGAAGATATATCTGTGCCTATTATTCTCGGTGGAGCAGCTCTGACTCCAAAATTTGTTAATCAGGATTGTGCAAGTGTTTATAAAGGGAAAGTTATTTATGGTAAAGATGCGTTTACAGATTTAAAATTTATGGATTCATATATGAAAGCAAAGGAATTAAATAACTGGGATAATTTCTCAGGCTTTAAAGAAGGTGCTCCCGATGGAATTACTATTGGTAATTATAAAAATACAAATTCTAATCAAAAAACTAATATCAATAAAATCAAAGAAAAACCTATTGAAGATAGCTCAAGATCAAAAGATATATCTCAAATAGATCCTATTAAACCTCCATTCATAGGCCCAAGGTTTTTATTAGAAAAAGATATAGACATAACTAAAGTTTATAAATTCTTAGATCGTAATGCTTTATTTGCAGGGCAATGGCAAATGAAAAGATCCAAGCAGATGTCTGCTTCTGATTATAAGGATTTTTTATTTAAGAAGGCAGAACCGAAGTTAGATTACTGGATGAACAAAATAATAAATGAAAAGCTTATTAATCCATCATTAGTGTATGGATATTTTCCTTGTGGCAGAGTTGGTAATAATTTAAAAGTATATGATAAAGATCACCAAAGCCTTTTAGGTGATTTTTTATTACCTAGGCAAAGATCTGGAAAAAGATATTGTATAGCAGATTTTTATAATGATTTAAATAACAATCAGCCTAATGATTATTTACCAATGCAGGCTGTAACAATGGGAGAATCGGCTAGTGAATATTCTCATAAATTATTTAGTCAAGATTCCTACTCAGATTATCTATTTTTTCATGGTTTGACAGTCCAGTTGGCAGAAGCACTTGCTGAATTCATACATTCTGTTATTAGAATTGAATGTGGATTTGAAGACTGTGAACCAGATAATATAAAAGATATCTTAGATGTTAAATATCGAGGATGTCGTTATTCATTTGGCTATCCAGCTTGTCCTGAAGTTTCAGATTCTAGAAAACAATTGTTATGGCTTGATGCTAAAAAAATTAACATCTCTATGGATGAAAGTGAACAACTTAATCCCGAACAGAGTACAACAGCTATTGTTGCATTACATCCTGTAGCTAAATACTTTGGTATTTAAATATTTTCCTTAATTTATAAATCAACTAAGAAAATTAGTTATTCATTTCATCGATAGTTTCTAATACTTCCATTTGAAACTCAGCCATTGATTCTGAGTCACTTAAATCAATACCCTCTCCGGCAGCATTTTGAGTTAATTCCTGAAAGTGAAAAGCACCCTCACCAGTTGCCAAAAATTCCATGGCAGATGTTTCCCCACTCTCGCGAAACGCATCGCATAGAGATAAAAAGGCTTCGTCTTCAGAAAAGTCCCAATCCATTGAGGACACATTACTGAAAGAGGTTTTACCTCTTTGCCCCCTGCTTTCGTCAACCTTATTTGTCAAAAAACTGAAACTATTTTGCAAATTGATAAATTTGAATTTTCATATCTTTTCTAAAAACCACACCAGTACAAGCGATCTCGCGAGTTTACTGAGTTGATTACTAATTCATGACTTTAAACTTTTACTCTTTTCAAAATTCATAAATAGGTTTTCAAATAGAAATTTTTATTCCAATAATCAAAAAGAACATGCAAGCAATCAATCCGTCTCTAGAAGCCCGCAAATCGTCTCTAGACCGTCGAATCACTTTTGAACATCCTAATGACCATTACTGCATTGATCGGCTTATAAGGCATAAATTCCATGACCCGTAGAATATTTGCTACGTTCTTTCAGCTTTTTAATTTATTGATTAGGCATTGGTTAATAAGCTTTTATTTAAATTTTAAATTTATATATAAATTTATAGATTAATAATTATATAATATATAAACATTATATATCAAAGGTCTATTTGAGGTGAAGAGCGAATCTATATGGTCAAAAGCTCTGGAGGTTAGTCGAAAAGCAGTTAATTGTGGAGCTGTAATTCCATTGAATACTATAAAATATAAATCTAGTGAGGATTCTTGTGATTTTGAGCTTCGTTTTCTCAAAAGTGCTATACCAAAGTATTTAACAGAATATGGTCCTAAACGCAATCCATTTATTCCCTGGGATACTAGATTACAAATACAGTCAATAAATGAAAAACATACATTAATATTAAATAAATATCCAGTACAAATAGGGCATATGTTATTAATAACGAATACCTGGAAGCCGCAAAATGGCTGGTTAAATAAAAATGATTTTGAAGCTATTCTAAATGTTGATAATGATACCTCAGGTTTATGGTTCTTTAACAGCAGTAAAGAAGCTGGTGCAAGTCAGCCTCACAGACATTTTCAATTATTACCCAGACGCTATAATGAGAGTATTTGTCCTAGATTTGATTGGTTTTGCTCATTATTAAATAACACAAAGGGGATTAACTCTGAAATATCACATTGTGTTTCAATTAGACAAAGAAGTAAAAACAAAAACTCAAGCGAGTACGATTTATTTAGCTCATATAAATCTATGATAGATGAAATGAATTTAGGTGATATAGATATAATTAATAAACCATTAAAACCATATAATTTACTTATAACATCTGAGTGGATTGCTCTTATTACACGCAAAACTGATAGATCAAACGGTTTTAGTATAAATGCGCTTGGTTTCGCTGGTTATTTTCTTGGCACAAAAATATCTGATGTTGATACTCTTATTAAATTTGGTCCAGAAAAAATATTAAAAGATGTAATTTAAGAAGTAGCTTAAGGCTAATTTAGCTTTCTACAGTAGGAGTGGTTGAATTCATTTGTTCTTCAAGCTTTGATATTGATGCTGTGATAGCGGCAAGCTTTCTCTCATAAGATTCTTTAACGGATATTAAAAAATTTAACTTTCTAGCTTGAAAATTTTTTTTTCTTTCACTCCAGTTTTTGGAAGATTCGCAGAAGTTCATTTCTGATTAACATTTGATTCACTCACAAATAATACTTAATAATGTTGATCTATGTGGCCATAATTTAATTTTGAGATAATATTAGAAAATTTTCATATTTTGTAATTAGAGATTAATTATATAAATTCAAAGCTAAACGTGTGTTGAAAATAAAAAGAGCATTAATATGTGACTAGATATATGGATCTTGTGACGGAAGGGGAAGTCAAGGAAGTTAAGAGAATATCAATTGATTTACCAATTGATCTAGTTGATGGCGTCGATCGACTTCGAAAAGAGTGGGGATTTAGGGCTAGAGGACTAGTTTTCGAGAGATTATTAGAAGTTATTTTATCTAACGATTTAGATGATGAAATAATTGAAAATGAACAATTAGATTTTAATCATAATAGCAATAATGATTCTTCAACTCCTCAAAACCGAATAGAAAATATTAACCAAGAAGAAAAAGCACTTGTGATAGTTGGTAATAAGAATATTGAAATAAAAAATGTTGCTGTCAATGATGTCAAAGCTAATGATGTTGTAGCTAATAAAAAAGGTACTGTCTCTACAGGCATTGAATTACCAGGTTTTATTAGAAAACAAACTACCAACCTAAAGAGAAGTTTGAGTAAAAATAAATCTTTTAAAAATATGGAAGATACCTCAATTACCACTATTGATATCGATGATCTATTAAAGGCGAAAGATGCTGCAGAAAAACATTGGATCTATCTTTACGGACAAAAACCTACTGAAAGTGTGCTTGAGGCATCAATGATATGGCTTGCTAGAGACATCTGGCCTAATGTAGATGGCACAGAAAGCATACCTTTCACCTGGAATGCTGCCTGCAAAATGCTTAACTCCTATTGCAGTGAATGGAAAATTGACTCGGTAACATTTGATGATGTGGTGATATTGGCAGGTGCTCTTGAAGACCCCTTTTCAGCTAAAAACCTAAGAAGTAGAATACCAACTCTCATTCGTAGATTCGTTAATAAATTTAAACGTAGTCAAAATGTGACTTCATTCCAAACGCTTGAGTCTACGATGACTGTTCATGGTGCTCTTAAATTATTGGGGTTACCAACTAAGGCTGGATCATCACTAACACTTTCTTTTATTAGAGATGCCTATAAAGAAAAAGCTCTTTCCAATCATCCTGATGCTGGAGGATCAAACGAAACCATGAGAAAACTGAATGAGGCTTATCAATTACTCAAGGATTTATATAAGAATTAGATTCTCATGCGTCTTTCATGCGTCTAATAATTAGTCCAGCTATAAGACTCGTGCTAGATGGAATAGATTAGATCTGGGGCAAGTTGATCATTCATAAACAAAACAAAGAATCGGAAACCAATAGATGCATTAAATCTCACTATTATTAATGCTTTCTTATATAAAAAAAGCATTAAAGGTATAAGAAGCCATCAATTACATTTTTAAATGCTCAAAATTTTGCTTTTATTATTAGCGGTTTAGTTAGTTTCATTCGTTTTTGATGTAGCTAGACCCTATTTATGTCCATCCGTTGTCCATTAATTCAGTTGATCTAGAAACATATTGGTATGACTAAATTTAAATCTATGCATAACTGCTTTATAGACAGTTATGCATAGTCTGGTTTCATAGATAGCCTTTCTGACTCTAGCAAGGTAGGGTATACCTCAGACGGCTAAAGTGTTTATTTCTCTTTAATCTTATATAAGACTATTAATGAGTCTTATATTAATTCTTATAATAGAATTATAAGACATCGTTGAATGATCTTTGAGATTTGCGTTGGGTAAAGCTTTAAGCATTTTTTTTCAACAATCGATGCTTTGACGCAGTTTAAAGATATTAATAACTTAATTTTTAAATTAGATATTTTGAATATTTCTGATATAAAAAATATTTATCTATTATATCTCGTCTACGACTCGTTATAGGACTCACTATAGGACTAATTCTAGACTTAAGAGACTAGCTTCTGAGGTCTGCATTTAATTTTTCTTTAAGAGCCTTTCTTATTTTTTCGTGTATTGGATTTATATCTTCTTCTACTAGAGTTTTTTTAGGATCTCTGTATTTTATTCTAAAAGCCTGGCTAACTGAATCCTCGTGAATAGAAGATCCCTCGTAACGGTCTATCAATTCCACTTTTTCTAAAAATGGACGTCCAGATTTCTTTATTAGATTTATTATTTCTAAGGAGCTATATTTTTTTGAATGAATAAGCGCAATATCTCTTTCCATGTAGGGAACGGTGGGGTAAGCCTGGTAAATTTTTATCCAATTTGTTTTCCTGGTCGCGGCATTAATCAATGAATCATAATGAAGGTTAAATATGTAAGTTTCTTTAATTAGATCATATTTCTCAGATAGAGAAGGGTGTATTTGTCCAAAGAATCCGATATTTTTTCCTTCAACTAATAATTCAGAAGTTCGACCCGGATGCATGAAATCTATATCGGTAAGTTGCTTATCAATAGTTTCAATCCCTAGAACTTCGAGAGATTGCTTAAGTTTTCCTCTTGCTTCAAAAAAATCTAACGATATTTGTTTTGATGCTTTCCCCCACTTGCTAAATCGTTTATTACCAGTTATGGAACCTGCTAGTAAATTTCTTTCAACAAATTTTTCTTTATCTTTTTTATATATCTTTGCTATTTCAAAGATCCAACACCCTTCAGCACCAAATGATACATTTCTCTGAAGAATTTTAAGATGTTCATCCCATACATTTGTTCTTAATCTACTTGTTTCTGATAGTAATGGATTTTTGATTAATACAGCATTTTCATCAGTATTATCTGGACCAACAAGTGATGAAGTAACTACTTCCTGAAAACCATTATTGATAAAGGAATTTCTTAACCGTCTTTCAACCAAATTACTAGGAGTTAGTACTCCCGGCTCTAGAGGATCGGGCAGACTTGAATCAAAATTATCATACCCAATTAGTCTTGCTATCTCTTCTATTAAATCGATTTCTCGTGTTAAATCAGATGATCTGTAAGGAGGAATTTGTACATTCCAACCATTAGAATTTGAAGTGAGTAGGCAACCAAGTTTTGTTAGAAGATGCTCAACATCATCCTTATTAAGATGACTAAGTGTATTAGAACTTTTATCTAATATATTATTATCTGAGCGACGAAACTTACCTAGAACTTTATTTATTTTCTCCATTCTAAGATTGACACTAATATCTCTTTTAATAAATTCATTATTAACATGACGCGATTTAATATTACCACCTAATTCTAATGAAATAAGTTCACTAGCTCTCTTAGAAACAGCTTTTGTCATGTTCGGTGAAATTCCCTTTTCGTATCTACTACTTGCATCTGTTCTAAGCCCTACTTCTCTACTACTATTTCTAATTGCTGTAGGATTAAACACAGCTGCTTCTAACCAGATTCTTGTAGTTTGAACACTTACGGAACTATTGTTTCCACCGATAACCCCAGCTATTGCAATTGGAATATCGTCGCATGTAATTATCTTTATATTGTCATTTAATTCATATTCTTTTTTATCGAGTGCAACAAATGATTCGCCTTGTTTTCCATTTCTGATACCAAAATCATCTTGCGTAACTTTTCTACCTACTATATTCTCTAATAGATCTGCATCAAAGGCATGTAGAGGCTGGCCTTGTTCAAGCATTAAATAATTTGTTATATCTACAACTGGGTTTATACAATTTTGTCTTAGTGAACTTAATTTATCAAAAATAGATTTATTTATCTTTGCAGTATTATCTATATTATCTATATATGTTAGTGAGTAAATAAAGTCTGATCCTATCGTTTCATTGTCAACTATCTTTGGTTCGAATTTTTCAAAGTCATCATTGTGATTTAATGGTGGTAATGTTAATTTTGAATTTGTTATTGTTGATATTTCACGTGCTATACCAACCATGGACATACCATCAGGTCTATTAGCAGTAATAGCTAATTCAATTATGGTGTCATTTAAACCAAGATAATCGACAGCATTTGAACCAATTGGAGGGATATCGGTTGCATTCTCTTCAAGAATTTCTATACCTTCATTACTACTTTCAATACCTAATTCATCCAATGAGCAAATCATTCCTGCGCTTTCTACGCCTCGTAAATTAGATAATTTTATTTTTAATGACTTCGAAGATAAATAAGCACCAACCTTGGCTACAAGGACGTGATATCCAGCTTTTACGTTTGGCGCACCACAAACAATACTAATCTTTTTGGGTAAACCAACATCTACAGAACAAACTTTGAGCTTTTCGGCATTTGGATGTGATGTAATTTCGTCAACAAAACCAATAACAACATTCTTTGCTTGGTCTGATAAGTCTTCTATTGATTCAACCTCAAAACCTGTCATTGAAAGGTTTTCAGCCAATTCATCTATATCATTGTTAAATTCGACAAGATCTTTTAGCCAGGAAACAGATACCTTCATGATTTGGTCTGACAGGAGTTAAACATAGGTGCTCTAATGAATTTATAAAAAAGGGTGCTTTGCCTAGTAGGATTGTACTTTGTTCCCTAGACTCACAAAAGTTGAGCTAAGTTCATATGGCTAAAAAAGGTACCAGAATAGTGGTCACATTAGAATGTACTGAGTCTAGATCTGTACCTAGCTCAGAAAAGCGTTCTGCAGGAGTATCTCGATACACCACAGAAAAAAATCGTAGAAATACTACTGAGAGACTGGAACTTAAGAAATTCTGTCCTGAATTAAATAAGATGACTATTCATAGAGAAATCAAATAATCTTTTCCTTTTATACACTTTCTAAAAATGACTAATTCACTATTTAAACAAAAGCTCTCTCCCATAAAGCCTGGCGATCCTATTGACTATAAGGACGTAGAATTATTAAAGAAATTTATTACGGATAGAGGTAAAATTCTCCCTAGAAGACTTACCGGATTAACAGCCAAGCAACAAAGAGATTTAACGACAGCAGTTAAAAGAGCAAGAATTATTGCCTTACTTCCCTTTGTTAATCCAGAAGGATAAAATAATATTCTATTAATTATAGAGTGTGTAATAAAAACATTGACAATGAAGTTAAAGAAATAATATCTAGATTTAATAATACAAATATTAGAAATACTGCAGCAAAAGATCTTACACATCTGAAGACTTATTCTATAGATGATTCTCATACGTTAGAAATAGATGATGCTATTTCCTTAGAAAAAATATCTTGTCAGCATAAATTATGGATCCATATTGCCTCCCCTACTTCATATCTTGAATATCAATCTGCTATTGATAAGAAGGCAAGGAATCTTATTTCAACTGTTTATTTATCAACAAATATTTATTACATGCTTCCTGAAATTTTAATTAATAATGTGTTTAGTCTAAGTGATAAGGATAAGAGACAATCAATAAGCGTAGGTATTATTTTTAATGAAGATGGTAGTGTCGCTTCTTCAGAAATAGTTCAGAGTATAATTAAAGTTGACTTTAAATTAAATTATACAGATGCTGACGAACTTATTGATTATGCGCCAAAAGAAGAAGAGGATTTAAGTATTATCTCTGCAATTTTACAAAGTAGAAAATGCTGGAGAAAAAATTTAGGTGCTATGGAAATATTAGAATCATATGGAAAGATACTTGTAGAAGATAATATTCCCATCCTTAAGATAATAGATCCAACGTTATCGAGACAATTAATAAGTGAAGCTATGATCTTGTTCGGAAATATAATATCGGAATTTACTAAGGTCAATAAAATACCAGTGCCTTATAGGGTTCAACAAAATATTGTTAAACCTGCTTTTGGCAAAATTCAAGATTCGGATAATAAGGTTTTATACAATTTTTTACTTAAGAAAACTATGAGTAAATCCTATTATTCTATAAATCCAATGTCGCACTTTAGTTTAGGATTAACATCTTATTTACATGCAACATCACCGATTAGAAGATATGCTGACTTGTTAGTTAACTACCAATTAAATAGATATCTTAATAATAAAGATCTTATATCTAAAGAAGAAGTCGAAATAATGATTAATGAGATAAACAATCAAGGAAGTCAGAATATTAGCAGATTTAGAGAAGATCAAAAGTATTGGATAAGTAAATGGTTCGAAAATAAAACGTTTAAAGAACATCATGTGATATTGTTAGATTGGATAAATAGATATAAAAATATTTGTATTTTATACTTTATAGAATATCATTTCTCTACTATATGTAATCTAAAATCAAAAAATAATAAAAATTTAGGTGAGATCTTTCATGTTAAAAATATAATCAATAAGAATAATGATTTAATTTATTTTGAATTAATTTCATCTTCAAAATAAGCCATGTTCATAACTGTGCAAAAGTTTTAAAAATACAATATAATATTTTGAATATATGATGAATATGAAATACACAATTACTACACCACTATATTATGTTAATGACAAGCCTCATCTAGGTAGTTCTTATACAACAATCGCTTGTGATGCAATAGCTCGATTTCAAAGACTAAATGGAAATACTGTGCTTTTTCTTACTGGTGTTGACGAACATGGTCAAAAAATTGAGAGAACCGCAGAAAGTAAAAACCTTCAACCTCAACTACATTGTGATCAAATCACAGAAAAGTATACTTATTTATGGGAAAAATTAAACATTAGTTATGATCGTTTTGTAAGAACAACCTCTGAAGATCACACATCCCTAGTTCATCAATTTTATTCCAAAGTTTTGAGATCTGATGATGTTTATATGGGTAGACAAAGTGGTTGGTATTGCGTTGGATGTGAAGAATATAAGGATGTAGAAGATAATGATAAAAGCCCAATCTGTTCAATTCATAAAAAGGCTTTAGAATGGAGAGATGAAGAGAATTTATTTTTTAAATTATCAAAATATCAAAATCAAATTGAAAAATTAATTCAAATTGATGGTTTCATTTCTCCTAAAAGTAGACAAAATGAAATTATTAATTTTGTCTCAAAAGGACTAAGGGATTTCTCAATTTCCAGAGTTAACTTAAAATGGGGCATAAATGTTCCTGGAAACAAGGATCATACTTTTTATGTATGGTTCGATGCTCTATTAGGTTATGTTAGTGGATCTCTTCGTGATCAAAGCTCTCCTGAACTGACCGATGAATCGTTATGCAATTGGCCTGCAAATATTCATGTAATTGGTAAGGATATACTCAGATTTCATGCAGTTTATTGGCCTGCAATGCTAATTTCTGCTGGTATGAAAACACCTGCAAGTGTATTTGGGCATGGTTTTTTAACGCGAGAAGGGCAAAAAATGGGAAAATCATTAGGTAACGTCCTTGACCCCATTGAACTCTTAGAATATGGGGGCATAGATGCAATGAGATGGTATCTTTTGAGAGATATTGAATTTGGAGAAGATGGAGATTTTCAAATGAGAAGATTTGTCGATATTGTTAATAGTGATTTAAGTAATACCATTGGTAATTTGTTAAATAGAACAATTACAATGTCTAAAAAATGGTTTAATGAAAAAATCCCAATAGATAATTCATTATTACATCAATCTTCTCTTAAGGTTCAATCAGAGATACAAATAGGTGAATACATGAAATCATTTAAGGATAATAATTTTAAAAGCTCAGCAAATGCAATTATAGACCTTGCTAATAGTGCAAATCTTTTTCTCAATGAACGTGCACCATGGAAGTTAATTAAAGATATTGCGAACAAAGATATTGTTGCTCTTGATATATATTCTGTACTTGAAACTTGCCGAATTATTGGAATTTTGTTAAACCCATTTGTTCCCAATTTAAGTACTAGAATATTAAATCAATTAAAAATTGATTCTTCATCTATCACTTTTCATAAATCATTAAAATGGGGTTTGTTAGATCCTGATAATGGTCTAAATGATCCATTTCCTGTAATGGATAAAATTGAATTTAATGATAATTCTATCTAGTGAAGTATTTACATATCTATTTTCTTCTAATATTTATTATAACACCTATATTGGGTTGTCAAAAATCTAACAATTCTACTACTCAAATTGATAATAAAAGCTATATTAATGACTTCGAACTACTTCAAGAAAACCCTAATAATCAAATTAGTGTAAAAATCACTAGTCCTAAAGCCATAATCGATCCTACAAAAAATGATATAGAGATATTTGAAAGCTCAATTGAAATACTTAATAAGAACGGGCAAGATTTTAAAGTCAAATCTGGCAATTCTACTCTCAATAACTTAACCAATTCTATTAGAGTTTTTAATAATGTTAACATATCTTTTCTTAATAAACAGGATTACTACGTTACTACTAATTCATTTGATTGGGATTTAAATACCTCTGTTATTGATATAAATAATCCAGTTAATATAAATTTTGGTAATACTACGATAAATGCAACTAGTGGATTCTATAATATTGATTCAAACCTACTCAAAATAGACAATAGTGAATTCAATAGAAATATATATAATTCTAAAGGTGAAGAAAAATACCAACTAAATATTAAATCTGACTTTGCAAAATGGTTTAAAAAAGATAATACTTTAGTGTTTACATCTAATGAAAAACAGGTAGAAACAACTATTAACTTCCTAATTACTAAGTAGTACGTATAACTTATCAGACCAGCCAGAAATCCATTTTTCATCAGAATTAGTAAATGATCTCTTTGACCAACCTCCCACAATTGTTAGACCTCTTTTTTCAAGAGGATAAACAATCACCGCGGGCAAATTATTTAATACGCCATCAAACTCATCCCTTCCTGGAAATAATTCTGTATTTACTAATGAAATTAGTCGTTTTTGATCAATTGACCTTTTACATATTTCACCAGGTATAAATATCTTCTCAGAAATCATGCCTCTTCTAAGTATTACTTTATTATCCCAATATATTAATATTGTACTAGCGGCTGTAGCAGTAAGTATTTGCTTACTTCCCCATGCTAATTCATTTTTTTGTTCGTCAGTTAATTCATTAGAAAGTTCAAAACCTTCCTTCCCCTTCAAAAGAGCTTTAGTGGGTTGTTTTGGTTTAATCTCAGTCCAGAGATAGCCTATAGTTACTAATGCTATTGAAGCAATTCCAGATATTGTCTCTGCTCTTACTAAAGTTGGATTAACTTGACTAGCAGTAGCTATATTTATTATTGATAAAATTAATAAACAAGCTCCAAATATTATAACTAAGCTAGAAATCTTATACATTTATCTATGCAATCTAGTTTAAAATGAATATATTGATTCTGTATTATACATATCAGTGCCTACATTTAATTTTGATGCCATTTCGATATAATATATTAAAAATACATTTAATATATTTATCCCATAGCTCAGAATATGATCACACCAATTGCTAGAAATTATAAAGGACTTATTTCAATTACAGGACCGACAAGAAGTGGAAAAAGTCAATTAGCTGAATTTTTAATAAAGGAGCAGGATCACGTCGCTTACATAGCGACATCAAAACCAAGACCAAATGATCCAGATTGGCAAAAAAGGATAGATCTGCACAGGAATAGAAGACCTGATAATTGGACTCTCATTGAACATCCAAATGACATCTGCAATGCTATTGATTCGAACAGTGAAAAACAATCTATATTAATCGACTCAGTAGGTGGCCTAGTAGAGCATCACCTTATAGAAGAAGATTATGATTGGGAAATTTTTCAAACTAAATTTCTTAATTGCATTACAAAGGATAATATATGCATTGTTGTTGTTTCTGAAGAAGTTGGCTGGGGAATTGTTCCTTCAACACCCATCGGACATTTATTTCGTGAACGTCATAGCACTCTAACCTCATTGATAAGTCAAAATTCAAATAAAAGCTGGCTTGCCATGAATGGGACTGCAATTGATTTAGATAAAATAGGTGATCTAATACCATGAATTTATTAAATAATTCTAGACCTCGTGTCGCATTATTTGAACCAAGAATTCCACAGAATACTGGAACAATTGGGAGATCTTGCTTAGCTTTTGATATGTCGTTAGATATTATTAAGCCAACTGGCTTTAGCTTTGAAGATAAATATTTAAAAAGAGCAGGTTTAGATTACTGGGCAAATGTAGATGTACATTTATATGAATCATTTGAGGAATATAAGAATCAGTTTAATACATCGAGATTTATAGCATTAACTAAAAAAAGTAATAATTCAATCTCAAATATTCTTTATAAAAAATCTGACATACTATTATTTGGAAGAGAGGATACTGGATTGCCAGAAAGAATAATGAATAAATGTGAAATAATCGCTGGAATCCCAATGCCAGGGGGTGAATGCGAATCTAAAGCTGGTGGGGTTAGAAGTTTAAACTTGTCAGTTGCCTGTGGGATAGTTTGCTACTCAGCTTGTCTACAATTAGAATTATTAAATAAGTAGTTTTGTTTACTAATAAATTTTTATCCAAGATAATTACAGTATAAAACACCATTATTTATAACACTATTTTCATCTAGCTCTAACCATTCTTTGTATTCATCATAAAGAGATTCTCTATTCCTACCGTTCAAATCTTCAAGTCGAGAAAGTGAGCTGTTAATCATTATTTCTACTGATTGTATTGCTCCTGATTGAGGAGATGACATAAAGGCTATAAAATTTCCTTATAATATAATTCAAAATTGCTGAAATAACAGTTTCATTTATTACAGAATTTATGTTTACAATTAAGTCTTTTTATAAATAAATCTAATGAAAACAATAAATTATTTTCAGTATTTTTTATATGGCAAACTTATGGAAAATATTAAATCTTAATTTGTTACGGCCTTTACCAATTAACAATGATTAGAAAATCTATTAATATCCAAAAACCAATTCAGAAAGATATGTCCAAAACAAGATTACTTGGATGCGTAGAAGTGACCATCAATGAAACTCTCAAAAGACTTTCTAAGCTAGAAGGGCAAGATAAAAATTGTCTTCGAAATGAATTTAAGGAGTGGATTGATGCAATTGATAGTGATGAAAAATTTTATGATGTTTTATACATAAACAAAATAAATTAATTATACAGCTCATTAGGCACGTGGATGTAGATCTGGAAAGCGTGTTTTTATGTCCTTAGTTCTATTAGGGTTTTCTTTTTCAGAGTTCCTTGCCGCATTAAAAATAATAATAAATGGTATAAAGACGACAAAAAAATAAAAGTGTAGTAAGTATAAATCCCATGGAACTCCAGAACTTCCGTAATCAGGAAAAAATAAAGCCGTTGCTAAGATTGACACATTTAAATAAATCTGAAGATTAAACCTAACTATATTTAATGTAAAACGTGGTTTTTTATCATGTGAAATATAAACTGTCCTAACAGATTAAAGATGAATTTATTCGCCGATAACACATTTCCTATTATAATTTATTTGTTAATATCTAGAATTTTGATTCTATATTAGCTTAATTGCTCATTATTAATATGTTTTTTCTTCTAATAATATATAATATCAAGAAACGGTTATACATATCATTCAATAAATAAAAAAGAATTAAAATATTTGCTTGTCTTTTTTTTACCAACTATAATTGGTAATATATAACTCCATAAAGTGTGATCAAAAATATGAAATCATTATTAATCAATATAAAAAATTTAATCCCTTATCTAATTCTAATTGCAATATACTTCTTTTTTGTCAATATTGAAGCAAAGAAAAATCAAACTAAAACTCTAAATATATATCTAGAACAGACTAATCAATCTAAATCTGATATTGAAGAAAAAAACCGAATAATTTCGATACCTGTTATTCCATACAATCAATAATATAAATGCTTAGTAAGTAATTTTGATGTCTTTTCCTTAAATAATTCGGCTTGCAGTCTTTCTGCTCTATCAAGCTGCTTCATGATTTCTACGCAATGTGGGCAATTACAATTCATTTTTATGTTTTGATTTATTAAATGCTATGATTTTGATCTAAATTCAATTTAGGTTTAGAGAATTTTAGGTAGCATTTTTATTAAAATAAAAACAACACACAAAAATTAGCATTATTTTCAAAAAATACAAGTGGCAATGTCAATATTGTACTTATAGATATAAATAAATTTAATTTTGTATGTTAATAAAATATTTTTTTATTCGTCTATAGTATTATTAATTATCTAATCTTAAAATTTTGAATTTTTAGATAAGATCTACTTATGTTTTTTCTATCATATCTATGCAAAGAAAGTTATTTCAGGTTCAGACAAAAAATAGTTTTTCATTAGTTGGTCTGGATAAACGAGCCGCTATAGCGATTCAAAACCACTTCCGCCTGAGCAACTATCAAATGCTTATTCTGTCATGGCTAAAAGGACTATGGACAGGGATATTACTTTCTCTTGTTATTCACTATATTATTAAACATTGACAATATATTTACTTAATCTATTATACAAAAAAATTTAAATGTATAATTTCACTCATATAGTATTAATTGATATATTAATTATTCATAATTTTCCAATATATCATAATTAACAATTTAGACATTATTTTCTGTAATTTCATTCCGGCAAAATAATTTGTACTAGTGTTTAAAGTTTAATAATAAATTAAAAGTTATCATATTATAAAATAATATTCATAGTATTGAATATATTTATTATAAATTACTTTAGTTTTTTTTTAAATTGTGTTATTTATTTGTTTAATTATATACTATTAGTAAAGTTATCGCATGTTGTACTAAATAGTCAATTTATTCACGCAAAATTATCGCTAATATTTATAAATTCACGTTAAAATAAGTTTATCAGTAGCATAGAATAAAATAAATAATTATAATTACTGTCTGTTTATATTTATATGATAAATAATAAATTCTAATGATTTATTATTAAATACACGTATGAAATAAGATAAAATAATTATGAATTACTTTTTGTTTTTTGAATTAATTTGTGGGTTTCTGCCCTTGAGAGAGTAGCTTCTATTTGGGCTAATAGTTGCTGTAGTTCAGCAGTTTTATTTAATGAATTCTCTGCCATAGATCTAAGTTTTTTTAGTTCTTTAGATGCGGTTTTCATAGAAAATCAAAAAAGTTGTATTTATAATGGAAACATGCAAGGCATGTAATGTTGAAATTCATTTGTAGGTAACAGAGATAAAATGCCAAAGATTTGATGGATGTCAATAGATTAAATTTAATTAAACAATCGCTTTCTTTATTTAAATAATATTCTAGATAATTCCTTTATACTTAGATGATATATATATTTGATTTAAGCATTAAAAAAATATAGATCAGGATCTGATCTATATTTTTATGGTTATAAATGAATTTATAATTTAAAATTAATTAAATTGTAAAAAATAAAAATTAATCATCTTTACCTTTTTTTTCAGAATCTACTGGCCGTACTGGCTTTGGTAAAAGCATGATAAAAACTAGTCTCTTTTTTTATTTATAGGTGTTTTTCAACAGACGTAAATAAAAATTCAAGGTTTGAAACTTCTTGATACACAAATAAATGATTTTTCAATTTCTGAAAGCTGTTTCACCTTGCGACTATCTTCTCTCGATAGGGATGCCTAAATTTTGGTTACGACCTTTTGTAGCTGCTCGCTCTTATAAAGGGAAGCTTGGCTTTTGCTTGAAACTCTTGATTTTCATCAAATGAGTTTTCTTTTTTTTTAATTAGCATTTTTGTTAACAGCTTTCTATTAAATGAAGAAACCATGACAGTGTTATATAAGAAAAAAGCTAATATCTGCTATTTCACTTGATATTCCATAACCTATTTCTAACAAGGAGTTTATCTATGTCAGAAGAATGGAAACCTGTAGATTCTCAAGTCCTGGTTGATGCATGGGAGGAAATAAAAGATTGTGCTGAAAGTATCCAAAATGATCTTGCATGTCCAGATGAAACTATTTCAAAAATGCTTAGATCTGTAGCTGAAACTTTTGACAATACTGTCGAAGATATACTAAATAAAGCAGAAGAAGACTGGGAAGACGAAAAATAGATGTATTATTAGCAAATGATTCCAGATTTCATCCCATCACCGGAGCCAGTAGGTCATATTGGCGTATGGAAAACAATAATTGGTTTATTTATCGTTTTATTTGCAACTTTTGTTGGAGTTGAAATAAGGTTAGGTAATGATGACGATGAAACCTAACCTGACAATAGCTTATTTTTCTAGTCAAATCTCTATATCTTTCAATAAACCCCTTTTGCATAAAAGTCTTGACATATAAAAATTTCTTGAAAAAATAAATAATATTTTTTATAAATACACTCTTGATTATCTCAAATAATTTTTTATTACAAACAACAATCTTATTTTATCTGAATGGCTTCAATTAACAGCGAATGGTATTGCTAATTCATAAAGGTTTAGACTATTGTCTTTAGAGGTTGGATTAAAACACTGAAATGATTATATTTACTGATAAGAGAATTCAGATGTACAGCTAATTAATAGTAACGTAGAAATATACTGGATCTTTGCAAAATCTAAGTTTGAATTCTTATTATTTGAAATATCAATAATAGATACGTGTGACGATATATTTAATCAATGGGCTAATCTAGATAATCTATAACAATCAATGCCTGGTTGGAACAATCCTGTAGGTGATTTGATATAAAATCAAAGAAAAAGTTTAGTATCAGAAGATTTAAATATTTTATTAATTTTGATTTATAAAGATAAATAATCATCATGATGATAACTACTTTTAAATAAAGATGTTCAGAACAGATAAAATGTATTAAGAGTAATTGAGTAGATTGAAAAAAAAAACTAAATTGTTGAGGATGACGAAGCTTGCTGTTGGGGAAGCTTCAATATGTTCCGATCACCCTCATTTATATTAATAGCAATATCTTATAATAATGGCAACATTAATAGTTAATTAGAATTTTTTTCTGAATAGCTTGATGTTAAATATACTAATGACGAAATATTTTTAATGTTATTTAGGTTATCTAGAGCATTTGTATTTATATGAATTCCTTTTTTGCCCAGGCCTTATGTTTTTTGTCTAAATCAGATATTGAATTTCGCTGAGCATTCAATTTTAATAGATATGAAACCTTAGAAATTTTGGTTGATTTTATTTTTTCTGAATCTGTAAGACATGATTGGTATGCCTGCAAATAGTCTCCACTCATCTTTATTTGAATTATTACTTTTTAATATTTACTATGCTATTAAAAGAATTAAAAATATTTAATGTTTTTTTTCTCTTTGCTTAACATGGGTGGTTCATAACGCATACCATGATGATTTAGCTCAAAATTGGAAAGCCTAGTTAAGAGTTAATGGTGTTTTTAGTAAGGTAACGAAATTTGTTTTCACATGTAATTCCTCTACATATGATGGAAATTAAATTCAAATAGTGGGAATAATCTCAGAAGAACTATTTTAGAATCTGTTACTCTTCTGTTTTTGGCTATAAAAGCCCCTTGGTCATTGAATAGGCTTGCTTCGTAAACCATACATCAATTTCATATCAAAGGATTTCTCCCTTACATGACCATCCTGAATTATTATATTAGTTGAATACCTTATTCCCAATAGATTTAGACGTGACCATTTCATTGACTAATACGTGAATGGAACGCATTAATCTGTTTTAAATAATAGGTATCCAGGTGTCAGTGTAGCTCAGCTGGTTAGAGCACAGCATTCATAACGCTGAGGTCGAGAGTTCAAGTCTCTCCACTGACATTTCTTTTCTATTGGTCTATTAAAAGGATTATATGTGATATTAATTTAATATTTTTGATGTTTATGCTTTAATATTGTTTAAAAATTTTATATGGATGAGTTTTTAAAATAGTTATAAACATAAGATTTAATTCATATCTATTTTAGTTAGTCGTTCTTTGAATGTAGTTGGTTTAGCGTCTAGGTTTGAGCAGTCTCCTTCTAATAATTTATTATCTTTTTGTTCCTCTATATTCTCATTATTAATATTATTATAAATAGAGAAATTTTTCGAATTATTAAAACTTACAGTTGATTTACTACCTGTCTTTTCATTATTAGTATTTTCTATTCTTGATATAGAAATCTCTTTAGGAAAAGCTGTTGCCTGATTATTTTTTCTTCCTATGTTATTATCCTTGATTGGTTTTGTTATTGTATTTTTCTTTCTAGTTAAGGGATACTTTTTAACTTCGCTTCTCAATTGATTTAACATCTTATAATGGTTTGAAGAACTAAATTTCTTAACTAGGGTTGCATCCCAACTGATTTGTTCAATCATTTTATGAATTATGGTCGTTTAGGTAGAAAGAAAAAGTTTCTAAGGTCTTTACATGATAAATTATAAAAAGGAAAAGGGGAAGTTCTCTAGCCTCTAAACCAATCAAAATACGCATCAATTTCCATGACGACAAATGAATGCCTAAGGGTTGGCATGCAAGCACCTGACTTTTCTGCTACTGCAGTCGTTGATCAAGAATTTAAAGACATCTCTCTATCTAAATACAGAGGCAAATACGTTGTTTTGTTTTTCTATCCATTAGATTTTACTTTTGTATGCCCAACTGAAATTACTGCTTTCAGTGATAGATATAGTGATTTCAGCAGCAAGAACACGGAAGTATTAGGTGTATCAGTTGATAGCAAATTTACACATTTAGCTTGGATACAAACACCTAGAAATGAAGGCGGAATAGGAGATATTAACTACCCACTTGTATCTGATCTTAAGCGTGAAATTTGCCAATCTTATAATGTTCTAAATGAGGATGGAGAAGCCGACAGGGGTTTATTTATAATTAACCCTAAAGGTGTAATTATGCATTCAACAATAAACAAAGCCCCTGTAGGAAGAAATATTGATGAAACGCTAAGGATTTTGCAAGCATATCAATACGTAGAATCACATCCAGATGAAGTATGTCCCGCTGGCTGGACACCTGGTGATAAAACCATGAAGGAAGACCCTAAAGGTAGCAAAGAATATTTCTCAGCATTATGAAGTAATAAACAAAAAACTATTAATTCAATGAGAGGTAAGAGCCAAGTTTATTTGTAATATATTCTGAATCAAGTGTTTCTTTTTCCATTAACTCATCAACAAGTGTATCCATAAGTTCAACTTTATCCGAGAGTAGTTTTATTGCATGATTTATACCTTTATTAACAATTAAAATTATTTGTTTATCAATTTCCTTACTTGTACTTTGGGAATATTCTTTTCTTCTTTTCATAAAATCCCTTCCAAGAAAAATAGAATCACTATCAGATTGAAATGCAATTGGTCCAAGTTCAGAGAAACCAAATTTAGTAACCATTTGATTAGCCCAAAAATACACATCTTCAAGATCTTTTTGTGAACCTTGAGTTACCTCGTTAGCTCCAAATACAATTGATTCTGCTGCTCTAGCTCCAAGTGAAATCACAATTTTGTTATAGATATAGCTTCTGGAAATTAAACCACTGTCTATTGTTTCTTCATCAGGTGTGAAGTAAGTCATGCCAGAAATATCTCGAAGAGACTTGAATAATGATATTTTTTCTAATTTATCCTGTGAATTAATTAATAATGCTACTAATGTTTTTCCAATAATCTGATAAGCAATTTGTCTTTTTTTGGTACTATCTGTAAGTGGCTTAGATAGTAATCCAAAGCGTGCTTTCTCAAGAGCCTTATCTATTTCCTGGTTAGTTATTTTCGATTGATCATTTCTTGCTGCATAGATTGCTGCTTCATTAAGTAGGTTCTGCAAATCAGCTCCAGAAAAACCTGGTGTTTTGCTAGCCCACTCCATAAGAGTTACCGAATCTGAGAGAGGTTTGGTTCTTGCATGAACTGATAATATTTTGTATCTTGCATTTCTATCCGGTAATGAAATATCAATACGACGATCAAATCTTCCTGGTCTTGTTAGAGCTTTATCCAGTACATCAGGTCTGTTTGTCGCTGCAATAACAATTACACCACTATTAACAGTAAATCCATCCATTTCTGTTAGGAGTTGATTTAATGTTTGTTCTCTTTCATCATTACCACCTCCTATCCCAGCTCCTCTTTGACGACCAATAGAGTCAATTTCATCAATAAAGACAATGCATGGTGATTTTGACTTTGCACTTTTAAATAAATCTCTAACTCGACTAGCACCAACACCTACAAACATTTCAACAAATTCTGATGCAGAAATAGAAAAGAAAGGAACATTTGCTTCTCCTGCAATTGCACGAGCTAATAATGTCTTACCTGTACCGGGGGGACCAACTAACAAAACACCTTTTGGAGCATTGGCACCAAGATCAATCAGAACTTGAGGGCTCTTTAAAAAAGTAACAATTTCTCTCAATTCATCCGATTCTGCATTAAGGCCAGCAACGTCGTCGAATGTAATTTTACTAATATCGTCTGGATTAACCTCTGAAGACCGACGAGAAAAACTCTGCATATTATTTAATAACTTTGTTGATCGTCTGATTAAAAATGAAAGCGATAAAATAAATATTAAAGATAGTCCTAGCCCTGTGATGACATTAGCTAAACGCTGTTCAGCACTATGATCTCTAACATTAAGAGGTACATTATATTCTTCAGACAGCCTAAGGATTTTTTGATCATTATAAAATATTGGAATAATCTTTTTCTCTCCATTATTAAATTCAACAACAACCTCTCTTCTTTTTGGTATTAGAAGAATAGAAATAATTTCACCGCCTTCAATATCCTTTAATAATTGACTATAACTTTTACTCATTTGATAATTAATTCAAATAATAAAATAGAATTTACACTTAAACTATAGTAAAAATATGTACCATCTTGAGTATATAAAGAAAAAGAGACAAGAAATTAGTTTTTAAAATTGGTTTTGTTTAATTGGAGCATGACGTTATAAAATAAAAAAAATTGTAAATGTCTAGAAAAAATGGCTGTACCTAAGAAAAAGACCTCTAAAGGTAAAAGAAATCAAAGGCATGCAATTTGGAAAGGCAAAGCAGCTATTGCAGCCGAAAAGGCCTTATCTATAGGTAAATCAGTTCTTACAGGCCGTGCTCAGGGATTTGTTTATCCTATGAATGAAACATCTGAAGAAGAATCTGATTAAGCTCATTTATGAACCAAGTTTAAAAGCCTCTAGAATTAGTGCGTAGGTTGAACCTATTCTGAAATTATTAATAGCATTTACAATTATTTTTAATTTAGAGAATTTTATTAATAATGTTGATCTAATTGTAACCTCCATGATTATTAGTAATGATGCAGCTAAAACGATTGTATTGACAGATTTATCAAGTAAAAATGAAATTAAGCTATTTGTAAAATAAAATCCCGAAAGCAATGAAAGAAGTATTAAGCTTCTTTTACTCCATGAATCCGATATTATAGGATTTATAATTAATAACATTGAATTCAAAAATTTTCTAAATCTGGTTCTTTGCATTTAATTAATTAATAATTTTTGTTAGATATTTAAAATCAACATTCTTACTATTTAAAGGTTTACCATAAATAACATTAGATTTATTATAGCTGTCTCCAAGATTATCTACACAGGAATTTGCAAGTTTAGTAATTTTATTTACCGAAGTTGACCATGGTGGAATTGTTAAAAGACAATTGAGATTAGCTGCTTTTGCAGCCTCAACACCTATTTTAGAGTCTTCAATAGCAATACAATTTACATTTGAAATTTTTGATAAATTTATTGCTAATTTGTATGCGTCTGGAAAAGGTTTATGTTTACTTACATCTTCATAGGTGATTATTCTAGAAAAATATTTGAGATGCAATTTTAATGAAGTATTTAAAAAAGGCTCTAAGGATTCCTTACCACTTGTCGTAACAATATATTGTTCTACATTAAAGCTAGCAAGTTCATCAATAAGCCTTAGGACTCCATTCCTAATCTTGATCTTTCCTGCTTTAACTAATTGTTTGTAATGATGACGTTTTCTTGATTGAATTTTGGAACAGAATTCATCCTTAAGTTGACTATTTATCTCATTGCGATAATGAATAATTCGATTTAGTCCACCTGATATTTTTAAAAGTTCTAAATATTTGTTCTCATTCCAGCACCAATCGATACCAAAATCCTTAAATGCCAAATTAAATGCGACTCTATGCCCACAAAGTTCTGTGTCGGCTATTGTTCCATCTACATCCCAAAATACAGCTTTTAACTTATGCATGTAATTTAATTTAAATCTAATATAATTCTGATTAATAATTAATTAATCAAGGATAAGCTTTTGAAAACTATACATAATCATATCAAAAGATGGTTATTACCAATGCCAATAAAAGATGATCAAATTTCTAATTATGAAATAAATAACACATTACTGAAAGTCTTATGTAGAAGAGGTATTGATGTTAATCATGAATTAAATGAATTCTTAGCCCCATCAGATCTCCCTAAAGCTGAAGATCATTTCAAAGAACTGGAAAAGGCTTCATTAAGAATAATAGAAGCTTGTAAAAGAAGTGAGAAAATCGCAATTTGCGGTGATTATGATGCAGATGGGATAACTAGTTCAGTTCTTTTAGTTGAATTATTAAATAAATTAGGAGCTGAAGCAATACCATTTATTCCATCGAGACAAGAGGATGGTTATGGTTTAAATATAAAAATGATTAATGAGATAAAATTAAAAGAAATAAATCTAATTATTACTGTTGATAATGGAATATCTGCATTTGATGCAATTCAGAAATCTAATGAACTTGGTATTGATCTAATAATTACAGATCATCATAAGATACCTAACAAAAATATAGATATTTTTGCATTAATTCATCCTGAACGATTACCATCTAATTCTCCATATAAGTATTTAGCTGGCGTTGGTCTCGCCTACATTTTAGCTATTAATATTTGTGATAAATTAAACTTTGATATAGATCAGACCTCAGCAAATGCCTTATTTTGTATTGGAACAGTTGCTGATATGGCCCCCCTTATAGGGGCTAACAGGAAAATCCTGAAGGATTGTCTACCTCAAATTAATTCAACTAAAAATAATGGAATTATTTCAATTATTAAAAAACTAGATATTGATAAAGTTCAAATCACATCGGATGATATTGGTTATAAAATCGCCCCATTAATAAACGCTGTAGGAAGGATAGGTGATCCTAAACTTATAATTGATCTTTTAACTAATGAATCCCTCAATTCAATAAATGAACTTACGAAACAATGTTTTGCAATAAATATAGAGAGGAAAAGAATTACGGCTTTAGTTGAGCATGAAGCTATGGAAATTGCACAAAACGAATATAACAAAAATAAAAAGTTCCTTGTACTCACAAAAAGAGAATGGCATCCTGGGATAATTGGTATTGTAGCTGCAAGAGTTGTTGATAAATTTAACCTGCCTACAGCAATTGTTTCTGAAGCTAATGATGGGTTATTTAGAGGATCTATTAGATCTAATAATTTAGTGAAAGTTAATTTAGCATTAGATAAATGCAATGATATCCTTATAGCTCATGGTGGTCATTCTGCTGCAGCTGGTTTCACAATAAAAGAAGAAAATATTCCTGAACTAATGACAAGATTAAATAAGATAGCAATAAGTGAAATGAATAACTGTGATTTGAACAAATTTGTAAAGCCAGATGCTTACTTACATTTTAAAGATATTAATGATGAATTCTATAATCAATTAATGTTAGTTGGACCATATGGAATAATGAATCCTGCACCAATTTTTTGGACAAGAAAATGCAAGGTCATTGAGATTTTTAAGCTTAAAGGCAATCATATGAAAATGAAGCTAGATGATTCTAATGGATCTATAGATGCAATAATGTGGAACTATTCTAGAGATTTGAAAAAATATGATTTAGTTGATATAGCATTTCATATAGAAATTAATAGGTGGAATAATATGAATAAGCTTCAGTTAAATTTAATTGATATAAAAATGCATAAAGATATTGTAGATCTAAAGTTACATAATAGATATTATAAATGTCAATTAACTGACAACATGGAAGTATTAATTACTAATTCAAAAGGAGATCATCTCTCCTCTGATTTATCATTCCAATCTTCTGGTAAAAATAATAAAAAAGAAATCTTTGCAAAAAAGATTCTCTCCTTTGCAGAAATTGCTCTTGGTAAATCAGCTTAAACTTTTAAACACCTCTTCTATAGAAGATTAATGCAATGATTGCTGGTCCTGCAAGAAAAACTGCTACTAGGGGCAATAAGTTTCCCATGTTAATTTAAAAACTCTGCATATGATACTAAATTATCAGTCATTGGTTAGCAATAATTAAAGAAATTTGATCAAACGGCAAGATTACATGATTTTATGAGTAAAAGTTGAATAGTTATAACTGATGAATGTAGTTTTTTAAATTAAGGGGTAGTACAAAGTATTTCTTATTATGAAAAAACATCTCTGCGTAGGATCTAGATTTATAGCTTGATTAATTAGAGGTTTTATATATAAGATATAATTGATTTGAAACATAAGACTCAAGTTAGCATCTTTTTCCTGGATATAATGGGTCAACCTAATTCAAATTCCAACCTTAAAGCTAGTGACTCAAATGATTCTAATACTTTTTTAAATATATTAATTACAACATTTAGTACAATCTTCCTGGCCGAACTAGGCGACAAGACGCAGCTTGCGACCTTAATGCTTTCTGCACAGTCGGGTAGACCATTAATCATCTTTATTAGTGCAGCTTTAGCGTTAATATCAACAAGCCTACTTGGTGTTCTAATTGGGCAATGGATAGCAAATAATTTACCAAGGCAGAGGTTTACAGTGGTTTCAGGAATAATTATGTTAAGTTTGGGAATATACCTAGTATCACAAGGTTTTATTGACTTTATTCATGATTAAAATTTAAATTAAATAAATGCTCCTTACTCTTTTTCTCACAACCTTTGTCACTGTTTTTCTTGCTGAAATGGGCGACAAAACGCAGTTAACCACAATAACTTTAAGTAGTACAACTAATAAACCATTAGCTGTATTTATTGGCTCATCAATAGCTCTCATTTTAGCTACCCTTTTGGGATCATTGGCAGGCGGCTCTATTGCGAACTTAATCCCCGCCTTCCTACTCAAACTGCTTTCTGGAATAGTATTCTTAATTATAGGAATTAACCTTCTAGTAAAAAGCAAAAATGATATTGCTAGTGAAAACTAGTAACCAAAAATGATTTTTCTAAAATAAATGTCTTTTATTCTTAAAGACTTTTATTCAATTTAATCAAATCAACCTGCCACCAATACTATGACAACAGTTTCACAGATACTTGAAAATCTAGATATTGAGGATGGATTGGAAGTAGTTAAGCTTGAGAAATCATTAAAACTTACAAAAAAGCAAGATAGAGAAAATTTACTCATAGCAATCAATGCTCTAACAAAACTTGGCTTAGTTAAGTATGATGAAAGTGAGAGACTTTCTATTAATACAAATACTGATTTTATAAAAGGAAGAGTTCGCTGTAGCAGTAAAGGTTATTGTTTTGTTGTTAGAGAAGATCTTGGTGATGATATTTATATTCGAGAGGCTAATCTTAATCACGCTTGGCATGGTGATTCGGTAATTGTATTGATAACTAAGGAGGGATTAAGGCGACGAGCCCCCGAAGGATCAATTAAATGTGTTTTAAATAGATACAATGATGTTTTGTTGGCCAAAATTGAATCCGATAAATCCACTGGGAAATTAAGAGCATATCCATTGGACGATAGGATACCTGCAATTATTGAAATAGAAAAAGATATTAAAAGCTTTAATGAAATCCCCAAAAGTGATCATATCTATGAAATACAAATAACTAAATACCCTGTTGCTCAATTAAATGCATCTGGCTCAATAATTAGGGAACTTCCATTAAATGCAGGTGTTGATGGAGATATAGAAATTTTGCTTTCAAAAAATCAAATATCTACAAGTAATTATGTTCCAAAAGTTTCTCCTAAAAAAATTGCATCAAAAGGTAGAGAGGACTTAACATCTCAGTCTTCATTGCTATTTAAAAGTTGGGATTGTCAAAATTCACCTTCATTACCGGCTTTATTTGCTCAACCCTACGAAGGAGGAAATAGAATATGGGTTCACTCTCCTACAATTTCTGAAAGAATAAATTTAGGTAGTAAATTAGATCAATTTCTTAAAAATAAAGGTGAGATTATATGTTTAGGAAATAATTGGCTTGAATTTTTAAGTGAATCACTCAAGTCATCCTCTGAATTTAAAATAAATGAGGTATGTGATGCAATTAGTTTAATGATAGATATAAATAGCCAAGGAGAAATAACTGACTGGAAGTTTACTCTCAGCAAAATTAAACCTGTAAGTCTTATCACCTCGAAACATCTTAAAGCTATTAATAATAGAAAAGCCACATCAAAATCCATTCCAATTGCAATCAAACCAATCAAAGACAGCCTAGAAGTTATTTATAATATTATCCATTCAGCTAAACAACTTAATAATAACAATAATGCTACAATTAAGTTGGATGAAGATATACCAAACCTACAACGACTAGGTGAGTTGCAAAATACTTTCCCCAGCCGTGATTTTCATGGTTGGTCTCAAACATTTGATTGCATTGACCCTCAGTCAATTGTAGATGTTTATGTTAGATTATCCAACAAAATTTTGGCTAAACATTTAATTGGTTTTAAATTACCCTTCATATATAAGGAACACGAAGAAATAGACCCAACATCTATAAATGAATTAATAAAATCATCCTTAGCATTAGATAAGGAGATAACATTAAATATAGATGGTTCAGTAACATTAACTGAATTAATAAGTTTATTTGATTCCAGCAAAGAAAAAAAGATTTTTCAGAAATTAGTTAAGCACATAATCCCTGGAATAAATTTAAAACTTTTTAAAATTGATCACTATCAAGAAAATAATGATTATAATTTTCTTATGCAAAATAATAATTTAGAATCTCCATGGTGTATTCCATCATTAAATTATTGGAATATATTTAATCAATTTATATTAACTACACTTTTAAATGATGGTAGAAAAAAGAGCTCCAGTAGAAATAAAGAAACTATAGATCTCGGTAAAAAAGATAGTTGGAAAAAAATTCAGTGGGAATTATTTGCCTCTAAAATAAAAGAAACAATTGACTTACATTCAAATATAAAATTGATTCAGCATTTAAATGATATTAGAAAAAAATCCAAGTTGTTTAGAAATAATATTATATCTATTGCACAATGTAGAGAAGCGCAAAAAACTATCGGCAAAGAATTACCGGCTGTCATCACTGGAGTCCAAAGTTACGGATTTTTTGCTGAAATCTCAGATCTAACTGCAGAAGGCTTAGTGCATGTCAGTACACTGGGTGATGATTGGTATGAATATAGATCAAGGCAAAACCTACTAGTTGGACGTAAAAATAAGAAAACTTATCAACTTGCACAAAAAGTATATGTAAGAGTACTTAAAGTTGACATACTTAAAAATCAAATAGACTTAGAGCTTGTGAAACCAGAAGATAATAATTCAATTGACTCAATCAATAACAATGAAACTAATATTAAGTCTGATATTAAAAATTAAATGAAAAGTATAGTTATTGCAATTACAGGTGCCTCTGCCATGCAATTGGGAGAGAGAGTTGTTCAGTTATTATTAGAAAATCATAAAACTGTTGATTTAATTCTCAGCAAAGGTGCCTATGAAGTAGCCAAAAGTGAACGCAAAATTAATATTCCGGTTGAACCAAAAGCTCAATCTAATTTTTGGAGAAGAAAACTTAAAATTGAATCTGGTGAATTAAATTGCTTCAGGTGGAATGATCATTCAGCAAATATTGCAAGTGGAAGTCATAAAACAAAAGGAATGATTATTGTTCCATGCTCAATGGGGACCTTAGGTCGGATAGCATCTGGTTTCTCATTAGATCTAATTGAAAGATGTGCTGATGTTCATCTAAAGGAAAACAGGCCATTAGTTATATCACCAAGAGAATCACCATTTAATTTAATTCATATAGAAAATATCAAGCGTATAGCTACTGCTGGAGCAATAATTGTTCCACCAATACCTGCATGGTATACAAACCCTAAAACCATCGAAGACATCATCGATTTTATAGTTGTTAGACTTTTAGATTCTCTTGGTGAGAATTTAGATAATATAAAAAGATGGGATGGTCCAAATAAATGAAAATCAGTAAACTAATTAAATCACTACCTATATTATCTACAGTTCTAATAATTATAATTTTATGTTTTAATAATCAAAAGGAAAATACAAAATTAAGAGTTCTTATTTGGGATACTCCATCATTAGCTCTAGGAACATACCTATCTATTTCTACTGCCTCTGGCTTTATACTTTCTTATATTATTACGACTAATCTTGGTAATTTATATAATAAGAAGCCAACTAATTCACTTAAAAATAACAAGGAGTATCAAGAACAGAAGGCAAATGAATATTCAGATGAAGGATATCAAATTCAATCTGATAACATTTTAATTGAAAGAGATATAAATGAGCCATTACCTACAATTAATGCGAGTTTTAGGGTAATTGGTAAAAACAATCGAAATGAAGTCGTTCAAAATAATAAATATCAAAATTATGAAATAACAGAAGAATCTTATGACTCTGATGTATCAGATGACTTATACAATAATCAAGAAATCAACTTAAACTATAATAAGGAAGTTAGAAAGATATCAAATGATTGGGATGATGACAGTTATTTGAAATGGTAAGAATCTATTTAAATTATTTTAATTTAATAATAATTAAAAAACTTTGATTTGATTTGCTAAGGTATGAATATGGAAAACTCAACACCAGAAAACAAATTAAATACTGAGAATGAAGCACTTAATCTAGATAAATCATCTATATCAAACAAACCAGTAAAACCACCCAAATTAGAAGATAAGCCTTTTAATGAATTTATTACTAATTATTTTATTCCTGGTTTAACAAAATCTATCCATGCGAAAGGCTCGAGCGTAGATCATATTAAATTAATTCATGGGAATAGACCTGTAGTAGGAGGAAAATGTTGGATGGTATTTTGTCAATTAGTAGATGACAGGAAATTTTGGCTTTGTTTCAATAAAGAAGTAATAACATCAGATAAGACTATATTATTAGCTGAGTCAAATTCTGATCCAAGCATTGTAGAATCATTTCTAATTGATGAAAAGAAGACAACTTTACCCTTATTAATTTCAAGAGTACTTCAAAGATTAAATGGTCAAAAATGGATAGGTCCTAATTGATAATCGATTATTTAATGCAAAATATAAAAATTTATTTACAATTTATTATTTGAGTTAATTCAATAAATATATTTTCTTTATATGGCACTACGCAGTTATCCCTTCAAAATGCCATAATAATAAAAAAAAGAAATTGACTAATTCATTATTGACTAAACAAAGTGAAAATCTACTATTTCATACTTTTGACGACACATTAAGACCCCAGATTGAAGAATTATTAGCGCTTGGTAAATCCGCTGGTGCTGACCTAGTAGAAATTTTTTTAGAGAAATCTGACAATATATCACTTTTAGCTGAGCAAGATGATATCTCAAATGTCTGTCCCTCATTTGGTATCGGGGCTGGTATTAGAGTTTTTCTTGGTAAAAAAGATGGTTTTGTAAGTACCAATGATTTATCAAAAGCTGGACTTTTATTTGCTCTTTCGCAAGCCTTAGGGATGCTTGGACTTGAGATAGGAAGACAGAAAATGTCCAATTTTGAAGGTTTAAAAGTTTTAAATGATTTTGGTATTCAAAAAGAAAATTGGTTAAATGACTCTCCACCCCTAAGCGAATCATCAATTAAACTGCTCGATTCCACTAAATTGTTAGCAACAAAAAATAAAAATCTTCAAGTAAGAAGAGCGAGCTATTCAAGGAATTGGCAGGAAGTCCTTGTTGCAGCTACTGATGGAGTTTTTGCAAGGGACATACGCCTTCATCAGACTGTAGGTCTAAATGTAATTGCCATTAAAGATAAAAATCGGTCTACCTCTGCAAGGAGATATGGTAGCTCTGGCAATCCAGAAGACCTAAGGACATGGGATATTGAAAAAAGTGCTTCGGATTTAAATGATAGTGCTCAAAAAATGCTCCATGCAGAATATGTTGAAGCGGGCCAAATGCCTGTGGTTCTAGCTAATAAATTTGGGGGGGTAATTTTCCATGAGGCATGTGGTCATCTTCTGGAAACAACCCAATTAGAGAGAGGAACCTCCCCTTTTCATGACAAAGTCAATAAAAAAATTGCTCATACAGCATTAAGTGCCGTAGATGAAGGCATTTCAAATTATGCCTTTGGCTCTTTATCTATGGATGATGAGGGAATGGAACCTCAAAATACTTTGCTAATAAAGGATGGTATATTAAAAACTTTTCTATCTGATCGAGCAGGTGCATTAAGAACTGGTCATCCAAGAACAGGTAGTGGAAGAAGGCAAAATTTTTCATTCGCTGCCGCAAGTAGAATGAGAAATACATACATTAAGCAAGGCAACTTTTCTCCAGAAAACTTAATTGAAAGTATTGATAATGGTCTTTATTGTAAATCTATGGGAGGAGGAAGTGTTGGCCCAACAGGTCAGTTTAATTTTTCGGTTGAAGAGGGTTATTTAATAAAAAATGGGCAACTAGATAAACCAGTTAAAGGTGCAACATTAATTGGAGAAGCGAAGGAGATCTTACCAAGAATATCTATGTGTGCTAATGATTTAGATCTTGCTGCAGGTTTTTGTGGTTCAGTAAGTGGAAGTGTAAATGTTACAGTAGGGCAACCACATATAAAAGTAGATTCGATAACTGTTGGAGGTAGATAAAATGAATAGCTTAGATATTGAAAAAAAACAATGTGGATTAGATCCTGATTTATATAATGAAATTTTAGAAAAATACAGCAATAAATTAAATATATCTAAATGGGATATGGGGGCATCATCTAGTAGAGATATCTCTGTACAAGTTCAAAATGGAAATGCAAAACAGTTAAAAGGATCTCAACGTAATTCAATGACCTTAAGAGTATGGAATAATAAAAATAAAGTAGGAATTACAAGCACTTCTGATTTAACTATTCAAGGAATTAAAAAAGCAATAAAAGGAGCTATTGAAGCAAGTGTTTATGGTAATGAAAAAGAAACTCCTGAGTTCTCAAAATTAGCTAAGTCTCCTTTAAATGAAATAAATTCAAATCTTTCAAATGATCATGGAATTGATGAATTACTTACAATTTTGAAAAAGGCTGAAAAACAATTGATTGATACTCATAACTCAATAGAATCAGTGCCATATAATGGATTAACAGAGAGTTACATGGAAAGATTATATATAAATAGTGATGGGGCAAATAGATTTATGAAAATCTCACAGTCATCAATATATTTATATGCAAAAGCTCAGGAAAAGAATAAAAAGCCAAGGAGTGCTGGAGGGGTCAAAATAAATACTAATTTAGAGGAACTAGATATTGATTCATGTATAAAAGAAACATCAAAGAAAGTTATTAGTCATTTAAATTATAAAGCTATAGAAACAAATAAATATTTAATTTGCTTTACCCCCGATGCTTTTCTGCAATTAGTAATAGCTTTTAGTTCAATGTTTAATGCAAGGTCTATTATTGATGGACTTAGTTTGATGAATGAAGAGTCAATTGGTAACCAGATAGCAGTAAAAAACTTGAATGTTAGTGACGAAGGACTTCATCCAGAAAATATTGGAGCTTTTAGTTTTGATGGAGAAGGTACTCCAACACAAAATATTAATTTGATTAAATCAGGAGTATTGACAAATTTACTTCATTCGGAAGCTACAGCACGAAAGTTTGGTGTTAGACCAACAGGTCATGCAGGATTAGGAGCCAAAGTATCTGTCTCTCCGGATTTCTTAGTTGTAAGTAAATGTATAGATGAAATGGATAGAGATGAAAGTTTAAGTGTAAAAACTACGCGTAAAGAATACATTTTAATAGATGAGTTATCCGCTATTCACTCTGGAGTTAAAGCAAGTCAAGGTTCATTTTCATTACCATTCGACGGGTGGATAGTTAATGAGGGAAAAAAGACATCAATAGAAGCCGCAACTGTCGCTGGAGATATACTAGAGGTACTGAAAAGTATTGTAAAAATCGAAGATCAACAGATTGTTACTCATCAAGGAATTAGTCCACATGTCTGGGTCGAGAATATATCCATAACAGGAGAAGCGTGAAGATTGTTTTTTGGGGAACTCCAAAATATGCCGCTGATAATTTAATTAGTATTGTTAATGCGGGATATGAGGTTATTTCCGTTGTTACCCAACCTGATAGAAAGCGAGGAAGAGGAAAACATCTTTCTCCTTCACCAGTAAAAAAAGTGGCAAGTGATTTAGGAATACCGGTTTTATCAACCAAATCAATAAAAAAGGATCTAAAAACAAAAAATTTACTTCATAGTTTGAAGGCTGATATTTATATAGTTGTAGCGTTTGGTCAAATCCTTCCTAATGAAATATTAAATCAACCTAGTTTAGGTTGTTGGAATAGTCATGCTTCATTACTACCTGCCTGGAGAGGTGCTGCACCAATACAATGGAGTCTTATTAATGGTGATGATAAAACAGGTGTTTGTATAATGGCCATGGAAGAAGGGTTAGATACAGGCCCAGTTATAGAAATGCAATCTACAAATATTCTTGAAACAGATAATCTAGATATTCTTACTAACAGATTATCAGAAATTTCATCTAGACTTTTAATTAAATCAATAGAAAAACTAAAACAGACAAAAGGTTTAAATCATTATGAAAGATTAAATAAGTTGAAGGCAATTGATCAATTAGATTTTAAGGTAAAACCAAGTTATGCTAGACAAATAAAAAAAGAAGATTTTTTAATTGACTGGAAACAAAATGCTATAAAGATAATAAAAAAAATAAAAGGTCTATACCCCAATGCATATACAATTTACAATGGTAAAAGAATTAAACTCTTAAAAGTCTCGATATTAAATAAAGATAACTTAAGTATAGATTTCCCAAATTTAACAAACAAAGAACATCAAATTACTCCTGGTCAAATAGTTATGATAACAAATCAAATTGGAATTATAGTAAAGGCCAAAGACAAATTTGTTGTAATACAAGATGGTCAATTAGAGGGTAAAAACAAAACGGATGGTTATAGATTGTCTGTACAAACTAATCTAAGCATTAACAATATATTTGGAAATTAAATAGAACTCGTGTTATTTTCTTTTATTGAAAACCCCCAAAGAAAAAGACACAGCATAATTAAAAAGAATAAATACTCAGGTATGATAATTTTATAAAAAATTAACTGTATAATTAATTTCAAGCCAATTAATCCAACTGCAATATAGCCTGCCTTTTCTAAATTATTATATATTTCTAGCCATTTTATAAATAGGCCAGAAGTGAATCTTAAAGCTATTACTCCAATAATTGCTCCAGTAACTACTAAAAGAAATTGGTCGCTTATAGCAACTGCTGCAGTAATACTATCAATAGAAAATGCTAAATCAGTGACTGCTAATAATAGAATGACTTTCAAAAGAGTTATATTTTTTTTATTCTTATTAATTGAATCATTAATAACTGACTCTTCATTATTTAGGGAAATTAGTTTTGAAATTGATAATGAAATTAAATAAAATCCACCAAGTAACTTAACAGGCCAAAAATTCAAAAAGAACTGTGCCGTTAGAATAACTAGTATTCTAAGCAATAAGGCTATAAATATTCCAATATTTAATGCTTTTTTTTGTAAATTGATATTATTTAGATTTTTTGTTATGGAGGCGAGTGCGACAGCATTATCAGCAGATAATACTAATTCCAGTGAAACAATCACTGGTAAAAGAGGTGCAAGTTCAACCCACCTGTCGATACCATCAAGTAGGGGAGTTAAGGATCTTAATGATGCTGAATCCATTAAAAATAAAAAAAAGTACTATGTTTACAGGCTTATTGGTATATGTTAGCTCTAATAATTAAAATAAGAGTTAATTAAACAGATTATGAGAATTGAATCTAAACTTTGCGAAATATCCGATAACAAAGTCATTGTTCAAGTAAATGGTTATGAGAATGATAAAAGCTTGGGAAGTGCTCTTGCAGAGGGTAAAACAGTTGAAGAAGCTGAAGATAAGGCGATATTTAGATTAAATAAAAGGCTAAATACATCTAATAATCAAGATTTTAATTCAAAATCAAATACAAGCATTAATAACATCAATAACAACAAAGTTGAAACAATCAATATTGAAGATAAGAAGTTTGATAATGATCCAAATGATTGGAGTCAGGAACTAACTGCAATAGATTCAGAAATCGAAAGACTTAATTGGGATAGAGATAAGGAGAATGAATTTCTAGAAATTACCTTTGGTTATAATAATCGAAATAAAATAACTAATTACAAGGAACTTCTAACTTATTTGAATATACTTAAAATGAAAGAAAATAACACTATATCATCAGCTATAAGCACAAATATAAATGATCTAATTAACGAGTCAGAGCTTATACTAAAAGAGTTATCATGGGATTACAAGAAAGGAAGAGAGTATTTGCAGAAAGAATATAATGTATCAACTAGAAAGGAATTAGATGAAAAACAGTTAATTTCATTCGTTGCAAGTCTTAGATCAATACGAAATAAACAAATGTCTAAGTCTAATTTTACTAAGTGACAAATTTGATGTTAAAATTATTAAATTAAAATTATTAAAATAAGTGTCTCTAGAGTCAATTGCAAAGAAATTAGAAGATCATCCTTTATCAAGTGAACTTATTCAAAGAACAAATAGAAAAGAAAGATTAGTATTAACTGGAGCTTCTCGTACAGCAAAAGCATTAATTTCAACATCTTTAGCAAAGAAAGTATCCAATAAACTACTAGTAATTGTTCCTACATTAGAAGATGCTAATAGGTGGTTTCCACTTGTTCAAGATTGCGGTTGGGACAAAACATGTTTGTATCCTACGAGTGAAGCATCACCTTATGATTCGATAAAACCAACATCTGAGATTGTATGGGGGCAATTACAAGTTCTAAGCGATATATTTGAATTGAATAATGATGAGAATATCGCAATTATTGCAACAGAGAGGTCATTACAACCACATTTACCACCAATCGAGTTTCTAAAATCTAAATGTATAAAATTAAAAGTAGGTGATGAGATAAACCTAAGTTTATTATCTGTTAGATTATGTGAATGTGGATATATAAAAACTTCCAATATTGATCAAGAGGGAACTTGGACAAGACGAGGAGACATTCTTGATATATTTCCTGTTAGTAGTGAACTTCCAATTCGATTAGAGTTCTTTGGAGATCAATTAGAGAAAATTAAGGAATTTGATCCAATATCTCAGCGATCATTAGACAAGATTGATAATATTTGTATAACCCCAACAGGTTTTGATCCATTAATAGTTGATAAATTACTATCAATTAATGGTAATGATTTAAGCAATATATTAAGCGATAATGAATTTTCAGAATTAATAAATACAAAATCATTATCTGCAGCAAAGAAATATTTAGGTATCGCTTTTGAAAGGCCTTCATCATTATTAGATTATCTTGATAATGATACTTTTATTGTGGTTGATGAGCGGTCACAAGCAATAAGTCATGGAAATGCATGGTACAAAATAGTTAATGAGAATTATCTCGACATTATTTCGATGTTAAAAGATGATAATTCAAATAAAATGTATCTTGATTCTAATCTTCATAAAGATATTAATAAACTTTATTATGATTTAAATCATTATAAAGGCATTGATATATCTGATCTTAAAGATAATATTGCATTAGAGAATGTTTTTAATATTTCATGTAAATTTCATAAATGGCTTCCTAATCAATACGGAAAGATTAGTTCATCATTAAAAGATTATGTAAATAATCAATATTCTGTTTGGGTAATTTCAGCGCAACCAAGTCGTGTTGTATCACTTTTGGAGGAGCATGAGTGTATTACTAAGTTTATTCCAAATAGTACTGATGTTTCTGGAATAATCTCAGTATTAAATGATAATTTGCCAGTTGCAATTAAAAATAATAATGAGGGAGAGATCGAAGGTTTTTCACTTCCTGCCTGGAAAATTGCGTTAATAACTGATAAAGAATTTTTTGGACAACAAAATATTTTTAGGACGGGTTATGTAAGACGTAGAAAACAATCGATTAGCAAAAAAATAGATCCTAATAAAATGAAACCTGGTGATTATGTCGTTCATAGAAATCATGGGATTGGTCTATTTAAGAAGATTGAAAAATTAAATATAAATGGAGAATCAAGAGATTACCTAGTTATAAAATATATGGATGGAAAACTAAGTGTTGCTGCAGATCAATTAGGAAGCTTAGGTAGGTATAGAAACTCAACCTCGAAATCACCGACTATAAATAAATTAGGTGGTACAAATTGGAATAAAATAAAGGAAAAAGCAAAGAAATCTGTAAAAAAAGTTGCTTTAGATCTAATTAAGCTATATGCAGAAAGAAGTAAAGAGAAAGGATATAAATTTCCTGTTGATGGTCCATGGCAAAGTGAGTTAGAAGATTCTTTTCCATATGAGTTAACACCTGATCAATCAAAGGCGACATCTCAGGTCAAATCCGATATGGAAAGTGATAAACCTATGGATAGATTAGTTTGTGGGGATGTTGGTTTTGGAAAGACTGAGGTTGCAATTCGAGCAATATTCAAAGCAATTACCTCCGGTAAGCAAATTGCTTTTTTAGCTCCAACAACGGTATTATCTCAACAACATTGGAGAACTATTTCCGATCGTTTTGCACCATATCCAATTAAAGTATCTCTACTAAATAGATTTAAAACAATTAGTGAAAGAAAGGCTATCGAAAATGGCCTTAAAGAAGGCTTAATTGATGCAGTAATAGGAACACATCAGCTTCTCAATAAAAAGTTATCATATAAAAATTTAGGTCTTTTAGTAATCGATGAAGAACAACGATTTGGTGTAAATCAGAAAGAAAAAATTAAGGCATTAAAGAAAAGTGTAGATGTTTTAACCCTATCTGCAACTCCTATTCCACGAACTCTCTATATGAGCCTCTCTGGAGTTCGAGAAATGAGTTTAATAACTACACCTCCTCCTATGCGAAGACCTATAAAAACACATTTAGCTCCACTCGATAATGAAACAATAAGAAGCGCAATTTCTCAGGAAATCGATAGAGGTGGTCAAATATTCTATATTGTTCCTCGAATTAAAGGCATAGACGAAGTAGCACAAAAGATACAAATAATGATTCCTAAAGTGAAATTATTGATTGCACATGGGCAAATGGAGGAAGGTGAACTTGAGAATGCAATGTTAGCTTTTAATGCTGGAGATGCAGACGTATTACTTTGTACAACAATAGTAGAAAGTGGTTTAGATATTCCAAGAGTAAATACTATTTTAATAGAAGATTCCCATAAATTCGGATTATCACAACTATATCAATTAAGAGGTAGAGTAGGCCGTAGTGGAGTTCAAGCACACGCATGGTTATTTTATCCCAATAATGAAAAATTAAATGATGCTTCTAGGCAACGATTAAAGGCTATTCAGGAATTCACTGATTTAGGAAGTGGATATCAATTAGCGATGAGAGATATGGAAATAAGGGGAGTGGGAAATATCTTAGGTATTGAACAAAGTGGCCAAATGGAAACAATAGGTTTTGATTTGTATATGGAGCTGTTGCAAGAGACTATCGCTGAAATACAAGGTCAAGAAATACCAACTGTCGATGATACACAAATTGATCTTCCAGTTACTGCGTTTATACCTGGAGATTGGATAACAGATCCAGATGAAAAAATAAATGCATACAGATTAGCTACTCAATGTGAAAACAATGATGCTTTAGTTCAGTTTGCTAGCAACTTAATTGATAGGTATGGTGCACTACCTAAATCAGTAGAATCTTTAATAGAAGTGATGAAGTTAAAAATAATCGCAAAAAAATGTGGTTTCTCTAGAATTAAGTTGTCTAAACCGAATGTAGAGTTAGAAACATTAATGGATGAGCCCGCCTTTATGTTGCTCAAAAAAGCCTTAGCATCTCATCTTCATGGCAGATTTATCTATAAAAAAGGTGATAGGTATTCAACCGTAATCATTAGAGGCCTCGGCCTTTTAGACAGCGATAAACTTCTAGACCAGCTCACTGATTGGCTAAATCAAATGAATATAGAAATAAATATTAAATAAATCATTTATTTAATTAATCAAAATATGGCAATCTATCAATTGGTTGCCTAATACGAATTAAAAGTAAAAACTTGCTATAGTCTCCAAAATTTGAGAATTCTCACTTTGGGTGAAGTCATAGAAATCAGTAATAACCAATATGGTTTGAGCCTATTTAGTGGTTTAATTAGCTTACTGGCTTTGGGAATATATACACTCTTGACTGTAGACCCAGGAAATGATGATGACGATTCAGATTCAGGAAGTGGTGGATTAATGCAACCAGTAAACTAGTTAGAGGATCAAACGACCAAAAGTTTTTTAAGTCTATCTCTAAAATCACCCTTAGCTATACCGCCTTTTAATTCTCCAATAATTTCAAAATCACCTTCAGGGTGATTTACTAATAAATACGTAGGCCATCCCATGCCTTCTTTAGTCGGATATTGTTGAAGCAATATAGGTCTATATTTTCTGTATACTAAAGTATCCTGTAGTTTTACACTAATAAATTCAATACCTAATTCATTCGCAACCTTTGAATCAAAGAAGCTCATCCTGTGACAAGTACCACAATCCTCAGAACTAAATTTTATTAAAGAACAGGACATGAAAATCATAAATTATTCTCATATATTAAATTAATAGATAAATAAAAACTAAATCAGTTATTAGACTTATTATTTTTGGCAATCACGGAAAAGAAGGGATCGCTCTCTGAGGAATATAAACCAAAAAGCTTTTTATCATAAGTTTTTTCTTTAATTACCTGATCCACTTTCCATCCATTATCTGAAAGAACACTTTGTACGTATTCAACTCTTTTACCTTCAGACGAATTCGTCCATATATTCGGTGATTTTGTCCAGAACGCGCGATTGGTAAATGAAATAATTAATAAAGATTCTGATTTTATAATTCTTGAAAGCTCTAAAGAAATATTCTCGGGATATTGGAGATACTGCCATCCAGCAACGATCAAGCCAGCATCAATAGATGAATCTTCGATTGGCATATTTTGATTTTTATTAAAATTTTGTAACCAGAAAGTATCCAACCTGTTATTTGCACTTAACTCAGATTTATTCATACCATGTCCAATAACTTTTTTATATTTATTATTAGTAGGAAGATGACTTACCCAACTACTCATTAAATCAAGAATTACATAATGATTGCATAGATACTCAGAATATAGATTTGTTAGGCGATTTCTAAATGATGTACTAAGATGATTAACATATCTTGGTTTCTCATAAAATAATCCATCATCAGAAGTATCGATTTTTGCTCTATCAAAACTGGAGAGTTTCATTTTTAGATAATACTTTATTCTATTTTATAATTATATATATATGTGGGTGAAATATTTAAGATAAAAATAAATACGATAATATATTAAAACTATTTATATAAATCTATAAATACAATATATTAAAATTAATTTTCTATATGCTCACCTAAATTCTATTAAAAAATAGATAAATTATAACAAAGTATTATTTTAATAAATCAAATTAGTTCTTTAAAATAATAAAAATTATTGGTTTAAAGGTTAATAAAGTTATTTTTTATTTTTATCTTAATGTCAAAAAATAGAATTAAAATTTATCTTTTAGTTCTTCAAAGGGTCCTTGAGCATTGCTATCAATATCTCTTATATCGTATTTATCATTAATAGGAATCAAAAATAATAATACACTACTAGCAATAAATACAATAAAAGAATAAAAGAAACTTATATTTCTCTTTGATTTGTTCAAATTATTGTATATCTCTCTCTTGGTATAAGGTTTATCTAAACTTAATTTCCAATTAATGTTGAATCGAGAGTCAAACCTCAAAAGATCAAAGCAACGTGTAATATCAGATAATTCTGAGTCATCTAATATAATTTCTAAAGGCTTAACGCCCTTTTTTGTACTATTAAGTAACAATTTATGATTAGTTCCAAAGGGTGAAATTGTTACAATATTTTTATTAGATATAAATGTTTTTCGTATACCAGAAACATAAGATCGTGAATATTGAAGAATAACATGCATCAAATTATCTAGATGTTCTTTTTCTCCCTCTAATAAAGGGAAACCTATAATTTTTAATGACCATGAAGATAAGATACCAATAGTTTGCTCTGAATCAGAATTTGAAACATCTGGCATTCCTGCAAGTTCCAATGAAGTAGAGTTCTGATCAAATCTATAAGATAAATTAATCATTTATATGAATTTAAGTTTGATGATACAAAGAAGCTTTTAAACGATTGGCTCCCCCTGGTCCGCATGATAACGAAAGAATAACTAATAACTCTCTGAAAAATTCATTATTATCTTGACTTAACAATGTAGCAACATAAGTTCGTTGCATGTTCATCCTTTCACTAATAAGTGATTTAAGACGTGAACTAAATAAAAACCAACGTTCGTTGTTTAGTGTTTTAGATTCTTTAGATGAAAGTAATTGTCTAATGAGGGGGTATAGTTTTTCCGCCATTAACGAAATAAGCTCAACAAGAGAATTAATTTGGTCAGAGGATAGAGATGAAAATGTATATGATTTCCTTAAAGGGTTAGAACATCTCATTTTCCAGAATTGAACACGACTAGAAAAATCATTGGATAATCCAATATTTTTTGCGTTGAGAAAAAGGGAATCAGTGGCATTAATTTGAAGAGTTTCAATAACTAAAAATAAAAAATCTAGTTTTTTGGATGCGTCACTAGCGACAACGCATTTATTGTAAGGATAATCAACTGTTTCATTGCTAAAACCTGAAACGCTATTTTCGTTTTTTCTATTTGTAGTCACTAATAAATTTTTTTTCATAAATCAAATAATGACAGGACTTTCAAAATTAGCTAGTTTTATTGTTGGTTTTATAAAATCGCACACCAAAAATTTGTAAATAATGGAGAATTTTAAAAAATACATATCTGAAATCAATGATTTTCCTAGAAAGGGAATTGTTTTTAAAGACCTAAATCCAATATATAAAGAGCCCAAAATATGGAAGGAAATAATGTTGCCTTTAGAAAAGCTTATCACTACTTCCAAGCCCGACTTTATTGCTGGTATTGAGTCTAGAGGGTTCATAACCGCATCGGCATTGGCATTTAAAAAAGAAATTAGTTTAATTACTATCAGAAAAGCAAAGAAATTGCCCGGTCAGGTAATTGGCGTAAATTATGAACTTGAATATGGAGAAGACAGATTAGAAATTCAAGAAGGTTTATTCAAAACGAATAGTAAAGTTTTAGTTGTTGATGATGTTTTAGCTACTGGAGGTACAGCATCGGCAGCTGGTAAACTAATAAGAAAAGCAGGTGGAATCTTAATTGGATACGCATTCATTTTAGAATTAACAAAACTCAGTGGTAGAAATAATCTAGATAGTAAAATATTAGTTGAAAGTGTATTAAAATATTAATGTTCTTTTTGCCAAGAAAGTACAATATTTAGTTGACGAAGAGTAAGTAAACCATAACTCCACATTACAATAGGTAATGGAGAATTTTCTAAACAAGACCTTTTAATACCTAATTTCAATGCGCTTTCACTTATTCCAAATTCATCAATAATAAAATTACATAATTCTTCAGAAGGAGGATTAATTGGTTTACTAGTATTTATCATTTAAAATATGAATTCTCACAATCCATTCGTCATTATATTTAGAATAAATTTTCTAGCAAATCTAGATTTCTTTAAACATAAGAATACAAGAAATCTTGGAATAAAAAAGATATTTAAATTAGATCTAGAATATCTAACTAAAGTATCTGTAAGAATAGATATTGATAATACATCAACTAATCTACTAATAGAATAAAATATTGGTATGGAGAATTTGTTTTTTTTAAGTAGTGGAGATGAAACCAAGCTAGTAAGACATTTTACATCTCGCCAACATAAATTTAGTCCTTGTCCACCAACCGGATGAAATAGATGAGAGGTCTCGCCTAAATAAATATATTTTCCAGAATGAAATGAATAATTTAATTCAAATTTAATTGGATATGCTTTAGGCTCATCAATTATCGAATCTGGCTCTACTCCATATGGAAGAATTGTTGATAAGTAGTCTAAAAATAAAGATTTAGAGCGACTCATATTAAAATTAGCATTCTCTACGGATTGACTGCAAACGATCTGAAATAAATCTCCTCCAAGAGGTAAAACAGCAAAGGGACCTTGATTATTTAAAATTTCAAATGCTTCTGTTGATTTAACTCCCCTTAATAGAACCTTAGCCGTAATGCAAACTTGATCATAATCAAATTTAAATGATGGTGTCTTAAGCTTCTTTTTTGTTGCAGAATTTGCCCCATCTGCTGCAACAATTAAATCATAATTAGTAGTATTAGGTATAACAGAAGTTGGAATTTTATTAATGTTATCAATTTTTGAGATAAATTCTAATATCGATAACATGATTTTTTTATGTTCTACAATCCATCCGACACATGAATATTTTTTGTCTAAATTGTTTAAATCACTTACTCTAAATTTAACATTTTTATTTAATCCGCAATCTATAACATTTAAATATTTAAATGGTACCAGATCAGATAAAAGACTTTGCCAAATGCCAATGTTAACCAATAATTTTCTTGAAGAATGTGTGATTGCATAACATCTATCTCTATTTATAAGTTCTTCATCAGATAATCTCTCATATAAATCAATTCTACAACCAGCTTTAGCTAATGATATTGCTGCGAATGATCCAGTCAATCCGGAACCAATAATTGCTATATTCATACATATAATTATATCATTTAATAATATAAATGATTATGTTAAATTCTTCTTTTAACAAATTCCTCAAAAGCTGGTCGAAGAAGAAATGGATAGAAACCTACCCATAAATTGATTTCTGGACACCATGCATCACTTATTGCCTGTATAGTACTAAAATCTCTCCTATTGCTAAAAACAACGCAATTTATTCTCATACCTTTTGTAAGTATATTAAATTTATTTTTTAATGGGAAACTTATATTACCTATAAAACCATCCTCATCTTCTATATCCAAAACTACCCATGTTCTCTTTTTTTCTATAACCTCTAATCTCCCATCTTTATTTGCCTGTTCCTGTTGATTTTCTACTCTATCTTCAACATAGACATCAGAAATATAGCCATCAACCAATGCTGAAAAAGAGAAACTTTTAAACTTAGAATTCTTTCTACTAGCTTCAAGTATTGGTCCCCATAAAATATATAAAAGGAAAACTACACCTAATACCAACCATAACGAGTAAAACTGACTAGTTACTTGACTTTGGCTAATGAGTAAAGTAATTACTCCACCAATAGCTGAAATCATAATACGTTGAAAAATCTTCTGAGGATTACCCAAAGCTGAATTAAATTGCTCTCCTGTTGCTACAGAAGGTATCAATTTATTTATCTCATTTTCTTTAATCGGAAATAACATTTTGTATGAAAAACTATAGGATTTTCTCTAGCCCATAAACCAATTTATTGAAAGATCTGATTTTTTTAACCACTAATAGAACTCCAGGCATGTAAGCAGAACGATCAATAGTGTTATGAGCTAACTCATAAGTCTCTCCATTGGAACCAAACATAACTTGTTGATGGGCAACAAGTCCGGGTAATCTTACCGAATGAAGTCTCAAGCCACTAGGACGAGATCCACCTCGAGAGCCTTCGATAGATTCTTCTTCGTTTACTAAAGGTTTATTAAATACTGTACGTTGTTCCTCTATCAATTCAGCTGTTTTAATGCAAGTTCCACTTGGAGCATCAGCTTTCATGTTGTGATGCATTTCGGTCAATTCAGCGAACTCATAAAAACGAGCAGCCGCAGCGGCTGCTTGTTGCAATAAAACCATACCTACTGAAAAGTTTGGAATAATAGCTGAACCAAGTGAAGCCTTGTCTGCAAATTTAGAAAGATCTTCTAATTGATCTGAGGTTATTCCAGTAGTACCAATAACAGGATGAACTCCGTAGGCAATTGATGTACGTGTGTGTTTATAAGCAACTTTTGGATGAGTGAAATCAACTAATACAGCGCCTTTATTTGATCCATCTTTAGGGACGTTCTGACTTACAGCACACAAAGAGCCTTCAAAATCACTTGAAAGAAATATATCTAGTGGACCTAAACCTATTAATGACCCTATATCTTCACCTTCTTTATCCTTCTGATTATCAATTGCGCCAACAAGTTGATAATCATTCGATGAATTAATTGCTTTAATAACCTCAGATCCCATTCGCCCTAAAGCTCCTGCGACTAAAACTGGAATTGATTGATTAGTAGAGCTCATTGATTTTTTTTTAAAATCATATTTGATATCCCTTGTAACAGGCATTAACTAAATAACACACTAAAGGGCCACTGAACACTAGGCTTGGTCGAATTCCGATAGATGAAAAGATGTTTACACAGGTTCGCTCAGCCAATCGCAGAGTTTCACCTGTCGAGAATCACAGGCATAAAGCTGTAATGAAGGCTGTTTACGTGGTTCTTGAACCTCAATACCAAAATGCTCTTACTCAGGCTGCAAACTCATTAAATTCCAAAAATGGTCCTATCGGAATTGAACTAAATGGATATTTAATTGAAGAACTTAGAGATACAGCAAATTATGAAAGCTTTAAAAAAGATATAGAAAATGCTGATTTATTCGTTGCTTCATTGATTTTCATTGAAGATTTAGCGCAAAAAGTTGTCGAAGCCGTTGAACCGCATAAGGAAAATCTTAAAGCTGCGGTGGTTTTCCCATCAATGCCAGAAGTGATGCGATTGAATAAATTAGGAAGTTTTTCTATGGCCCAGTTAGGTCAAAGTAAAAGCATCATTGGCGATTTCATGAAAAAGAGGAAAGAATCTGGCGGTGCGGGCTTTCAAGATTCAATGCTGAAGCTTTTAAATACTCTTCCCTCAATTCTTAAATATCTGCCGGTAGACAAGGCTCAAGACGCTCGTAGTTTTATGCTTAGTTTTCAATATTGGTTAGGTGGAACTCCAGATAATCTTAGAAACTTCCTACTAATGCTTGGAGACAAATATGTATTTCCAGAACTCAATATAGAAGAAGAAAAAATTGAAGTTGCAGAGCCAGAGGTATTTCCAGATTTAGGAATTTGGCATCCATTAGCTCCAAGTATGTTTGAAGATAAAAAAGAATATCTAAATTGGAATGCTTCTAGAGAAGATCTATCAAACAAGGCTAAAGAAGGTCCTGTAATTGGTCTTGTACTCCAAAGAAGTCATATCGTTACGGGAGATGATGCTCACTACGTTGCAGTAATTCAAGAACTGGAATATCGGGGAGCCACAGTCATACCTATTTTTTGTGGTGGATTAGATTTTTCTAAGCCAGTAAATGAATTTTATTACGATCCAATCAACCCTGATAAACCAATTGTAGATGGCGTCGTCTCTCTTACCGGTTTTGCACTTGTAGGTGGCCCTGCAAGGCAAGATCATCCAAAAGCAGTAGAGGCCTTAAAGAGATTGAATCGACCTTACATGGTTGCTCTACCACTTGTTTTTCAAACGACACAAGAATGGGAAGGTAGTGATTTAGGACTTCATCCAGTACAAGTTGCACTTCAGATTGCAATTCCTGAATTAGATGGTGCTATTGAGCCAATAGTTTTATCTGGTCGAGATGATGCCACTGGAAAAGCTCATACGCTTCAAGACAGAGTGGACGCAATAGCTGAAAGAGCTATTAGATGGTCATCACTACGAATTAAAAAACGTGATCAGAAGAAATTAGCTATTACTGTATTTAGTTTTCCACCTGATAAAGGAAATGTTGGTACAGCTGCTTACTTAGACGTCTTTGGCTCAATTTTTAGAGTTTTAGAAGAAATGAAGCAAAAAGGTTATGTCATAAAAGATTTACCTAAGAATCCAAAAGAACTTATGGAGGCATTAATAAATGATCCTGAAGCTTTACAAGGTTCTCCTGAACTATCAATAGCTCATAGAATGAGTGTAAGGGAATATGAAAAATTAACTCCATATTCTGAGAGACTTGAGGAGAACTGGGGAAAACCACCAGGGAATTTAAATAGTGACGGTCAAAATCTTCTTATTTATGGAAAAGAATTTGGGAATGTATTTGTAGGAGTACAACCAACTTTTGGATATGAAGGCGATCCTATGAGATTGCTTTATTCAAGAAGTGCTAGTCCTCATCATGGTTTTGCTGCTTATTACACTTATTTAGAAAAAGTGTGGAAGGCAGATGCAGTTCTTCATTTTGGTACCCATGGATCACTTGAATTCATGCCTGGTAAGCAAATGGGTATGAGTGAGACTTGTTATCCCGACTCATTAATTGGAGGTCTTCCTAATCTTTATTACTACGCAGCAAATAATCCTTCTGAAGCAACAATCGCAAAAAGAAGAGGATACGCATCAACAATTAGTTATTTAACTCCCCCTGCAGAAAATGCTGGACTATATAAAGGTCTAAAAGAACTTGGAGAGTTAGTTGGTTCATATCAACAATTACGTGAAAGTGGAAGAGGAATTCAAATTGTTAATGCAATAGTTGAAACTTCCAAGAAATGTAATCTTGATGAAGATGTAAAACTACCTGAAACAGATGCCTCCGAATTAGAAATAGATGAAAGAGATTTGGTTGTTGGAAATGTTTATAAACAATTAATGGAAATAGAAAGCAGATTATTACCTTGTGGTTTACATACGATTGGAAAACCAGCTACCGCTGAAGAAGCAATCGCAACATTAGTAAGTATCGCATCTATAGAAAGAGAAGATGATGGAATCAGATCTTTACCAGGTTTATTAGCTGAATCAAAAGGAAAAACAATTGATGAAGTCTATGAAGGCAATAACAAAGGAAAATTAGAAGATGTTGAACTTAATAAATTAATTACAGAAACATCAAGAGAAGCTGTTGGTTCGATGGTTAAGTCGCTAACTGGAAGAGATGGAAGAGTAAATATGAAGAAGACTATTTGGACACTAATTGTTGAGTTCTTGAGAGGAATTGGTTTTTCAATTCCATCTCCATGGCAAGCATCGGCTAATAAGGCAGGATTTGAAAATATAAATTCCAGTGCACTAGATAAATTGTTTGACTATTTGAGATTTTGTTTAGAGCAAATATGTGCAGATAAGGAAATGGAGAGCCTTTTAAAAGCTCTTGACGGAGATTATGTTATTCCTGGGCCAGGTGGAGATCCGATAAGGAACCCTGGAGTATTGCCAAGTGGGAAAAATATTCATGCATTAGATCCACAATCTATACCAACCGTAGCTGCTGTTGCTTCAGCTAAAGGAGTTGTTGACAAGCTTATTGAAAGACAAAAAGAGGAGCAAGGTACATGGCCTGAAACTATTGCCTGCGTCCTTTGGGGTACTGACAATATAAAAACCTATGGAGAATCATTAGCTCAAATCCTATGGTTTGTAGGCGTAAAACCAAAGCCAGACTCTGTAGGAAGGGTAAATAAATTAGAACTCCTTTCACTTGAGGAATTAGGAAGACCAAGAATTGATGTAGTCGTTAATTGTTCTGGTGTATTTAGGGATTTGTTTATTAACCAAATGGCATTAATTGATCAAGCTGTAAAAATGGCTGCAGAGGCAGATGAGCCTCTTGATCAAAATTTCGTAAGAAAACATACCCTTGAGCAGGCAGAAAAGGAAGGGAAAAGCATTAGGGAATCTGCAAGCAGAGTGTTTTCAAATGCGAGTGGAAGTTATAGCTCGAATGTAAATTTGGCGGTAGAGAATTCAACATGGGAAGAAGAAAATGAGTTACAAGAAATGTACCTTTCAAGGAAAACCTATGCTTTCAATGCTGATAATCCAGGCGAAATGAATCAGAACAGAGATGTATTTGAATCAGTTATGAAAACAGCTGATGTTACATTCCAAAATCTTGATTCTTCAGAAATATCTTTAACTGATGTAAGTCATTATTTTGATTCTGATCCAACGAATTTAATTAAAAATCTTAGAGATGATGGTAAAGCACCAAGTAGTTACATAGCAGATACAACTACAGCCAATGCTCAGGTCAGATCATTAAGTGAGACTATCAGATTAGATTCTAGAACAAAATTACTCAACCCAAAATGGTATGAAGGAATGCTCAAATCTGGATATGAGGGAGTAAGGGAGGTCTCTAATAGACTTAATTACACATTAGGATGGAGTGCAACAAGTGGACAAGTTGATAATTTTGTATATGAAGAGTCAAATGAAACTTTTATAAATGATCCAGAGATGAGAAAAAGACTAATGGAATTAAATCCGCATAGTTTTAGAAGAATAGTTGGCACATTACTAGAAGTTAATGGCAGAGGATATTGGGAAACATCAGAAGAAAATATAGAACAATTAAAAGAACTCTATCAAGAAGTTGAAGATAGAATAGAAGGTGTTAACACAGAAGATTAGTTTATTGATTAAAATATTGATTTACTCATTTTTATGACTTGAGATATTTGTTTAATATCATGAACTCTTAGAAAATCAACACCTGAAAAAACACATTTTGATGCAATAGCAGCCATACCAAATATTCTATTTTTAGGATCAGATTCATTAAGAACTGAACCTATAAATCTTTTCCTAGAGGCACCTACTAAAATTGGATATTGCATTGAAATAAATTCTTCTATATTTCTTAGTATAAGTAAATTCTGTTCTACATTTTTTGCAAAACCTAGTCCTGGATCAATAATTATTTGATAAGGTTTTATCTTAGAAGATAAAGCCAAATCAATTTGATTTAACAACTCATTTTTTACATCAAGAACAACATTTTCATATTTAGCCAAAGAATCCATATTCCGACTATTTCCACGACTATGAGTCAAAACATAAGGGCAACCAAAATCAGAAATAACATTAAACATTTCAGGATCATGACGACCACCACTTATGTCGTTGATCCAATTTGCACCAGCATTTAATGCAGCAAATGCAACTGAATGATGAAATGTATCTACAGAAATTGGAATTTCAGGGTTTATTGATTTTATTTCTTTAATTAGAGGGATTAGTCTTTTGATTTCGATTTCTGATCCAACATCTGAAGCACCTGGTCTAGTGCTTTGGGCTCCTAAGTCAAGAATTTGAGCACCATCATTTATACATGAACATGCATGTTTGATAGCAGTATCGATATCTATAAAAATTCCACCATCACTAAAAGAATCATGAGTGACGTTTATTATTGCCATTACATTGGTTTTACATTCACAATGTTGAGGCCATTGAGAATTAGATTGATTCGTAGTTAGCAATTCTTGCAAAATTTGTAGGATCTAGAGAGGCTCCACCAACCAATACACCATCAATATCTGACATAGACATAATCTCATCAATATTATTTGATTTTACTGATCCACCATATTGAATAATCACGTCATCGAAACCAATCCATTTACGAATAAGACCGCAAATTCTATTTGCTTCGTTTGCTTCACATGTTTTGCCGGTACCAATTGCCCAAATAGGCTCATAAGCGACAATTAACCTTTTAACATCAATCCCTTCAAGACCTTGATCAATTTGTCTACGAATAACTCTTTCAGCTTCACCTAGTTCTCTTTGTTGATCAGTTTCTCCAACACAGACAATTGGAATTAATTGATGATCTTGAGCGGATTGGGCTCTCTTATTAATTTGTTCATCACTTTCACTAAAATATTTTCTAGGCTCACTATGTCCAACAATTGCACATTTAACAGCAAGCTCATTGAGCATTACGGGTGAAACCTCGGCTGTATAAGCCCCACTATCCTCCCAATGAACATTTTGACTAGACAAAGTAATATGATCGCTTTTTCCATTAATAAACTTAGAGAGAGGATATAGGGCTGTAAATGGAGGAGCAATAACAACCTCCCTACCTTTTTTTGGTATATCTTTCAATAATGGGATTAATACCTGCATGTACTCAATCGCTTCGGCACATGTCATGTTCATCTTCCAATTACCTGCGATGACCGGTTTACGCACGCTAGCTCCTCATTTTTCGCTTCTTGCCAACTTACGGCCTAGAGGATCAGAATTTGGAACAATGTATGTTTCATTTGCAAAAATAATTTGATCACCATCAATTAATTTCCTACCTCTTCGATTTTCCACTATGCCATTTACTGATATTTTACCTGATTTTATAATCATTTTGGCTTCACCTCCAGTCTGAACGATTCCAATAAATTTTAGAAATTGATCTAATTTCATTTAAGTACTTTTAAATTAAACATTTATAGTTTGATGGAATGAAACAAAAAAACAAAATAAATTTTATTTACCTGCTAGGGAGACTAAAGGGACATTTACCAATATTGGCACTAGGTGGCATAAGTATGTTTGTATACGTAATTTGTTGGCCAATACTCGCATGGTTATCAGGAAAGTTAATACCGGCTATTGGTCAAGGAAATACAAAACAAGTTTTAACTGTGATTTTACAAGCACTAATTGTTTTTATAATTCAAAAGTTTGCTCAATATCTACAAGATAGTCTTCTAGCAAAACCAGCACTAGCATTAAGCCAAGATCTTCGCACAAAACTATTCAGAAAACTACAAAAAACTAATATTCTTTTTATTGAAAAACTCTCATCTGGAGATATTGCATACAGACTTACAGAAGATGTTGATCGAGTTGGTGAAGTTATTTATAAATCTATACAAGATACGACTCCATCGATATTCCAATTATTAGCAGTATTTGGTTACATGATATATATTGATTGGAATTTATCACTTGCAACAATAATATTAGCCCCCTTAATTGCTTTATTAGTAAGTGATTTTGGAGGAAGAGTATTAAAAGCTTCGGAACAAAGTCAAAACAAAATCAGCTCATTAGCTGGTTTGCTATCAGAGGCAATTCAAGGTCTAGCGATGGTTAAAGCATTTGCTGTAGAAGAGTGGTTGCAAAATGATTTTGATAAACAAGTTAACTTACATAAAATGGCTAAATATAAGATGCTAAAGCTTGTCGCCCTTCAGCATCCTATAGTAGGATTAATAGAAGTAATAGGGATTTTGAGTATCCTTACAATTGGGACTTATAGAATACAAACTGGTGAAATTTCGAATGAAGATTTTGGTAGTTATTTCACAGCATTAATAATGTTAATTGATCCAATAAGTCATATAACTACTAACTACAATGAATTAAAGCAAGGTCAAGCTTCACTAAGAAGATTAAATGAAATAACAACTAATCCATTAGAAGTTTCGAACTCTGAGAATGGGATAATACCGACAAAAATAGATGGAAAATTATCATTCAAGAATGTATGCTTTTCATATAATGCCAATAATGAAGTTTTAAAAAATATAAATCTAGATATAGATTGTGGAAAAATAATGGCCTTAGTTGGCCCATCAGGAGCAGGTAAAAGTACAATCTTCTCATTAATATTAAAATTTATTGAACCTTGTAATGGATCAATATATATTGATAACTACAATTTAAATAAAGTAAATACCAACTACATAAGAAAATTAATAGGAATAGTTCCCCAAAAAACATTTATTTTTTCAGGGACGATTGCAGATGCGATAAGATTTGGAAGGCCAACAACAAGAGAAAACATTGTAAATGCTGCAAAGATTGCAAATGCTCATGCCTTTATTGAACAATTACCCGATGGCTATGAAACATTTATAGAAGAAAGAGGTAGTAATCTGTCTGGAGGTCAATTACAGAGAATATCAATAGCAAGAGCTTTACTTGGTGATCCAAATATTCTATTACTAGATGAAGCTACAAGTGCTTTAGATGCAGAGGCAGAAGAATCAGTTCAAAAAGGTCTTAAACAGGCAATGCATAAGCGAACAGTCTTGGTAATTGCTCACAGATTATCAACCATACAAAAGGCAGACAAAATTGCGGTAATAGAAAAAGGCAAAGTATGTGAAGTAGGCAACCATAATGAATTAATTAACAGGCAAGGAAGATATAAAGAGCTTTGCGATAAACAATTTATTAAGAGCTTTTAAAAATGTATTAAATGGTATATTATATGAAATATAAATTAAATGAATGTCAAATACTCCATCAAGCGAAAAAGAAGCAATACTAACATTTGAAGATAAAAAATATGATCTTAAAAGCTTGCCTAAAGAAGTGCAAGAAATCATTAAAGGGATGCAAGTTGCTGATGCACAATTAAGGATGCACGAAGATACACTGAAAGTACTAGCAGTTGGTAGGCAACATCTTGCAATGCAATTAAAGTCAAAACTTGAAACAATAAACCCAATAAATTAGTACTTTACTAAAGATCTAATAAACTAACTAAAATAATTATTAATGTAAATCTACAGCAATACAATTTCAGTTGAAATAATTCAGAAGATAAAAAAATACAAATAGTAAATATACTTATGAATTAAATACATTAACTAATCTTTAGCAGCTAGCAGAAAGGAGCAAACGTTGTGAGAGAATCTAAAGAAAAAATAAAGAGATGGGAGCAAAAGGCTATTGGCTTAAGCAGGCCAAAATCGAAAGCACAGCACAATTCATAGAATACGTAAAAACTGTTGTTCCATGGCTTAGATCCGTTGGCGGAACAATAATTGCTAAAGATGTTAACCAAAATTCAGATTTAAACGAATGGGATGGTGGGCAACTAGGAGTAATTGTTGAATTTGAATCGAAAGCTGCTGCACAAAAAGCCTTTAATTCTTCTGAGTTCCAAGAATACATTAAATATAGTGGAATTGAAAATCAATTATCGCTATCAATAATCGGATAAATGAATCTTCATTATAATTGAATAATAAGAACGGCTAATCATGATAAAAGATTCCAGAAATCTTCAAAAAGGGCAACTATTAAGAGTTGAAATAAACGAAGTCAAAGATCGGCTACCACTAAATATTCTGGAAATAATTAAAAAGGATCCTGAGGTCGAATTAGTAGGATATAAAATGGTAGATGGAAATCAATTTGGCCTAGTGGTCAAACTAAATAACGATGAAATAAATTGGTTTTTTGAAAATGAACTTTCTGAAATATTGTAATTTATACCTATACTAATAAGCTATTTTTCTATATAAACAAAAGATACATATTGAGCTAAAAAATGATTTGCAAAGTATATTTAATATATATGCTTTGCTAACAATGCCCTACAATGAAACCACAGTTGTACTTGGTGGTCTTATTCATATTCCTATTTTAATAGGAGTTCTAAGGTTTATTGAAAATAGATTTAAAAGAAATAAAATTGAATATCAAAAAAATTAAATAATAATTTCATAACTTTATTTGAATTAAAGTCTATTATAATAATTCAACAAAAACATAAAAATGTTTATATTCATTAAATAAAAAGCTCTAAAAAAATGAAAACAATAATAATTACAGGTCCATCTGGATCAGGGAAGTCTAATTTAACTGATAAATTATCAAAATTATTCGAAGATACAATAGTAATCAAAACAGACTCATATTATAGTGATAATATATTAATTCGAATATTATCAATATTTAAATATGATATTTATGACCGAACTATAAGTATTAAAAAGAGTGAAATAGATAATACACTCAACTCAATATACAAAAAAGATAGCTTGATTACATATTACAACTATGACTTCAAAAGAAAGCAATCATCTAAATCAAAAGTCCAAATAAGTTATAATGGCGAAAATCAATTCCTAATATTGGAAGGAATATTCTCGCACAGGCTTGACTTAAATTATCAAGAGACTATAAACATTTTATGTGATGAGAAAAAGGATATCTGTTATAAAAGAAGAATTAAAAGAGATAAATTAGAAAGAGCGCGAAACAGTAGAGAAGTCAATAAAAAATTTAATATGTCATGGTATTTATTTCATCAAAATATTAAAAACTATTTGAATAATAATAAAGTAATAACCTTAAGTCCTTCAGATGAATTTTCTTATGAAAAATTAGTTAATAATTTACATAACATTAAAAATAACTAAGAAAAATAATATAATTATTTTTCTTAGTTATTTTTAATTTGAAAAAATTATATACTATCTACTTTTTCACCTCTGGTGCATTCATCCCATCGTAGTCAGGACCAACCATTAATCCAACAATTGCAAATAATGCAATAGATGCTACACCAACCAGGACTGCCGTAGGGGCTGGGGTACTAGTAAGGCCAGCAAATAACAAATTGCCCATAAAAGATAAATAAAGCTAGTTATAAATAGCAGAAAAATGGAATAAATTATTTAATTAGTTACTGGTTTTGAATCAAAAAAATTGAAATAGACATTTTGATACACACATAAGAAACTATTGTATAAACCCCAGAAAATATTCTATACATAGTTATTTTTAATCGTACACATAAGATTTCAAAAGGATGAATTATGAAGGAATCATTTCATTAACTTATGCATTTTTTTTTAAACATAAAAAAAGTGGGATAACATGCGAAACATATCAACCCACCTAATTCAGCTAGATAATCTAATTATTTAGATGTATTTGGATCATTAAAACCATCGTAATTAGGACCAACTACGACAGCCATAATTCCAAATAAGGCCATAAATGCGATACCTACGATTGGTGCAGTAGGAGCTGGTGTACTTAGTAGTCCAGCGAAAGTTAAAGGAAGCATGTTCTTTAGTAAGACCCAATATAAATACCAGTCATCAGGGAATATGACCATTGATATTTTAATTTGTAACATTTAACTGTGGCTAAAGTAAGCTATGACTGAGTTTTGAAAGAGAATCATGAAGAGCTCTCGCTTAATCTCAAATTAATGAAAGGTAACCAAACTGTCTTAGTCGAATAGAATCATTTATTCGAAAAATTCAAAGATAAAAATGAAAAAATATAAATTAATATCCAATAGCCGTTGAGCATAATATAAAAAAAAGAATAAAGTTTGTTAATATAAGGTAATAAAAGATAATTTAATAGTCAGAGGTGAATTCTAATTTGCGTCCAATAACACCAGTCACTGAATTTGATGAAGCCTGTAAAAAAGCTAAGTTAAATAATAAAGAACAAAAAATTATTGATCACATTAGATATGTTGGTGTATTTACTCAGCCGTCACTTACTAAAGATCTGAAATTAGATTCGAAGCCACCAGTTTTATCATTACTATGTGAAATTTGCAGAAAGGTTGGTAAATATATGCCTGAGCACTTTAATAGTGTCAGGATGTGGTCCAAAGAAATTAATGAGCATAAAGTTAAATGGGACGGAGAACTTGTTTGTTCATTAGCATGGAATAAAGACGGGGAACGATTATCTCCAGAAAACGGGACATGCTTATACCATACTTTTGCAGTACACAAAGAATTATTCCAAGGCCTAGATTAATTTTTCAAAATAGAGAAACCGTTTATCCCTGACTAAGGTATTCAAACAACACATTATTAAAACCTAACTCCTCGGCTGAATATTCAAGCATCAAATTATCAGCCTCTATTTTAGAACGGAATGATCTAATTTCATCGGATTCATCCCCTGATGGAGGAATACCGTCGACAACATCAAAAATAATGTTTCTTCGATCAATTTCAGCAAGAACTTCATTTGCCATAGTGATCAAACTTAGTACTAATAAATACATAGCCAATATTTGGAAGCTGAAGAAGCAAATAAAACATTCCTTTACGAAAGGCTTCAGATTGAAGAAATGAACACCAACTCATAAATTAGTAATAGATTTCTTAGCTAAAAAAATATAGTTCTCACAAGAAAAGCTCAACACCTTTACATAAATTCACCTATGATTTACATTCCTTAAGAAATTGGTTATTTGGTAGTGATTGAACAAGGTGGAATTGTCGAATCAGAAGCAAACAGAAATGCTGTCATAGCAGTAACCATGGCTACAAGTCGACAAGGTATGGGCGTAGTAAAAGAATTATGCAAAACAAACAAATACCACATACGTGCGATCACAAGAAATATCAAAAGTTCAACAGCTCTAGAGCTTCAATCTCTAAACAACGTTGAAATAGTGCAAGGAGATTTATTGGATCCAGAAAGCCTCAAGAAAGCTTTTAAAGGCGCAGACGCAATTTTTGGTAATACAACTCCTACAAAAGGTTGGAAATTATTTAGAGGAAGCATTGTCAGGTCTTACGAAATGGAGCAGGGTTTTAACTTGATAAATCAAGTTAAAAATGAATACGAGAAAGGAAAATTAAAACATTTTATATTTAGCTCAATTAGCAAAGCAAAAGATCCTCTAAAAAATGATCCTGCTCCAGGACATTTTTCGAGTAAATGGGATATAGAACAATATATAGAAAAATTAAATTTAAATAAAATAACTACTATCTTAAGACCAGTCAGTTACTTTGAAAATTTTGAAAATAAAATACCTGGCTACACTATCTCGAAAAAAATATTCCCTGGAATAATTGGCGAGAATTTCAAGTGGCAAACAATCGCAGTTGAGGATATAGGTAAATGGGTAAGAGGTGTTTTATCAAAACCAGATAAATATAAAAATCAATCTATTGATATTGCTGGTGAGGAGCTAACAGGGCTTGAAATGGCCAGGACACTACAAAGAATAGTTTCTTCAGAAGGTCATAAAGCCAATTATTTGATGATACCGAGAATAGCAATTAAGTTTTTGGAATACGACATAGGTGTTATGGCAGATTGGATTGAAAGATCAGGGTATGGAGCAGATATGAACAAACTTAAAGCTATACAAAATGAGTTAAATATTGTACCTACATCTCTTAAAGACTGGCTTAAGGTAAAACTTGAAAAACAGAATAAGACACAAAAATCGTGGTCAAGCCAATGGAAAGCCTCTCAATGGAAACTACAATGGGATAAATAATAATTGGAAACATTCGGTAAATATAAACTTATAAACCATTCACTTCAATTGATTTTGCAATTGTTCTAAGCAGTTCGACGATATCACTATCATCACAACTTGTATCCTCCTTAAGCTCTACACACGAGTCTCGAATAGAAACGTTAGTAGACCACCAAATACCAGAAGTTTCTGTATCATCAAAGTTAAACTTGGACATTAGATTAAATCAGAGAAAACTATGATAATTTTTGAGGATCTGTAGAAGAATTATCTAAAGCTTTCAACTCTTCAGGTAATTCCATTTCTAAACCTTCTAATAAATTTTTTAAAAGGATTTTATTGTTAATTTCATTATTGACAGGTCTGAAATTAATAAATAAATAAATGAGAAAGCAAACAGCGAGTAAAATAAAAAAGAAATATAAATAGGTACTGTTGATCATTCATGAAAATAATAACATTTTTATATTCATACTAAATCGGGTAAAAATCAATAAAACTTAAAAAAATAATAATAAAATGCTAGATCAAACACAATCAGAGCTTTTAAAAAATTGATATAATAAGTATTTATAACTATAAGAAAATGGTTTTGATGGCTATGGTCTCTTAATTGAGAGAGTCTAAGGGAAAATATAAAATCTATTAATTTGTAAAATAAAAAAGCAGATGAATTTCATAAAATATAAGTACATAATTTATTATTTACATTTACAATAAGAAAAACTATCAAATAACATCCTAATATAGTTTGTAATTATTTTAGGATTTATGCTTACTAACATAAGTTATATATTTTTAATCTCAGTCATATTAATTCTTGGTGGTTGGGCGTTTAAAGCTTTAATATCTATAGCTCAAGGTAAACCCATAGAAATAAATCTCAAGAACCCTCTTAATCTGAAGGCAAGGTGGCCGAAAGAAAATAAAGAGGAGTAAATAATTATCTAAGAACTAAAACATAAAGTATCCATTTCTTTATAAAGGCATTCGTTCTATTATCATTGTTAAAATCAAAAAAGATTTAACAAAATAGAAATGCTTGAATCCTTAGATCCATTCCAACAATTAATATTAGGTGTATCTAGTGTTGGGCTACTAATGATAGTTTTGGTGATTTTCCTTACAGCAAATCCTAACTTTGAAAATACAGACAGATTAAAAAAAATATTAGACTTTATAGAAAAAAAGAAATAAAATCTTTATTAAAGAATTTCGCATATTTTACCATTATATTCAATGAATAACAGATGTTAGGAATTCGCTAATATTTCCAAAGGATAACTTAATCAGATTATTCTCTAAATCATAAGTAGTGTTTATAATAAATTATCATTTATAGAGATGCTAAAGGAATTATTTGACAATAACAAATACTTAATTTGTGCAGGCATAAGTACTTTATCTCTCTTATTCACTTCAATTTCAATTATTTCCATATCAAGATCAGTTAAGGAGATTTCAACTGAATTGGAACCGATTTCAGCATGGGCTGACTCGCAAAATGAATGCATAACCAAAACATTTCGATTCGATGGGAAAAATACACAAGGAATACCCTCAAAAGTTTGGAGCTGTAATGGAGGAGGGCAATAAATTCACTGTCTTGCATGGAAAGACTAGGATTCACCCCATCTCTTTCCAATTTCATATCCCCATTGCCTTGCAAGTTCGACTACATCTTCATGTGTTTTACAACTAGTAATTAATTTGTATTTCTCAGGCGAATTATTAATTAATTCAACCAATTGATTTAATTGATCAATTTTGTATAGAAAACTTTCATAATCCTTTTTTGACATATTAATTTAAAATTTATGTATAAAAAAAAGCTTTATATTGTAAATTGACAAAATAGATTATTCATAAAGAACTTTTAAAATTAATAATCAAAAATTAGATTGAAAATCAAGATTGAGAATGGTTAGGTTGTTTCCAAACATACCTATCAATAGAAAAATCTTTCTTTACTGCAACACAATTAGTAGCTATGTGCCAAAGAGATTTATGAATTGGAGTAGGATTGTATAGATAAACTTTAGGAAATTTATTTTTTAATATTCTTGTAGCAAGTCTTGCATGATAGTGAGGTACTGTCGGTTCAATATGATGAATTGCGTGAGTAGAGCCTATTGAATGATGAAGAAAATCTAATATTTTTCCATAGGGTCTATCAATAGACAAAAAGGCACCTCTCATATAAGAAAATTGACTAGCACCAAGATGAGGAACATCAGTATCTGTGTGGTGAAGCCAAGTATAAATAACTAGCCAAATATTAACAACAATTAAAGGGCCTAAATATAAACTAATCATTGAATTTAATCCAAAATTTAAAGACCAAAACGTCAATAAAAGCAACATAAAAACGATTCCCCAGTCTGATATCCATACCTTTTTTGCCCATATGGATGGCCATAGTTTTTTCGAGAAGGGGGTTGTTGGCCAGAAATGATTACTAGTCCCATAGCGAGGTCCCCCTGTTTTGCCAAGAAGTAAGTAAGCTGGCCAACCCAGAATCAAGTGAAGGAATAGTTGATTAAAGCCATACAGAATTTTTCCAAAGAATAATGATGATTCCATTTCATTTTCACCGCCCTTTTTTTCAGACTTACCATCTCCGCAAATAACAACAGGAACATGAGTCTCACCATCGGTTATGTGATTAGTAAAAGCATGGTGAACAGCATGTGATCTTTGCCATGAAAAGTATGGAACAAGTAAAAAAGAATGAAGACAATATCCGACAAGTGTTTCTAATTTACGATTATCTGAAAAAGCACCATGTCCACATTCATGAGCTAAAACCCAAAGTCCCATTGAAGTTGTCCCAGAGAGAAATGCGTACAAAATCCATAATGGAATCATCTCTTTTGTGAGAGGGATCGAGAGCCCTAGCAAGACAACTAAGATTTGGATAACAACTGTCCTGGAGAGATAAAAAAGAGACCTTTTCGTCTGGCGTGTAAAACATTGCTTGGGTATTGCTTCTCTAACTTCTTTTCTAGAGGGGATATCATCCATTGAAATTTCTAATGCTTTCCCATTTAGACCAGAAGGAAGAAAAGTCCTATTATTATTTTCGTTATTGACCTTCTCGAATTTAGTAAGCAAACTTTTTTCCAATTTTTATAACATGATTAAGGTTCACATACGACGTTACTCTTTAATAGTGCTATGAGGCTATAGCAATTTTTATATTTCACAAAAAATAGAGACTGAATTCATAATAAATGCTATATAAAGTCTATTAATTTCCTTTGATCATAGAAGAAAAAGTAAACTATAAAAATCATAATCAATACTAATATGTTTTAAAATTTATTTGTTCCTACTTTCTGGATACTCAACTGATCCATCATCCCTCCTAACAGGTTTTGAATATAGGACTCTTAATAAACCTTTTGTATCCATATTGGGACTGGTAATAAAAAAACTTATCAGAAAGAAACCTCCAAATATAATTAATATAATTACAAGAGGTATATTAAGTCCCATCTCTGAAAATGATAATAAAAAAAAATACATTTCTAGCAACTAAAAAATTAGAATATTATTTTTAACTTAATCGAGTTTAATAAAAAATAAACCATTGTTAATGATTATAAATTAAATTATAGTTGAATTTTGTCGAAAGGTTTTTCGACTATAGCATTGTTTGAAAGATATACATTATATGTATTTTTATTATCTTGAAAACTAACATTTTGATAAGGTTTACCATCAATAAAGTGCATAGCGGCACCACCTTCAATTGAGAAACAATTCGTTAGTTTTTGTTCATTTAATAATTTTCTGACAAATGGAATACGAGAAGGTTCCTCATCGTAATGAGGGCAACATGTCCCACTAATAAAATCCAAACAAGGTAACATTCTTAAATCATTATCCCATGAGTCTGTTATTCCGCTAGTAAACCAACAAATAGCTCCTGCACTTACACCGCTCATTATTACTCCATTATTGTACGCATGATTAAGTAATTCACTCATCCCCCAATCATTCCAAATCGCAAGCATACTCTTTGTATTTCCACCGCCAACAAATACTATGTCTTGTTTCATAATATGATTTTTGATGTCGGTAGTTCTTTTGAAAAATTCAACATGACTTGGGATACAATTTAACTGAGTAAAGATTGAGTAAAAACGAACAATATAACTATCATTATCACCGGTTGCAGTGGGAAGGAAACAGATTCTTGGGTAATTCTTTCCTGAAAGCTTAAGTAAATATTCTTCGATTAAATAAGATGAACTCTTTCTACCAAAACCACCACCGCCTATTGCGATAATATGCTTCTTCAAGGTTCGAACATCAGACTTTTAATATAGTACAACTAAAAAATACCTATGAAAAAAAATAAATTTCAACAAGAATGAATACTGAATCTGTGAATTAGCAAAAATTAAGAATCACCAGGGAACAACAGTACTATCCCAGGCTAAAAACTTACCAGAATCAACTGGTTTTTGCCTCGAAATAATATTAATCAAATATTCTGTGGATTGAGCAGGAGTAAAAAGTTTATCCTTAGGTACTGTGCCCTGAAAGGGTTTTGATAATTTTGTATCACATGTACCAGGATGCAATATTGATACGATCGATAATGGAAATTTTCGACGCCATTCAATGCTAAGTGTTTTTAAAAATTGATTCTGGGCAGCTTTCGACGCTCTATAGGAATACCAACCACCAAGCTTATTGTCACCGATACTACCTACTCTGGCACTTAAACTTGCAAAGGAGAAGGGAAGTTCTGGTTTAATAAATTTTTCGATACTTTTAGCAATCAAAATTGGAGCAATTGAATTAACAGAAAAATTTTTTATGATGTTAGAACGATTGATATGTGAAAGTCTCTTTTCAGGTTTTATAAGATTTGAGTGAAGAAAACCACTGGTATTTATAACAAGGCGAAGCGGCTTTTTAATCAGTGAAATTTGATGCTCAAAAGATTTATATGAATGATCATTCTCCAAATCTAAATAAATACCATTTTGGCTATTTAAATTACGACCACAGACTTTTACATCAAGATTTGGTGAAATAGTCGTCAAATAATCAGACATACAGCTACCAACATCTCCAGCACCAATAACTAGAGCAACCCCATCCCAATCTCGAATCGTCATTATATTTAAGTATTAATTCAATACTAAAGAAATATTTTCTTTAGCGAGAGATCGAAAAATCCGCATATATCCATATTAATAATCTATGATAATAGTTGAATGTATATAATGATATAAAAAGTTGATATCATGGAAAATGATTGGTTGTATGAATTTCAAAAATATATTAAGAATTTTGCACTCATAATAATTTTGATATTGATTATGATATTAATCATCTTAGTGATAAGTTGATTTAATAACTTAAATCAACACATTCCATAATTCACCATTTTAAGTAACAATAGTTATATTACAAGTAAAAAACAATGACAATAAAAGCGACTTATTACGGAGCTAATGGTTGGCTTATTGAATTGAATAAAATAAGAATTTTAGTTGATCCGTGGCTGAATGGCGATTTGACTTTCCCTCCTGGTGACTGGCTTATTAAAGGGAAATTGGCTAAAGAACTTGATGTGCCAATTGACTTGGATTTTCTATTATTAACTCAAGGCCAACGAGATCATGCTCATCCACCAACACTAGAAAAAATAAATAAAAATATCCCAGTAATAGCTTCAAAAGTAGCTAGCAAAGTAGCAAGCAAAATCGGTTTTACCAAAATAAACACTCTCAAGCCTGGAGAAAACTTTAAAAATAACAACTTAAATATTCAAGCGACCTCAGGAGCACCAGTACCATATATAGAGAATGGCTACATAATTGATACAGGCTTAGATTCAATATATATTGAGCCACATGGCTTTCTTGATAAAAACATAAAACCTAGAAATATAGATTTATTAATAACACCAGTAATTGATTTCTCATTACCATTTGCAGGCAAATTTATCAAAGGTAAAACCGTTCTACCTCAATTATTGAAGTTATTTAATCCATTAAACATCTTAGCAAGTACAACAGGAGGAGATATTACGTATACAGGAATAATAAATAATTTGATCAAAGTTGATGAAACACTTGAAGATAATACTTTGATTAAAGAATCAAGTGCCAATTTAATAAATCCAAAAATATTAAAAACATACAAATTTGAGAAACCTAAATAAGGGTTAAATCCCTATAATTTATTCTTCTCATTTTGATTAAGATAAAATTGAGAAACTTCATTTAGCATTTTAATAACAACTTCGTTTCCACACATTGTTCTTTCTTGGAGTCTTTTACAGGCTTCTTTGATATTAACAAATGCATCTTCTCTCATTTCAGATAATTGATCTTCAGTATATTCTGTTTGACTCATTGGACTTATACAATTAATTAGATATTAGTATACCGTTACCTTAAATAATCAAAATCAACCTAAGTATTAATTAAATCTGATAATAATTTGAATTGATTACGATATTTGACAAGAGATCTCAAATCGGGAAAACCTTCTTTCGTTAGTTTAGTTAAAAAAGACTTTTGGAATCCTAGTGTTGGCTGAGCAGATCCATTCTCATAATCAGCATTAAATAAAAGCTTTGTCTTGTCATACAGCTTCTGATACAAGTCTAGATCAGATTGGTTATCAAAAGAAGAACCATCTTCCGCGACAAATGATTTTTTATTAATGCTTTTAAACAAAAATAGTGTAAGAAAAACTAATGCAACCAGGATGAATATAGCTATAGCTATTAATGTGATATCCATACATATAATAATAATTACCTTATATCTTAGTTGAGAATGAATAGAAATGGGGAAATTCAATTATTAATATGAATATCATCACTTAATACAAAAGCTGATAATGTGACTTAGAGTAGAATTAACATAATTATATAGATATCTATATAACAAAATTAGAAAACTAAGAAAATGAAATTTATTTTTTTAATTTTAATTATATTATTAATTTGCAGTTTTAATTATTTAATCTACAGAAAAAAAAGAAATACTTATATTAAAGCCGGCAAAAAGTGGGATGAGATTGTTAAAGAGCTAAGTAAAAGAAAATAGAACTTTTAATTATATTCTCCTGGGACATCATTTTTTTGTACTGTAACTCTTCCAACTTTCTTCCCTGAAAATCGGAGCAATTCATCTCCTGAAAATTCATAACCTCTACTTAAGGCAATCAGAGCAACGTCATCAGCTGTTGAGGAAGAAAGGACTTCATCTCTTAGAGAGTCATCATTTTGCATTTCATTTAGAAATTCTCTTAATTGATCTAATGACATTTAAGAAAAACAAATGAAATAATATATTTTTTACTTTAGATTATCAAAGACCAAATAAATTAAATATTAATAAAATGAATACAAAAAATCACTATGTAATAACATTTAAATAAATCAACAAAAATGAATGTATAATTAACCAACTGCTTTAAATAAAATGAAGGCAATCATAATTATATCTATTATATTTTTTTCTTATTCTGGAATAGCTTACTCATACCCAGAAAGTCAAATGGATGACTGTATATCAAGTGCTTTAAGTAATCCAGCAACTAAGTCGATAACAAAAAAAGAAATAGCCAATTATTGCGATTGTGCTCTCAAGGCAATTATTGATGAAAATAAAGATATTAGAGAATCAGGTTATGAGTGTGCCCAAAAAAACTTTAATTAATCCACTTTAAATAGATAAGAAGTATAGATATCAACTTAATCATTAATTAATCTAATAATAATTCGATTCAGACTTTCCCCAATCATTAGGCAGTGCCAAAACCCAATCATCAATAGATGTTCCTAACCATTCTCTATATTCTTGAAATATACATCTTCTTATATTGGGATCTGATGTGGATTCCATTCTAAGCACCGCATATGAAACTATCTTCTGAAGCGTTACCTTCAAATCCTTATCATCACTCATTTAATCCATCTCAAGTCTAATATTCCATACTTAGCAATAAAATAAATAAATAAACACGTAGATCTTTAAAAGATCATCAATAAAAATGAATTTTAAAGTGGCTAGATTAAGAGTAAAAGAACTCGCAGAAGCCCTAGGCGTTGATTCGCCTGAGATAATTGCAACATGCACTCTTCTAAAAATACCTGCCTCATCTCCTCTATCATCATTATCAGTAGAGCAGAGCAAAACAATAATTGACTATATTCAACAAACGCAAACACAGAAAAATGTTGATGAGAAATAATAATTAAAGCTAGTTTAAATTATAACAAAATGTATAAAGGTCATAATCTAATGGATAACAACGAGAAGGTATGCTCGAAATCAGTGTAAAAATACTAAACAAAAGGAAATAATAAGAGTAAACTTACAAATCATTAGCTTCTCTGAACAAAGCATCTTGATAATCAGATTGCTTTTTTAGATTTTCCATTTTAATTGGATCAAAATGATCTATGAGTGACTTGCCAAACTCAAAAATTTCCAAATCAGATAAACCCTGATCGCGTAAACCAGCAAGAATTGCTGATATATCATGGAAAGCTTCCTTACATAATTCTTTTTTGTCTTCAGATGTAAGAGCTTGCATATCAGATAATCACTAACACATTTATTTCAATCATACTATAAGTAACGTTCTAATACTCATTATTAGGCTATAGGATAGGTTTATACCTAAAAAAATAAAAACGACTAAATATTTAAATCAATCATCACTATACTAAAAAAAAATTCAGCAAAAAAATCAAATTGAATTTGTTAAAAACAAATAAATTTAAAAGTTATTTAAAAGTTTGGGCATCGCCAATATCATTACTCATATTATTATTTTTTTTCGGTGCCTTAGGATATCGAATTACTGAAGGTTGGGATTGGGGAGATTGCTTATGGATGGTACTGATAACTATTACAACAATAGGTTTTGGTGAAGTTGAAGTATTGACTTCAGCAGGTCGGATAATAACTTTTTTAATCATCGGAGGGGGATTATTTGTAGTTCAATTAACTCTTCAAAGGTTTATACAATTGTCTGAACTAGGATATTTTATAAAATTAGAGGAGCTAAGATTAAGGAGATTAATTAGAAGAATGAAAAATCATGTAATTATATGTGGTTATGGTCGCACAGGAAAAGAAATTGCTGACCAATTAAAGTCTGAGAAAATATCTACAATAATAATAGAAATTGACTCAACAAGAAAAACAGAAGCTGAGGAAAAGGGATTCAACGTCCTATTTGCAGATGCCACAATGGACGAAACATTATTGCTAGCAGGAGTTAAAAATTGTCGCAGCTTAGTGGTTACGCTTCCCAATGACGCAGCAAATTTATATGTTGTACTTAGTGCAAAAGCACTAAATAATACTTGTAGATTGATCGCCAGGGCAGCAAACGAAGAGTCCGGTAATAAATTAAAACTAGCAGGAGCTGATGCGGTAGTGAGTCCATATGTTGCGGCAGGAAGAACTATGGCTGCATCGGCATTAAGACCTATAGCTGTAGATTTTATAGATTTACTTGCAGGCTCAGATTGCGAAATAGAAGAATTTAAGCTAACCGAAAATATTGATAAAATTGAAATTTTCAAAAATAAAACTGAAAATGTATTTGACTACTCGAAACCAGGTGAAGCACTACTTTTGGCAACAAAAGTCTCGGGTCAATTAATGGGTAATCCTAAATATAATATATCTCTCTCTCCAGGTATGGTATTAATATTCCTTGGAAGTCAAGAGCAATTAAACAGGATTAGAGTTAACTTGAAAGAAGTTTTAATAAAAACCACATAATTAATCATTGTAATATCACCAGCGAGGGTTAACACTACAAGCAACACTTAACAAATTAATTAAAAAGTGAGTAGAACAATTTGAGTCGATTTAAATAGATGCCACTAGAAATGAAAAAAGAGTCACAAGCAATTTTAGGGACAACTATCAATCCTTCAAAAATTGACGAAAGCATATTTTCTAAGGATTATGTGGATTTTCTGAGTGAGGCAGGTTGGAGATTGGAAAAAAAACTTCCTTCAAATAGTAATAATTATTCGGACTTACTAGAAGACACCGATTGGAAATCAAATGATAATAATTTGAGATGCTCAAAACATTACAGAAGAGATCTTGATGCTTTGAGTTGATACTTTTATTATGTCATTAAAGCTAAAATATATTTATAGGTCTCACAAAGAGATGTATTAACAATCAATCTTAAATAGATGGATTCACCTAATCAATCCTGGAGAGTGTGGGCTTTTGTATTTTGCCTCAACATAATTGCAATTGGAGGAGCTTTCTACCTTAAATCGATTGGAATTGATCTTTATGCATTTAGAGGTTCTTCATAACTTATACTAAACAATGCATTATTAATAATACAAAGTTCTTTCTTTAACCAATATATATGAAAAATACAAGCGAAAGCAAATTTAAGAAAGCTTTTGATAATATATTGATTTACAACCTTTATATCTTAATAATAGGAGCTATATTTCTTGGTCTGAGTTTTACATTAAGCGTTAATGGAAACTCTGATTTATATAATCTATTCCAAAAGCTCTGGTATCCATTATTTATTCCCTCATTAAGTTTATTCTTTACAGCAATATTGATTGAAGCTATTTGGAATAAAGTGATAGATTCAAATAATAAATAAATTCATCTAAGGTTAAGCTTTCAACATTTAAGACCAAAAAATTGTTTTAAAAAATTAATTGGCATAAAATAAAAAAAAATATATCAAACATGAGATTTAAAGTTTCCATGATTAACGATCTAGGTAATTACCATGAAGAGACAGTCATAGCCAATAATGATAAGGAAGCAAAAAGCAAAGTGCACGCTTTCAATCCTAGATCTAGGATGTTAGAAGCGAAATGGGTATATAAATAGTATTGATTTATAAATAAAATGGAAGAATTTACTTATAAGGATCTAAGCGAAACAGAATTAGATTCTCTTAAAGATATGTACATATCAAGTAGAGTTAACAATATGACTGAAATTGACCTAAGGGAATTTGTAAAGGAAATCATTGTCGATCAAATCAAAGGAACTGTAGGAAATGCCGAAGAAAAAGAAGCGTGGGAAGAAATAAAAGATCACTTTTCTAAGGACTTAAGTAAAAAGATTCTTGAAGTGAAAGAGAAATGCAATAAAAATTATAAGTTAGAACAAAAAAGTCCAGAAGAAATTGAATTTGATAGACGACTTGGTCTTCTAAAGCAACAACAAGAGGAGCAGTCAAGCAAAGACATGTGGTAGCAAAAAATCTCATAAACAATTCTATGGATTAAACATTACACTAAATTTGAATAAATTTTATTCTAAAAAAATTGAAGCTATACGAAAGAAGAGCGCAAATATGATAAAAAAAATTAACCTTGAGACTCTATATTTTAATTCACCTAACAAGCTTAAATATTTACCTGAATAAATGAATAAAGAAACAAAGGAAAAGCTAAATAATATTCTCTCCATCCATAAAAATGACTTAAGAATCACAACATTTGTATCATTAATATTTAAGGCTATACATGTTAATATAAGACAAAATATTAATAATGTAGAAAATAATGATTTTATAAAAATCTCTAAGGTTATTTTCATAGGATAATCAAACTTGAATATTATTTGTTTTATCTCTTTAAGATGATAGTCGTCTAATCGAAAATACTCCGTTTGAGGTATTCGAAACTTTTTATACCTATTGTGTAACTCTCTTTCTAATTTCAAATAATCACTTGTATACAATTTAGCAACAACATTGTCTGGCTTGAGTTGTCGCATCCTATTCTCAAAGTTTTTTGTTATTCCAATCTTATAAATATCTTTATTTCTTATTAAGTAAAGCCATCCACTCATATTAAATTAAAATCATATGTATTCAAGATTAATGAGTGAATTATGCCGCCTCATTTTTTCGTATTGAGTTAAATTTTTGTCTCATCGTAGGATTATTTCTGGTCAATCTTTTAACCGAAACCTCTTGAGCTTTGTCATTGGCTAACCTAAGATTTCTATCAGCACCAAGCAAGGCGTCTTTAGTTTTTTGCAAGTGATTTATAGATTTATCTATCTCCATAATTGCTGTTTCAAAACGTTTTGAAGCTAAAGCATAATTTTTACCAAAAGAATCCTTAAATAGTTCAAGGCTATCTTCAAAATTGGTGATATCAATATTCTGTTCTTTAATTGCTGCTAGTTCTGTTTTATACTCAAGTGCCTTAAGCGAAGCATTCCTTAGTAAAGAAATTATTGGTAAAAAACACTGTGGACGAACAACATACATTTTTGGATAGCGATATGAAAAGTCAACAATGCCTGAATTAAATAAGTCATTATCGGATTCTAATAAAGAAACCAAAACGGCATATTCACATTTTTTTTCTATGCGATCTTTGTTTAACTCTTTAAGAAAATCTTCATTTTTCTTCTTGCTAGAAGTGCTATCACATTCATTTTTCATTTCAAACATAATTGATACGATTTCGTTTCCTTCACTATCACTATCACGGAAAATATAATCACCTTTACTACCAAAACTAGAATCATTATCTTTGTCAAAATAAGCATTAGGAAAGGCTGTTGCCCTTAAACGATTAAATTCATTTTCACAATGTAGCTCAAGTGACTCGCCAACCATTTTTGTGGACAATTTTATTTTCATGTCACGAAGTCTCTCAATTAAATCATCTCGTTCTTTTAACTGAATCTCATATCTCATTTTTATCGATTTTTCAGATAATTCCTTCTGTAGTTCAACTTTATCTAAATTGTTTTTAATTTTTTCATAACCATCTTTTAATTCAGTAATTGCGTTAGAAACCGCTAGTTTTTTGTCATATTCATTCTTTTCTCTAGTTTTCTCCAATAAATATGAAAGTGAGTCTCTCTCTTTTTCGAAGGTATGCTTAATCTTATTCACAGCCATAGTTTTTTCTGCCTGCGCAGCAATCAACTGAGACTGAAGTCCTTGCATTTTTTTTTCATTTACAAATGCGGCCTCTTGCATTTGTAAACGAATATTTTGAATAGCAAGATCTACGGATTTCTGTTTATCCTTTTCAAGAAGTGCAAGCCTTTTGCTCATTTCGTCCTCAAATTCTTGATCTCTTACCTGCTTAATGACATTTGAGTAATTATCTTCATCAATGCTGATCGTACTCCCACATTCTGGGCATTTGATTTCATTCATATCAGAATTAAAGAGACAAACCAACTATTTTCTCTTTTTATCTGTTTTAGCTTCGACAAGCAAGAATTATGTTAAACCCAATAACCATCGATAAATAAAATATCAGACTAATACTAGATATTTAGAGAAAACAGGTAACTTAATTTATTATTTTTTGCATGTTGGATAAATTCCAGACAAATCACCTTTGTTTGCCTTAATAGCCGAAGCTTTCCATTTGTGCCATTTTTTGTTTCTTGAATAATCTTCCTCCTCCCAAATCTTATTTTGAAATATCAAAATCCCACAAAGTATAAAAAAGATCAACGAACCCAGAAAGATATGCCAATCAAAGTTTATTGACGCATTTGAATAACGAACATAGGCAACGATTTTCAGCATAATATCCCTTACCACCAGTGACGTTACAAAGAAACTGAATAATACTAAAGTATTTTTAAGACTAGTGAGGTTGCACCGCCACCTAATTGAAAGGTTAAATATGAATGACTAATTATAAATTACCAAATATTAGTAAAAAATTATTGTGTTTTAGCAATAATTTTTACTACATAATAAATATTTATATACATAATAATATAAAATTTGAAGGTATTGAAAACAACAAAATGTCATTACTAAACTTTGCTCTTGCTCACTCAGAGCTAGGTATAAGCCACTTTACAACAGATTTGATTCTTGTTCTTTCATTTGCAATAGTAACAGCACTTCCCATGTCTTTGCTACGACCTCAGATTCAAGAAGAGAATGTGAAGAGCAATGTTTTCAAAGGTTGAAACTAAAAATTTCTCAGGTAATAAATATGGATAAGTTATCAACTAAATGTATAAGTTAATATAAATCAATATATTTTATATTGATTTTCTTCATATATTTTTTTTTGGGTTTTAACTATTATCTAATCTCTAATAATAGAGATAGCCAATTTTAACAACATGGAGATGTAGACCAAAAATATCTAAAAAAAAATGTTTACTGTTTCTTTTTATGCTATCTATTCATTGATTTATTCAACACGTTTTAAGACAAGATGTATTAGAGTGTATGTAACAATAAATAATCATGCCGGATAAAAGTTTATTTATATACGATGGAGACTGTCCGTTTTGCAATCACTTTGCACAATTACTTGAATTAAAAAGCAGTATTCCTGAATTCGAAATAGTTGATGGAAGAAAAAATCTACCTCTATTATCTCAACTCTATAACCAAGGCTATGATCTAAACAAAGGAGCTATTCTCATCAGCAATGAAAATATCATGCATGGTGCGGATGCAATTAATTGGATTTGCTCTGAGATCAAAGAGCCAAGTGACTCACTGTTAGAGGTACTCAGGATTATTTTCAAGTCTAACAAAAGGACTCATATTTTATTCCCATTCCTTTTATGGGGTAGAAGATTATCACTCACCTTAAAAGGGAAGATATGGCAACCAGTTAGCGAAAATAGTCAATTTTTTTGAATTAACCTTACAAACTCAATTCATAATTTTAAAGTTGGGCAAATATTTAAGAAATTAATAATTTGATATTAATTCCAAATCTGAAAAGAGGAAATTTATCATTCAAAAACCAATTAGAGGTACCTAGAAGTAAAAATAGTATGCATAGATTTTAATCTATCCTCAGCTTATATATTACTAACAATTCATTCATGCGTTTGCCACTACATTGAGTAAAAGCATGGATGGAATTTTTTAAAACCGGTTTGTTTTTCTCATCCTATTTGTAACATCAGTTGATGAGGTGATAGATCCAATACCCAGGAAGAGTTTAGATATGTAAAATAAGATTTTCCATATCTAGGCTAAATATGCTTATAGAAATCCTTGGAAATAGCACTTCATTACTAGTTATTCTTTTGGTAGCTTTATCAATATATTTCGGAATCCAAGCTAAAAAGAAAAATATAAAATGATGTTTAGTTATTTGAATACTTACGAAGGAAGCTATTCAACTAGTAAGGTTAACAAAAAAAATAATTATAAGTTAACTATTTAAATAGATGCTTTTTAACTTCCTCAAGACTCTGCCCCCTCTCACGATCAATACTTGAAATAGGGATCCAACTCCAATCGACAAAAAGAGTAAGCATTACAGCAACAAAAATAGACAATGGTAAAACAAGCTCAATAAAAAAATGTCGAACCATATAAACCATTAAGTCCGAAGTATTAGTAACGATTTCTTCATAAAGCGGATCAAACAAGAATCTAGGAACCATACAAGGTCATAAGGATAACGATATTAGATATCAGAATGTGAATATAAATAATTAAAAACAAGATAAAAAAGAGTAAATACCTGATCAAAAAAATACGCCTTTGGTCATAAAAGAGAAAGCTGGACAAGGGTTTATCTCAAAAACGAAAGGCGCTTGAGATATAAGGAGCCTAGATTTTATTAGTAGGAAAATCGAACAACCCAAAAACCACAAACTTAAAAATTACAAGAATAAGAATCATATAAATTTCAAAAAACGATAATTCAAGAAGGTATATGTAATTTTATTTCTTGAAAAAAAACCAACTTTCAGTAAAACTCAAAAAAAAGAATGAGCAAGAAGGAAGAATCCTATAAGGTAAAAACGCAAAACGCAGAGAAAAAGAGAAGAAAGATCTGTCTAGGTAAATAAAATATAGATGAGAAATCAGACAAGTTAAACTAGGAAAATTTAGCAAATAAAAAAACCGAGAGGCAGATATGCTTCTCGGCTAAATCTAAATGTTTTGAATCAGTTTTTTGGAGATTAACCTTCTCCTTCTGGAACCAAGCGGAATCCCTTACGTCCCATCTTAATCTCAAAATTATCACCAGGTTTGAGATCTAAAAGCGCTGTATAGGCCTTTCCTATCAATAGGTTTCCATTTCCTTGAACGGTAGCCACATAACTAAGCTTTCTTCCACCTTTACCAATACCACCAGCACTTTCAGCTGCTAGGTTTACACCTTTAGCCTCTAGTAGTGCTTCGTAAAAAGCAGTATAGTTAAGACGTTCTCCGCCTCCTTTCTTGGTGGAAACATATCCACAAGCTTTAACAAGATCAGATTTTGAGACATCTCCCAAGTCTTTGACCTTGGCTAATAAATCCTTACCAGTGAGCATGATAAATAAATGGTTGTACTTATAATACTAACTTATAATTAACAAACTTACAATATTTACATTAGTCCTAGACATTAAAGCTAAAAGTTATGGGAACAGGAGCTTCTAGATTAAACTCAGGAATTCAAGGTTATGTGGAAAATTGTTCATGGTTAAGGGCATTGATTTATAGGAAAGTTCCTTTTTGACATGATGAAAAATAAATGATTCACAAGATCATTTATCTTTTAGAAAACGCTCAATCGCCAGCAATAGCAAGATAATTTTATAAAATAAGGAAAAATCTATACATGCTCATAGACTGATATGAGCAAATAGAAAAGTGCATACAATCAAATCGTTCAAAATATAAGGCTTTACTTTTGAATATTTGTTAAAGCATGAATCTGAATAAAATTACTTATTACAACAAAAAATGAATATCTCTAAAAATCCTCTGATTTGTATTGTGTCTATATTCATCCATTAGCATTTACTGGCTTATTTGGAAATCTATTAAATACCTAGTTTCTCAAAAAAAATAATTTTCAACAATTCCTTGAGAATTATTATTTTCCTTAAATCAGACTAAGAACAGAAGAAATTTATATTATAAACATTCCATCAGATGAAATCAGCCAAAGGAAAATGGTTCTGCTTTATTTGATATTCGTCTTCAGCTTAGGTTCAAAGACAGCACCATTACATATCATCACTGATAAAACTTCCATACTTTGATCATCCATTTTCCTTATAGCTTTGAGCTTACTCAATGAGGCGGATGTTTTTTTTAGGCATCGATTCCAGCTAGAAGCTTGCTTAGACAAAGGAATTAATTGAATAGAAACTGTAGTAAAAGAAACAGCTATAAGTCCTAAAAGAAATTTAGATGAAAAACCTATCTTTTCCATATGCTAGATGACATAACATTAAATTTATTTAAACAGATCATAGGAAACCTTTTACTTACAATCTTCCAATCCAAAAACTTGTAAATAACCTAATTTCAGGATGACTACTTGATAAAGATTGATCTGTAACGTTTTCGTAAATATTAATA